>NZ_JBILJG010000007.1:0-84030 GCF_044377315.1 Flavobacterium sp.
TTTTGCTTTAAAATATAAAAAGCAGGTTTTTTGTTTAAAATGGGCTATATAAATATAAAAATAAAACCCTTTTTAGTAAAAGCACTTCGACTGCACTCAGTGTGACAATTGTATTAAAAATCAAATTTCAATTGAACTTCAACGGTTTTTTTGACTTCGGTATTGAGATTGTTTAACGAAATTCCGAGAAGTCGAACCGATTCTTTCATGCGCTCTTGAAACAAAAGTTCTTTGGCAGTTTCTAGCATTAATGCTTTGTCTGAAATAAAATAAGGCAAGGTTTTACTTCGTGTTTGCTGCGAAAAATCACTGTATTTTATTTTGAGTGTGACTGTTTTCCCCGAAATATTGTGCTTTTTTAATCTTCTTTCTAGTTCGGCTGCTATTCTTTCCAATTTATCGAGCATAAAGATTTCTGACGTTAAATTTTCGTTGAAAGTATGTTCGGCAGCAACTGATTTGGCGATATGATTTGACCTAACTTGACCATTATGAATACCACGAACTACATTGTAATAAAAAGTGCCCGCTTTTCCGAAGTGTTTTTCTAGAAATTCTAGCGATTTGTTTTTTAAATCTAAACCCGTAAAAATACCTAGTTGGTACATTTTTTCGGTAGTAACTTTTCCAACACCGTAGAATTTTCTAATGGGCAATTGCTCAAGAAACGGAATTACTTCGTCTGGACCAATTGTCTTTTGTCCATTGGGTTTATTATAATCAGAAGCTACTTTGGCAACAAATTTATTAATAGAAATACCAGCAGAAGCTGTTAAACCCAATTCGTCATATATACGTTTTCTTATTTCTTGCGCTATCAAGCTGGCACTTGGATTTCCTTTTTTGTTAATAGTTACATCAAGATAAGCTTCGTCTAACGAAAGTGGTTCGACCAGGTCGGTATAATCGTGAAAAATGTTTCTAATTTTGTTAGAAATCTCTTTGTATCTATCAAATCGTGGTCGTACAAATATAAGCTCTGGACAATATTTTTTGGCTAAAGTGCCACTTAATGCGCTACGAACGCCAAATTTTCGAGCTTCATAACTTGCCGCAGAAACAACGCCACGATGCTCAGAACCACCAACAGCAAGCGGTTTTCCTCGCAATTCGGGATTATCCAATTGTTCGACCGAGGCATAAAATGCATCCATATCGACATGAATAATTTTTCTATTTGGAATTGGTTCTTGCATGTTACAAATTTAATCAAAAAGTAGCATTCGTTTTTTTATCTTTGTTACGTAATCTAGCCCTGATAGCAGTGGAAATCCTTTTCTTTTTTTCTTTAAAAAAGAAAAGATTGGAACGTATAGCAGGATAAAGCTCCTAAAAAATGATAGAAATAGAAAGAAAGTTTCTTGTAACAAGTTTTGAGTTTAAGAACGAAGCTTATGCTAAAAAAAGCATCATACAAGGCTATTTAAGCTCAAATCCTGAAAGAATGGTGAGAATTAGGACAAATGGCAAGGATGGCTTTATTACCATTAAAGGAAAGGGAAATAAAAGCGGTATGTCGAGATTTGAATGGGAAAAAATGATACCTCTAGAAGAAGCAACGGCTTTATTAAAATTATGCGAAGAAGGAGCGATTGAAAAAATTCGTTATGAAGTGAAAGTTGGCGATCATGTTTATGAAGTAGATGAGTTTTTTGGCGAAAATGAAGGATTAGTAATGGCCGAAATAGAATTGGAAAGCGAAGATGAAGTGTTTAAAAAACCAAGTTGGTTGGGAAAAGAAGTTACAAACGATGAGAAATATTACAATGCTTACTTAAGCAACAATCCTTTTACAAAGTGGTGAGCACAACCAAAAATTAGGCAAATTTTCACAAATTGGGCTAAAACTTAATTTAGAATTTCAATTTTTACGGTTAAACTGCCGTTATTTTTGTTTTCAATAATTTGCATAAATGCTTTTTTATATAAATCGATTTCTCTAGTTTTTTTTGAATGGTAATCCCAGCTGGCAAAATCATCTGGATTTGATTTAAACTTTAAGTTATAGCCATTTAAAATATAAAAACCGCAAAGTCAGGAGACATTTGCGGAGCTTTTCATGGGAACTCTTTGCCAAGCTGGGCAACTTGCAGTTTTTCTTCTGTTGAATTTGTCTTTATAATAGGAAGCTTCTAGATTGCTTTTGTAGAATTTAACAGAAGCGTTTTGGGTAGAAGAACAACTTAAAGTAATTAGCAAAAATAAGGTTGAAAAAAGGAAGATAAACTCTTTTTTAAAATCATTTTTGAAGTATTTCAATAGTCACATTTACAGAGCCCGAACCTTTATTGTGAGCAATTTCCATAAAAGCTCTTCTTGATAAATCTAGTTCACGCCCTTTTACGTATGGACCGCGATCGGTTACTTCTACATAGACAGATTTTTTGTTTACTTCGTTGGTTACTTTTAGTTTTGTGCCAAGAGGAAGTTTTTTGTGAGCACAAGTCATTCCGTTATTACTAAATTTTTTTCCGCTTGCTGTTCGCCTTCCGTTGAATTTATTGGCGTAATAAGAAGCGTGTGCGTTTTTTTTATGAAGTTTAAATTTTCCTTTTTCGACAATAAGTGTATCAATTGTTTTGTCATTGCTCTCTAATTCAATTTCTTTTCCTTTTTTGAGTGTATCTACAGCGATTGTAGTTTTTTCAACTTTTGGAGTGGATTTACTTGGTTGAATTTGAGTTTTTTGCGCATAAAAAGAAATGCAAAATAAATTTGTGACGACCAGAAGTATATAGGTTATAGAATATTTTTTCATTTTTTAGCGTTTATAACTTTTTTACAAAAACCATACCCAAATGGATAAAAAAAGCCCTTATTCAGGACTTTCTAAGTTTTTAAAACCATAATGACCATGGGATTCGACTTAAAATTAAAAGTAATCCTAGACCGTAAAAAATGGCTATTTTTTTGAATTTCCCGTTACTACTCTCTTGTTTTTTATGTGTTGACCAACCAATTGTGATAAGTACAATTCCGATAATGTTGATTAATGGATGTTCTAACATTGTTAATCTTAATTCTGGAATTTTCATTGCTCCTTGGGTTGAAAAAGCTTTCATTCCAACTTCAGAAACGAAATAAAGAATAAATCCTATTACTAATTGAACATGAGTAAAAATTAAGGCAAAAAGAGCAATTTTTCTATCTTTAGCACTAAAATCTTTTTTGGAAGATAATCCAAGAAAGGAATTTACAACAGCAAGAACTAGTAATAAAAGCACTAAATAAGCCCAGCCAGAATGAAATTTTTGAATAAAAGTGTACATAAATTATTTTTTTAGGATTTCAAATATAGTAAAAAAGCTCAAAAAAAACATATTGAGTTTTGTGTTTTAGCTTTTTTTTATCAATTTATGAACGATTCAAATAATAAGTAATTAGCATTTGGGTCGAATCATCATGCTTTTTAACTTCTTTAGAATTTATTTCGTCAAGAATTGAATTAGCCAATTGTTTTCCTAATTCAACACCCCATTGGTCATAACTAAAAATGTTCCAAATAATTCCTTGTACAAAAATTTTATGTTCGTACAAAGCTATTAATGAACCTAAAGATTCTGGTGTTAGTTGGTTTATTAACAATGTATTGGTTGGTTTATTACCTGCAAAAACTTTGAAAGGTAAAAGATAAGCAGCTTTTTCGGCAGCAACTCCTTGTTTATCAAACTCGGCTTGAACCTGTTGTTGGGTTTTACCATTTAACAATGCTTCTGTTTGAGCAAAAAAGTTAGACATCAATTTGTCATGATGGTCTTTATCGCCATACAAAGGTTTTACAAACCCTATGAAATCTGTAGGGATTAATTTTGTGCCTTGGTGAATTAGTTGAAAGAAAGCGTGTTGTGAATTTGTTCCTGGTTCGCCCCAAATGATAGTTCCAGTTTGGTAATTCACTATTTTTCCGTCGCGACCTACACTTTTTCCATTGCTTTCCATTATTCCTTGTTGTAAATAAGGAGCTAGTTTTTGTAAATATTGTGTGTATGGAATAAGCGCTTCACTTTCTGCTCCAAAAAAGTTGTTGTACCAAACACTTAACAAAGCTAGAATTACAGGAATATTTTGGTCAAATGATTCTGATTTGAAATGATTGTCCATTTTGTTTGCACCTTTTAGCAAATGGTCAAAATTATCAAAACCAACCGCTAAACTGATTGACAAACCAACTGCACTCCAAAGTGAAAAACGTCCGCCAACCCAATCCCACATTGGGAATATGTTGTTCGAATCGATACCAAATTCGGTTACTTTTTGGATGTTTGTTGAAACGGCAACAAAATGTTTGGCAATATCTTCTTGTTGGCCCGATTTCAAGAACCATTCTTTTATGGTTTCAGAATTAGTTAAGGTTTCTTGTGTTGTAAATGTCTTAGAAACAATCACAAACAAGGTTGTTTCTGGATTTATTTTTTTGATTACTTCGTTTACATGATCACCATCAACATTGGAAACAAAATGTACATTTAAGTGGTTTTTATAAAATTGCAAAGCCTCAACAACCATTGCTGGACCAAGGTCTGAACCGCCAATTCCAATATTTACAATATCAGTAAATGCTTTTCCTGTATATCCTTTTCTTTGTTCCGAAATTACTTCGTTGGTAAATGTTTTTATCTTGTTTTTTACTTCGTAAACTTCGGGCATTATGTTTTTTCCATCTACCAAAACGGTTGCTTTTTCTGGCGCTCGCAATGCAGTGTGAAGAACCGCTCTATTTTCGGTTTGATTAATGGATTGTCCATCAAAATAGCTTGCAATTGCTTGTTTTAGATTGACTTCGTTTGCTAATTCTAGCAATAAATTGATGGTTTCTTGATTGATTCTGTTTTTAGAATAATCTACTAGAAAATCTTCCCATTGTATATGAAATTTTGCAGCTCTTGAAGCATCTTCAGAGAACATTTCTTTCATAGAGGTTGTTTGCATGGATTGAAAATGTTGTTGCAATTTTTCCCAAGCTTTTGTTGTAGTAGGATTTGTATTTTGTAGTGCCATTTTTTATAATTTTCGATGTGCAAAAGTAATCATTGTTTGGGAATTTTTTAGCCCTTATTACCTCACTAAATCATTTTTTTTCATAGGTGTTCGATGAACACTTCGTGTTTGCAGTGAAAATCCTTGCTCTATTTCCAACTTGTTTTTTCTTGCTGTAAAAGAGCGACCTAAGAAGCTCCTTTTATGGCTTAGAAAAACGGTTGTTAATAGGCAAGATTGTAACGAAAAGAAGGATTAGCTTCTCTAGAAATTAATAACCAAATTTAGCTAAAGCTACGCTATCGAGTTCTTGTTTGAGAGGTTTTCTGTATTGTAAAAACTTCGGTAAATGTCTTTTATCCATTGGGATAGAATTGGGTAATTTGAGTTTAAGCGCATCAACTTGTACTCCGTTTTTCCAGAAACGATAGCATACGTGCGGACCACTTGCAAGCCCAGTACTTCCTACTTTTCCAATAATATCGCCTTGTCGAACGCTTTGGCCACGACGTACCAAAATTTTGGACATGTGAAGATATTGAGTAGAATAGGTTTTGTCGTGTTTTACTTTTACAAAATTTCCGTTTCCGGCTGTATAACCTGTTTGTTCTACAACACCCGCAGCAGTTGTCATAATTGGTGTTCCAGATGGCGCGGCATAATCGGTGCCACTATGAGGTTTCCAGCGAAGTTGAACTGGATGAAAGCGGTTTTTAGAAAAACGTGAAGTGATATTAACGAATTTTAAAGGTGCTTTTAGGAAATAATTTTTTAATGTTTTTCCGTTTTCGTCGTAGTAATCGACTTTGCTTGATTTGTCATTTGGTGTGTACGGAAAAGCGTAAATTTTTTCGCCTTTGTATTCAAAAAAAGCAGCTCTTAACGAATCGATTCCGTCGTAAAGTGTATCGTTTATGTATCTTTCTGTAAAGCTTAGGGCAAATTTATCACCACGGCGTAACTTGAAGAAATCGATAGACCAAGCATAAACTTTGGTTATTTTTTTAGACAAGGAAGCATCTATTCCTTCTTTTTTAAGTGTTGATGCTAATGAACCATTTATTCTAGCAGCAATTGTTCTTATTTTGAAAGATAAAGGTCTAGATTTTTTGAATCCAACAACAGAATCGGTCAAATCAATTAAGTAATAATCTAATCGATTAGGTTGGTAGATTAGATATTGAAGTTTGTGGTATTTGTCTTTAGAACGCAGGCAAACATAAGGGCGCATAAAACGAACTTGTGTTGGAAATGAGTCTTTAACAATATCAATTATTTCGGCGACTTTTTTGCCATTCAGGTTTTGTTTTTTCAGAATTCTTTCAAAAGTATCTCGGTGTCCAATGGTATCATAATGCACATTGAAATCGTCATATTTGAATCCGAAATCAACGATTGGTTTGCGTGGTTCAATATCTTCAATAATAAAATCTTCTTCGGCTTTTTTACAAGCAGAAAAAGAAAGAAGCAGAAATACTATTAACGTTATTTTTTTCAACTATTTTTTAATTACCACATTGTCAACAAGAAAGGACTTTTCTCTTGAAAGCATTATACGAAGTTAAGAAAAACGGGGCAAATAAAAAAATTAGGCATCTTCTCCCCAGTTTTTTAGTTCTTCTTCGCTCCAAAGTTCTGGAAAGAAAATTCTTCGTTGGTATTTTGGATGCATGTATTTTTTCCAATCGCTTCCTCCAGTTGCATTTCCGTCACCAATATATTTTCTGGCTGCATTCAAGTGTCCCATAACCCAGGTGATATTTACTGTTCTGTCATAATGACGCATAGCGGCAACTAAATCAGCATCTTTTTGGTCTTCTTTGGGTAATTGTTTGAATATTTGCCATAGGTTTATTGTGTTATATTCTTCCATATAACGCAAAAACTCTTCTTTATATTTTCTTTCGAATTCAAGAATTAAAAAAGATTTTTCGCCTGTTGTATGGTCTTTTCCAGCTGCTTGCCAATAAAGATGCTCAAAAGCGTGAGAGTAAGGGGTATTTCTATCAATAGTTGCTCTGAAACGGTAATCAATAAGGTTGATTAAATCGGTTGAAGAAAATTCGATCAGACGATATTGTGCAGATTGAAATCCGCTGGCAGGCGTTAATGTATTTCGGAATTTCATGTATTGCTCAATTTCCATTCCGTCTCCCATAATATCGAATGAAGTTGTAAGCATGTCAAAATAACGAGAAATTCTAGTTAGTCTTTCGGTAAAAAACTTGGTTGTTGGTTTATCGCAAAGGCAAACTTGTTTGATTTCCCAAAGAACCATTTTGAACAATAACTCATTAACCTGGTGGTACATAATAAAAACCATTTCGTCGGGCAAAATGGTTTTTTGAGTTTGTAGATTTAGTAATGCATCGGTTTGGATATAATCCCAATAAGTAATTGGTTTTGACCAAAGTAAACCTTCAAGATGTGTGTTTGTATTTTGATTTATGGCATTAAATTTTTCTTCTAATTCTGAAATTAGTTGTGTTGTTTGTGAGTTCATTATTTCATTTTTATTTTGAAAGAATTATTTAATCCTTTAAAAGATTCTAAATCGGCTTTTAGAGAACCAACGGCAAGACTTGCTTTAATTCGTATTGGTAATTTATTTTCGTCGTCTGAAATCCAAACGGTTACACTTTCTTCTTCTTTAAAAACCCTTCCTGACATAACCAAAGGTCTAAAAATCATGGCTGGAACAGTTCCAAATTTTGTTTCAATATCTTCATTACCAATATATTTTAATTTGAACTTAAAAGTTTCATCGTCAAAAAACATATCGACAATAATAGATTCGCCTTCTTTTAGCTTGTCTATGTTGGGATGATTTCTTAAATAGTAAAAAGCTGATAAAATATCTTGAACATTTTCAGGAGTTGTAAACGTTTTCTCTGTTTTATTTTTATAATCTTTAACTAATATAGTATTTTTGTCTTGATTGAAAAAACCTTCTTGATTTTTTTTGTAACCGCCTTCGTCAATTTTTCTTACATATTGATATGGTTTGCTTGTAACTTTGTCAAAATAACTTTCGTAATTATCTTCAACTTTAAAGAAAAACTTTGTCATTCCGGTTGTATAACCTTTTCCTACGGCATGAAAAACTTTTTTATTGTTTTTTAAGGCTTCTTTTACCTCAACAGTTGCATAACCTGCTGTTACAACACCGTAATGTATTCTAAATTTAAACCATTCGCCTACATCAAATGAAGCTTGTTTTTGATTATTAAAACTTACAGTAACCAGTAATAGTGCTACTAAAAGAAAATTTTTCATTTTATGATTTTTTTATTCTATAAATCTAATGCAATTTTTGTTCCAAATGTACTAAAACAAAAAAACTCCATCAAAAATTGATAGAGTTTTTATGCTATTAACCAACCAAAAAACTATAAATTATGAAAAATTTATAAAAAATAATAGGGAACCACCCCTTTTATTTCTGATGCAAATGTAAAACGTTTTTTTGATATATCATCAATAAAAAATCAATTTTAACATTTATTTCATAATTCAATATGCACTACAACGATATAGCCTGCTAATTGTTTAATAAATTGCGGTTTTACAACGTTCCTCTCAGCGCTTGTTCTCTTTCGATTGACTCAAAAAGTGCTTTGAAGTTACCTGCGCCAAATCCTGTTGCACCCATTCTTTGAATTATTTCAAAAAATAAAGTTGGTCTGTCTTCAACTGGTTTGGTAAATATTTGTAAAAGATAACCATCTTCATCGGCATCAACTAGAATAGAAAGTCTTTGCAATTCTTTGATATCTTCTTTCATCATATCTCTGTGAACTCCCAATCTGTTTGGAATGTCATCATAATACGCTTGTGGTGGTGGTGGAAGAAATTCTACTCCACGAGCTTTTAATCCTGCAACGGTTTTAATTATATCATCAGTTGCAACAGCAAGATGCTGAACACCCGAATCTTCATAAAAATCTAAATATTCTTCAATTTGTGATTTTTTGTTTCCTTTCGCAGGTTCGTTTATCGGAAATTTTATTCTTCCGTTACCGTTACTCATTACTTTACTCATTAAAGCAGAATACTCAGTATGAATTTGAGTATCATCAAACGAAAGGAAGTTTTCAAATCCCATAACGTCTTCGTACCATTTTACCCATTGATTCATTTGGTTCCAACCCACATTTCCTACCATGTGATCTACATATTTTAATCCAAGTGGTTCTGGATTGTATTCTGATTTCCATTCAACAAAACCTGGTAAAAATGCACCGTTGTAATTTTTTCTTTCTACAAATATATGAACGGTTTCGCCATAAGTGTAAATTCCTGAACGAACAACTTCTCCATGTTCATCTTTTTCAATTATAGGCTCCATGAAAGAAATAGCGCCACGTTTTGTCGTTTCTTCCCATGCAGATTTTGCATCTTCAACCCAAAGTGCAATTACTTTTACACCATCGCCATGCTTGCGCAAATGTTCATTAATAGGTGAATTACTATTTAATGGTGTTGTCAAAACCAAACGGATTTTGTCTTGTTTTAAAACGTAACTTACAGAATCTTTAGAGCCTGTTTCCAATCCTCGGTAAGCGTGTGATTGAAACCCAAATGCCGTTTTGTAATAATGTGCTGATTGTTTTGCGTTTCCAACGTAAAATTCAACATAATCTGTTCCTAATAGTGGAAGGAAATCTTGTGCTCCACTGAATATCTTTTCTAGTCCGTAATCTACGGATTTTACTTCTTTGCTCATTTTGTTTTGTATTAAGATGAAAGTATTAAGAATATAAGATTCAACTTTATTCAAAAAATATTTTCTAAAAAATTATTTTATTTATCCAACCAAGATAGGTAATAGGTTTCATCAGCAATTTTCATAGCTTCTTCGGTAACCATTAAAGGTTTGAAAGTATCCACCATAACGGCTAACTCAATCGTTTCTTTTTTTCCAATGCTTCTTTCTGCTGCTCCTGGATGTGGGCCATGCGGAATTCCTGCTGGATGAAGCGAAATGTTTCCAGGTTTTACATCATTTCTACTCATAAAATCGCCATCTACATAATACAAAACCTCATCTGAATCAATATTACTGTGATTGTATGGCGCAGGAATAGATAATGGATGATAATCATAAAGCCTAGGTACAAAAGAGCAAACTACAAATGTTTTAGCTTCAAAAGTTTGATGTACTGGTGGTGGTTGATGAATTCTCCCTGTTATGGGTTCAAAATCATGTATTGAAAGTGCGTAAGGATAATTGAAGCCATCATATCCTACAACATCAAATGGATGTGTTGCATAAACCATTTCGAAAATTTCGTCTTTCTTTTTTACTTTAATTATAAAATCACCTACTTCATTATTGGTTTCTAATTCATGTGGTCGACGAATGTCTCTTTCGCAAAATGGGGAATGTTCTAATAACTGTCCGAACCAATTGCGGTATTGTTTTGGAGTGTAAATTGGAGAATGTGATTCAACTATAAACAAACGGTTTTCTTCGGTGTCAAAATCGATTTTGTAGATAATTCCACGAGGAATGATTAGATAATCACCGTATTTGAAATCAAGATTTCCGTAGATAGTTCTTAATTTTCCTGATCCTTGATGAATAAAAATCATTTCATCAGAATCGGTGTTTTTATAAAAATAATCGGTTGTTGATTTTCTTGGAGCTGCAAGAACTATGTGACAATCGGAATTGGTCAATACAATTTTACGACTTTCTAAAAAATCGTCTTGTGGTGCAACATCAAAACCTCTTAATTTATAAGATTGAATATTGTTTGACTTTGCAATAGTTGGCGCAACACTATATTGAGAGCGAATCTCTTTTACTTGTGTTGGTCGTTGCTCGTGATAGGAATTGGTTGACATTCCGTCAAAACCGACAGTTCCAAAAAGCTGTTCGTAATACAAATCGCCGTTTGGTTTTCGGAATTGTGTGTGACGTTTAGGTGGTATATTTCCAAGTTTGTGATAAAATGGCATTTTCTTTTTGTTTAAAAATTTAAAAGTTTAAAAGTTTAGGAGAACCTATCTTTCGTTAATACTCAAAAAGAATCAACTCATTCAGGATTTCTCTTGATGAGGAATTTTAAATAGATTAAAAGGCTGTCCCATTTTTTCATAAAACAAATATCGTAAAAAATAAAAAAAAGCCACTAAAAAGTGGCTTTTTTTTATTCAACATTTTCTTGTTTTCCAAGTTTTGCATTTCTTTTACCATATAGGAAATAAACAATTACACCTATTAATAACCAACCTAAAGATAATAATTGCGCATCCATACTAAGATTAATCATTAAATAAGTATTAATACAAATACCACATATTGCTATCACAGGCAATGCAGGAACTTTAAAAGTTCTTTCGATATTAGGTTGCTTAATTCTTAACATCCAAACAGCTACACATACCATTGTAAAGGCAAACAAGGTTCCGAAACTCGTCATATCTGCTAACTTGTTTATTGGCGTAAAAGCAGCTACTGTTGCTATAACCGCACCCAAAATCATAAGATTAGTTTTTGGCGTTCCTGAAATAGGATTAACTTTAGAAAATACTTGAGGAATTAGACCATCTTTTGACATGCCAAGAAAAATTCTTGATTGTCCCATAATCATTACCATTAAAACCGATATTAAACCAACTGTTGCTGCAATTGTTATAATGTAACCAGCCCAAGCTTGTCCAGCTATATCAAAAGCATAAGCTACAGGTGCTTTTATAGCATCTGGATATTTTCCAAGCGGATTAAAATCTTGATAATTCATCATTCCAGTTAGTACAAGTGAAACTAAAATATACAACAATGTACAAATTAGTAAAGAAGCTATAATTGCAAAAGGGACATCTTTCTTTGGATTTTTTGCCTCACCTGCTTGTGTCGAAACAGCATCAAAACCTACGTAAGCAAAGAAAATTGCTGCAGCACCAGATACAATACCCCCAAACCCATATGCTTCATGGATGGTATTCTTTTCTATAATTTGAGTGGCTTCTGGAATAAATGGAGACCAATTTTCTGGATTGATAAAAAAAGCTCCAGCAATTATAACGAATATGATTGCAGACACCTTCATAATAACAATCAAGTTATTCGCTTTTGCGGCGCTTTGAGTACCTTTAATTAAAATTGAAATAACAAAAAGCACTATTAAAAAAGCTGGTAAATTCATAGAAAAACCATCTCCTGTATAACTACCTGGATCAGTGGTTAACCATTCGGGAAGCTTTATTCCAAACATTTTTAATAATTTATTGAAATAGCCTGACCAAGATACAGCGACAGTCATAGATCCCATTGCGTATTCTAATATTAAACCCCATCCTATAATCCAAGCGAAAATTTCACCAATTGTTCCATAAGCATAAGCATAAGCCGAACCTTCAACAGGCAAAATAGAGGCAAATTCAGAATAACAAAGTGCAGCAAAAACACAAGCAACTCCTGCAATAATAAAAGATAATGCTAAAGCTGGTCCTGCATGATAATAAGCCCCTGTTCCTGTTAAAACAAAGATTCCACCTCCAATGATAGCTCCTACACCTATTGCCGTAAGACTCCATTTCCCTAAAACTTTCTTTAATTCACTCTTTTTCATATCAGCTTCAAAGGCAGATACGGGTTTAACTCTCCAAATAGACATAATGTAGTTTTTTAGTTTATTGTGTTCAAATATACTTTTTTTGTTTAATAATTTTACGAAAATAGAAAAATTATAGGTTTAAAACCAAAAACCAGCGCTCAACCAAGCAAAAGGTCTTGGGTTATCTGGCGACCACGAATATTTAAATTCAATTGGACCGATAATGGTTTCTAGTCCGTAACCAACAGCATATCCTGATTGTTTTTTTCTATCAATCCAATCTACTTTTTCAAAAAGAGCATCTTCAATAATTGCAAAATTTGCCGAAAAATTCAAATGATTTTTTTTGAAAATTTCATAATCAATAGTAGCGGCAGTTTTTACAAAACTATCTGCTGCCAACGATATAAAGTCATACCCATAAAAATGATTAAAATTATTAATGGTGTTGTAACCATAACCACCAAAAACAAAATCTAAATAGGAGACACTTTCTTCGCCAATAGCTAATCCTATGGACGATTGGACTTTTAAAGTAGTTTTTGTGTATAATTTTCCAGCAATTCCCAATTCACCTTTTACAGTTGAAAATCGGTTAAACTGATTGTAATAATTATTTGAAAAAAGATAGGTTTGAAAAGTTCCATTAAAATTCAATCCTTTTCTAGGAAAATATTTATTGTCAAATGAATCGTAAGTTATGTAACTAAATGCGCTTCCATAATCGCTGTTTTCAAATACAGATGCTGAATTGTTAAGCGTTTTTGATCTTATTCGCAAGTGTTTCCATTCAATTCCAGCGCCAATTAGAAATTTTTGAGAAAAAACAGTTTGAACATAAGCCTGATTATTTATATCGAGAAAATCTACATTTAAGGACGTAATATCAAGTGATGTAAATAGGCTTCCGTTGCTATAATCGGTTGAGACATTTCGGTTAAATTGGTTTAATCTAGACTTGAATCCGAAACTAAAGTAAAAACCATTGTCCACATAATAATCTAAATTATATCTAAAATTATCGCCAAGCACTAAGTCTAAAGAAAGTACATCATTTCTAAATATTGATTTTTTCTGCGTTAGATTTACCAAAATGGCACTTTTGTATAAATCATCATAATGTAAGCCAAATTTTAAAAATGTTTTGTTTTTACTTTCTGTTAATGTTAAATTTAAATCATCACCATTGTCTAATTCGTTTAAATTATAACTTATAGAACTAAAGTTTTGTGTAGCGTTTAACTTGTTTATTCCATTTTTTAAATCCGTGTAACTTACTTTTGATGGCTGTTTAAATCCAAGTTTACCTAAAACATAAGCTCTTGTGAAGTTATTTAAATTTGAAAAACTAATTCTATTTATTTGGATACTATCGTTTACATTTTTTAAAGATTGAAGTTTATACGTTTCTTTATTTCCAAGTGGTAATAACTTTTCATACACTGTAAAAGAAGCTTCTTCGCCTTTTTTAACAATATCTCTTCTATCGTCAAATGAGATTACATTGTAACCAGAAATATCTGGTTTTATATAAATATCTGTTTTGCTTATCTTCTCTTTAATGCTTTCAACCATCTGTAAATTAGATATTTGAACTAATATTCTGGTGGCGTCTCTTAGAGAATTTCTGTCTTTTAGATCGTCTTGAACATCAACACCAATAATAATATCTGCACCCATTTTTCTGACCTCGTCAACAGGATAATTATTTGTAACTCCGCCATCAATAAGTAATCTTCCATCAATTTCTACTGGTGAAAAAAGTGTTGGAAAAGCAGAACTAGCCAACATAGCTTGCGGCAAATAACCTTTGTCTAAAATTACTCCTGCGCCCGTTTCAATATCGGTTGCAATGCATAAAAAAGGAATTGGTAATTTGCTAAAATCTCTTACATGCCTTACTTTATTTGTTAGTTGGTTTAGAACATTATAATTATATAATCCTTTAGATAATGCTACAGGAATTCCCAAACTAAATTTGTTAAAAGGTAATGAAATGGCATATATTTCGTCATTTCTTTTTTCATAGAAACTTTTGGAAGTTCTTGGGTTATAATCTTGAAGAAGTTCGTCAAATTTTATTTTTTTAAAAATAGAATCTATTTGAGTTGCGTTGTAACCCGAAGCATATAATCCGCCAACGACAGCCCCCATGCTAGTTCCACCAATATAATCTATTTTTATTCCTGCGGTTTCTAAAACTTTTAAAACTCCGATATGAGCAAAACCTTTAGCGCCGCCACCGCTTAAAACTAGTCCAATTTTTTTTCTTGGAATGGTTTCCTGAGAATAGCAATTTGTAGAAAAAAGAAAAAAGAAAAAAGAAAAAAGAGCGAGTGTGTAAACCCTTCTCAAAATTATTTCTGATTTAAATTTTTGATTTATCATTATTCTCAAAATTTGAAAAACTTATTCTTTTTTGTAAAAGTCGGAAATTTTTTTGGCTTTTGATGTACCAACCACATCAGAAATTTCTTTTTCTGTGGCTAATTTCAATCTTTTAACACTTTTAAAGTGTTTTATTAACGTGAGCATAGTCTTTTCGCCAATTCCTGGGATACTTTCTATGGAAGAATTTAATGCCGATTTGCTTCGTTTATCACGGTGAAATGTGATTCCAAATCGGTGTGCTTCGTTTCGTAAAAACTGAATTACTTTGAGCGTTTCCGATTTTTTATCAAGATATAATGGGACCGAATCACCTGGATAAAAAAGTTCTTCAAGACGTTTTGCAATTCCAATGATGGCAATTTTTCCACGCAATCCTAAATCGTCGATGCTTTTTAAGGCTGATGAAAGTTGTCCTTTTCCACCGTCGATGATTATTAGTTGTGGTAATGGGTGATTTTCATCTAATAATCGTTTGTATCTTCGGTAAACGACTTCTTCCATAGAAGCAAAATCGTTTGGTCCTTCTACGGTTTTTATATTAAAATGTCTGTACTCTTTTTTAGATGGTTTTCCGTCTTTAAAAACCACGCAAGCTGCAACCGGATTGGTTCCTTGAATATTGGAATTGTCAAAACATTCTATATGTCGTGGCTCTTCAGAAAGGCGTAAATCTTTTTGCATTTGTGCCATAATTCGATTCGAATGGCGTTCTGGGTCGACTATTTGAATTTGTTTTAATTGGTCTAATCGGTAATATTTAGCATTTCTTTCCGATAATTCTAAAATATGTTTTTTGTCACCAAGTTGTGGAACGGTAACTTTTATAGTTTCACCTAAATTTAATGCAAATGGTAAAACAATTTCTTTGGAAGTCAAATGAAAACGCTCCCGAAGTTCAACAACTGCTAACTCTAAAAGTTCTTCGTCGGTTTCGTCTAATTTTTTCTTTAACTCCAATGTGTACGAACGAATAATGGCTCCGTGTGCAATTTGTAAAAAATTTACATACGCCATGGTTTCATCGGAAACAATAGAGAAAACATCAATATTGGAAATTTTTGGATTTAAAACAGTAGAACGCGATTGATAATTTTCGAGAACTTCGATTTTTTCTTTGACTTTTTGTGCTTCTTCAAATTGCATATTGGAAGCAAATTCGTACATTTTAGATTTGAAATCTTTCAAGCTTTCTTTGAAATTTCCTTTCAATATTTCACGAATGGCATTAACTTGAATTTGATAATGTTCAGCTGTTTCATAACCTTCACATCCACCTTTGCAATTTCCAATATGAAATTCTAAACACACTTTAAATTTGCCTTTATCGATATTTTGCGATGCTAAATCAAAGTTACAAGTTCGCAATGGATACAACTCTTTTACTAAATCCAAAATCGTATTTACCGTTTTGAAATTAGTATAAGGTCCAAAATATTCAGAACCGTCTTTTATCATTCTACGTGTTGGAAATATGCGAGAAAAAGGTTCTTTTTTGATGCAAATCCATGGATAAGTTTTGTCGTCACGCAATAAGACATTGTATCGCGGTTGGAGCTTTTTTATTAAATTATTTTCCAACAAAAGTGCATCTTGCTCTGACGAAACGACAATATGTTTTATAGTTACAATTTTGCGAACTAACACATTAGTTTTTCCGTTATCATGAACTTTATTGAAGTAAGATGAAACTCTTTTTTTAAGATTTTTGGCTTTTCCAACATAAAGAATTTTATCTTCTTTATCGTAATACTGATAGACTCCGGGATTATCGGGAAGCGTTTGTATTTGAAGTTCTAAAGATGGAGCTAACATTTATTATTGCAGATTAACTATTTTTTATTTTTGAAATATTGCAATTAATTTTTGCCAAAAATAATACGGAAGAATTATAAAGATACGAATTCTTTCACCAACTGATACGCTTCTTCTTTGGCAATGTCTAAATCGTAGTTTTTGATGATTTTGTCAAATTGTGGTGCGGTTGCTAGTTCAACATGCGCTTTGGCAATTCGCATATTGATTTTTTCATCGCTTTCGGTTGAACGTTCTTTTAGACGGCGTTTTAGTTCGTCAACACTTGGTGGTTTTACAAAAACGGCTAATGTTTCTTGTGGAAATTTTGATTTAATTCGCAATCCGCCAGCAACATCAATGTCAAAAATCACGTTTTTTCCTTTTGCCCAAATACGCTCGACTTCGCTTTTTAAAGTTCCGTAAAAATTGTCGCGATAGACTTCTTCCCATTCTACAAAATCTTCAGCTTTGATGTGTTTTTTGAAATCAGCAATTGACATAAAATAGTAATCTTTTCCATTGACTTCTTCTCCGCGAGGATCACGAGTTGCAGCCGAAATTGAAAACTCCAAATTCAAATCGTCTTGTGCTAATAAATGTCGTACTATAGTTGTTTTTCCCGAACCAGATGGCGCTGAGAATACGAGTAGTTTTCCTTTTTGCATTGTGTTGTTGTGTTGTCTATTCTCTTTATTCTTTTCTCTATTTCCTTTATAGAACATTAAGCACTTGTTCCTTAATTTTCTCCAATTCGTCTTTCATCATCACAACCAATTTCTGCATTTCAGAATGATTTGATTTAGAACCCATTGTATTGATTTCTCTTCCCATTTCTTGTGTTATGAAACCTAATTTTCTTCCGTTGGCTTCGCTTCCAGCAAGGGTTTCTTTGAAATAATTTAGGTGATTTTCAAGACGTACTTTTTCTTCGGTAATGTCGTATTTTTCAAGATAAAAAATCAATTCTTGCTCAAAACGATTCTCATCAACATTAGCTTTTAGTTCATCTAAAGCGGTTCTTAAACGGGTTTTTACGGTTTCAACTCTTTCGGCATCGTATGAAACGGCATCATTCATTAATGAAAGAATGTTGGCAATTCGCAATTGAAATTCTTTTTCTAAAGAAGCGCCTTCGTCTTTTCTGAATTGTGCCATGTTTTCTAACGCTTCATCAATGACTTTTTGAATTTCTTTCCATTCGTTTTCGTCTATTTCGTCGCGTTCAGTTTTTAGCGCATCAGGCATTTTTACTGCCATTTTCATCAATTCGGTTTCGTCTGCATTTGGAATTACGGCTTTCATCTGATTGATATACCCTTTTACAATTGGCACATTAATTTTAGATGAAGTTTCTTCACCAGTAACTTCAATATAGAGTGAAAAGTCAATTTTTCCACGTTCTAATCGTTGTGATAATTGGTTGCGTAAACCCAATTCCATTTCGCGGTAAACCGATGGCATTCTGGTATTCAGATCTAAACCTTTACTATTAAGCGATTTGATTTCAACTGTAATTTTTTTGGTAGGTAATTGCAAAGAAGCTTTCCCAAAACCCGTCATGGATTGTATCATTCTGTTCTTTTAATTGACTTCAAATATATGAAAAAGGTTGTAGTTGGTAGTTGTTAGGTATTAGGTTTTTTCTGTGTTACCAAATAAACACCTGTAAATATCAAAACTGCCGAAAGTAATTTGACTAAACTCAAATCGTCTTTTCCTAAACTTACGGCAAAAATAGTAGCAAAAAGCGGTTGTAAATAGATAAATACGGCTACGGTTGTTGGCTTTAATTCACGCATAGAAACCAAGTTGAGTAAATAGGTTAAAAACGTGGAAAAAATCACTACAAAACTAATTTTCCAGAAAATATCTGTTGGTAAATTAGCAAAATCTACAGCTTGAAATTCGTTCCAACCAAAAGGCAAAACCATCAAGAAACCAAATGTATAAATCCATTTTACAAAAGTGAAAGCGTTGTATTTATCCATTAATTTTTTTACAATTATTAGATAAAAACCATACGAAACTGCGTTTATAAAAACGAGTAGATTTCCCAAAGTTGCATTGGGAGCGTTAACCATCGATTTTCCGTAAAGAATGAGTGTTATGGTTCCGGTTAAACCCAATAGTATTCCGAAGATTTTACGTTTTTGCATTCGTTCTTTCATGATTATTGCGGAAAG
The DNA here is from genome assembly GCF_044377315.1 of Flavobacterium sp. Taxonomy (GTDB): domain Bacteria; phylum Bacteroidota; class Bacteroidia; order Flavobacteriales; family Flavobacteriaceae; genus Flavobacterium. Next base: position 18,911 of record NZ_JBILJG010000007.1, read on the forward strand.
AATCAATACAATCATTGGTGTTGTAACCATTAAAACGGCGCCCATGATAGGCGAAGTATAGCTCAACCCTTTGAAAAAAGTCAGCATATTCAAAGCCACGCCAAAAAATGCAGCTGCTACTATTCGAGGAAAATCTTCTAATTCAACTTTGTCATTGTGAGAGAAACGAAACAATCTCCCAAAAAACGAAACCAACCAAAATAGCAACATCGAACCACCAACTCGCATGGTTATAAAACCAAATGGTTCAACATATTTTGGCATTACATCTTTGGCAATTGTAAAGGTTACGCCATAAATAATTGACACTAAAGTAGCGGCTAGTAATGCCCAATTTCTTTTTGACATTAACTCAATGCTTTAATTACTTCTGCAATATTTTTTTGGCTGTTACCTATGTAAATTTTACCATCAATAATAAAAACGGGGCGACTTAAAAACGTGTAATGTTCTAAAATATAGTTTTTATAATCAGCTTCGGTCAAGTTTTTACTTTTCAAATCCATCGATTTGTATAGTTGCGCTTTTCGGCTGAACATAGCTTCGTAACTGCCCGATAATTGATACATTCCGTCCAATTGTTGTTCGGTTATTGGGTTTTGTCGAATGTCTTGGAATTCTAATTTATCCGTATTTGGAAGCGATTTTATAATTTTTCTACACGTATCGCAGGAAGCTAAGTAGTATATTTTGTTTGCCATAAGAATTGTTTTTGCAAAGAAAATTCATTTCAAACTTATAATCTGTGTTTTTGATAAAAATTTAAGCTATGGAATCATTATTTAAGGTTTTGGAAACCAGCCGCCAAATTTATTTAAAGTTTTAGAAAGTTATTACTTTCAAATGTTGCGCAAACCAAAACAGAACTTCATTTGGGAATGATTATGAATAGAAAGAAGTTTATATAAAATAAAAAAAGAGCGCAATGTTTTTTAACCTTTGCGCTCTTTGTGAATTCTTTGTGTCTTAGTGGTTAAAATCATAAATCAAACCCTAAATTAACACCCAATTTATTGGCAATAATCTTAGTAATTCGTTGTTTCAATTCTGGTATTTTGATGCTTTCTATTACACTATTTGAAAACGCATACATCAACAAAGCTTTAGCTTCTTTCTTTGGAATTCCGCGTTGTTGCATGTAAAACATAGCACTTTCGTCTAATTGACCAATGGTGCAACCGTGAGAACATTTTACATCATCGGCAAAAATTTCTAATTGTGGCTTAGCATTGATTGTAGCTTTATCACCAATTAGAATGTTATTGTTTTGCTGAAAAGCATCCGTTTTTTGTGCTTCTTTTTCTACGTAAATTTTTCCGTTGAAAACTCCTGTTGAACTGTCTGCTAAAATCGTTTTATAGTTTTGATGGCTTTCACAATTTGGTGTTGCGTGATTTACAAGTGTGTAATGATCAACATGTTGCTTATCGCCAATAATCGTAATTCCTTTTAAAGTAGAATCGATTCTTTCTCCAAAATGATAGAAATTTAAGTTGTTTCTAGTAATGTTTCCACCAAAAGAAAACGTGTGGACCGAAACTCTACTCTCCTGTTTTTGAGAAATATAGGTATTATCAATTAGGTTTGCCGATAGCAAATCATTTTGTATTTTATAATAATCTACAATGGCACGTTTTTGAGCAAAAATCTCTGTAACCGCATTGGTCAATACTGGGTTTTCATTCAAAGATTGATGTCTTTCAATAATTTGAACGTGCGCATTTTCGCCAATAACTACTAAATTTCGTGGTTGTGTCATCAATGCATTTTCTACTCCTGTAGAAAAATAAATGATTTCGATTGGTTTTTCTACAACCTTGTTTTTTGGAACATTAATGTAGGCACCTTCGTTTGCAAAAGCAGTATTTAATGTTGTTAAACTCTCGTCTTTGCTAGCAATTTTGTTGAAATACTCATCGATAACCAATTTGTATTTTGGTTTTGTCAATGCCGATGACATTAAGCAAACATCCAATCCATCGTGAGTTGTTGATGATAAAAACGACGTAAATTTTCCGTCAACAAATATCACTTTATAGGTGTCGATTTCGTGCAAAAAGTACTTTTTAACCTCAGCAAATTCAATCGCATTTTCGTGTTTTGGAAAAACGGTGAAGTCATTTTTTAAGACGGCGTTCAACGAAGTATATTTCCATGCTTCCTCTTTTTTGGTTGGGAAACCTTTATTTTCAAAGTTTTTGATAGCCGAAGTTCGCAAGTCGTGAAGTTCTGATTGAACGTCAATTTGCTCTTCGAAAGCCATGAAAGACGATACTAATTTTTCTTTTAAATCCATTTTTTTCCTGTTTTTGTTTCAGGGTTTTTTTGTTTAAAGTTTCAAGTTATTGGAATTTGTTCCCCTTGAAGTCTTTTTTATTTTGATAAGTGATAAAGTTTTTAATCTTTCCGCTTAAATTTTCATACTTATTTTTCAAATCCAAAAACTGTTCTTCTAAAATATATTCGTAATCGAAAAGTCTATAAATTTGTGATCTTGATTCTCCTGCCGAACCTTTTGCAATTGAGAGAAATTGACGAAACTCAATATTTCCATCTCTTTCAAATCCTTCTGCAATTTATCCATAACAGAACCTGAAGATGCTTTAATTTGATCTTTAAATCTATAATCAGTTTTTAAATCCGTATCTTTTGAAATTAAATAAATTTCTTTTGCGAGTTTTCTTGCTTCTTGCCAAATTTCTAAATCTTCAAACTTTGCTATTGTCGCCATAATTTATAGTTTCAGGTTTCAAGTTATTTTAGTTTCAGTTTCTGTGTAGCGCAAATTGAAACCTTAAACTTGAAACAAATCTTTAAACAAGTTCTGACTTTATCCAATCGTATCCTTTTTCCTCAAGCTCGTAAGCCAATTCTTTTCCGCCTGATTTTACGATTTTTCCATCCATCAAAACGTGAACGAAATCCGGAATGATATAATCTAACAAACGTTGGTAGTGCGTGATAACTAACACAGCGTTATTTTCGTTTTTCAATTTATTTACTCCATTAGCAACTATACGAAGTGCATCAATATCAAGACCTGAATCGGTTTCGTCTAGAATGGCTATTTTTGGTTCTAACATTGCCATTTGGAAAATTTCATTACGCTTTTTCTCTCCACCCGAAAAACCTTCGTTTAATGAACGTGACAAGAATTTTCTATCCATTTCCAATAATTCAGATTTCTCACGAATTAACTTTAACATTTCGTTGGCTGGCATTTCTTCTTGTCCGTTAGCTTTTCTCTTCTCGTTGATAGCCGTTTTGATAAAATTTGTAACAGAAACTCCTGGAATTTCTACTGGATATTGAAACGATAAGAAAACACCTTTATGTGCTCTTTCTTCAGGTGCTAATTCTGCTAAATCTTCACCATTTAATTCAACTGTCCCATCGGTTACCTCGTAATTTTCATTCCCAGCAATTACTGCTGAAAGTGTACTTTTACCAGAACCATTTGGTCCCATAATCGCATGAACTTCTCCTGCTTTTATCTCAAGATTAATTCCTTTTAATATCTCTTTGTCTTCTACTGAAGCGTGTAAGTTTTTTATCTGTAACATCTTTTAGTTTCAGGTTTAAAGTTTCAAGTTTATAAAATGTTGTTCTTGAAACGTTTATATTAAATTAATTTTAAATTATATTCTAATTGTTTTTAAGTTCAGGTATAACTTGAAACCTGAAACAAAACTATCCTACTGAACCTTCTAACGAAATTTCCAATAATTTTTGTGCTTCTACAGCAAATTCCATTGGTAATTTATTTAAAACCTCTTTACTGAAACCGTTTACGATTAACGCAATAGCCTTTTCAGTTGGAATTCCTCTTTGATTGCAATAGAAAACTTGGTCTTCACCGATTTTAGAAGTTGTTGCTTCGTGTTCGATTTTTGCACTTGAATTTTTACTTTCGATGTACGGAAAAGTATGCGCGCCACAATTATTTCCCATTAAAAGGGAATCGCATTGTGAAAAGTTTCTAGCATTGTCTGCATTTGCACTAATTCTAACTAAACCTCTATAACTGTTTTGCGATTTTCCTGCCGAAATTCCTTTAGAAATAATAGTTGATTTAGTGTTTTTTCCTAAATGCACCATTTTAGTTCCGGTATCGGCTTGCTGGAAATTATTGGTTACGGCAATGGAATAAAATTCACCAATTGAATTATCTCCTTTTAAAACCACCGATGGATATTTCCAAGTAACGGCAGAACCTGTTTCTACTTGCGTCCAAGATATTTTTGCGTTTTTTTCACAAATTCCTCTTTTGGTTACGAAGTTAAAAACACCGCCTTTTCCTTCTTTATTTCCGGGATACCAGTTTTGAACTGTTGAATATTTAATTTCAGCATCATCTAGTGCAATTAATTCTACAACAGCAGCGTGCAATTGGTTTTCATCACGACTTGGAGCAGTACAACCTTCTAAGTAAGAAACATAACTGCCTTCGTCAGCAATAAGAAGTGTTCTTTCAAATTGACCTGTTCCAGCTTGATTGATTCGGAAATAGGTTGACAATTCCATTGGACAACGAACGCCTTTTGGAATATAACAAAAACTTCCATCTGAGAAAACTGCCGAATTTAAAGCAGCATAAAAATTATCTCTTTGTGGAACAACAGTTCCTAAATACTTCTGAACTAGTTCTGGATATTCACGAATTGCTTCAGAAATACTCATGAAAATAATACCTTTTTCAGCCAATGTTTTCTTGAAAGTGGTTGCTACCGAAACCGAATCAACCACAATATCCATAGCGACATTGTTCATCATTTTTTGCTCATCTACTGAAATCCCCAACTTTTTGTACATTGCCAAAAGCTCAGGGTCAACATCGTCAAGTGTTTTATTCGGATCAGCTTTTTTGGGTGCTGAATAGTATGAAATTGCTTGAAAATCGGGTTTTTCATAATGCACATTCGCCCATTCTGGTTCTGCCATTTCTTGCCATGCACGAAACGCTTCAATACGCCAATCAGTCATCCATTGTGGTTCCTCTTTCTTTTTAGAAATGGCACGAACAATATCTTCGTTTAACCCAATTGGGAAAGTTTCCGAATCTAATTCGGTATAGAATCCGTATTCGTATTCTTTATTTTCTAATTCGACTTTTAAGTCGTCTTCAGTATATTTTGCCATATTTTTTTATAACGAAAATGATTCGCCGCAACCACAAGTTCTACTTGCATTAGGATTATTAAATACAAATCCTTTTCCGTTCAAGCCACCAGAAAATTCTAAAATCGTTCCTGCTAAATACAAGAATGATTTTTTCTCAACGGCTATTTTTACATTATTATCTTCAAAAACTTTGTCGTTTTCGCCTAATTCTTTGTCAAATTTTAATTCATATGACAAACCCGAACAACCACCACTTTTTACGCCTACTCGAACGTAATCTTTAGCAGCATCAAAACCGTCTTCATGCATCATTGCAACGATTTTTTTACTTGCATCATCTGAAACTTTAATCATAGCTTATTTTGATTTTGTCTAAATAAAGCACAAAGTTACTACAATTATCTATTTTTTCAACAAGTGATAACATTTTTATAACGAATGACTATATAGAAAAAATTGATTTTAACGTTATTCAAACCAACCTATTTAGTAAATTGCAACGTTTTTTAAAAATAAAAGTCATGAAACTTTACCCTATAGAAGCTGGAAATTTCAAACTTGATGGTGGCGCCATGTTTGGCGTTGTACCAAAAACTATCTGGAATAAAACCAATCCGGCAGACGAAAACAATCTTATTGACATTGCAGCTCGTTGTCTTTTAATTGAAGATGGAAATCGTTTAATTCTGATTGATACCGGAATGGGCAACAAACAATCTGATAAATTTTTTAGTTATTATTCGCTTTGGGGAAGTCATTCTATAGATAAATCATTGGCTAAATATGGTTTTCATCGTGATGAAGTGACCGATGTTTTTATGTCGCATCTGCATTTTGACCATTGCGGTGGAAGTGTCAATTGGAATAAAGATAAAACTGGTTACGAAATAGCATTCAAAAACGCTAAATTTTGGACCAATGAAAACCATTGGGAATGGGCGACCAACCCAAATGAAAGAGAAAAAGCTTCTTTTCTTTTAGAAAACATCTTACCAATGCAAGAAAGCGGACAGTTAAATTTCATAAAAAGACCCGATTCTGATTTTGGAATTTGCGAATTAGGATTTGATGTTTTTTACGTTGACGGACATACTGAAAAAATGATGATTCCACACATTCAATATGAAGATAAAACAATTGTTTTTTGTGCCGATTTAATTCCAACAGCAGGTCATTTACCTTTGCCTTATGTTATGGGTTATGATACTCGACCACTTTTAACAATGCCCGAGAAATCTAAGTTTTTAGAAAATTGTGCCGAAAATAATTTTTATTTATTTCTTGAACATGATGCACATAACGAAATCATCACTGTAGAGAAAACAGAAAAAGGTGTTCGAATGAAAAACGTTTTTAAATGTGAAGAAATCTTAAAATAGTGTTAATCTGCCTATTATTTGTAACAAAAAAAATACTTTTAGACCAATTTTATATAAAATTTACAAAAATGAAATTTACAAATCCTATTTATGTTTCTGCTTTTGCAGCACTAATTCTTTCTGGTTGTTCTCCAGCTTTGGCACCAATGGTTGGAACAAATCCTGCTAATATTGACAAAACTTATTTAAAAACAACTCCTGTTAAAGAAGAAGATTTAAAACGCTGGAGTCACTTAGACTTAGTAAAAGACACCATTCCAGGAATGAGTGTTGATAAAGCTTACAAAGAACTTTTAAAAGGGAAAAAAGGAACTAAAGTTATCGTTGGTGTTATAGATTCTGGTATTGATATTGATCACGAAGATTTAAAAGGAAGAATCTGGAAAAACCCAAAAGAAATCGCTGGAAATAAAAAAGATGACGATAACAACGGCTATGTTGATGATATTAATGGTTGGAATTTTTTAGGAGAATCTAATGATGAAAATTTAGAGCTAACAAGAATTGTTAAAAGTGGTCCGAACACTCCCCTTTATTCAGAAGCAAAAGCGGAATTAGAGGCAAAATTAGCTGAAATGAATCAGCAAAAACCAACTGTTGATATGCTTGCTAAGGCTGATAAAGACATTAGAACTTATCTTAAAAAAGACAAATACACAATTGCCGACTTAAAAGCAATAACAACAACCGATGCAGATTTGTTAAAAAGTAAAGCTATTATGACAAGCGTTGCAACTCAAGCTGGAGAAGGTTTTCAAGATGAAATAAAAGAGTATATCGAGTATGTATATAAGCAATTAAACTTCAATTTGAATGTAAACCATGATGGAAGAAAATTAGTTGGCGATAATCCTAATGATATCAATGACAAAAATTACGGTAACGGTAATGTAAAAGGTCCCAATATAGATGATGCTCTTCACGGAACTCACGTTGCTGGAATCATTGCTCAACTAAAAGGAAATAGTAAAGGTGGCGATGGTGTTGTCGCAAACAATATTGAGATTATGGCGGTTCGTGCCGTGCCAAATGGTGATGAATATGATAAAGATATTGCATTGGCTATTCGTTATGCAGTAGATAATGGTGCTAAAGTTATCAATGGAAGTTTTGGAAAAGATTATTCTCCTCAAAAAGAATGGGTATGGGACGCCATAAAATATGCAGCTAGTAAAGATGTTCTAATTGTTCATGCAGCCGGCAATGATGCTAAAAATATTGATAAAGAACCTAACTTTCCATCAGATGAAGTTGATGGCAAAGAAATTGCAGACAATTTCCTATCAATTGGAGCTTTAAACAAAGAATACGGCACTAATATGATAGCCTCTTTTTCAAACTTTGGAAAAATGAATGTGGATATATTCTCGCCTGGTAATGAAATTTATGCGACCATTCCCAACAATCAATACAAATACCTTCAGGGAACATCAATGGCATCTCCTAATGCTGCGGGTGTAGCTGCTTTGGTTCGTTCTTTTTATCCAAATTTGACCGCATCACAAGTTAAAAAAATCATAATGGATTCAGGAACTCCAATAAACAGTTCTGTTAGCGTAGGCGAGGCTAAAGAATCAATGCTGTTTTCTAACACGTGTACTTCGGGTAAAATAGTAAATGCATACAACGCATTATTGATGGCTGAAAAAATGTCAAAAAAATAATTCATAGGATCAATTTAAGTCGCGAATTCCCGAATTTTTCATTTGTGAATTCGTGGCTTTCTTTTTTATATAAAAATGAAAAAAAAGCTTTTTTTATCGATTACACTTTTTAGTATAACAACTATTGGCTTTTCTCAAAAAAGTTCTTACTGGCAACAGAAAGTTGACTATAAAATGGAAGTAGAGATGGATGTAAAAACTTATCAATACAAAGGAAAACAAGAACTTGTTTACACAAATAATTCAAACGATACATTACGCCGCGTTTTCTATCATTTATTCAACAATGCCTTTCAACCGGGAAGCGAAATGGATATGCGATTACAATCTATTAAAGACCCTGATGTAAGAATGTTTACCAAGTTGAAAAAAGATGCTAAAGAAAAACAAAGTAGAATTGCTAATTTAAAACCTAACGAAATTGGTTATTTACATGTTTCAAATTTTAAGCAAGATGGGATTGCTGCCACTTCAAAAGAAATAGAAACCATTCTTGAAGTAAATTTAAATCAACCTCTTTTACCTGGAAAATCTACTTTGTTCACTTTAGATTTTGAAGGACAAGTTCCAGTTCAAATACGTCGTTCAGGGAGAAATAACAAAGAAGAAGTTGCTTTATCCATGAGTCAATGGTATCCAAAAATAGCAGAATTTGATTTTGAAGGTTGGCATGCAGATGCTTATGTTTCTAGAGAATTTCATGGTGTTTGGGGAAACTTTGATGTAAAAATTACTATAGACAAAAATTATATTTTAGGTGGAACAGGTTATCTTCAAAACCCTAATGAAATTGGATATAATTATCAAAAAGAAGACATAAAAGTTGTCATTCCTAAAAAGCAAAAAACATTAACTTGGCATTTCAAAGCGCCAATGGTTCACGATTTTACTTGGGCTGCAGATAAAGATTATGTTCATGATGTTGTTAAAACAGATTTTGGAACAACACTTCATTTTCTTTATAAAAATAATCCAATCATCATCGAAAATTGGAAAACAGCACAACAAAAAACTGTTGATTTAATGAAATTTTACAACTCTTTTGTAGGTAAATATCCTTATGAACAATATTCTATTATTCAAGGTGGTGATGGTGGAATGGAATATGCAATGTGTACATTAATATTAGGCAACGGTTCATACGAAGGATTAATTGGCGTAATAGCTCACGAAATGGGACATTCTTGGTTCCAACACGTTCTTGCAAGTAACGAAAGTAAACACGGTTGGATGGACGAAGGTTTTACTACATTTATTGAAGACACAGCACTTTATGAATTATCGGATAAGAAAGAAAAAAATCCAATTTTTGGTTCATATGAAGCATATACTAAATTAGTTGAATCTGGAAAAGAACAACCACTTACAACTCATGCCGATAGGTATGACGAAAATAAAAGCTATAGCGTTGCTTCTTATATTAAAGGCGAATTGTTTTTGACACAATTAGAATATTTAATTGGGCGCAAAAATCTTGAAAAAACAATCAAACGTTTTTACAACGAATTCAAATTTAAACATCCAACACCAAATGACATTAAACGGACTGCTGAGCGCGTTTCTGGCGCAAATCTAGATTGGTATTTGGTAGATTGGACACAAACCACTAACACCATAGATTACGGCATTAAAAAAGTAGAAAACGCAACAGATGGCGTTCAGAAAACAGATGTTTCGTTAGAAAGAATAGGAAGAATGCCAATGCCAATAGATGTTTTGGTTGAATATACTGATGGCACAAAAGAAACCTTCTATATTCCGTTGAGAATGATGAGTTTTGAAAAAGAAAATCCAACACCTGAAATCAAAAGAACAACCTTAAAAGATTGGGCTTGGGGAAATCCAAATTATTTTTTTGAAATTAATAAAAACAAAAATAACATCAAGAAAATTACTATCGACGAAAGTGATTTAATGGCAGATGTGAAAAAAGAAAATAACGTTTTTGAAAACAAATAGACTTACTTCAATTTACAGTCTGTTCCTGGCTCATTTTTTAAATCTATTACTTGATTTTTTTACTATATTTTAAAGCTATATGTTGATATAAAATACAGTTTTTACGCATATATATTTAAAAAATAATTTTATTAAACATATATGTTTATATTTGATGCTAATTTCAAAAATATGTTTTTTATGAAAAATAGTAAAAGATTATTGCTGATTGAACAATTAGACGCAAAACTTTCTTGTTTTAAGGTAGTAGCAGAAGTTGTTTTACCTTCTGTTGGTTGGGTTAAATCGATAAGGACAGTTATAAAAATGTCATTACAGCAATTGGGAAATAGATTAAATGTTAGTCCGCAAGGAATCGCTGAAATGGAAAAAAGAGAGGCAAACGGAACAATTACGATAAACGCCTTAAAAGAGATTGCTTTGGCTTTAGACATGCGGTTTGTTTATGGGTTTGTTCCAAACAAAGGCTCAATTGAAGAAATGATTGAATTGCGTGCTCAAGAAATTGCAAAGCAAATTGTTGGTCGAACTCACGTAACTATGACTTTGGAAGACCAACAAAATTCTAAAGAAAGAATTGAAAAAGCAATTAAACAAAAGACCGAAGAAATAAAATATGAGATGCCAAAGTATTTATGGGATTAACTATAGAATATATAACAGGACAAACGGCATTAAGTGAAGAGGAAATAGAGGGGTTAAAAATTCCCTCTATTTCTACACGTGGAGAATTAGACGAATTTGAGCAATTAAATATTGAGAAAGCTATCGAATGGACTATTCGTTTAAAGGTTAAACCCGAAGAATTATTTTCTGAAAAGTTCATAACTAATTTGCATAAAAAAATGTATAATGATGTTTGGAAATGGGCAGGAAATTATAGAAAATCTGAAAAAAATATTGGTGTAAAATATTATTTAATAACTACAGAACTAAAACAATTGTTAGATGATGCTTTATATTGGTATAATAATAAAACCTATTCCAATGAAGAAATAGCAATTCGATTTAAACATAGAATTGTTTGTATTCATTGTTTTCCAAATGGAAACGGAAGACATTCAAGATTAATGGCTGATTTAATTATTACAAAATTATTCAATGAAAACTATTTTAGTTGGGGAAGTAGTAATTTGATTAAAGCTAACGAAAATCGTGAAAAGTATATTAAAGCATTAAAAGTAGCGGACAATTCAAACTATGTTCCATTGATTGAATTTGCAAGATTATAATTAAAAATATCCTGGTTAGATAATGTCAATAAGTATTAATTTTTTATATCAATAAAAACAAAAATAACATCAAGAAAATTACTATCGACGAAAGTGGTTTAATGGCAGATATGAAAAAAGAAAATAACGTTTTTGAAAACAACTAATTTACTTTATAATTTGCTCAAAAGGTAAGTGATCGCCAATATCTGTTCCGTAATATGCGGTTGTGATTATTCCGCTTTCATCTATCAAAAAATCGGCTGGAATTCTAGTTAAGTTTCCATCTTTTTTTAGTTTTTTGCCTTTAAATAGTTCTTTTCCTTTGGTTTTGTTGCTAGTTACTTTTTTATCAAAAATAGAACTTATTGTTCGCCAAAAAGATTTTTCAACACGGTATTTTTTATACAAAACCAATTCAGAATCTCCAATAATTGGAAACGGAACATTTTCATCTTTCAAAAATTTATTAAGTGTTTCATTTGTCGATTCATATACAGCTATTATCTCATAACCACTTGCTTTTATTTGGTCATAATTTTCTAAAATGTCATGCATTCTAAAATTACAAACAGGACAACTTGCGTATCTAAAAAAAGCTAGAAACACTTTTTTGCCTTTGTATTTTTCTAAATCAATTTTAGTTCCGCTAACATCGATAGCAGTAAAAGTTGGTGCCTTATCATTAACATTTATTCTTTGCGCTGTTGCAAATTGAAATGAAAAAGCTATTACAACACCAATTATTTTTATAAAATGTTTCATTGTAAGAAAATTAGAATAACATCAAAAATAGATGATTTAAAACCTATTGAAAGTACATTTAACTTTATCTTTGCAAATAATACTCTAATCGCAAATGAACTTTACCTACCCAAAAACCGAAAAACTGAAAAGTCAAAAAACCATTGACTTGCTTTTTTCTGATGGAAAATCGGTATCTAAATATCCTTTACGATTGGTTTATGTAAAAAATATTTTAGAAGAAAAAGAGAAACTAAAATTGGGCGTTTCGGTTTCTAAAAAGTATTTCAAAAATGCGGTTGACCGAAATTATTTCAAGCGAGTTTTGCGCGAATGTTACCGATTGAACAAGCATTTGCTTATTGAAAATTTAGACGAAAACTACGCCATCATGTTTTTTTACCAAACCAAAGACCGTCTTTCTTACCAAGAAATCAATGAAAAAACGGTTCAACTTTTTACTAAGTTTATTGCCGAAATAAACAAGGCAAATAGTTAGAGTTATGTTTTAAGGTATAGTTTTTGCAATTATATTTGTAATTTAGTTAATTATTTATCAAACCGAAATGAGTTTAAAGTTCAAAAAAAGATATGTTTTGCCAGCAATAGCTACTGGTTTTTTGTTTGTTGGAGTTAGTTTTAAAGAAAATTTCTTTGAAGTTGCCAAGCAAATAGAAATATTCACAATGGTTTTTAAAGAATTAGACAAAAACTATGTAGATGAAATAAATCCAGGTGATTTGATGGATAAAGCAATCAAGAGTATGCTTGCCGATTTGGATCCTTATACCAACTTTTTCAACGAAGCTGATGTTGTAAAATTTAAAATAAACAATACTGGAGAATACACCGGAATTGGTGCAATGATTACTCGAGTTGAAACCAAACTTATTGTAAAAGAAGCCTACAAAGACATGCCTGCCGACAAAGCCGGACTTAAAGCTGGAGATGAAATCATTCAAATTGGCGATGTGATGATTAGCGACTTTAAAGACGATGCTTCACAACTTTTAAAAGGTGCAAAAAACACCAAAATAGAAGTTAAATACATAAGACAAGGTAAAGAATACACAACCCAAATTACAAGAGATGAAGTTGATATAAATGCCGTTCCTTTTTATGGAAAAGTTGATGATAAAACAGGTTATATTGTTCTAACGGCTTTTAACAAAAAAACAACTAGTGAAACCAAATCAGCTCTTGAAAAACTTAAAGCAGATGGTGCCCAAAAAATCATTTTAGATTTAAGAGGAAATCCAGGTGGATTATTGACAGAAGCTATCAATGTTTGCAATCTGTTTGTGCCAAAAAACGAAGTGATTGTTACTACAAAATCAAAAAGCGAAAAACACACAAACACATACAAAACTTCCAAAGAACCTTTTGATTTAAGCATTCCATTGGTAATTTTAATCAATGGTCGAAGTGCTTCTGCATCGGAAATTGTTTCGGGAGCTCTACAAGATTTAGATAGAGCGGTTGTAATTGGAAGTCGTAGTTTTGGAAAAGGTTTAGTTCAGCGACCAGTTGAATTGACTTATGGAACACAAGTAAAAGTTACTATTTCGAGATATTACACGCCATCAGGAAGATGTATTCAAGCGTTAGATTATACACATAAAGATGCTGAAGGAAAAGCAATTAAAACAGATGCTTCCAAATACAATGCTTTTAAAACCAGAAAAGGAAGAACTGTTTATGATGGAGGTGGTGTTCAGCCAGATATTGAGATGGAAGAAACTAAAACCAGCCCAATTGTAGATGCTTTGAACAAGAAAGAAGCTATATTTAATTATGTTACAACATATTACTATAAAAATCCAACTTTAGGAAACAAAATTCCAAATATTACTGATAGTGATTTCGCTGATTTTAAAGCATTTTTGAAAAAAGAAAAAATTTCATTTGAAACACAAACAGAGATTTCATTAAAAAAAACATTAGAAGCTGCCAAAAAAGAAAAAATTGATGCTTCAATTACGGTTGAATACGAACAATTAGTAGCTGCTGTTAAAAAAAGTGAAGAAAGTCAGCTAAATATTAATCAGAAAGAAATAAAAAAATTAATTTTGGAGGAAATAATTAAACGATACCAGTATAAAGAAGGTTTATACCAATATTACACTCAAAATAATTCGGAAATTAAAAAAGCCTTAGAAATTTTAAATAATCCTTCTGAGTATGCTAAAATATTAAAGTTATGATTACTAAATCATTAAAGATTTTATCGCTTTTATTTAGCGGAATTCTCTTTGCACAAGAAGAAGTTGTACAATCAGTCTATTTTGAATTTGACAAATATAATCTTGACGAAGTTCAAACAAAAACGGTTGTAGATTTTATCAAAAAAACCGATTCAACCAGAATAGAAGCTATTCAGATATATGGTTACACAGATGATATTGGAAAAGAGGCTTACAATTATAAACTTTCATCCAATAGAGCCAATACGATTCAGCAAAAGCTACTTGAAAACGGAATTACCAATAAAATTATCGTTACCATTGAAGGAAAAGGGCGAATTCTTATTGATGATGATATTGTTGAAAATTTACCTGAAAAACGTTCTAAAAATCGTCGTGTTGATGTTGTTTTGAACTTAAAACCATTACCAAAAATTGAAATACCAGGTTATTATAAAACCATTCAGAAAAAACACGTGATTGGCGATCACATTTATCTCGAAAATCTTTTGTTTGATAGAGGTAGTAGCAAACTAACACTAAAAGCAAAAACTGAATTAGACAAAATTGCAAAATTGTTGCTAAAATATAAGACGCTACAATTCGAAATACAAGGTCATGTATGTTGTGTGCCGGCTTATCAAAAAGAAGCGATAGATAGAGATACCAAAAAAAGGCAACTTTCTATAAATCGTTCGGAAGCGGTTTATAAATATTTAGCTTTTAAGAAAATTGACAAAAAGAGAATGACTTTCAAAGGTTATGGCAACACTGTTCCGCTAGGTAAAGGCCCAGAATATGATAGACGCGTTGAGTTGGTGATTACAAAGAGTTAGGCTTCTTTTTTCATCTCAATATGCTCAATATCATCTTCTAAATAGACCTCGCTAGTTTTTACAAATCCTAAGCTTTCGTAGAATTTTTGAAGGTATAATTGTGCCGAAATAGTAATTTTAGTTTCGTTATAATGCTCATGAATTGCTTTTATGGCTTGTATCATTAAGTCATAACCCCATTTTTTGTCGCGGCACTTTTGAGAAACTACCACTCTACCTATTGAGGCATTTTCGAAATAATCTTTGGGTTTAAAAAGTCTTGCATAAGCCACAATTTCGCCTTCATATTCTCCAAACAAATGAAGCGCTTTTACGTCTTTACCATCAATATCTTGATAAACGCAATTTTGTTCGACTACAAACACTTCTGAGCGCAATTGCAACAGAGAATATAGTTCAACAACAGAAAGTGCTTCAAATGACTTTATTTTCCATTTTGGATTCATTTTTTATATTGTTTTTTAGATATTGTGTTAGAAAATTTAATAAACTTGATTGTTTTGATAATTGCTTCGAGTTCAAACATCAAATCTCGTTTTTCTTTTGATGGCGCATAACAAAATCCTTCAACCACTAAAATACGTTTGTTGGGTTTATCGACAATGCTATAATTAATAAATGGTCCTGACATAAAATCATTTTCCATTTCCCATGTTCCTTTGGTTTCATATGCATAACGTTTGTCTAAAACCGTGTAAGAAAGATAAGGTGCATAAGCTGCTTCGGTAATCATTTTAGTTCTTCGAGAAGTTCCATGGATATATAAATTTCCTATTGAATCTCTAATTTTTATAATGTCATCAATAACATTGGGTTTAGTTTCGATGACCGACAATGGCAATTGGTAAATTAATAAACTTGTGTTTCCGCTGGTAATTTCTTTTTTTAACCAAACAAATTTGTCTTTTTTAGAAGCATATTTGAACTCTTTTGGAATTTTTAAATTGATATTAAAATGTTTTTCAAGTTTGCTAAAATCAAATAACAAAGTGTCAATTATACGCTGGTTTTCTTGAATTTCTGATTTTCTGATTTTAGAAATAATCTCAGTTGCATTTTTCTCGATTAAATCTAAAATAGCAATCGAATTTTTACCTGAAACATAATAGACAATTTGAGGTTTGGCAAATTCGTTTTCTTTGATAACAAACTGATTTTTGGCTTCTTTTTTTATCACAATTATATTGCGACAATTATTCATAAATCCTTCTAGAAGTTTAACGGGATATTGATTGATATTGAATAATGGTTCTTCTTGAGGCAAACCAATAACAGGGGCGGCAAACTTGTTTCGGATACTATCGCCAATTTCGCCATCCCATAATTTATCATCAATAATTACCGAAATAGTATTTATTTTTCCAGAAGTTGATGGAAGTTTACTTTTTTTATCACAAGAAGATAAAAAAACTAAAAAAAAGACGATAAAAAAAAGGGCTTTCTTCATTTTTAATTTACTAATGAATAAAGCCCTAAATTTAGTTACTATTTTCAAATTATCCGGTAATTTTCAATTTCATTCCTGGTTTTAAGTCATTTCCGCGAATGCCATTCCATTTTTTTAAATCTGAAACGGATATTCCAGGATATTTTTTGGCAATACTAAAAAGTGAATCGCCTCTTTTTACATGATAAACTTGTTCTTTTTGAGCTGTTGCTTTATTGTTTTTTGTTTGTTTTTCGGCAACAACATTTTTCTGGTTTTTATCTAAAATTAGTTTTTTACCAACAACCAATTTTTCGCCAGCAACAACTGTATTATCACTTATGTTGTTCCATTCTTTCAAATCGGAGATTGCAACACCATGTTTTTTGGCAATACTTCCTAAAAAGTCACCTCTTTGAACAGTGTACTCAACATTTCTAACTTCGCTTTTAGTTGTTGTTTCTTCGTCAGAATCTTCATTATTATGAGCAATATCAGCAACTTTTAGTTTAGTTTCTAATTGTACAGTATTGTCATCTAAATGATTCCATTCTCTTAATTCTTCAACCGTTACATTGTTTCTTTTTGCTATTGTAGATAAGTTATCACCTTTTTGAACTGTATAATAATTAGTATCTTTTTCTAACTCATCAATTCTATCGTTTTTGATTGGTTTTTTAACAGTTGTAACTACTTTTTCATTAGTAATTATTTTCAATTCTTTTCCAACTACCACGTTAGTGCTTCTAAGTTTGTTCCATTTTTTTATATCGGCAACAGAAACATTAAATTTTGCTGAAATTTCACCTAGGTTATCACCTTTTCTGACTTTGTAATTTTTAGTTACATCTTTAAAAGTGATCACTTTTTCATACTTGAAAGCTTTTGCTGCTTTCACAGGTTTTTCAACTACATTTTCGAAACTAGCAGATGAAGTTGTATCGTTTGTAGAAACATCCTTTTTAATTGTATTTGTAGCAATAACTTCTTGCTCATCATTAGAATTGTTGATTGGTTTTTTTACTCTTGTTGCCACTCTTTCGATTACAACAATTTTAAGTGTTCTACCGGCAAGCGCAGTATTACTTCTTAACTTATTCCATTTTTTTAACTCTGCAACCGTAACATTGTAATTGTCAGCAATTTTACCAAGGTTTTCACCTCTTTTAATTTTATGAATTTTAGTAACATCTTTGTTTACATATACTTTTTCCCATTTAAAATTAGCGGGTTCTCTTGAATTTTCAACCTCTTCATTTTTAGGATGTTGAATTTCAGCAACCGCTTCTATTGTAGCTTGATCAGTATTTTTAGTTTCAGGCAATTTTTTTGATCGTAAAGCTACACGGTCATAAGAAATAATTTTAAGACTTCTTCCTCTTGAAACGCTGTTGCCTCTCAAATGATTCCATTTTTTTATTTGGGACATTGAAACGTCATATCGACTTGCAATTTCACTCAAACTTTCACCTCGTCTAACCTTGTGGAATTTAGTTTTTTGAACATTTTTAAAACTCATTTCAGATTCTATATCAGAATCGGCAATAGCTGTTTGAATTTTGGTAAAAGGTTTTTCTCTTTTACTTAGTTCATGTTGAACATAAGCATAAATTTTATCTTCATTAGCCGTAAAAACAGCAATTTTATCAATTGGTAATCTTAAATAATGAGCTTTATCTTTGTAATAAGGAACAACTTTTAATTTATAAGAAGGATTAAATAGTTGCAATTGAGCTTCGGAAATGTCTAATAAATCAGAAATTTGTTTGAACGATAATTGTTGTTTTATTTGAATAGTATCGGTTTCAAAATGTTTTACATCGGCTCTTCTTGGAACAATTCCGTGTTCTTTATGGTATTCATAAATGTACATAGTTGCTAAAAAAGCTGGAACATATCCTTGTGTTTCTTTAGGTAAATACTTTTTAATATTCCAAAAGTTTTTTTGTCCACCTGATCTTCTAATAGCTTTAGAAACATTTCCTGCACCTGAATTATAAGCCGCTAAAACCAAATCCCAATCGCCAAAAATTTTATACATATTAGTCATGTATTGCGAGGCAGCGGCACTAGCTTTTAATGGATCACTTCTTTCGTCAACATAAGAATCGATACTTAGTTTGTATTCTTTTCCTGTTTGATACATAAATTGCCAAAGACCAGTTGCACCAACTCTAGAAACCGCTTTAGGATTTAAGGCAGACTCAACAACCGCTAAATATTTGATTTCTAAAGGAATATTTTGCTTGGAAAAAGCATCTTCAAAAAGAGGAAAATAATATTCAGACAACCCCATCAATCGTTCAAAAGATTTTCTTCGATTCTTTAAAAACGATTTTATCAGATTTTCCAAACCTGCATTGTATTCAATATTGAAAGGTGATTTAGCATCCATTTCGGCTAATCTTGCCTTTAATAAACCTGTAGGGAGTTCAAAATCAACATCTTGATTAAGGTCTATTGTTTCAATATCGCTGGTAATATCGGTGTACAAATCATTGTTGTTCAGCTCCTTAACCCACATACTATCTACTTTAGAAGCAATATCATACTTAACAAATGTCTTTTTGATAGAATCTAAATACGTGATTTTTGTTGATTGAATGGTTGAATCTTCTTGAGCAAAAACACTTCCAGTTAGAAGTATTAGTAGTGAATATGTGATTTTTTTTAGTTTCATTTAGTATGTTTTTGTTTCCGAAAAAGCCATAAAATGACTATTAAAAAACTTGATTTTTTTATATGCAACAAGTTTGCGAAAGACCTCTTTTTTTAAAAGTTTTCGCAAATTATTAGTTTTCAAACGTTTATATAATCTGCAAAGATACAAATCTTACTTCAAAATTATATAATTATAAAACGTAATTTTTTCTTAAAAATTGTTCGCTATAAAAATTAATCCAAAATTGCTGCGATTCCAGGCAAAATTCTTCCTTCAAGCATTTCGAGCATTGCGCCGCCACCTGTAGAAACATAGCTAACTTTGTCTTCGAGCCCGAATTGTTTTACTGCCGAAACCGAATCGCCGCCGCCAACTAGAGAAAAAGCTCCGTTTGCAGTTGACTCGGCAATATATTTGCCTAAAGTGATTGTTCCATTTGCAAAATTTTCCATTTCAAAAACACCTAATGGACCATTCCAAAGAATAGTTTTTGAATTCATAATCACTTCTTTAAAATTTTCTAAAGATTTTGGACCGGCATCTAATCCTTGCCATCCATCTGGAATATGGCTTACATCTACAATCTGAGTTTTTGCATCATTAGAAAAAGAATTAGCAGCAACAACATCAACTGGAATATGAATATGGACGTGTTTTTGTTTTGCTTTATTTAAAATTTCTAATGCTAAATCTAACTTATCCAACTCACAAATAGAATCACCAACGTTTCCTCCTAGCGCTTTTATGAATGTAAAAGTCATTCCGCCACCAATAATCATATGGTCAACTTTGTCTAAAATGTTTTCAATAATGGTTATTTTAGTCGAAACTTTGCTTCCGCCAAGAACGGCTGTTACTGGTTTTTCTGAATCTTTTAAAACTTTATTTAAACTTGTAATTTCTTTTTCCATCAACAATCCAAAACATTTGCTGTTAGGAAAAAATTGAGCAATAATAGCTGTTGAAGCATGCGCACGATGTGCCGTTCCGAACGCGTCATTTACATAAATATCGCCAAGTGAAGCTAGTTTTTTAGCAAAATCAACATTGCCTGCTTCTTCTTCGGTATAATATCTTAGATTTTCTAAAACTAAAACTTCTTTAGGTTGAAGATTTTTAGCCGCTGTTTCAGCCACTTCTCCAATACAATCAGAGGCAAATTTTACATCAACTCCTATTACTTCCGAAACCGTTTTTAAAATATGTTTTAGTGAATATTTATCTTCTTTCCCTTTAGGTCTTCCTAAATGTGACATCAATATCACGCTTCCGCCATCAGCTAAAATCTTGTCTATTGTTGGTTTGGCAGCAACAATTCTCGAAGTGTCAGTAACGTTGAAATTTTCATCTAGTGGAACATTAAAATCTACACGAATTAAAGCTTTTTTGGAATTGAAATTGAAGTCGGAAATGGTTTTCATTATAAATATATTTTAAAGTAGTTAATCGCAAAGGTAACTAATTTGTTTTTTTAAATAAAAGACAAAAGCCAAGTTTAAAAGAGCTACTTTCAAACCTGACTTTTTATAAAAAATCCCAACTAACTATTCTTCTGATGCCAACATCGAGTTTGAAGTAAAACTTTCTTCGTTGTTTACTGATAAAACCCATGTTTTAACTTGTTGTTTTGTTTCTGCTAAAGCCAAATATTGACTAACTGCATCTTGCTCATTGGCAGATTTGGTAATATAAACATATCTAAAACTATTTTCTGGATTTACAAAACAATCTGCTTCAAAACCTTGAGATTTCAATGTTTTGATGTATTCTTCTGCAAAATAAGGATCAGAAAAAACATTAGCTACTATATAATAACCGTTTTTTTGATTTGGTATGCTTCGCGCTTGAATTTGAACATTTTTATCAATAGAAGTAACTTCATGTTTATCTGTTACTGTTGTAATCGTCGTGCTTGTTTGATAAGCATCGGCAACAGTTTCATTTTTAACATCATTTGTTTGTGTAGGCTCAACACAAACAACCATTGTATTTGAATCACTAACTTGCACATTAAAAGCTGTAAAAAACACATATGTTCTGTCTCCTGTTGAGTTAAATTTTAGTGTAACTTCACTTGCATTATTATCAAGATTTACATTGTCAGCATTAGGAATATCCATTACAAATGAATCATACCCTAGTGTGTTTTTGCTATTTGGAACTCTATTTGACATTTCTCCATTTTCATTAGAGATTGAACTATTAAAAAAATTTGTTTCGCTTCTAGTTTTGTTTCCTAAAGCAACCAACCCCGTTGAAGAAGTTCCAGCAAATAACAATTGATCATTTTTAAGATTTGCATCACCTTCAAGAGCTGCACAGGCAACTTTTGCAGAAACATTTCCTTGTTGAAGTGCTTTAAATCCAGTAACTTTTATGCTTGCATTATTTTCATTTATGTTAGCAAAACCATCATAACTTGCCACAAATTTTTCTGGCATTTGATCATCTTCATACACAACAAATAATGTCCATCCAGAAGCAACTCCGCCCTCTATTATTCCGTTAGTTGCTCTTACATTTGCAACCGTATAAGAACCATTTGGATTAACCAAACTTGACATTAAACTAGTTACATCTGCATAAACTGCATAAGGTGTGTTTTGGTTGTAGTCTTTAGAATTGTTTCCATCAAAAATAATTTCGCCCAATACATCCGTGTATTCTTCTTGATTTGGCAATTTTATTTTTACTTTTTTGATTGCATCTCTTTTATTTGGTATTGCTACAAATTTTCCTTCTTCTTTTATAACTCCTGGATTAAACTTGTAAGTTGCAGACCAATATAAACCTGCATAAACTACTTTTTTGTTTTGCGAATTTTCTAATTGTAAAGTTGCAGAACTAGAAGAAAAAGTTGTTTCATCAGAATCAATGTCGATATAACTCATTTCAAGTTCATCATTCAACAATGCGTTTTTAATTTTATTATAGGGTGTTAAGGCACTTCCATTAGCATCAACTCTATTGGTTATACCATTTGCAATAATAGTCATGTCGCCTTTTATAGTAGATTGGTATCTCATTTTAAAAGGAATGCCTGTTTGAGCAAATGAAAAAGAAGAAAATAATACTAAAGATAGTAAAGCTTGAACTGGGTTTATAGAATTAGTTTTCATAGTAGTAGTTTTTATAAAATCAATAATTAGTTTTGGAATTGCTAAAGTACATATCAAAATCAAATCATCGCTAAAAAACACAAAATAATCGATGAAATACATTGTTTTATCAATTTTATAATCTATATACTACAATATTGATTTATTTTAAAATAGATTTTTAATTATGATTTAGGTGTCATTTCAATTATTATATTAACTTTGCTATATGCTATTTTCAGAAATATTAGGACACGACTACAATAAGAATCACTTACTAAAAAGTGCTTCACAAGGAAGAATTCCTCATGCACAACTGTTTATTGGTCCGGAAGGTTGTGGAACATTACCAATGGCAATAGCTTATTCGCAGTATATTTTATGTCAAAATTCAGACAATGAAAATTCTAATGGAAATGAAGCTTGTAACTTGAAATTTGAGAATTACTCGCATCCTGACTTGCATTTTATATTTCCAACCGTTACAACTGAAGATGTAAAATCAAAACCAAAAAGTATAGATTTTATTATCGATTTCAGACAGTTTCTAAAGGAAAATCCATACGGAAGTTTGTTTGATTGGTATCAGTTATTGGATGTAAAAAACAAACAAGGTGAAATTAGGGTTGATGATGCACAAGAAATTTTGAAATCATTAGCCTTAAAATCTTATGAAGGCGGTTATAAAATAATGATTATTTGGATGGCCGAAAAGCTGAATATTGCCGCTTCTAACAAATTATTAAAATTACTTGAAGAACCAACCGATAAAACGGTTTTTATTCTAATTTCAGAAAATGAAGAAGACATTATTCAAACCATCCGTTCGCGTTGTCAAGTAGTTCATTTTAATGCTTTGCCAGAAAAAGTAATTGAAGAAGGATTGATTATCAAATACAATATCGACCCAAAAACGGCAACTAAAATTGCACATCAGGCACAAGGAAATTTCAATAAAGCCTTGCAATTACTTAGTGATGATGGCGAAGATTCTCATTTTGAAAAATGGTTTGTTGAATGGGTTCGTGCTGCTTTTAGAGCAAAAGGAAACGCAGCTGCTATTCAGGATTTAATTAATTGGAGCGACCAAATTGCAGGTTTAGGTAGAGAAACACAGAAAAAATTCCTAGATTTTTGCATTAATATGTTTAGACAAGCGTTGTTACTAAATTACGAAACGCCAAAATTGGTTTATTTAGAACCCAAAGTTGATAAATTCAAACTTGAAAATTTTGCGCCTTTTGTTAATGGAAACAATATTCAAGACATTTTCAAAGAACTTTCAGATGCGATGTATCATATTGAAAGAAATGGAAATGCGAAGATTATCTTGACCGATTTATCCATAAAATTAACTCGTTTAATTCATAAAAAATAATGCTATGAACAATACTGCTTCTATATTGGTTTTGATTTTTTTGGCGATAACATTTATAATGTCAGCACATGACAAAGTTTTTCATTGGAACGATAACATGAGTTGGCTAAAACCACATTTTGAAAAAACTTATCTCAAGAATTTTGTTCCACAAAGTGTATTTTTGTTATTGGTTGTTGAGTTAATTGCGGGAATCTTATGCGTTGCGGGAATATTTCAGTTGTTGTTTTATTCCTCAAGAACTTTTGGTTTTTATGGCGCAATTTTCTCCTGTATTTCATTGTTACTAATGCTTTTTGGGCAACGACTAGCGAAAGATTATGACGGCGCAAGAAATATCGCCATATACTTTATTCCTGCTGTTTTGGCTGTTTTTTGGTTGAGTTGATTTCATCTAAACAAGTTTTTGTTTTTTACATAAATAATTATCATTTTTATAATCAAATTCAAAACGTTATGAGTGTAGAAACCCAACGTAAAATATAGTTCACAGAATATTTGAAACTCAAAATTGTTGTCACAAATTGAAGAGTTATTGGATAATGATGTTTATGCTTATACAAGATCAGGAAAACCATTATCTGTACAGGAATATAAAGTACATTTGGACGAAATTATGATGGCTTCTGATGTTGGTGAAATTGGCTATTCTACTAGTGAAGCAAATGCAAAAATTTCAAGAAAATGAAACCTGTCATTTGGTCTGAAAAATCATTACTTTGAGATGCTTCCAGCATGACAAACTAGACTCATAAAGAATTTTTAACCACAACGTTTGTCATTCCGGAGGAATCTCAAAAAACTATACAAACCTACTATTCAAAAACTCCATTTCTGGATTAAATTCTTTTATTAAGGCTTCTTTTTTGTCTCTTTTTAAATCTTTAATTTCTTTTTCTCGAGCTATTGCAAGTTGAATCCATCCAAAATGCTCATAATAAACTAAAAATTCAACATTATACTTAGCGGTAAAACTATTTGAATTTAATTTTTCTTTGTGTTCGATTAATCTTCTTTTTAAATCATTAGTTACACCCGTGTACAAAACCGTTTTGTGTTTATTTGTTAAAATGTAAACATAAAAGTTATAAATGCCTTCTGTATATTCAATCATTTCTCGAAATTTTAATTACGTTTTGAGATGCTTCCAGCATGACAAACTAGACTCATAAAGAATTTTTAACCACAACGTTTGTCATTCCGGAGGAATCTCATAAACTCGCTTTATACATTCGTAGTGTACTCCAAGAGTATTTTTCGCCACATTTTTCTTTTAATTCCGTTAAAGATTCATTATTGTAGCCTTCAAAAAGTGCTGCTAAATTTATTAAATCACTTTCTGGCAAAATTGCATCAATAGAAATTGTTTTTTCTTGAATAAGTTTTGTAAAATGACCATAAATGGTCTCAGTAGAAAATTTTCTAAGTATAGCAATTTCTTCAATCGACTTATTTTCAAGCCATAATTCGTGTGTGATTTTATAGGTTGATTTTTTGGGTTCTTTGGTCTTTTTCTTTTTCTCGTATCGATCTAAATCAACTTCATCTTCTATAAGCGTTACATTTACTTTTTTGAATTCTTCTGAAATTACTTTTAACTTATTGATTCTGTAATATTTAATTTCATCTGAAGTTAGTTTTTCTTTAGAAATTGTTTCGCCGTTTACTATTGTTTCTATCAATAATTTGGCTTTCATCAAGCGTAAAACTGCTTTAATTTGAAGTTCTTCTAAGACCAACAATTCTTCGTAATAGGTTTTTACTTTTTTAATACGTTTGACTTCTTCAAGTTTCCATAAAAGCTCATAAACCAAATTATCCATTGGTTGTAAAAAGTAATTAAATGCCGCTTGAATTCTTTCATTAATATACTTCAAGTCAATGTCTTGCGAAAAAAGTTTATTCAATTGTAAAATAAATTTTTTGGAAGGTTCGATTAGTTTATCAATTTCTTCGGTACATTTTTTTGCCCAAATAGCATGCTTTGATTTTTCTGATGCATCCGGTTTTTCGTTGTAACTAAACTGATGGTTTCGCCATTCTTGCGCCAAATCTGACCAATCAAAACTGTTTATCAAATAGTTATGAATAAAATTTTTGGTGTCTTGCTGTAAGGTGTTTTCTAAGACTTCTTCGGTAGCTTTGTTATTGGCGTATTCCATCACATCTTGATCGTTAGAAATGCCATTCATTCGCAACGGAGAAAGTAAAATTAAACCATTTAACGAACGTAAACGCGACAAGGCAACATAGGCTTGTCCTGGTAAAAAAACTTGCGAAACATCTAGCGCAGCTTTATCAAACGTTAATCCTTGACTTTTATGAACGGTTATCGCCCAAGCCAATTTGATGGGATAATGCACAAAAGTTCCTAAAACTTCTTCTTCAATTTCTTTGGTATTTTCATTTAAATAATACCTAATATTCTGCCATTCATACTTTTCGACTTCAATGGTTCGGTTTTCATCTGGAAAATGGACTAAAATTTCTTTTTCAGAAATGGATTTAATAAAACCCATTTTGCCGTTGAAGAATTTTTTTTCGAAAGACAAATCGTTTTTTATAAACATAATTTGTGCTCCTACTTTCAATTCCAAATATTCTTCAATTGGATATATTTTATCTGGAAAATCGTCTGTAATTTCGGCTTTATAAACCTTTGATTCGCCTTCTAAATCAAGTAGTGACTGAATATTTATAGCATCCGCTTTTGAATTATGCGTTGTTAATGTTATATAACCTTTGTTGGTTTTTAAATCAAAATTTGGTTTTACAAACTCATTTAAAATTTGAATATCATTTTGAGTAATTGTATTATTTCGAAGATTATTCAAAACCGAAATAAATCGTTCATCGGTTTGACGGAAAATCTTAGATAATTCAATATATAGCGGTGGATTTTGCTCGATAACATGCGAATGAAAAAAGAATTTTCCTCTATAATAATTTCGCAATGTTCGCCATTCTTCATCGCGAATTACAGGTGGAAGTTGCAATAAATCACCAATAAAAAGGACTTGAACACCACCAAAAGCGTGGTTGTTTTTACGAACCGATTGCAACATAAAGTCCATTGCGTCTAACAAATCGGAGCGCAACATACTCACTTCATCTACAATAAGCAATTCCATGTTTCGTATAACCGAACGTTTTAAACTACTCATTTTGAAATGTCTACGAAGCGTTGCTCGACTTTCAAACTTAGAACTTTCGTTAAATTGTGGCGAAGAATTATCTGGGATAAAACCACCAAAAGGCAATTGAAACATTGAGTGAATCGTTACGCCGCCAGCATTTAATGCTGCAATTCCTGTTGGCGCAACAACGACACAATTTTTGTATGTGGTTTGGATAATTTCTTTAAGAAGTGTAGTTTTTCCAGTTCCTGCTTTGCCGGTTAGAAAAATAGAACGATTGGTTTGGTTGATAAATTGCAAAACGTATTTTGCTTCGGCTGATATAAATTCCATGGCTTATATATTTAAAAGTCAAAGATATAAATTTAAATTAAAGTGTAAAAATAAAAAAACCTTCAACTAAATAAGTGAAGGTTTTATGTAAAAATAATTTACTTTTTTTATTTTGTAACTTCTATAGAATCAGCTTTAACGGCTTCTTTTTCAGTAGTTTTTGGTTTGTTTTTATAATTTTCGTTTATCAACTTAATCATTTCTTTAGTGATATCAAGCTTGTCTTCTGCGTATAAAACAGTTGCTACTTCACCTGTTCCATATATGTAAGTGTAACCGTTTTTCTTGCCATACTCTTTAATAAATTTCTTCAAATTTGACTTTAAAGAATCCATTTCTTTACCGCTTTCTTCTTCTAGTTGTCTTTGAATTGCTTGTTGCGCATAGGTTAATTGTTGTTCTTTTTGTTGCAATTCGGCTCCTTTTTTCTGGGCCCAAGCCTGTCCGTTTTTTTGAGCATTTGCTTCAAAATTTTGAGCTTCTTGTTGGAATTTTGCAATTTCGGTTTGCAAATCGGTTCCCATTATTTTAGCTTTTTCTTTATATTTAGTTTCAATATCTTTAGCTTCGTCATAATTTTTCAACAATTCCATCGTGTCAACATAAGCTGTTTTATATTCTTTTGCTTCAGGTGCTTTTTGACAAGAAAAAATGGTTGCCGTTAATGCCAAAATTACTATTGCTTTTTTCATAAGTGATTTTTTAATTATATAAAATGATTTTGTTCAAAAGTAGTAAAAAAAGTTGTTTTGGTTAACTATAAAAAAATGTTATAGCTTTTATTTAATCGATTTTAAAATCTTATCGAAAGTGAATTCATATAAAGCGATTTAAAAGGATTTTATAAAAGCGCCAACAAAAGCGATGTTTTAACCTAAAATCGTTTAAAATTTAGTTTTATTTAGCTTTTTATTCTTTTTTTAGAATATAAATGTGTGAAGAATACTCCGAATTACGTTTTCCGTATCGATTGGACTTCCATCCTATCCAAAAAGCTTTTAGGTAATTCATTTTTCCATTTTTATATTTTTCAGAAAGTAAGCTCACATAAAAACTGTCAAATTTCATTGGAAGCACTTTTTGCAATTTTAATTTTTGAGGTGCAAATAATTTTGCAATAGCTGTTTTTGAAAAATGCCAAAAATGGATTGGTACATCGTAAGCTGCCCAAAATTTACCATAATAATTTGCGTCAAAAGAATTGAAATTAGGAACAGCAATAATTATAGTTCCGTTAGCTTTTATTAATCGTTTCAATTCTGAAATATATTCTTCGAGATTTGGAACGTGTTCTAAAACGTGCCACATGGTAATTATGTCGAAAGAATTATTTTCTAATGAAGCTAAATCATTTACAAATGAAACACCTTTTTGAATAGCAATTGCTTTTGCTTTTTCGCTAGGTTCAATTCCGACAGTTTGCCAACCATCATTTTTACAAACGGATAAAAAATCGCCAACACCTGCTCCAATATCTAAAATTCTTCCTTTTGGCGATTGCTCATTAATTAACTTCAATTTATTTTTTAAAGCAATACTTTTTACAAATTGATATAATTTTTCAAAAAGCGATTTGTTTCCGTCGGTGTGAGAAATATAATCCTTGCTTTCGTAATAGCTTGGCAATTTTTCTAAAGAAGGTTGCGGATGTGTAATCAACATATCCAAATCGGCATCGTGAAGCAACTCGAAAGTTTCTCCAGAAACTGAATAGTCTTTTACTATTAAAAAAGGTTTGGAATTTGCATTATTCATTTTTATTTGGTTTTCAGTTTTCAGTCACGGTTAGGGCTGAACACCTTTTAATTTAATTGTTTTTAAATATTGTTTCACGTGGAACGTAGACGGAATGTTTTCATCTGAATATTGAAAACTGAGGCTACTAACTCATATTATCTTCCCATATAAATTAATAATACAGAAATGTCGCTTGGTGAAACCCCGCTTATTCTTGACGCTTGTGAAATGGTTACAGGTCTAATGGTTGATAATTTTTGTTTCGCTTCTATCGACATAGATTTGATTTTGTTATAATCGAAGTTTTCTGGGATTTTAACATCTTCTAATCTTGTTAATTTATCAGCGTTATTTCTTTCCTTTTCAATATAGCCAGAATATTTCACTTGAATTTCAGCTTGTTCAATTATTTCTTTATCTAAATCATTAGTACTGATATATTCTTGTACTTTTTCAAATTTAATAAAATCATCTAACTCTATTTGTGGCCTTGAAAAGACTTTGAACATTTTATCAGATTGATTCATGGGCGTGCTTCCTTTTGCTTCAAGAATCGGATTAGCTTCTTCTATAGTAACGCTAGTTTCTTTGAAAAAAGCAACCATTGCATCACTTTTAGAAAACTTCTCTTCCATACGACGCATTCTCTTTTCAGATGCTAAACCAATTTTGAACGACTTAGGCGTTAAACGAGCATCGGCATTATCTTGGCGTAATAAAGTTCTGAATTCTGCTCTAGAAGTAAACATTCTATAAGGCTCTTCTGTTCCTTTGGTAATCAAATCATCAATTAAAACGCCTATATAAGCTTCGTCACGTTTTAATATTAATGGTTCTTGTTCTTTAACCT
Organism: Flavobacterium sp.; assembly: GCF_044377315.1. GTDB lineage: Bacteria > Bacteroidota > Bacteroidia > Flavobacteriales > Flavobacteriaceae > Flavobacterium. Next base: position 48,629 of record NZ_JBILJG010000007.1, read on the forward strand.
TTAAAGCCGCATTAACTCCCGCCATCATTCCTTGAGAAGCGGCTTCTTCATATCCTGTCGTTCCATTTATTTGTCCGGCGAAATACAGACCTTCAACCAACTTAGTTTCTAAAGTATGTTTTAGTTGTGTTGGTGGAAAATAATCATATTCGATTGCGTAACCTGGTCTAAAGAATTTTACTTTTTCAAATCCGGCTACTGAACTTAATGCTTTAAACTGAATGTCTTCTGGAAGCGATGTTGAAAAGCCATTAACATAAACTTCACATGTATTCCAGCCTTCAGGTTCAACAAATAATTGATGCCTTTCTTTGTCAGCAAAACGATTGATTTTATCTTCAATAGACGGGCAGTATCTTGGTCCAAGACTTTTTATTCTTCCATTAAACATAGGAGAACGATCAAAACCTTCACGAAGAATATTGTGAACTTCTAACGATGTGTATGTCATGTGACATGATTTTTGATGTGTCAAAGGTTTGGTTTCATCAGAATAAGAAAACTTATCTGGACGAATGTCTCCAGGTTCTTCATTCATTTTAGAATAATCTAGCGAACGTCCATCAACTCTTGGCGGTGTTCCTGTTTTCATCCTGCCCGACTCAAATCCTGCTTTGACTAAATCTTCTGTGATACCATAAGCAGCACTTTCTCCAGCACGACCTCCTCCAAATTGTTTTTCGCCAATATGAATTAATCCATTTAAGAAAGTTCCATTAGTTAAAACAACTGTTTTTGCTTTAATTTCAATTCCGAGTGACGTTTTAATCCCTTCGACTTTACCATTATTAATTAGTAAACCAGAAACCATTTCTTGGTAAAAATCGAGATTAGGTGTTTTTTCCAACATCAAACGCCATTCTTCAGCAAAACGCATTCTGTCAGATTGTACTCTAGGCGACCACATTGCTGGACCTTTAGACTTATTGAGCATCTTGAATTGGATAGCTGTTTTATCAGAAATAATTCCTGAATAACCACCAAGAGCATCAATTTCTCGCACAATTTGTCCTTTGGCTATTCCGCCCATCGCTGGATTACAGGACATTTGTGCAATGTTTTGCAAACTCATTGTGACCAACAAAGTTGAACAACCTAAATTAGCTGCTGCTGCCGCTGCTTCACAACCAGCATGGCCTGCTCCTACTACTATTACATCGTATGTGTTAAACATTTAGAATTTAGAATTTAGAATTTAGAAATAAGAACAATCCTATTCTAAATGCGTTTGTGTTCCACGTGGAACGATTATTTTGTTTATAATTTTTCAAGATGTTTGCGCTAATGTTCCACGTGAAACATATTTGTTTTTTCATCTTCTTTACTGCGCATTAAGGCTTCGTCTTCATCTGATTTATCTTTGTATCCGCAATAATGTAATATACCGTGAATAATTACACGTTTGAGTTCTTCATCAAATGTGGTATTAAAATCTGTTGCGTTTTCTTTAACCCTATCAATAGAAACAAAAATATCGCCATTCAATTCGTTGCCAATAGAATAATCAAAACTAATTATGTCTGTATAATAATCATGATCTAAATACTGCTTATTGATTTCGAGTATATAATCGTCATCGCAAAATATGTAATTAATGTCGCCTTCCTTTTTGTTTTCAGATAAAATAACTCTTGAAATCCAATCAGAAAATTGGATTTCGCCATCGAGTAAAAAATCTGTTTCGTAATTAAAACTAATCATTTTTTTTGAAATATTCTTGAACCTTCTGGTTGAAATTAGCGCGCAAAGGTAATGTTTGTCTGTTTAATATTTCAATGCTATTGATATATTCTTGCAATCGTTTCGGTAACGCATTTGAGGTGTTAGTAAACTCCTTTTGGTTGGTTTCCGATTGGCGTTTCTTTTCTTCACCTTGTTGTTGAACTGCTTTTTCCAATTTCAATAATTCGTATTTCAAATTCATCATCTTTTGAAGCACTTCATTATTAAAGCCTTTGTTAAGCAATTGTTTTTCCAATTGTTTCATTTGATCAAGCGTTCCTTGGCCAACACCGCCAAGTCCTTTTTTGTTAAGTTCGTTTTGTAAAGCTTCTCGTAATTGTTGTTGCTCTTTGTATATTTCCATTATACGTTCAGCTTCGCCTTCGCCATCTTCACCGTTCTCTCCATTTTTATTTCCTTGGCCATTTCCACCTCCGCCTTGTCCGTCTTCTCCGCTTTTACCCTGACCTTCTTTTCCAGATTTTCCTTCTTTCCCTTTTCCTTCTTTGCCACCTTCTTTTTCACCTTCACTTCCTTCTTTTCCATCGCCAGGTTTTTTACCAGGTTTCTTTCCTTGCTTTGCCTTTTCAGTAAGACTTTCTTGTTTCTTGATAATGTCCGGCAATTGCATTCCGTCTCCACTTCCTTTTCCGGGTTTTGGCATTCCTTTTCCAGAACCAGAACCAGACATTGAGAGTGACATTTGCATATTATTGAGAATATCACTTAAAAAATCAGCTAGTTTATTGGCAGATGAAACGGCATATTGTTGATGAGAAACACCTTTGGAAATAAGAGCTTCAGCTAAATTATCAAGTGCTTTATCAATATTATAATGTACGTTGCCAACTTCGGTATTTATGTTTTCGGTAAATTTTGGATTACGCAATGACATGGCAAATAAACTATCATCAACATGTTTAAATTGTTCACGTAAATCTTGTTGTTTTTTTAAATATTTATTGAACGAAGGCGAACCTCTTTTCAAACCTTTAAATTGTCCCATCACGTCTTCTTCTGAAAAGGAGAACGCTAAAAGATTATCCAAAATCTGACGCAACATATCAACATCTTCTTCCATTTGTTCCATTTCTCCACCTTCCATTTCCATCTCCATACCTTGAGACATTTCTTTCATTTTCTTGGAAGCCGATTTTTGTTTTGGTTTAGCTTTTGACGAATTTTGTTTCTTTAATTCTTCACTAGCTTTGTTTAAATCTTCCTCTATACTTTTTTCTTTTTGTGCATCATTTGGAATGTCTAAAGGTTTTTTTAGCTCTTTATTTTCCTTTTCAAGCTCGGTTAATTCTTCTTGAATTTTATCAAACTCTTTATTTATTTCCTCTTGTTTGTTAACATCATTTTTTTCGGCTTCTGCTAACTTATCTTGTTTTTCAGCTAACTTGTCTAATTTATCAGCAATTTGCTCAGCTTTTTTCTGAACATAATATCTTTTGGTTAACTCTACCAATTGCTCCAAATTCTTGTTTTGAGTCTTACTGCTTTGTTTGAATTTTTCCATTTTTTCAAACAATTCTTCTTTTTGAATTTTGTCATTAAGTAGTTTTAACTCCTCTAATAACTTTTTGTTCTTTTCAAAATCCTTATCAACTTTTTCAAGACGTTCTTTCAATAATTCTTTGACTTCATCCTTTTTATCAGTTTTGAACTTCTCTAAATTATCTTTCATTTTTTCGGTAAATTCTTTCATTATTTCGTCTTGTTGTTTCTGACGCTGAATAAAATCATTTACTTTCTGTTGTTCTTTGAATTCTAGATTGTCTTTTTCCTTGCCCATTTTTTGCAATTTCTCCATTTCGTTGAATTGCTTTTCTTGCGTTTTAAGAGACTTTTCTAATGAATTAATATTGTCATTTTGCTGTTGTATCATCTCATCTTCTTTCTCTACTTCTGTAGATTCACGATGGGAGAAAACAGCAGACTTGGTTGATTTATAATTATGAATAGCATCGTTATCGAAAATCTCAAAATAGTATTCGTAATCAACACCTTTATCTATTGGCAAATTACTTGGAAAAGCAAAAACAAATTGATCGTAAACATCTTTCTTAACAGTAATTGTTCCACGTTTGGCTTTCGTTAGTTTGTCTTTTGGATAATAAATCACTTGCAGTTTAGAAAGACCATAATCATCGGAAACTTGTCCTAAAACATAGTTTTTAGTAATTTTAAGACTGTCTGGGGCATTAGTTACATTGATGGTTGGAAATTGATCTTTGACGACAGAGATTTGATAGTTTAATTTTTCATAATCTTTCACCTTAGTATTCGATGTAATAATTTGATATTCTGTATTTTGAGAAATATTCTTGGTTAAAGTAAATTGATCTTTATTTTTAGAAAAAGGATATTTTATATTGGCATCTAACCAATGCACATTTTGAGTTGCCAAAGTGTTTATTTTCCATGTAACACTTGTTCCTTCTGGAATAATGGCGTTTCCTGTTCCTTTACTAATTTCTGATTTTTTATTTAGATACGATGGATAATTTAACACCATTTCAAAATTTACAATCGATGGAACAGTCATAACATTTAACTCATAATCATTTGATGAAACATCGTTGGCTTGGATATAAAATTCAATATTTGCATTTGGTTTAGCAATTATAAATTGAAATTCTCCGGCTTTTGTGGTTTCCATAAAATAGCTTTCGTCATCAATAAAAATCATTGCTGTTTCTGGAATAACTTTTCCAACTGTTTTTACTTTTAAAAGAAAATCTTGATTTTGTTCGGTTTGAAGATTTTTATTTAAAACTTGAAATTTAAATGGTGCTGGTGGCAAAAATTGCTCTTTGTAATGCACCACACGATTAAAACTTTGAGAAAGAACGTCAATCTTACCAGAAATCATAAAAAACAAAACAAACAAAATTGGAATAATTGCCAAGGGTAAATATTTTTTGTTTTTAGAAAAATTAACGGCATTTCCAAAAGGAATTGGTTGTAATGAATTGGCTTTTTGGTCAATGGAAGCCAAAAGTAATTCAGATTTATTAGTGTCTTGAGAAAGTTGCAAAAAGTTGGTAAGCTTATCACCTACTTCGTTGAAATGATTTCCAATAATTTTGGAAGCGTCATCATAATTAATTCCTTTTTGGAGTTTGAATAATTTGAAAATTGGAAACAAGATAAGACGAATCAACAAGAATAATTCCACAAGAATGAATGTCCAAAACAAAACCGTTCTTGCTGTTGGTTTTAGCCAAAGGAAATACTCAAGAAAGAGTGTAAAGATAAAATACAACAATCCAAGACCAACAAAGAAAATTGTTCCGCGTAGTAATTCATTGGTATAAAACTTCTTAATAAACTGCTCAAGTTTATTGTAAATTATGTTCTGGTTTTCCAAAATTGTTAATCATTTTCCTTCGGGCAGTTCACAAAAAACTGCTCGTGTGTTTATAACCGATAAAAGTAATAATTTCTACTAACAATAAAAGTTAAATCTTTACTAAACGAAAAATTCAATTTCAAAAGGCAACTTCAAAAAAACTTGACTAGGTATCTAAAGTAAAATGAAATATTTTGAAATTGATTTTTGAAATTGAAATTGACTTTTGAAATCGTATCTTTGTCCAAAATTTTCAACCATGTCAAAACAAGTTCGTGTGCGTTTTGCACCAAGTCCGACCGGACCTTTACATATTGGCGGAGTTCGAACTGCGCTGTTTAATTATTTATTTGCAAAAAAAAACAACGGTGTTTTCTATTTACGAATTGAAGATACCGACCAAAATCGTTTTGTTCACGGAGCAGAGCACTATATCATGGAAGCGTTAGATTGGTTAGGAATTGCACCAAGTGAAACCGTTGGAAAGAATGAAAAATTTGGACCATACAGACAATCAGAAAGAAAAGAATTATATAAACAATATGCGGATCAATTGATTGCTTCTGGAAATGCTTACTATGCTTTTGACACTGCGGAAAGTTTAGATTCGTTGAGAAAACAAAATGAAGCTGAAGGAAAAACATTTATATACAATTGGAGCAATCGCGAAAAATTAGATACATCGTTAGTAATTTCAAAAGAAGAAATAGATAAAAGAATTGCGGCCGGAGAAGATTTTGTAATCCGATTTAAAACACCTGTAGATGAAACCTTGCACTTGCAAGACATCATTCGTGGCGATATTAAATTTGAAACAAATTTGTTAGACGATAAAGTTTTGTTCAAATCTGACGGTATGCCAACCTATCATTTGGCGAATATAGTTGATGATCATTTGATGGAAACTTCGCATGTCATTCGCGGTGAAGAATGGTTGCCATCAATGCCTTTACACGTTTTATTATATAGAGTATTTGGTTGGGAAGCACCAGAATTTGCCCATTTGCCATTGATTTTGAAACCAATTGGAAACGGAAAATTATCAAAACGTGATGGCGATAAAATGGGATTTCCTGTGTTTCCATTAGAATGGACAGATGCTTCCAGCATGACAAAATCGGATGGCTATAGAGAAAAAGGATTTTTTCCTGAATCAGTTGTTAACTTTTTGGCCTTATTAGGTTGGAATGACGGAACCGATCAAGAGTTATTTACGTTAGAGGAATTAACTGAAAAATTTGATTTGAATAGAGTTCATAAAGCTGGAGCTAAATTTGATCCTGAGAAAAATAAATGGTTTAATCATCAATATTTGCAAAAACAAAGTGATGAGAGTTTGGCAAAAGCCTTCGCTCCTATTTTGGATGAAAAAGGAATTTCAACAGAGTTAGATTTGACGAAAGTAGTTTCTTTACTAAAAGAACGAGCTAATTTCGTGTCAGATTTCTGGGAATTATCAGATTATTTCTTTGTTGCACCAACATCTTATGATGAAAAAGCAGCTAAAAACTGGAAAGAAGAAACACCAGGTTTAATGCAACAATTGATTTCTATTATAGAAATAATTGGAGATTTCACTTCATTAAATATTGAAACAACCGTAAAAGATTGGATGACTAAAAACGAAATTGGAATGGGAAAAGTAATGCAGCCTTTCCGATTGAGTATGGTTGGTGCTTTAAAAGGGCCACATCTTTTTGATATTGTAGAAATGATAGGAAAAGACGAAACGATAAAGCGATTGGAAAAAGCAATAGCTAGATTATAATTATTATTTAAAAAAATTACCGCAAATTCACAAATTACAATTTCTATAATTTGTGAATTTGCGTTTTTTTATCTTCTGTGATTTGTAACATATTAGTAGTTTGTGCGTATAATAGATATAACAAATTAATATAAACAACAAATGGGAACATTTTTCTTTGCATTTATCGGATTGGGAATTTTTATTCTTCTTTCCTCTTTTTTTACTGTAAAACAACAAACAGCTGTCGTTATTGAACGTTTTGGGAAATTTACAAGTATAAGAAACTCAGGTTTACAACTTAAAATTCCAGTTATTGACAGAATTGCTGGTCGAGTTAACTTAAGAATTCAACAATTAGATGTCTTAATTGAAACCAAAACCAAAGATAACGTGTTTATCAAAATGAAAGTTTCGGTTCAGTTTAAAGTTATTCAAGACAAGGTTTATGAAGCTTTTTATAAATTAGAATATCCTCACGATCAGATTACGGCTTATGTTTTTGACGTAGTTCGTGCTGAAGTCCCTAAACTTATTTTGGATGACGTTTTTGTTAGAAAAGACGATATTGCTATAGCTGTAAAGCGTGAGTTGAACGAAGCAATGACCACTTATGGATACGATATTATCAATACTTTAGTAACCGATATTGATCCAGATATTCAAGTTAAAAATGCAATGAACAGAATTAACGCTGCAGATAGAGAAAAAACTGCTGCTGAATTTGAATCAGAAGCGCAACGTATTAGAATTGTTGCAAAAGCAAAAGCGGAAGCTGAAAGTAAAAAATTGCAAGGTCAAGGTATTGCAGACCAAAGAAGAGAAATTGCTCGCGGATTGGTAGAAAGTGTTGAAGTTTTGAATTCAGTTGGTATAAACTCACAAGAAGCTTCGGCTTTAATTGTGGTTACACAACATTACGATACTTTACAAGCTATTGGTGCTGATACTAATTCTAATTTGATTTTATTGCCAAATTCACCGCAAGCTGGAAGTGATATGTTAAATAATATGGTGGCGAGTTTTTCTGCAAGTAACCAAATTGGTGAAACGATGAAAAATCAGCCAAAACGACCAAAGAAAAAAATTGATACTACTTCTGCTGATTATAATCCATCAGACACGAGTAATTCTGAAAATGAAAGTTAATAAAGTAATTTCAAATAAAAAAAGAGGCCTAATCGCCTCTTTTTCTGTTTATATACCAATTGATAATATACGGAATTGCTATTTTAAAAATCGTTCCATAAGTTCCTGAAAATAGCTTTTGATACATGTTTCCAATTAAATTAACTGATTTTGAAGGAAGAATACTTTGTTTAGTTTTTTCAAAGCTTAAAAGCATTTTTTGATAATGGAGTTCTTTTTCTACTTTCAAAATTTGCAAATCATTTTCAATTTGTGCATATGAGGAATATTTTTTTGTTTCCATAAGTTAGTCATTAAAAAATATTTCTGAAAATTTTTCTAAAATTGGACCTTCTACTATTTTGTCTTTTACTAAAAATAATAACAACGCCAATACCAAATAAATTACTGCAATGGCGAGAAATCCAATAGGATAACTATCGAATAATTGTCCTAGAGCCATTGCTCCTGCTATGGAAATAAAAAGTAAAACAATCATTGAACATACTGCAATCAAGAAAAATTTGAGCATTAATGTAGTTGATTTCATAGCAACTTTAAAACCCCAAAGTTTATAGTAAGCTATACTGCTTTCTAAATAAGCTTTGGCATTTTCTTGAATGGCATCTGTATTTTCTTTTAGTTCTTCAAAAGCCATTATTTCTGAAGTTTTGCGTTTTCCTTTTTTAGTTCGGCTAATTTTTCTTCTAGAAAAGTAATTGCTTCTTCCGCTTTGTAACTTGAACTAGAAAGTAAATTTTCTACCGTTTCTTTCAAGTCATCTTTGGTTTTAGAAAATTTCTCTTTAGTGTCTTCTTCTAGTGTATCCCATTTGGTTTTGGCTTCATCTTTTAAGTCATCAAAACCTTCTTTTAGTTTTTCTCTAGTTTTTGAACCTTTATCTGGTGCAAATAAAATTCCTAACCCAACTCCGATTGCAGCACCTGCTAAAATTGCTAAAATGCTATTTCCATTTTTAGTTGACATAATTTTAAGTTTTAATTATTCTAAAATTACGAAATTTTATCTTGTCTTAGTGTTAAATCGTCGTTAAAGAAGCAAAAGTCATTTTAAAGCGAAATAACCAACGTATATTGATGGTTTGGTGAATTGTATTGGTGAATCTTTAAAAATTGATTAAAATTAAAATATAAAAGCCGATTTTAATAGTAAAAAAAGATACTTTTTGTTTTATGATAAGTTTTTTCAATAATAGAAAAACCCAACATTTCTATTGGGTTTTATAAGAAAAAACTATTTTATTTTTAAAATAGTTTTTTGAGATTTAGCTTCGCTGAACTTACGTTTCTCCTTTGTCGAAATGACAAAATTGGATTATTCTTTACTTTCAACTTTTGCCCAAGTATCTCTTAAGCCAACTGTTTTGTTGAAAACTAATTTTTCTGAAGACGAATCTTTATCAACACAATAATATCCTAATCGTTGAAATTGAAATCTTTCACCATCTTTTGCCGAAGCTAAACTTGGTTCTAAAAAACCAGTAATAACCTCTAAAGAGTTTGGATTGATGTATTCTTTAAAATCTACTTCTTTATCTCCGTCAGGGTTTTCATGTGTAAAAAGCCTATCATATAATCGAACTTCAGCTTCAATAGCGTGATTAATTGAAACCCAATGAATGGTTCCTTTCACTTTTCTTTGGCTTGCTTCTGTTCCGCTTCCGCTTCTAGAATCTTCATCGTAAGCACAATGAATTTCAGTGATATTTCCTTCAGCATCTTTTATAACACTTTCACCTTTAATGATATAAGCATTTTTTAAACGAACTTCTGTTCCTAAAGTTAAACGGAAAAACTTCTTGTTGGCTTCTTCTTGAAAATCTTCTCTTTCAATATATAATTCTCTTGAAAATGGTACCTTACGAAAACCTAAACTTGCATCTTCTTGGCTGTTTTCGGCCTCCAACCATTCTTCTTTTCCTTGTGGATAATTTGTGATTACTAATTTCACGGGGTTTAAAACCGCCATAACTCTTGGTGCTGTTTTGTTTAAATCTTCGCGAACACAGAACTCTAAAAGCGAAACATCTATAAGATTTGTACGTTTTGCAATTCCAATTGTATTAGCAAAATTTCTTATTGATGCGGGTGTATAACCACGTCTTCTCATTCCAGAAATAGTACTCATTCTAGGATCATCCCAAGATGTAACATGCTTTTCTTGAACTAATTGCAGTAATTTTCTTTTAGAAACTACAGTATGCGAAAGGTTTCTACGAGCAAATTCACGTTGCTTTGGACGTACTTTGTTACTATCATAAATTTGATTCAAAAACCAATCATATAACTCTCTGTGAGGTAAAAATTCAAGCGTACAAAAAGAATGTGAAATTTGTTCTAAATAATCACTTTCACCATGAGCCCAATCGTACATTGGGTAAATACACCATTTATCACCAGTTCTATGATGATGAGCATGAAGAACTCGATACATAATTGGATCACGCATCAACATGTTATTAGCTCCCATACTTATCTTAGCCCGAAGAATGTGTGTTCCGTTTGGAAATTCGCCATTTTTCATTCGTTCGAATAAGTCTAAATTTTCTTCAACGGAACGATTTCTATATGGAGAATCGGTTCCTGGAGTTGTTGGCGTTCCTTTTTGAATAGCCATTTCTTCTGAAGTTTGACTGTCAACATAGGCTTTACCATCTTTTATAAACTGAACTGCCCAATCATATAATTCTTGAAAATAATCAGAGGCATAACATTCTTTATCCCATTTAAAACCAAGCCATTCTACATCTTTCTTGATTGCATCAACAAATTCCTGTTCTTCTTTGGCAGGATTGGTATCATCAAAACGCAAATTTACTGGCGCTTGATAATCAATTCCTAAACCAAAATTTAAACAAATAGCACTCGCATGACCAACGTGTAAATATCCATTCGGCTCAGGCGGAAAACGAAAACGAAGTTTATCTTGTGATAATCCGTTTTTTAAATCTTCTTCTATGATTTGTTCAATAAAATTTAGCGACTTTTCTTCTGTTGACATAATTATTTCGTAATTTTAGCAAAGATAAAAAAGTTTACAGTTTTCGGTTTACAGTTTACAGTTTTCTTTTAGAAACTTGTTACTGAGACTGAAAACTGAGACTGAAAACTAAAAATATGGGAACAATTAAATTACAGAATATTAGAACTTTTTCCTTTCACGGATGTCTTGAAGAAGAAGGAAAAATTGGTTCAGATTATAGAGTTGACATCGAAATTAAAACCGACTTAAGAAAGTCTTCACTCACAGATGAATTGAAAGATACGGTTGATTATGTACTTTTAAATCAAATTGTGGTGGAAGAAATGGATATTAGAGCGAAACTTTTAGAACATGTAGCTCATCGAATCATCACTAGGATCTTTAAAGAAATACCATCTGTTTCAAGAATTGTGTTGGCAGTTTCTAAACTTAATCCGCCTATTGGTGGTGATGTTGAAGCAGTTACTATAGAAATGGAAGAATATAGAAATTAAGTACGAAGTACAAGATTAGAAGTACGAAAATAAAACTTTTTAAACTTTAAACTTTTAAACTTTAAACTTTTTTATATATTTGCAATCCAATAAATAATTGGCGTCGTGGCCGAGCGGCTAGGCTGGGCTCTGCAAAAGCTCCTACTCCGGTTCGAATCCGGACGATGCCTCATAAACCTTCAAGGAAACTTGGAGGTTTTTTTATTTTTGTCATTCTGAAAGAATCTAAAAATTAAGTAAAGTTATTTTCGAATCCAGACGATGCCTAAAGAAGAGATACAGAAATGTGTCTTTTTTTGTTTTTGTCATTCTGAGTGACGAAGAGTCTCACAACGCTAACGAGAGCTTTTAGATCTTGGTTAATCATTTTTAAATTTGAAAATGAACTATTATTATATTGCTTCTTACTTAACTATTCTTTCAGATTGATAAAGAATTCATAAATGTTTGTGTGGACACGAGCTAGAAGCTCGCGTTAGCAGGAGAACATTCTTTTATAAAGAGGAATGAAAAATCTTGTAAGAAATTCTACTAAAATTTGAAGTTTCGCAGCTTGGTGAAGTGGCGTAATTTCGACACTAACCATAACAAATATAACTAAAATTAAGTTTTAAAAATTAAGTTTTATTAATAATTCACAAGCCTAGTAATTACTAGAAACGGCTTTTAGCCGTTGTTTAAATTATTATCGTTCCGCTTTTAGAATAAGTAAGTTTAGCGTTTTTTATAAAATCTGAAAGTTTAGTTTTTTTATTAGCTTTTTTGTTTTGTAATTCGAAATACCATTCCTGAGCATTTGCTCTACCTGGTCTCATAATCCAAATTAGAAAACGTTTAGTTTGATAATTAGGGTTAAGTAGCACTAATTCTTGCATGTTTCCTATTCTTACAGAATCTGTTCGAGTCATATTATAGAAAACTATTTCATTTGTTGTCATTTTTTCTAATTCTTCTTTTGTTTTGATATCTACTGTGTGGTTTCCAATTATAAGATTTGGATAGAATAAACCGCTAGTGAATATTTCTCGATATTCTTTTACATTAAGTGTTAAAGTTTTTTCATCAAATTTTATGGTATTTTCATTTTCAACAACAATTTTCCCACTAAAATTTTCAAAAACAGTTTCTAAATATTCTTTTTCAAAAACTTTTTTCGCAAATCGATATTTAGCTTGTTCTGAATATTCTTCTTGCGAATACACAGAAACAGAAGCTAAAATTAAAAATATTGCCTTTAGTAGTTTTTTCATAGTTTATTTTTTATAAATAACGGCTAAATATTAGATTTCTACCATTACTCCTTCAACTGTTCTAATTTTTCTTTTATCATTTCTTTTTCTTTTGGGAAGAAACCTTGTACCATTAAGAAACCTCCAAAAATCATTAGAATAACACTTATTACACGTTTTATTTTGTAGATATTAAAAGGTGTTAATTTGCTTTTTAGTTGTTTGGCAACCAATATTTTTAAAATATCAACAGCAAAGTAAGTAAGGATAATTACAGTTATAAAAAGGATAATTCTATTGGTTTCCATATTAAGTTTTGGACCAAAAACTATTATAATTCCCATCCAAAAAACTAGAACGCCAATATTAATGAAGTTTAGTAAAAATCCTTTGAAAAATAATCCTAAATAATTGTTTTTTTTAATATTATCATCGTCATCATAGTCTTCTTCTTGTTTTTTCTTAAAATCTTTTTTTTCTTTTATATAAGAAATAATTCCAAAACTAAACATTATAACACCTCCAAAAATAAATAATCCTGGATCATCTTTGAGTTTTTCAAGAATTTGATTGGTACTAAAATAGGCTATTAAAATAAAAACAACGTCGGCAAATACAACACCAAAATCAAATACCATTGCAGCTCTAAATCCTTTTGTAATACTGATTTCTAGTAAAATAAAAAATACTGGTCCAATAGTAAAAGCTAATAAAATTCCCCAAGGAAAGGCTGCAAGAATATCGTTAATCATTATTTGAGTTTAAGAGTTTAAGAGTTTAAGAGTTTAGAAGTAAAGTTAAACTAAAAAACAATAAACTCCTAAACTTTTCAACTTCAAAACTATTTTTTAGTTCGCTTTTCGGACTTTTCCGCCGGCAATTATTTTTTGGTTTAACTGTTTTGGATTACCATAAACGGTTATATCACCGCCAGCCCTAACTTTAGCATCAACCAATTCTGTAGCATAAATATCAGCTTCACCACCAGCGTTTGTAGTAATAACGGTTTGATTGGTAAGTAGTTTTTTGGCTTCATAAATTCCACCAGAATTCACTATAATATCTTGATTAGTAGCTTTTCCTTGTACGTTTACAATAGAACCATTCGCAACACGTAAAGACAATCTACTAACCTCTAATTTTATTTTTATTTGCGCGCCTTCTTTAGCAATTACATCAAAAGCTGTTGTTGTAAAAGTATCTTCTGAAGAAATTCTTGAGCCTTCATTAGCTTCAATAGCTTCTAGTTTAGTGTAATAAACAGTAGCTGAAACATTATCGCCTGAAAGTATTTTAGTTAATGGCATTCTGATTTTTAATTCGCCATTTTTATTAACTAATTCAACTTCTTCAGCATCAGCTCCGCTTAAAATTACTTTATTTTCATTTCCTTGAACTAATAATACATCTATCTTATCAAACGAGGTTATTTTAGTAAATTCTCCAACCTTTTTTTCTACTTGTGAAAAAGTTATTGAACTAATAAACAATATACTATAAACTAATTTTTTCATGCTTTCTTTTAATTTAAAGACTTAGTGAAACTGTAATTGTTACAAAAATTATGAATTTTTTCTAATAAAATGAAAATCTAATTGTTTCTTAACTAAGTCGGCGTTTTTTACTTTAACGTAAACTTCGTCGCCTAATTGTAATAAATCTTTAGAAATTTGTCCAACTAATGCATATTGTTTTTCGTCAAATGTGTAATAATCATCTTTTATTTCGCGAATTCTACACATTCCTTCACATTTGTTTGATACAATTTCTACATAAATTCCCCATTCGGTAACACCTGAAATTACACCCAAAAACTCTTCATCTTTATGATCTTGCATGTATTTAATTTGCATGTATTTGATAGAATCACGTTCAGCATTGGTTGCTAAACTTTCCATATTGCTTGAATGTGCACATTTTTCTTCATAAACATCAGCATCAGCGTTTTTTCCACCATCTAAATAATATTGTAGTAAACGATGTACCATAACATCTGGATAACGTCTAATTGGTGATGTAAAATGACTGTAATAATCAAAAGCTAATCCGTAATGACCAATATTTTCTGTTGAATATTTGGCTTTACTCATTGTTCTGATAGCTAATGTATCAATCAAATTTTGTTCTTTTTTTCCATTTACATCTTCCATCAATTGATTTAATGATTTGGAAATATTTTTGTTATCGCGTAAATCTAATTTGTAACCAAATTTCATAATTAGAGCCTGCATAGCAAAAAGCTTGTCTTCATTAGGTTCATCGTGAATTCTATACACAAATGTTTTCTTTTGTTTACCAATAAATTCTGCTACTTTTCTATTAGCTAAAAGCATGAATTCTTCAATAAGATGATTGGCATCTTTTGAAACTTTGAAATAAACGCCTTCTGGTTCACCTTTTTCATCCAAATTGAATTTAACTTCTACTTTATCAAATGAAATAGCACCATTATTCATTCTATTTCTTCTCAGAATTTTTGCTAATTCATCTAGTTTTAAAGTTGCTTCTGTTACTTTATTAGATGCTTTATATTCTTTTCCAGTTAATGAAATTTCAGCTGGAATTGTAGCAGCTTTAGTTTCAATAATAACCTGCGCTTCTTCATAAGCAAAACGCTGGTCAGAATTAATAACCGTTCTACCAAACCATTGATTTAAAACGGTAGCTTTATTATCAATTTCAAAAATGGCAGAAAATGTATATTTTTCTTCATTTGGACGAAGCGAACAAGCAAAATTTGACAAAACTTCAGGCAACATTGGTACAACTCTATCTACTAAATAAACCGAAGTGGCTCGTTTATAAGCTTCATCATCTAGAATGGTCCCTTCTTGTAAATAGTGCGAAACATCGGCAATGTGAATTCCAATTTCGTAATTTCCATTTTCTAACTTTTTAAAAGATAAAGCATCATCGAAATCTTTAGCATCTTTTGGATCGATGGTAAAAGTCAATGTATCGCGCATATCACGACGCTTTGCAATTTCTTCTGGATGAATAGCAGTGTCTAATTTTTGTGCAAAAACTTCAACTTCAACAGGGAAATCATACGGTAAACCATATTCAGCAAGAATGGCGTGAATTTCGGTATCATGTTCGCCAGGTTTTCCTAAAACGTTGATTACTGAACCAAATGGCGAATCGGCTTTTTTAGGCCAATCTTCAATTTTTACCACTACAACATCGCCTTGTTCAGCTCCGTTATATTTATCTTTTGGAATAAAAATATCGGTGTACATTTTAGCATTAGCTGTAGAAACAAAAGCAAAATTCTTTTGAATATCTATAACACCAACAAATTCTGTTTTAGCTCTTTCGAGAACTTCAATAACTTCACCTTCGGGTTTTTTGCCTCTACGACGGTTGTAAACATAAACCTTAACTTTATCTTTATCTAAAGCGTGATTGAGGTTAATAGTCGGAATAAAAACATCTTCTTCAAACTCATCGCAAATAAAATAAGCGGTTCTTCGGGAAGTCATGTCAATGGTTCCTTCGTAGTAATCTTGTGAAACGGCTTTTATTAAATAACTTCCTGGTTCGCTTTCAATAATCACTTTTTGAGCAGCTAGAATTTTTAAATCTTTAATAATTTCGTTTCTGCTTTTGGTATCGTTCAATTCAAGAACAGCACATATTTGTTTGTAATTAAATGGTTTATTGGCATTTTTTGATAGTATTTTTAAAATCTTTTCAGAGAATGTTTTCTCTTTTTTTCCAAACTTTTTTGGGAATTTACTCATAATCTTTTCTTAATAAAGTTTAAAATTAGTGAATAGTAATTAGTAAATAGTAAATAATGATAAGATTTATCTAAAATATAACTTTTGTATCTTTATAAAAAAATAAAAATGACTGAATTTATAACCATTGCTACTTTTAATTTTACTCACGAAATCATGGTTTTAAAATCTATTTTAGACCATGAAGGAATTTTGTATTTATTTCAAAACGAAAATCTAATTGCAGTTGATCCATTGGCGAGTTTTGCTTACGGCGGAATTCTTCTAAAAGTGCATCCAAACGATATCGAAAAAGTAAAAGAAATTTTAGATAACTTAAATTCAAATTTAAAAATAGTATAAAGTCCAACTTTGTCATTACGTAGGAATCTAAATTTTATTTTTCTATAAAATTTGAAAGTTTTCAACATCTATTAAAAACAACAAAAAGAAAATTTAAATTTAAATTAATTTATGATGGTTATTATAGCGTGTTAATTGTTACAATAACTTTTAAATTTAGAAGTTGATTTGTAAGTTATCTTTTTTTATACCGATTTATCAACATATTTTTTTAGGGTTAAAAACCTAATTTTAAAGTGATTTTAAAAAATAGTTAACAGTTGTTCACAACCAAAAAAAGATAGTTTTTGTAAATAACTTTAGTTGTTAGTTTCTGTTGAAAAAGTAAATTTTTTTATTAATAACTTTTCTATAAAAACACCAAACTAAATTAGATTTTCTTAATCAAATTTTGGATTACAAATTATATTAATACAACTATGAAAAAGTTTTACTTTTCTATCTAAAGTTGTCAACAAAGCATGTTAATTTAAAGTTAGCTGAATATCAATGATTTGTAAAACACTATTAACAATCGAAAAATTTAACATTTTAATTAAATAAAAACTAATGATTTACAGTGGTTTATGAAAAATATGTTATCAACAATCAAGCGTTATAGTAAGTAAATCAGGTAGTTGTATTTTTATAAAAATCAAATAGAAATACAAATAAGAATGACTAAATTTGTTTCCACAACTACAATATAAATAAGTATGAAAATTTCAATAGGAAATGACCACGCAGGACCAGATTATAAAAAAGCAATTGTTGATTATTTAAAGTCAAATGGTCACGAAATAATCAATCACGGAACAGACACTTTTGATAGTGTTGACTATCCTGATTTTGCACATCCAGTTGCGATTGATGTAGCAACAGGAAAATCCGATTTAGGAATAGTAATATGTGGTTCAGGAAACGGAATTGCAATGACTGTTAACAAACACCAAGGAATTCGAGCAGCGCTTTGTTGGACCAAAGAAATTTCGGCGCTAGCGCGCCAACATAATAATGCCAATGTGGTAAGTATTCCGGCGCGATTTACTTCTATTCAACAAGCTATAGAAATTGTGGATACATTTTTAAAAACTGATTTTGAAGGCGGAAGACACGCAACACGAGTTGCTAAAATTAGTTGTTAAACATGGAGTTTTTTTTAAAAGAATGTAAAGAACAAATCAATATGAGTAGGCGAGTGGCTTTTTTTACTTTTCTGCTAGGAAGCCTTATTTTATTACTTTACTATATCACAAAATTTCACGGCACTATTTATATTGCTCTTTTTTTTATTGTAGCCGCATTTTTTGTAAATAGTTTTTTAACTTTTCAGCTTCTCTTCAGCTTTTCTATTAATAAACAACAAAGAAAATCAATATTAGTTTCTCTTTTTTTGCTTTTTCTTAATATACCTATAGGTCTTTTATATATTAATTTAGGATTTAGAATTTATAATTTAATTTCATCATCAATTGTCTAAAGTTCGCATTCACAAACACGAAGTAAAAGGAAGAAATTTAATTTTTTCTATTATACTTAATTTACTAATCACAATAGCGCAAGTTATTGGCGGATTTATTTCAGGAAGTTTAGCCTTGATTTCAGATGCTTTACATAATTTTTCAGATGTAATTACCTTAATTTTTAGTTTAATTGCCAATAAATTATCGCGCCGAAAAGCATCTATTGATCATACATTTGGCTTTAAACGCGCCGAACTTATTGCTGCTTTTGTAAATGCTGCAACCTTAATTATTGTAGCCTTGTTTTTAATTTATGGCGCAATTGAACGTTTTTATAATCCGCATATAATCAAGTCTGGTTTGGTAATTTGGATGGCTCTTTTAGGAATTGTTGTCAATGGAATTTCGGCTTTAATGCTAAAAAAAGATGCTGAACACAACCTCAATATGAAATCTGCTTATTTGCATTTATTTACCGATATGTTGGCTTCGGTTGCGGTTTTAGTAGGTGGTTTATTAATGAAATATTTCGGCTGGTTTTGGGTTGACAGTGTGATGACTATTTTAATCGCTGTTTATCTAATAGTTGTTGGAATTGATTTGCTCAAAACATCAACCAAAATGCTTATGCTTTTCACACCAGAACATATCAATATTAAAGAAATTGTTCGCGAAGTTCACAAAATTCGGGGAGTTGGAAAATTGCATCACATTCACGTTTGGCATTTAAACGATGACGAATTACACCTTGAAGCACATTTAGACTGTTCGGAAGATATTAAAATGAGTGAATTCAATAATTTATTGCATCAGATTGAGCAAGTTTTGTTTACGCAATTTCACATCAACCACATTAATATTCAACCAGAATTCAAAAAAGAAGACTCAAAAGATTTTATCGTTCAGGATTAGCAATCGATCGAATTAATGTAAATTCAGTTAATTGATTGACCGAATTAATGTAAATTTAGTCAATCAATTGACTGAATTAATGTTTTTTGATTATATTTGTGTTTTGTTTTCAAATCCAAATTATCATGAATTACTACAAAAGAGCTGTTTTAGATGATTTTTATATAAAACTAAAACCTAACAAAGTGCTTGTTTTATTGGGCGCAAGACGCGTTGGCAAAACACAAATAATAAATAAGTATTTAGAATCGTGTAAAGAAACCGTACTACAATTAAACGGCGAAGACATTAATGATGCTCGTTTATTGGAAGAAAGAAGTGTTTTAAATTACAGTAAATTATTGAAAAACAGTACTTTATTAGTAATCGATGAAGCGCAAAACATTCCAAACATTGGTTTAATTTTAAAATTAATTGTGGATACCATTGATGGTATAAAAGTTATTGCAACCGGCTCGTCAATGTTCGATTTGGCCAATAAATTAGGAGAACCATTAGTTGGAAGAAAAAACACATTATATTTATTTCCGTTAGCACAAATAGAATTTTCGCAATTTGAAAATTATAAACAAATAACTGAAAAACTAGAAGAAAGATTAATTTTTGGAGGTTATCCCGAATTGACGCAATATGATTCTTGGAATGAAAAAACAGTGTATTTGAAAGAAATAATAAATTCTTATTTGCTAAAAGACATTTTGATATTTGATGGAATTAAAAATGCAGATAAAATTTATGATTTGCTAAGGTTAATCGCTTTTCAAGTTGGAAGCGAAGTTTCAATGCAAGAATTAGGCAACCAATTAAATTTATCCAAAAACACGGTTTCTAGTTATTTAGACTTACTTTCAAAAGTATTTATCCTTTTTAAAATCGAAGGCTTTTCTAAAAATTTGCGGAAAGAAATCACGAAATCATCCCGTTGGTATTTTTATGATAATGGAATAAGAAATACTATAATTAATAATTTCAACGAAATTAAAAATCGAACAGATGTTGGTGCGCTTTGGGAAAATTATTTAGCTTCAGAACGAATTAAAAAACAACATTATCAAAAAAAATATAAACAAAATTATTTCTGGCGTACCTATGACCAACAAGAATTGGATTGGCTGGAAACCCAAGCAGAAACAATCGCTGGCTTTGAATTCAAATGGAACGAAAACCGAAAAACAAAAATTCCAACTGCATTTGCAAAAGCATATCCGGAAGCGACTTTTGAAGTTATTAATAAGCAGAATTACTTAGATTTTATAATGTAAAATAAATCCTTTAAGAATAAAAAATAAAACGAAATGACCAATATAAATTTCATTCAAAGCCAAGTAAACACAACACCTAAAAACATTGAAGCAACCTTAAAATTGCTTTCAGAAGATTGTACTATTCCTTTTATTTCGCGTTATCGAAAAGACCAAACAGGTAATCTTGACGAAGTTCAGGTGGAAACTATTGCCAAACTTTCTAAACAATATGATGAAATTGTAAAAAGAAAAGACAGCATTTTAAAAACTATTGAAGAACAAGGGCAACTTTCGCCAGAATTAAAATCTAAAATCGAAAAATCTTTTGATTTACAAGAAATTGAAGATTTGTATTTGCCTTATAAAAAGAAGAAAAAAACCCGCGCCGATGTGGCTCGAGAAAACGGATTAGAACCATTAGCAACATTGATTTTAGCTCAAAGAAATGATGATGTAGATTTTCTTTCAACGCAATATGTCACTAAAAATGTTTCAAATGAAGAAGAAGCTTTGCAAGGCGCAAGAGATATTGTGGCCGAGTGGATAAATGAAAATATTGCTGTTCGTCAAAGTTTGCGACGACTGTATAACAGAAAAGCAGTCATTGAAACTAAAGTTGTAAAAAAGAAGGCCGAAGAAGAAGCGGCACAAAAATTTTCACAATATTTTGATTGGTCTGAACCGTTATCAAAAGCGCCATCACATAGATTATTAGCGATGTTGCGTGCTGAAAACGAAGGTTTTATAAAACTAAAAATCGAAAACGATATTGATGAAACTTATGATTTGATAGATGAATTGATAATCAAAAATAGGAATAGTCCATCAATTTCTCATGTTCAATTAGCTATTGAAGATAGTTACAAACGATTACTTCATCCCGCAATTTCAAATGAAACATTGCAAGAAGCAAAAGCAAAAGCTGATATAAAAGCAATTGATGTTTTTGCAGGGAATTTGAGTCAATTATTACTTGCGCCGCCATTAGGAGAAAAGCGAATTTTAGCAATTGATCCTGGTTATAGAAGCGGTTGTAAAATAGTTTGTTTAGATGAAAAAGGTGATTTGCTATATAATGAAACCATTTATCCGCATCAGCCACAAAATGAAACTGCTATGGCAATGAAAAAGATAAAATCAATGGTAAACGCTTATAATATTGAAGCCATTTCTATTGGAAACGGAACTGCCAGTCGTGAAACCGAATTTTTTATCAAGAAAATAGCTTTTGATAAACCAGTTCAAGTTTTTGTGGTTTCAGAAGCAGGAGCATCAATTTATTCAGCAAGTAAAATTGCAAGAGATGAATTTCCAAATTATGATGTAACCGTTCGTGGTTCGGTTTCTATCGGAAGACGACTTTCAGACCCGTTAGCAGAATTGGTAAAAATCGATGCCAAATCAATAGGAGTTGGACAATACCAACACGATGTTGACCAAACTAAATTAAAAGAAGAATTAGATACAGTTGTTGTACGTTGTGTGAATTCTGTTGGAATTAATATTAACACTGCGAGTAAATCGTTGTTGAGTTATGTAAGTGGAATAGGAGAGAAGATGGCTGAAAACATTAT
Source organism: Flavobacterium sp. (assembly GCF_044377315.1). Taxonomy (GTDB): domain Bacteria; phylum Bacteroidota; class Bacteroidia; order Flavobacteriales; family Flavobacteriaceae; genus Flavobacterium. The sequence goes on from NZ_JBILJG010000007.1 coordinate 70,567, forward strand.
AGCTTATCGTTCAGAAAATGGTCCATTTGAAGACAGAAAACAAATAAAAAAAGTGCCACGATTAGGAGAAAAAGCTTATCAACAAGCGGCGGCATTCGTTAGAATTCACAATGGAAAAAACCCACTAGACAATTCGGCGGTGCATCCAGAGGCTTATGGAATTGTTGAAAAAATGGCAAAAGATTTGAAGATTTCGGTCAACGAATTAATCGCCAACAAAGAAAAAATAGCTTTAATAAAACCCGAAAATTACACCAATGAAACCATTGGTATTTTAGGAATAAAAGATATTTTGAAAGAACTTGAAAAACCAGGATTAGACCCAAGAAAAGCAGCCAAAGTTTTCGAATTCGACCCCAATGTAAAAACTATAAAAGACGTTCGCACTGGAATGATTTTACCCGGAATTGTAAACAACATTACCGCTTTTGGATGTTTTGTTGATATTGGTGTAAAAGAAAGTGGATTGGTTCACATATCGCAACTAAAAGCTGGTTTTGTTTCTGATGTAAATGAAGTCGTAAAACTACACCAACACGTTCAAGTAAAAGTCGTTGAGGTTGATGAACATAGAAAACGCATTCAGTTGACGATGGTATTGTAACTATTAGAGAAACGCATTCCAAAGGAAAATATTTTTTTCTCTTTTTTTCTCTTCTTCATCGTTTTCATAGCTCCACCAATCTTTTGTTTTGTCTTCAATTAGTGTTCTAAATTCAAGATTTGAATACATTTTTTTGGCGGTTATAGGTTTTATTTCCGTTGGATTTGTAACGGTTAAATTTATTTTGGTTGCTATATATGAAGTATATAATCTTGGTATTGTGAGTCCTAAAATCATTCCTGGCAACCCATTTATAGAACTTGGCCCACCAGTAATGGTAATGTCATCAGTATAAAATGCAAAAACATACACATCACCAAAGATTTTTCCAACGGCTTTTCGGCAATTATAACCAGCAATTTCTCGGTTTTCGTTTGTAAGTTTCCATTCAATAGGCGCTATACTATCTGAAATTACAATGCTAGAACCAACTACCTGTTTTTGGGAACTCATGGTATTAGTATTAAAATCATAATACCAACTTTTTTCTTCATCTTGGTCTTTTTGATATTTTGGAATTCTTGTTTTTTCACTCCAACGGTTAAATTTGAAAAGACTTTTGTTGTTGGCAAAACTATAAGTCCAAAATGATGTTTTTAGTTCCGATAGATTTTCTTTCATCATCTCATCCCAACTATTATTACTCATATTTTTCTTGACATTGGTATTGACCTCAAACTCAATTTCGGCTTTGTCAACAAATTGTTGAGCCTTAGAATAAATGCTAAAAAACAGAACAGTTACTACTAAATATAATGATTTCATCGCTTTTTTGTTTTTAACTATTGTTTATTTTTAAAATTCCATGTAAAACCTATCATAGCATAGCGTTTTAATCTATCATTTTGTTCTTCTCCAATTACGTTTCCGAAGTTGTACCTTTCAATTCCTATGTTCTGATTAAGAATATCTCTAACCAAAAAGTAGGCAGTAAATTCATCATTTTTAAAAGTGCGCTGAAGTCTTGCATTCCACAATTGATTAGTAAGGTTACTTTGAAAATCAACCGTTTTTTGTCGGGTATATAAGTTATAATTAGAGATAATTTTCCAATTTTTATTAAAAAAATAACTTCCGTCTATACTCAAATTATAACTATTAAAAGATCTTACTTCGTTGTTAAGCGATGTGCTATTTCTGTTATTTGAAAATTGATTATTGATATAAAACTCATAACTTTTTTCTTTCGTTTTAGATAAATAAACCGAAAAATTTGAATTTATATTCTTTGAATTGCTCAGAACATTATTAATGCTTATTATGGATTTATTATAATAAAAAGAAGGATTGACACCTGCATCCATATCAAACTTTTTTATTTTGAAACCATATCCCATATAAAAATTTCCAAAAAAGTTTCCGTTGGTATTGATTGCCTTAGAAGTAGTTTTTGCATTCTCAATATCAATATCTCTATTGTAAGTAATTAAATTAGATGTTTGCCTAAAATAAACACCTTGATACATGTGAGACTCGCTCAAAATATTATAATTATTATGAGATATATTTATGCTATTAGTAAAAGATTGCTTCAAGTCAGGATTTCCAATAATTTGATTAAAGAAATCTTGATTGTTTCGCAAGGGTTGTAATTGGTCAATGGTTGGTTGCGTTGTTGCGCCATCATAATTTATTCTTAAATTACCATTGTTTTTGTATTTATAAGAAAAACTGGCTGATGGAAATAGGTTGGTATAATTTCGTATGTATTCTTTATTGAAGGTTTGATCAATCAAATCAAAATTCGTAAAACCAAATCCACTACCAAAACTATAATTTATTTTTTTAGAGTTATAACTCATTTTTAAATGGGGTTTGTTAGTAGTAATGGTTTGTTTAAATTGATTAGATAATCCAGTATTAAGTATGTCATATTGATTAGACAAAGTTGAAAAATCATAAGTTAGCTGATTGTTTTTCCCGGTGTTGTAATCAATTTGATAGCCAATTTGTAAAGCCCAATTTTTAGCAATTGGTTCAGTATAAACAAGATTTAAATTGGTACTTTGAGTTGTTTTTTTACCAACCTTATTTTGATTAAGACTTATAATAGATGAAGAAATTCCTGAAATAAAACTTTCATTATCAGATTTCAAGTAGTTATCCGAATCATTATTTAAACTATTCCATGATAAGTTCATTGAAAAAGTTCGGCGTAATTTGGCAAATTTATGTTTGAACAAAAGTGAAGCCATTAATGATTGCTTATCCGATTTTGTATCAATATTTTTTTGACTATTATTTTTTATAATTCCGTTTTCATCAGTAGTAATTCCATTTGTAAATTCGTTACTTTTAGTGGAATAAAAATTTGTTTTAGTGCTTATTTTAAGAGTGTTTAATGAATCTAATTTTACATCATAAGTTGCATTTAATTTATAATTGGTTCTTGTGACGTTTGTTACAGCAGCAGTATTTTCATTTAGTTGTGTTTCACCAATTTGTGTTTTATTAAATCTTCGATTGTTATTAGTATAGATTTGATTATTAAATTTTGGTGTTAAATTTAAGGTTTGTTTTTCGTTCCATTTGTTATTGTACTGCAATCCAGCATTAGTGTTTTTTATAAAACCATTTTGCGTATCAACTCGAGGTTCATCATCATTGTTTCCATCAATCCATTGGTAACTAACATTTCCATCATCATCCATATCCATCGAAACAGTATCGTTTCCTCCTCCAAACTTATCGTTGTCTTGCCAATCTAATCCATCTTGACCGGTATTTCCATTTAATAAAAAGGCAGAAATTTTTCTTTTCCCTTTAAATGAACTTAACAATAAGTTACTGTTATATCTAGGGTCAATGTCTATTAAAGGCCCATTTGCGACGTCTATTTTTCCGAAATGCCCTTTCTTCTTATCATCTTTAAGTTTCAAATTTATTGTTTTTTGGCTTTTCCCATCGTCTATTCCTGTAAATTCTGCTTGATCACTTTTTTTATCAAATACTTGAACTGTTTTAACGGCATCAGCACGAAGATTTTTTGTAGCCATTCCAGGATCGTCGCCAAAAAACTCTTCACCATCCACAAGAATTTTTTTAACCGTTTCACCCATTGCTTTAATTTCACCATTTTTATCAACTTGAATACCAGGAAGTTTTTTCAATAAGTCTTCAACATTAGCATTTACATCAACCTTATAATCGCTTGCTCTATAACTAGTTGTGTCACCTTTAATTCTTATTGAACCACCTTTAATAAGAACTTCTTCTAGCAACTTACTTTTACTAATTAGGATAATTGTTCCAATCTTATTTTCATTTTCTTTTATTTCTACATCATCTACATAGTCGGCAAATTTACTATGAGATGTAGTCAATATATACTTTCCTGAGTTGATGTCTTTAATTAAAAACTTTCCTTCTTTATCAGATCTTGTAAATAGATATAAAATAGAATCTTTAGGCTTTAACAAAGCTATGACCGTATTTTGAACAGGATTTTTTTCTAGATCACTAACTTGTCCAGAAAAAGATCCTTTTTGAGAAAATGACGAAAATGAAAACAATAATAAAGCAATCAGTAAGAAATTAAATTTCAGCATAATCTATTTTTTAAAGCGTATAAATACAAATGTAAAGCTATTTCTTACAAAAACTAGAAAACAGTTGGTATTTAATATTTTTCTTGAAACTTTAACAATGTTAGAAACGAGTTTTATTCAAAAATATTTTATATTGGTGTAAGATTATAATTGAAATTGTTTTTAGCTGTAAACGATTGGTTAATCCTTTGATTGGAGAACAATTGCCTCGAATTTGTAAACAGATATTCAGTATAAAAAATCCTAAATTTCAATTTTGCTTTTTGGAATTTTTCATAATTGGAATTTTTTTACTATAATTTAAAAATCCAAGAGCTCATTTTGTCTAGAACTGCTGGCGAAATGGTTTGTTCAAGTTCTGCGTATTCTGCAACCGAACCAATTTTTGCTTCCTGAAACAAATGGTTTAGATTTGGCAACTCAACTATTTCAAACGATTTATTTTTTGCTTTTTCTAACGAAGATTTTATTCCAGCTAAGTTTTCTTTAGAAGTAACTTGAGCATCTAAACTTCCATTTAAAGCTAAAACAGGAATTTTAAGTTGGCTCCAATAATCATCAGGATTGAATTTTAAAAAATAGACAAACCACGGATTTGAAATTTGTTTAGCTTCATTTTCTAGCATTTTTTCAATTTCACTTTCTGGCGGTAATTGCTCTTTTGGAATTTTTTTCAAATCTTCTAATAAAATAGTTTTAATTTCGGTTTTCAAATCACTTGATTTAGGATTTTTTATAATAGCATAAAGTTTTCTATTCAATTCTTCATTCATTTTCAAGTCAGCTTCACTTGCGCCATCTAATTTTGCAACAGCTCTAGACTGTAATTGCAATAATTCCTCAATAGGAATTCCAGGACCAGCAAGTGAAATTACAAATTTTACTTTATTATTTTGAGAAGCAACCACTGGCGCAATCATGCCGCCCTCACTGTGTCCTGCCAATCCAATGTTTTTAAAACCTTTTAAAGCTAAAAAGTTTACAGCAGCATTTATATCGGTTGCGAAATTTTGAGATGTTGGAGTAGTATTGTTTCCTTTATTCGAACCACCAATTCCTCTATCATCAAGACGTAAAACTGCAATTCCTTTTTTGGTAAAATCATCTGCCACAACCCAAAAAGACTTGTGACCAAAAATCTCGCTATCCCTGTTTTGTTGCCCAGAACCAGTTATCAAAATCACAACAGGAACGTTTTTCTTGTTTTTTGGAGTTGTTAAAGTTCCTGCTAATGTGTTTAAATCAATTGGATTTATGAAAGTTACTTCTTCACTAGTATAATCAAATGGCGCTTTTGGAGTTTGAGGCCGAATGGCTTCTTTTTTTTTTGATAAGACTAGCGGTAAACTCATGCCGCCTTGACTAAATATTCCTTCTATTTTATCGTTTAACAAAGTTCCTTTATATAGAATTCCTAAATTGGAAGCATCGATAGTTAATTCTGTTTTATCAAATGTTGTTTTAGCAACAGGAATGTCTTTTGCTTTTTGAGCAGGACTATCCATTGTGGTTGTTAAGCCTGCCTCGTTAGATTTTACATTAAAAATTATAGGAAGTTTTGTTCCTTGAATAGCCAGTTCTCCTGCCCAAGAACCAAGAATTTCTTGCCCAAAGAAAGGTGTGAAAAACAAAACAAAAACGAAAAGAAAAAAAGATTTTTTCATAAATAATGTAGCTTAAATTAATGGTAAAATAGTTTTAGAAAGTATTTCTGCAAAAAGAATAAGTAACCCAAAAACAACAAAATGTATAGGTTTTTTAGCGTTGGTTGTCACCAAATAAAACAATATGTACAATTATCAAAAATAAATAAAAGTTTCTATATCAAAGAATAATAATGACAAAAAAAGTGAGTGTTTTACTGTAAATAGTATTTCTCCCTCAAAAAGAAATTAATTTTCACTAATTTCATTAAAGAAATATCATTTTTTTATAGTAAATAATCTTGCTAAAGAATCAAAGAAGTTTTTAGTTGACGCAATTATATTAATTTCCGTCATTAAACTGACGCAATTATATTAATTTCCGTCATTTAATAGACGCAATTAAAAATATTTTATTTAAATTTGCCTAAATTTTTTACTTTATGGAAATAGCAAGAGTTGCGTTAAATTTGATCAATAAAAAGTTACAACCCAATAAAGTTGTGGTGCTTTTGGGTGCAAGGCGAGTTGGAAAAACAATATTGATTGAAAAAGTAATCAAAAATTTAAATGAAAAACATCTTTTCCTTAATGGCGACGATGTTGAATCGCATAATTTATTAGAAACACAAAGTACAGCAAATTTTAATAGACTACTTGGAGACACAAGATTTCTAATAATTGACGAGGCACAAGAAATACCCAATATAGGGAAGAAATTGAAATTAATGGTCGATACTATTCCCAATTTAAAGGTTTTAGTAACGGGTTCATCGGCATTTGAAATTAACAATCAAATAGGCGAGCCATTAGTAGGTAGAATGAAAACCATTAATTTATATCCAATTGCGCAGATAGAATTTTCCAAAACAGAAAATTATATTGAAACTAGAAGTAATCTTGAAGACAGATTGATTTTTGGAAGCTATCCAGAATTGAGCAAAATAATTAACAGAGAAGACAAAATAAATTATCTAAAAGAAATAGTAAACACGCAATTATTGAGAGATATATTTGCTTTTGAAGGCATTAAAAAAAGAGATAAAATTATAGCATTACTTCAGATCATAGCTTTTAGAACAGGAAGCGAAATATCTTTAGAAAGTATTGGTCGCGATTTACAAATTAGTAAAAACACAGTAGAAAAATACTTGGATTTATTTAGCAAAGTATTTATAATTTACAGTGTATCTGGTTTTAGCAAAAATAGAGATAACGAAATCATCAAAATGAAAAAGTGGTATTTTGTAGATAACGGAATTAGAAATGCCATCATCAATTCTTTTAATCCGTTAAACATGAGAGAAGACGCAGGAAAGCTGTGGGAAAACTATTTGAATTCGGAGCGAATAAAAAAGCTAAGCTACCAAGAAACAGCTATTTTTGATTATTTTTGGCGAACACACACCAAACAAGAAATAGACAGATTGGAAGTTAAAAACGAACAAATAGCGGCATTTGAATATAAATATGGAAAAGCAAAAGGGAAAATTCCAACCGAATTTGCAAAATCCTATCCAGAGGCAACTTTTGAAATTATCAATCAAGATAATTATTTAGATTATATTTTATAAAAAAATCCCAAAAACCAACTTTAAAATTGGGACTTGGGATTTGAGTTTTTTTGAGTTTAAAAAAACTACTTCGTTTCTTCTTCTTTTTTAGAAGTTGCTTGATCGCCTTTAGAAGCGTCTTTAAATTCTTTAATTCCTGTTCCTAATCCTTTCATTAATTCTGGAATTTTTTTACCTCCAAAAAGTAACAGAACGATTACTAGTATAATTATTATTTCGGTAGCACCTATTCTTCCCATGATTTATAAATTTAAGCTTTCGCAGATTTTTAATATAAAATAATAAGCAAAGGTAAAAAGAAAAAAGATTAGATTTAATTTTAGCGCAATTATTTATAGTTAAACTTCGTTAAATGTTTTCAATTCGTATAAAAGAACTTATTTTTCTATATTTGTAATATAAACTATAGCAAGATGCTTAAAAGAATTTTTAATAAAAAGTTTTTAAAGAAAAAACTACTTACCAAAAACCGTTTATTAATTTTAAACGAAGATTCTTTTGAAGAACTTTTCTCGTTTCGACTTACCTTAATGAATGTTTTTGTTGCAGTAACTTTGGCAGCAATTCTCATAATTACAGCAACTACTTTTTTAATAGCTTTTACTCCATTAAAAGAGTATATACCAGGGTTTGCTTCATCTGAGTTAAAAAGAGAAGCTACCGAGTTAGCACTAAAATCGGACTCATTATCATTTGCTATCAAAAAAAATGAAGCCTATTTAGCTTCTATTAAAAAAGTATTAAATGGCGATTTGGAATATGAGAAAGTAAACAAAGATTCGATTTTGGCTGTTACAAAAGAAGATTTTTCAGAAGAAGACCTAAAACCTTCTGAAGCCGAAATTCAACTAAGAGAAGAAGTTCTTGCCGAAGAAAATAAAATCAATTTAGAAAAAAAGAAAAAATAACGTTGGAACTTTGTTTTAACCAAAAAGTATGTCATTAAAATCAATAGCCGCTAAGATTTTTGCTAAAAAAATTCACAAGAAAACGATTAAATGGGCATCAAATCCTGTTGAAACGCAACAAAAAGTTTTTGAAAGTTTAATTCGTCAAGCAGCCACAACGCAGTTTGGAAAAGACCATCATTTTTCTCAAATCAAAACCTTTCATGATTTTGCCAATCAAGTTCCCGTTCGCGATTATGAAGCGTTAAAACCTTATGTTGACAGAGTTGTTAAAGGCGAAGAAAACATCCTATGGAAAGGAAAACCCATTTATTTTGCCAAAACATCAGGAACAACTTCTGGCGCCAAATATATTCCGCTTACCAAAGAATCAATGCCTTTTCATATAGAAGCAGCACGAAACGCCATTTTGAGTTACATTCACGAAACAGGAAACGCTGATTTTGTAAACGGTAAAATGATTTTCTTGCAAGGAAGCCCAATTTTGGAAGAAAAAAACGGGATCAAACTAGGCAGATTATCAGGAATTGTAGCGCATTTTGTTCCCAACTATTTACAAAAAAATCGGCTTCCATCTTGGCAAACCAATTGCATCGACGACTGGGAAACCAAGGTAAATGCCATTGTAGAAGAAACCATCAACCAAGATATGGCTGTTATTTCTGGAATTCCATCTTGGGTACAAATGTATTTTGAAAAACTCAAAGAAAAAGCCAATAAACCAGTTGGCGAACTGTTTAAAAACTTCAATCTTTTTATTTACGGCGGCGTAAATTATGAACCATACAGAGCCAAATTTGAAAATCTTATCGGGCGAAAAGTCGATTCCATTGAACTTTTTCCAGCTTCTGAAGGATTTTTTGCTTACCAAGATTCTCAAAAAGAAAAAGGAATGCTATTGTTGCTAAACGCTGGTATTTTCTACGAATTCATAAAAACCGACGAATTTTTCACCGAAAACCCAAGAAGATATACTATTGGCGAAGTAGCACTAAACGTAAATTATGTTCTACTAATTTCTACCAACGCCGGACTTTGGGCTTACAACATTGGCGACACGGTTCAGTTTACAAGTCTAAAACCTTATCGAGTTATCGTTTCTGGCCGAATTAAGCATTATATTTCGGCTTTTGGCGAGCATGTAATAGGCAAAGAAGTCGAGTGCGCGCTACAAGAAGCCATGAAATACACCACTATTCGAGTAAACGAATTTACGGTGGCACCAAAAATTGCTCCAAATTCGGGCTTGCCTTATCACGAATGGTTTATCGAATTTGAAAACGAACCCAACAATCTCGAAGAATTTGCGTTATCTATCGATGCACAAATGCGAAAACAAAACGTATATTACGACGATTTAATTGTTGGAAAAGTATTGAGAACACTAGTAATTACTAAGGTTTCAAAAAATGGTTTTCAAGAATATATGAAATCAATAGGCAAACTTGGCGGACAAAATAAGCTACCAAGATTATCAAACGACAGAACAATTGCAGACAAATTAGTTTAAAAATCAGGAGCGATTGGCTTGGGCTTTTTCTACAATCCATTTTTGTCCGCCGAACGAGGATTCCCGCTTTGCATTCCAATCTTTTCTTTTTTAAAGAAAAAAAGAAAAGGATTTCCATTGTAAATGAAATTCATCGAACACCTATGAAAATTATTAAAGAAGTGAGATAATCGGGTCTATAAAGCAAACAAAAGGAACAAAAATGAAACTTAAAATAGCAATTCTTCTTTTACTTACCAATCTAATTTCGGCTCAAATAAAAGGCGTTGTAAAAGACAGCATTACTGGCAAACCCATTTCGTTTGTAAACATTTGGGTAGAAAACGAAAATATAGCCGCCACAACCGAAGAAGACGGAACTTTTGTTATAAACACAACTTCCAAAAGCCAAAAACTTTTCTTTTCAGCCTTAGGATTTGAAAAGAAAAGCGTAAAACTGGCAGAAGCTTCAATGGTTAGTTTAAAACCTATTTCATACGAACTTCAAGAAATAAATATTCTAAAAAAGTTAGAAACTAAACAAATAGAAATCGGAAAAACCGCAAGTGGAATCTACCAAGCTTTCGATAATGGTCCGAAAATAGACGTTAAGTTTTTTCCATACAAACCAAGTTACAAGAAAACCAAATTCATAAAGCAATTACGATTTCAAACCGATAGTAAAGTAGAAAACGCAACGGTAAAAATTCATTTTTACTCAGTAGATTCTTTGGGTTCGCCAGGCAAAGAATTGCTAAAAAAAGATTTGATTATTACTGTAAAAAAAGGAGTTAACAATAGCAGAGTTAATATTTCGGAACGAAATTTAATACTGCCAAAAAACGGTTTATATGTGGGTTTTGAAAAACTAAATATAGAAAGCAACAAAGAGGGTAAATCCTATTATCCATTTATTTTATACAGCCGTGAAGAAAGAGATTTTGCTTATACATTTACAGGTGGAAAGTGGCACAAAGAAATAAGACTTGCCAATGAAGATTCATTAACCAAATTTAGGGTGTTTGAACCAGCGATAAATCTAATACTTAGCAATTAATCTATAAAATTTGTACATTTGCAGGTTATAAGACAAAATTTAATGAAGGAAATTAAAAACATTTCGCGTTCTCGAGCGCAAGAATCGTCGGCAGCCATCGAACGATTGTACATTACCATGAGACATTTATTTAACAGAGGTTTTTACAAACCAATGGGTGTTTCAGGAGAAACTTTAAGAGAAGCCTTATTAGCGCTTCGACCAGAAATTTACGGAAGTATTGCAGATGAAAAAGTAGAGCTCAACGGTTTGCTTTATGTAATAGAAAGGCTTCCGGTAGGCATTGAAGAGTGTCGTTACATCAACTTAACTTCAGATGAAGGCTATTCCAAATCGCATTTTCAAGCAATAATTCCACCAAAAAGAAGAAGAAATTGCTACCGAATTGACGAAGAACAAATGAATGTTGAAATCACACGTGGACGTTCAGACATCTACGATATATTAACACATTTGACTTTTATTTTCATCGAATCTCACAAAATAAAAGACAGAGTTTTACTAGACGAAAGCAATGAAGTAACACGCGATTGGTTAAAACTAGAACAAGCCGCTTTACAAACCAAAAAGTTGACTCAAATAGAAAAAGAGAAAGCAATATCGCATACTTCTAACGTTTTAGGTAGAACTTTTGCTGAGGTTTTAGCTATTTACGATTCATTTGCAACAACCGAAAAACCAGACAGATTTTTACATGTAATTTACTGGTTAGGGAAAATTGCGATAGAAGAAGTTCTTGATAATAACAAACGAACTATTACTTTTAGTCCAATTTTAAGAGAAAGACTTGGGCATCACATACACGGAGAAATTTGGGCAACCAATATCAAAGAAGTTTTAAACGACAACAATCTGATTGACAGACCAATTCATATTATTAGCGCTAATATGCACTCAGTTATGAATTCAATTTTTGCCACACCAGTTTTGGGAGCAAAATACAAAGGAAAGTCAGAATATGATATTTACGAAGATTTAAGTGCTTCAGGCAGCAAAGATTTGAGAAATAAAGTTGAAACTTTCGCTTTACAACACGGTATGATTTCGCTTCCAGACCAATCAGGAACCAATATTGATGTTCAGATTTTTGATACAGCCAAAATTGATTGGGCAAAATCAAGTTTTCCAAAAACTTCTATAAAAGGTGAAAACCCTGTTATTATTGTAATGGATTATGCTTTTGGTGAACAAGCTTATGAAACCATCGATGAGTTATTAAAACCTTTCAAAAACAAGAAAAACAACTTATTTTTGAATGTCGAATCGGTTTCTATAATGGGAAAAGCAGGTATTCTTCAGGGTGGAAAAGGCGACATTATGATCCCGAATGCACACATTAATGAAGGAACAGCAGATAATTATCCTTTTGAAAATGAATTAACCGCCAAAATGTTTGAAGGAAATGGAATTCCAGTATTTGCAGGACCAATGGTTACCGTTTTGGGAACATCTTTACAAAACAAAGACTTGTTGAAGTTTTTTCATGAGTCAACTTGGGGAGCAATTGGACTAGAAATGGAAGGTTCTTACTATCAAAAAGCAATACAATCGGCTTCTAAAATTAGAAAGAGCATAAATCCTAATGTAAAAGTTCGTTATGCTTATTACGCATCAGATAATCCATTGGAAACAGGAAGCACATTAGCATCTGGCGGACTAGGAACAACAGGTGTTAAACCAACCTATTTAATCACAATTAAAATAATAGAACAAATTTTTAACATAAAATAATTAAAATGAGCACAAACACAAATCACGACCAAGAAGAAATTGATTTAGGACAATTGTTTGGTAAAATTGGTAATTTCTTTAGTAGTATAATCACAAGCATCTTTAAAGGAATTCTTTTTGTTCAAAAGAATATCATTTTATTAACGGCGCTAATTGTACTTGGAGCAGGATTAGGTTATTATCTCGATTCTGAAACTAAAGTTTACAATCATGAAGTTGTTGTTTCTCCCAACTTTGGAAGTGTTGATTATCTATATAATAAGATTAATCTAATTAATTCAAGAATTAAACAACGAGACACTTCATTTCTTAAATCAATAGGAATTGCTGAGCCAAAGAATATTTCTAGAATATCCATAAAACCAGTTATTGACATTTACAGTTTTGTTAACGAAGATAGAGGCACAACAGTAAATAATGCTCAAAACACTCAAAACTTTGAATTAGTAAAATTATTAGCTGAAGATGGCGATATTAATAAAGTAATCAAAGATTCATTGACTAGTAGAAATTACAATCATCATAAGATAGTAATTGTTACAGATGGTTTTACTACAAATTCTAAATCAATAGAGCCAATTTTAAATTATTTAAATCAATCTACTTTTTTTAAACAAATACAAAAAGTATATATTGATAATCTAAAAAATAAAATTGAAAAAGATATGATTACGATTAATCAAATAGATGCATTATTGAATCAATTTGCCACTGCTTCAAGTAATCAAAAAAATAGCAATTTGGTTTACTATAATGAAAACACACAACTAAATGATGTTATTGGAACAAAGAATAATTTAATATATAATATTGGTTTACAAAAAACCCAACTTGTCTCGCAAAACAAAATAGTAAAAGAAAGAAGTTCAACTTTAAACATTCAAAACACGAAAGGATTAAATAATAAAAT
>NZ_JBILJG010000008.1:0-83435 GCF_044377315.1 Flavobacterium sp.
TAGCTCGTATTATTTTTAGAACAAACCAAAACACCTCAAAATATACCTTGGCTTAAAACCAATTTATAAGCTTTTAATTAGGTGAAATTGTATTGAAAATGGCGTTTTTTCACAACCTGACGTTCCTGCGCTTGGCGAGGTTGCGAACTTCGGAACCGATTATCTTCTATCAAAGATAAAATTTCTTGCGAGAAATAAACGTGTATTTACTACAAAATTCGCAATCTTGCCAAACGCCTGTTGTGCGTTCGCTTTTTATTTTTTCTCGACATTATTGATTTTTTCCCAAGCTTTTCTAGTTAATACTGCTAAAATTTCTTTGTTACAATCCCAGATTGAAACATAGTTTTTAGAAATTACATAATGTTGTTTAATTTTTGCAAATTTCGCATATAACATTAATGTACAAATGTCAGTTGATGTTATGAAATCGCCAGTTTCTTCTGTATGACTATGCATTGTTGCTTCAATTTCGTCTTTTCCACTATATTCTATTGGAATAATATTTCTGTGAAGTTGTTTTCGATTTAACAGTTTATTATTATTGTCAAAGTTCAGTAAATAGTCGTTTCCGAAAATTATTACACCATTTTTTTTTGGACCAGTTAATACATAAACCTTTTTTTCTTTTCCATTAATAATTGGAATTAGGTTAAAGTTTGTGTTATTATATCTTTTAAAAATGGTATCTGAATTGATTATTTCCAATGCTGCATTTTTGATTTCATATAAATCGAATTCAGTTTTAGTTAATTCTCTTTCACTCAAATCTGTTTTTGCATTTTCAATTTTAAAAGTTATGTCAAAATCCATTGTTCCAATTATCTTTGGCTTTTCACCTTTTGAGTAGAAAATACATCTTGAAATTTCGTTTTCTGAATATGATAAATATCCACCAATTTTTTCTTTTTCTTTATATTTCTCAATAAAAATGTCAGTTCCATACCATGAAGCCATTTCAGATTTATAAAGCATTTTTCCTTCTTCGATAATTTTTGAAGTTATTTTATCAGTTTTTGATTGTCCAAATGTAATTTGACAAATTATAATACTTGCTAAAATGCTTAATACTTTATTCATGTTTTTAATTTAAGTTTCTTTCGGTTTTCTGTCGCTCCAAAGTGACGCACAACGTTTTGTGGCTTCAAGAAGTGGCGTAACTTCAAGACTGCCGTTAATAAATAATTACTGTTTTTTAGTTTTTACGCCGAAACTTTACTGATAAATCCTAAGCCTAGCCATTTCTTGAAACCACTGTTAGCAAATCGGCTTTCTTTTTTCTTCCACAATTTAGTTATTTTTTCTTACTTTTGGTAAATCATTTTAAAACTTTAAATTATGAACTATCAAGAAGCTTTAGGTTATTTAGATTTAAACCTTTCAAAATTTCAAGAGTTATACCCAAATTCTATTTTTATTATCTCGCCATACTTATATAAAGATTTAGAAAGATTTATAAAGGATATAAATGAAAAAGGTATAAATAATGTAGATGTTAAAGATTATTCTTCTGATGGTCGTTTTGGTGTTTACGAATGGCGTTATAGAGCGTTGTAGGATTAGTTGTATATCTGTTTATATTTAAAGATACTTTTACAATATCTGAATTTTCTATTTTAAAAGTTGGAAGAACTAAATATTTATTTTTAAATTCTAAAATAGTGTCGGCTATTTTATTCTCTAACTCTTTTTCTAATTCATCGTATTGAGATTCTGTGTAAGTTTCACTATCAGAAGCTAAATAGTTAATTCCTTCCTCGTTTCCTTTGTCAAAATTTTCTGAATATTCTTTTAAAATGTTTAAATCTTTTTCTGTCATTTTTGTTACTTGTTTTTTTAGTAACATTATCAAACTGCTATTTTCCGTTTTAGTTTTTTGCGGATTTTTGGTTAAGCTGTTTGCTAACTCGTTTATATCAGCCATAAATAGCACTTATCAACTCACTGTAAGTTGGCTTTGTGCCATAAATTTGACTTCAAGTTTCAAATATATAGTATTTATTCAAAAAAACAACACTAAAAACCTACAAAAAATTTTATAAATAAATTTGTATTAGCATCACACAAACTAATTAGTTAAAAGTGTTGCTATTACGTGTCTAAAACCTAAATAATCCCCAATCCTAAAGCCAAAGACAAAACCAACAACAAAAGAGCTACCGTGTAGTGCAAAAATTGCAAGGTTACTTTTTTTAGTAATTTGTTGCCTATAATAGCGCCCGTCATAGCCGAAAAAGTGGCAAAAAGTAGTAATGGCAGGTTTTCTTGTAATTCTAACTTCATAATTCGGGTGGCGTAAACGCTCAATCTTGTAAAATCAACAATAGTCGAAATCACAACGGTGGTGCCAATAAAGGCTTCTTTGGTCAAGCCAGCACGAATTAAAAATGCGCTTCGCAACGCGCCTTGGGCACCAGTCAATCCGCCAAAAAAGCCACTTAAAGCGCCTCCAATGGGTAGTTTGGATTGGTCAAATTGTAACTTGTTGAAATACGGTATCAAATCAATAACCGCAAAAAACAGTAGCAGCACCGCAACCAAAAGTTTTAATGGAAATACTTCAAAGGTTTTGTCCCAAAGTTGGTAGGTGTAAAGCGGTTCAAAATTGGGAATTTTTACCATTAACAACGCACCTATAAAAGCAAAAATAACGGCCGGAATGCCAAAACGAAGCAACACTTCTTTGTTGACCTTTTTTCCAACCAAAACCAACTTGAAAATATTGTTAGAAAAATGAACCATACCTGTCAGGGCAATCGCCACTTCTACAGGAAAGAAAAGCATCATAACAGGTGTTAAAAGTGTGCCCAATCCAAACCCAGAAAAAAAAGTTAGAATGGCAACAAAAAATGCTACAATTGAAATAAGAAGGATTTCCATTTGTTTTTAGTTCAAATATAAAAAAAAACGCCCTCAATTGAGAACGTTTAATACTTTTATTATTTTTATCATTTTAGCCGAAGATTCAAAAGATTAAAAGGATTTTTAAGTATATGAACAAAAAAAATCTGTGAAAATCTGTGAAATCTGTGTTTAAAATATTATTTAGAATTATAAACCAAAATAGCATCTTTCAATATCTGAACCGAACGAACTAAATCTTCTTTTTTCAAAACATACGCAATTCTAACTTCGTTCAAACCAACACCTTTAGTCGAATAAAATCCGGCTGCTGGTGCTACCATAACAGTTTCTTTGTTGTTATCGTATGATTCTAACAACCATTGTGCAAATGCATCGGCATTGTCAACGGGCAATTGTGCAATGCAGTAAAAAGCACCTTTTGGAGTGGCTACTTTTACGCCTTCAATTTTGTTCAATTCCGAAATCAAAATATCACGACGTTCTTTGTATTCTTCAATAACTTCTACAAAATAACTTGCTGGTGTATCAAGAGCGGCTTCACTTGCAATTTGTGCAAAAGTTGGCGGACTTAATCGCGCTTGAGCAAATTTCATTGCCGTAGCCATCACTTCTTTATTTTTAGAAACAATACAACCAATTCGGGCACCACACATGCTGTAACGTTTAGAAACGGAATCAATCATAATAGCATTTTCTTCAATGCCAGGAATGTTCATAACCGAATAATGTTTGTCGGTTTCGTCGTATATAAATTCGCGGTACACTTCGTCAGCAATCAAGAATAAATCGTGTTTTTTTACCAACGCTGCCAATTGCAAAATCTCTTCTTGTGTGTACAAATAACCTGTCGGATTTCCTGGATTGCAAATAAGAATGGCTTTGGTTTTAGGCGTAATTAATTTTTCAAATTCAGCAATTGGTGGCAAATCAAAACCTGTATCTATAGATGAAATTACGGGCACAACATTCACGCCAGAAGCGGTTGAAAATCCGTTATAATTGGCATAAAATGGTTCAGGAATAATGATTTCGTCACCGTGATCAAGACAACTTCCCATGGCAAATAACAAAGCTTCAGAACCACCCGTTGTGATGATAATATCTTCGGTATTTATTGGTAAACCGTGGTTGATGTAGAATTGTGAAAGTTTTTTTCTATAGCTTTCAAAACCAGCTGAATGGCTGTATTCTAAAACTTTTATATCTAAATTTTTTATCGAGTTCATAGCCACTTCGGGCGTTTTGATATCGGGTTGACCAATATTCAAATGGTAAACTTTATTACCTTTTTTCTTTGCTATTTCTGCGTAGGGAACCAATTTTCTAATTGGCGATTCGGGCATTAATTTTCCTTTGTTTGAAATTTTTGGCATCGTAGTTTTTTTTAGAGTTGCAAATTTCGACATTTTTTAGAGTTTAGCAATCATTTTCATTTTTTTATTGCTTGATTTTATTTGATTTTATAAAAAACACGCTATAACTTGAATTTAGCTTGTAAAAGGAGCAATGCGTAAAGCTCTTATTAATCCATTTGACAACTTAATTTACTTAACTTTCTTAATGGATTAAAACAAAAAAAATGCCTCAATTTTCTTGAAGCATTTTGTAATTTATTATTTGTCTGTAGTCATCAGTGTCGATTTCTTTTCCAGAATATTCACTTCTGGTTTGGCAATTACGTCACCCTTTATTTTAAGAGCAACTCGACCGCCTTCAACATTTACAGCATTTGTTTCTACTGTAATGGTTTTACGTATCGGACCAGGATTCATATTGTATTTTACATCAATTTTTCCTGTTTTCCCTGGCGCAATAGGCTCTGTTGGTTTTGATGGAACCGTACAACCACAAGTCGATTGAACATTGATAATTGTCAATGGCGCATCACCGGTATTGGTAAACTCAAACGAACGAATACCAGAATCGGTGTCTTTAGATACTTTTCCATAGTCTATGGTGTTGTCAGCATCTTTAAACACAATTTTGGCACCAGCTTGAGCAAAAATGGCTACGTTAAAGGCAAGTGCTAATCCAAGTATAATTTTTTTCATTTCGGTTAACTTTTAAGTTTTTAGTTTCGTAAAAATAGGTTGTTTTAATTAAAATACAAATAATTAAATCTTAAATTTTTTAAACAGTCTTAATTATTTTACTTTTGCAACAAATACAAAAAGCGTACCATACCCATTTTTACTGTCAGGAGCGAATGGCTTGGGCTTTATTTACTAACCATTTTCCCGCTGTCCGAGCTACATGGTAGCTTCTCCCATCGGGGCTAAGTAGTGAATCATTTGTACTTTTGCATCAATTTTTATAACAACGAATATCTTAAATATGACAATTCCAGCACAATTCGACGCCAAAACAGTAGAAGAAAAGTGGTACAGCTATTGGATGACCAACGGTTATTTTTATTCCGAACCAGATCATAGAACACCTTATACTATTGTAATTCCGCCACCAAACGTGACTGGCGTTTTGCACATGGGGCATATGTTAAATAACACAATTCAAGATGTGTTGATTCGTCGTGCTCGTCTAAAAGGGTTCAATGCTTGCTGGGTGCCCGGAACTGACCATGCGTCTATCGCGACCGAAGCCAAAGTGGTTGCCAAACTAAAAAGTGAAGGAATCAACAAAAACGATTTAACGCGCGAAGAATTCCTAAAACACGCTTGGGATTGGACAAATAAATACGGTGGAACCATCTTAGAACAACTTAAACAATTAGGCTGCTCATGCGATTGGAATCGTACCAAATTTACAATGGATCCAGATATGTCGGCTTCTGTAATTCGTTCGTTTGTAGATTTATACAACAAAGGATTAATTTACCGTGGCTACCGAATGGTAAATTGGGATCCAGAAGCCAAAACAACACTTTCTGACGAAGAAGTGATTTATGAAGAACAACAAGGAAAATTATTTTACCTGAAATATAAAATAGAAGGCAGCGAAGAATTTTTAACAGTTGCAACAACCCGTCCAGAAACTATTTTTGGTGATACTGCTATTTGTATCAATCCAAATGATGATCGTTTTTCGCATCTAAAAGGTAAAAAAGCTATTGTGCCAATTTGTGGTAGAGTAGTGCCCATTATAGAAGACGAATATGTTGATATTGAGTTTGGTACAGGTTGCCTAAAAGTTACACCAGCACACGATGTTAATGACAAAATGTTGGGTGACAAACACAATCTAGAAATTGTTGATATTTTCAATGAAGATGCTACATTAAATAGTTTCGGATTGCATTATCAAGGAAAAGACCGTTTTGTAGTTCGTGCCGAAATTGCAAAAGAATTGGAAACTTCAGGAGCATTGGCTAAAACCGAAACCCATTTGAATAAAGTAGGAACTTCAGAACGAACAAAAGCGGTTATAGAACCACGTTTGTCAGACCAATGGTTTCTCAAAATGGAAGATTTGGTAAAACCAGCCATCAAAGCCGTTTTAGAAACAAACGAAATCAAATTATATCCTAAGAAGTTTGAAAATACCTATCGCCATTGGTTAGAAAATGTTCGCGATTGGAATATTTCACGTCAACTTTGGTGGGGACAACAAATTCCGGCCTACTATTATGGAGATGGAAAAGAAGATTTTGTAGTGGCAGAAACCATAGAACAAGCGTTAATTTTAGCTCAAAAAGCTACTAACAATCAACAATTAACCACAAACGATTTGACCCAAGATGTTGATGCTCTTGACACTTGGTTTTCTTCATGGTTATGGCCAATGGCCGTTTTTGGAGGAATTATGAATCCAGAAAATGAAGATTTTAACTACTATTATCCAACTAACGATTTGGTTACCGGTCCAGATATTTTGTTTTTCTGGGTAGCTCGTATGATTATTGCCGGTTATGAATATGCAGATGACAAACCGTTTTCTAATGTTTATTTGACAGGAATTGTTAGAGATAAATTGGGCAGAAAAATGAGTAAATCACTAGGAAACTCGCCAGAACCATTAGAATTGATTGAGAAATTTGGAGCAGACGGTGTTCGGGTTGGATTATTACTAAGTGCGTCAGCAGGAAACGATATTTTATTTGACGAAGAATTATGCAGTCAAGGAAAAGCATTTTCAAACAAAATATGGAATGCGTTCCGATTGATAAAAGGTTGGGAGGTTTCAACAACAATAGCACAACCAGAATCGTCTAAAGTTGCTATTGAGTGGTATGAAGCCAAACTACAAAAAACGTTAGCCGAAATTGAAGATTTGTTTGAAAAATACCGTTTATCGGAAGCTTTAATGGCAATCTATAAATTGGTTTGGGACGATTTCTGTTCCTGGTTTTTAGAAATGATAAAACCAGCTTATCAACAACCAATAGACAAAGCAACTTTTGATAAAGCTATTGAAATGTTGGAAAATAATTTGAAATTATTACAACCATTTATGCCATTCTTAACAGAAGAAATTTGGCATTTAATTGCAGAAAGAACAAAAGAAGAAGCATTAATAATCTCGACTTGGCCAGAATTAAAAGCGTATGATGAAAAATTGATTGCCGATTTTGACAACACCATCGAAGTTATTTCAGGAATTAGAAGCGTCAGAAAAGATAAAAATTTACCATTCAAAGATGCCATTGATTTAAAAATTATCAACAATGATAAAGTATCAACTTATTTTGATGTTATTGTTACCAAACTTGGAAACATTACTAATCTTGAATATGTTTCAGAAAAAGTAGATTCTGCTATGTCATTCAGAATAAAATCTAATGAATATTTTATTCCAATTACGGGTTCAATTAATGTTGAAGAGGAAATTGCTAAATTGACAGAAGAGTTGAAATATGCTCAAGGATTTTTAAAATCAGTTCAAGCCAAACTTTCAAATGAAAAATTTGTTGGCGGCGCACCAGAAAAAGTTCTCGAAATGGAACGCAAGAAAGAAGCGGATACACTAGCTAAAATTGCAACTATTGAACAGAGTTTAGCGAGTTTGAAATAATTTTTTCAATAAATAATTTAAAATGCTATTTCATCACATTTGAAGTAGCATTTTTTTATTATAAAACTTTATCTCTAAAAGATGTATTATATTGAGTTAATGTCCAAAAAACAATAATTGCAATTATTGAACCTAAAGTATTCATGGCTAAATCGTCAAATGTGGCTGTTCTTCCTTCTATAAAATAATGCTGAATCAATTCTAAAACTCCACCACCAACAAAGCAAGCTGCCACCGTATATAAGTAGTTTTTTGAGTCATTTTTAAAATGTAAAAGGATTGAAAAAGCCAACAACATATAGAAGAAAATATGTGAAAAAACAGAAAAATTATCTAATAAGTAATTTGTTGTTAGATATTTTTTATCAAAACTCATTTCTTTTTTCTCAATTTTAGCTACTACTTTTTCTCCGCACATAGACCCCATTAATGGAATTTTAGCTGCTATTTGGGTGCTAATTGTTTTAATTCCGCCTTGTTCATAAGTTGCCGAAAAAGGAGGATTTCCTAATTCAAAATAACATTCAGCAGATGTGTAATTATATTTTCCGTTGTTTGTGTAGTAGTAAACAGAAAAGCTATCAGGAGATTTAAAGTTGTCGCCTTCTTTTGGTAATTCATTTTGAACTTCAGGGGCTCTAACCGGAATACATTCCAGAAAAAAAATGACTAAATAAATTAAAATAGGATGAAATAAAAATTTTGCAGCTTTCATATTTTTAACTTCTTTATTGTTAGCAAATGTATTAAAAGAAGCTTTTAAAAAAGAATTATAAAAAAAAAGTTGTTTCAATAGTTGAAACAACTTTTTTTGTGGGGAGAGCAGGATTCGAACCTGCGAAGTTCACACAGCAGATTTACAGTCTGCCCTCGTTGGCCGCTTGAGTATCTCCCCTAAAGCGGTTGCAAATATAAAAACACTTTTGATGTTTGCAAACTATTATAGGACTTAATTTTGCATTAATTTTTAAAAGTTTGAAAACGAATTAAATAAAAAAATCTCCCGAAGGAGATTTTTTAGTATTTGCTTATTTTGAACCAAGAAGTTCTTGTATTTTAGCTTTTAATTCTTCACCAAATAGGTCTCTAGCAATGAATTTTCCATTTGCATCTAGCAAAAATGTTGTTGGAATTTGTTCCACTTCATATTGCTTTGCTATTGGATCTTGCCAACCTTTAAGGTTTGAAACTTGAATCCAAGTTATTTTGTCTTTTGCAATGGCATCTTTCCATTTAGACAAATCTTCATCAAGAGAAACACCTATTATGTTTAATCCTTTAGAATGAAACTCATTATATAGAGCAACTACATTTGGATTTTCTCTTCGGCAAGGTCCGCACCATGAAGCCCAAAAATCTAGTAAAGTAACTTTTCCTAAAGATTCTTTTAGAGAAATTAATTTACCATCTGGAGATTTTGCAGAAAAATCAGGTGCTTTTTTACCAGTTTTTCCTCATTTAGCTTGAGCTGGAGCTTGAGGCATAGCTGGAGCTTGTGGGGCAACAGTTGGATTTTTCATTTGATCTAACTTAGTTTTGATAGATTTACCAGGTTTAGTGGTTTGTAATGATTTATCCAATTTGTTATAATATTCTTCAATTTTTTTAACATCAGGAGTCATTTGATTGAACATTCCTTCAATTATTAAAGCAGAAATAAAAGCTTTTGGATGACTAGCTACGTAAGCATCAGATTGTTTAGCAAAATCTTCTTGAAACTTAATATATTCAGCTCTAAGACTGTTAATTACAACAGTATCTTTTTTCTCTTGCGCTTCTGTCATTTTAGCCATATTGTCATCTTGGAACTTCATCATTTTCTTTTGAATTTGTTCTCCAGATTTTTTATAACTAGTTAACTCATCATTGTTATAAGTACCAGAAACTTTAGTATTCATAATGCTATCTTTATTGATAACCATTGTGATATCTCCATTTTCTAAAATAAATGCTACTTTTCCTTGTGTGCCATCCACTTGTACCAAATGAATTTCAGGTTCTACTGCTTTTCCTTCAAATGTAAATTTTCCGTCTTTAACTTGAACGGTATCAACTGCTTTCAATTGTCCCATTTCATCTTGTTTTTCAAGAAATACATTTTTTCCATTTTCGATACCTTTGATAGTTCCAGTAACTACATACTTATCTTTGTTACAAGATACTAGTAAACTTATTGTAGCTAATAATAAAGCAATTTTTCTCATTTTTTTTTAAATATTAATTTAGAAATGCAAAAGTATTTATTTTTTTTAGACTAACTATATTTATAACTTAAAATTATCATTGATTTTGAGAATATAATTAAATTGAAGTTTGTAAGAATAAAAAAATCGCAATCATTATTAAGATAAATGATTACGATTTTTATTTGTGGAGTCGCCGAGAATCGAACTCGGGTCCAAACAAGCAACCAAATGGCTTTCTACACGCTTATTTTCTGTTTAGGTTTTCGACGTTGGGCTAGGACAGAAACAACCACCAAACGCTTAGCTTTATCAGTGTCAAAATGGATTTAAAACATTACCATTTCTAGGTTTATATTTACGATTTACCTTGACCAAACGCTATAAACCAAAGCTTTTGAGGTAAATCCTGCTTTCCTACCTGGTAGGAGCGTGGCTAATCTTACTATAATTCAGATTATGCAGCAAGAGCGTAGTTTCCTTCGCCGTATAAAAGTTTTGAGTCCATTTATTTACGAGAATTGACTCAGTTCTCGACGTGCTTACAATTTAGTTCCACTCGCTGTCAAAACCAGTCGACCCCAGTAGATTTGTAATTTTAGAATTCTGATTTTTGATTTCAGGAACTTTAAGATAGCTTGCAAATATAGTGCCTTTTTATGATTTGTAGAAATTTATTCTTCCCCGTCATTAAAAACAAACGGATAATCACCAAATAATGGTGCAAGTTTTCTTATTGTATATACATTTTTAGTAAATCTATTAGATAAGGCAATTATGGCTACTCTTTCGTTTTTTAAAGTTACAAATGAGGAAGTATTTCCGTGCCACCAACCATTGTGAAAGTAATATTTTTGACCAGTTTCCCACTCGATCATTCTGATTCCAAGTCCGTAATTTTTTTCTCCTTTACTCTCGTAACTGTAACCTTGATACATTTTCTTTTTCAATGCAGGATTTAAAAAAGTAGTCGCATTTATCGCCATATCAAATTTCAATAAATCTCTTGGTGTAGAATAGATGTTTTTGTCACCGTAAACTCCATCAAGAAAATCTATAGCAAATTTAGAACCATTGCCACGATAAGAAGGAGTAATTTTTTCTACATCTTTTTCAATATCAAACACATAAGTGTTTTTCATGCCAAGCGGATTGAAAATCATTCTTTTCATGGCATCTTTATAGTTCGTTTTAGTAACTTTTTCAATTATCAAAGCTAACATGGCATAGTTGGTGTTGCAATAACAAAACCGTGTATCTGTTGGATAGTCTAATTGTAGATTTTTTTCTGTAAAAAGATTTAAAATGGCTTGGTTTGTAAGTGTTTTACTCGAATCCCAAATGGTTTTATCATCTGTAAAATAAGCGTAATTTCTCAATCCACTTCTATGGTTCAATAAGGTTTTAATAGTAATTTTTGGATATGGAAAATTTTCTAAAATGGTAGTCACTTTTTGATCTAATTCAATTTTTCCAGCATCAATAAGTAGTAAAATTGCTGTTGCAGTCAAAACTTTACTTACAGATGCAATGTGAAGAGATGTATTTTGATCCATTTTAGTTTTGGTTTCTAAATTCCCAAAACCATTGTATTTTTCATATATAATTTGGCCATTTCGAGCTACTAAAAAACTTAAATTGTCGGTATCATCTTTCCAATAGTTATCACAAAATTCCTTAGCTGGAATTCTTTTTTGAATAATATACCCTTTTGAAAGGTTTGCTAATTTTTCAGTTGAAGGTTGAATAGTTGGTAACGTTTCATTGGAAGTTTTATCAGAAACAGAAACTGTTTTTTCTTGTTTGGCACATGAAAAAAACAAAAAAAATGTTGTAACGATAAAAATCGTTTTAAGGTTAATTTTGGTAGTCATTGGTTAGCTTAAAAAGCAAATATAAGCAAACAAATAGCGCATTAAATCCTTTAAATAAAAGAAGTTTTCAAGAAAATACAATGTTAAATTGTTAATTAATTGAAATTCAAATACAATAGAGAAGTTTATTTTGTAGCTAAAAGTTTTGAAAACGATTTCGTAAAAACTACTTTTGAAATCGAAAAATAAAGCAATTAAAATGAAATTTGGAATTATAAAAGAACGTAAAATACCAGTTGATAGAAGGGTTGTTTTTACACCAGAAGAATTAGTAAGACTAAAAACAGAACATTCAGAAGCACAAATTAAAGTTGAAAGTTCAGACATAAGAGTGTTTTCTGATGAGCAATACAGTAATTTAGGACTTGAAATAGCAACTGACATGACCGATTGCGACGTTCTATTTGGTGTAAAAGAAATTCCGGTTGATGCATTAATTCCGAATAAAAATTACTTTTTCTTTTCGCATACTATCAAAATGCAACCTTATAATAAAAAATTGTTACAAGCTGTTTTAGAAAAAAACATCGAACTGTATGACCATGAAACTATCGTAGATGCTAACAATAAAAGACTTATTGGTTTTGGTCGTTATGCTGGAATAGTAGGCGCTTACAATGCTTTTAGAGGTTTCGGAATCAAATTTGAATTATTCAACATACCAAAAGCAGAAACCTTGCATGGGAAAGACGAATTAGTTGCCAAATTAAAACGACAAATTTTGCCAAATATCAAAATTGTGGTAACAGGTCACGGTAAAGTTGGAATGGGAATTAAAGAGATTTTAGATGGAATGAAAATAAAAGAAGTTTCCTCTGCTAATTTTTTGAATAAAATATATTCTGAACCCGTTTATACTCAAATAGATGTTTTAGATTATAACAAACGAATAGATGGACAAGTTCTAAATAATCTAGATTTTTACAAAAATCCACAAGAATATGTGTCAGATTTTGAGCGATATACAAAAGTTTCAGATATTTATATTGCAGGACATTTTCATAGTAACGGCGCGCCGCATATTTTGTCAAGAGAAATGCTCAAAGCAGCTGATTGTAAAATTCAAGTTGTTGCCGATGTTTCTTGCGATGTTGATGGACCAATTGCTTGTACAATAAAAGCTTCAACTATTGCTGATCCTTTTTTTGGGTACTTGCCTAATGAGCATAAAGAAGTTTCATATTCGCATCCTGGCTCTATAATGGTAATGTCGGTTGATAATTTACCTTGTGAATTGCCTAAAGATGCAAGTGAAGGCTTTGGTGAAATGTTTATGAAACATGTAATTCCAGCTTTTTTCAATGGCGATAAAGACGGAATTTTGCAACGAGCCAAAATGACTGAAAATGGTAAACTGACAGAACGATTTAAGTATTTGCAAGACTATGTTGATGGAAAATAAGAATAAAATCTCGATTTACTTCGGGATTTTTTATGAATGCTAGATAGTATATTTTTCCAAACAAATTCATTATTCGATTTTTAGAAAATATTTCGCAAACGATGTAACATGAGTTTAAATTATATAAAAATCAAGTTATGAAATCGTTTTCGTTAATAACTTATTACAGCTTTTCATGCAACAAAATGATATAAATGTATATTTATGAAAAATTTCATTTTGTTATTTTATCACATACTTATCTATTAGTTGTAATAGTGTGATTTTAACAAATTATATTTTTCAAAACTAATCAAATTTAAAACTATGAATTCAGAACAAAACAAATCAAACCAATCCGCACTTTTTACACTTATTTCGGTGTTTTTTTTCTGGGGATTTATCGGTGCATCTAACGGTGTTTTTATTCCTTTTTGCAAAGCCAAATTTGGGCTAGATCAATTTCAAAGTCAGCTTATTGACTTTGCTTTTTATGGAGCTTATTACATTGGCGCGTTATTCTTATTCATTTTAAGTAGTTCTCTAAAAAGAGATATTCTAAATGATTGGGGTTTCAAAAAAGGAATTATTAACGGATTGTTGATTAGTACAGTTGGTGCTGCTTTTATGATATTTGCTGTTACGCAAGGAAGTTATGCTTTAATACTAGCTGCACTTTTTGTTGTAGCATTGGGTTTTTCTTTACAACAAACTTCTGCTCAGCCATTTGTTGCTTCTTTGGGAAAACCGCATTCTGCTTCTAGTAGATTAAATTTGGCTGGAGGAATCAACTCATTGGGAACTACTATTGGTCCAATAGCTGTTTCATTTGCATTATTTGGTGTAGTGGCAGGTGTTGATATTGTTGAGTTTGCTCAAAAACCTGAATCATTAAGTTCTATGAAAATTTTGTATATGTTCGTTGGAGCTTTATTTTTAGTTGCCGCTGGATTATTTTATTTTTCAAAAAAATTACCTGCCGGAAAAAGTGATGCAACATTTGAATCTGCAAGCAAAGCCCAAACTATTTTGATTGTTATTACAGTTTTATTAATTGGAATTTTCGCCTACATTTTTTCTCGTTATGAAGATGCAAATTTCATTGAAGAGTTTATTACCAATAAAGGAAAAGATTATTTAGGACTTTATCTTTCATTAGCCACATTATTGGTTGTTGTTGTTGGGTTACTTTTTGCTAACAAATCGGCTCAAAAAAATGCTGAAGGTTGGGGTGCAATGAAATATCCGCAACTAGTATGGGGAATGTTGGCTTTATTTACTTATGTTGGTGTTGAAGTAACAATAGGAAGTAATCTTGGCGAGCTATTGGCAACTCCAGATTTTGGTTCTATTTCTGGTGCAGCTTTGGCACCATTTATGTCGATGTATTGGGGAAGTTTAATGATTGGTCGTTGGGCTGGAGCAATTTCTGTTTTTAATCCGAGTTCGCAACTTAAAAAGATTTTACTTATTGTTGTTCCCTATATCGCTTTTGGAGTAGTTTTAATTGCAAATGCTATTTCAGGACAAGATATTACCCCATTATATGCTTATGCTTTTGTAGTAGTATTTCAAATTGTTGGTTTCTTCCTAGGAAAAGATCATCCGTCAAGAACATTGCTTATTTTTGGTTTAATGGGTATGATGGCAATGCTTATTGGTTTATTTTCTACTGGTATTGTAGCGATTTTTGCCTTTATGAGTGGCGGATTATTTTTAAGTATTATGTGGCCAAGCATTTTTGCATTAGCAATAGCTGGATTAGGAAAATATACTTCGCAAGGTTCTGCTTTCTTGGTAATGATGATTTTGGGTGGTGGAATTATTCCACCATTACAAGGTAAATTATCAGATATTATCGGAATCCATAATTCGTATTTTATTCCTGTTTTATGTTTTGCTTTTATTGCTTTTTATGGTTGGTATGTTTTTGAAATCCTTAAAAAACAAGGTATTGCCAACGAAATTGAAGTTGGTGATGGGCATTAGTAGATAGTTTTGTTACAATATAAATTTAAAACTCCGAAAGAATGAAAAGTTCTTTCGGAGTTTTTATTTTTGTTCAAATGGTTGGCTGCCTAGCCCCGATAGGAGCAGTCTGCCGTGCAGCGCGGATAGCGGGAATTACATTTACTAAAATGCCCGAGCCATCCGCTCCTAAATTATTTACACTCAATTTTTCTAGAAAAGTACATTACGGCTGCTAAAATGGCAAACAAACCGATGCTACCAACTAATAGCGCATAATCTTCCAGTTGAATTATTACGAAAATAAAAGTGTAAAGCATCGAAAGCGAAACCCCAATAAAGGTTGGAAACTTTCTATTTTTTAGAATTGAAACCTAACAAAGTATAAAACACTGCCTAAGCAATTCCAATCATGGTGTATTTATATGTTCGAATAAGAAGTAAATAAAAATCATGAAAATCACATTTTTGCGATAGAAAGCTATTCTGATGGCTTTTCTCCAAGAAGATTTTCTATTGATTCAAACGAAGAAATTTTCGCCAAAATAAGCAGTTGAAAAATCTTGTTAGAACTTTAACTTAGCATTTAAAAAAGGCTATCCATTGAAGCAATTGGTTTGTTTTAATTGTAAATCTCTAACTTACAATCTAAAAATTCCTCCAAAAGCAATTACTGTTTGCGAAAAATTAAAATCCTGACTTGCTTCATCTTCGGATTCTGTGTTCGTTGTTTGAATGCTGTTCATATTGATATAACCACCTTTTATTTCTGTTTGAATAAAAAAGTATTTATAAAAAGTAAAATTCAAACCAGCTTTAGCAGAAATTCCATAACCAGACACATGAAAATCATCATGTCTTTCTTGTTGCATTAGTTTTGCATTTGTTTTCGGGTATAACAATCCAGCGCCTAAACCTTCTGTTAAGTTAATTTGAAATTTATCGGTATTTCTTATTCCAAATAATTTTGAAATATCATCAACTCTACAAAATTCTGAGTTAATATAATTCAAACCATCGGTATGTTCAAACGTTAAGAAATCTTCAGTTAACAAAACTTGACCATTAGGAAGGGTTTCTCCATAAAAATTTGTTCCTTCGTTTTGATAATTTCCAGTATAATTAACCACTTGATTTTGATCCATTACATACTTCATGTGGTCTAATCCAATTGAAATATTATAATGATCATTGATAAAATAACCCATTCTAAAATTTGTTTGTGGAATGGTCATTCTCGCCGGATTCACATAATCTACATGGTAACCTTTTGGTTTATCATGGGCTTCAACATTTTCTAAAGTAAATTTGTAATCTTTTCCAGTAAAAGTAATGTCGGAGTTGGTGTAATAATCTCTATTTCCTCCCCAAAATATATAAAATTTTCCTTTGTTATGTGCGGTATATTTTTCTGATGAAACTTCTTGGGCGTTTATAAAATTTGTAAAAATAATTAGACAAGTAATACTAAATTTTGTTTTCATTTTTTTGAGATGCCAATCCAGCTATTCGCTCTACCTGACTGTCGGCAGACAGGTCTTTTCCTTTTTATAGAAAAAAGAAAAAGGATGCCGCTACTATCTGGGCTAGGTCATTGGGTTTTAAAATTGATTTATTGTTTTTCTAATAGCGACTAACTTGGTCATTAAATCCTCAAAATAATCCAAGTGCAACATATTAGCGCCATCACTTTTGGCATTGGCAGGATCAAAATGGGTTTCAATAAAAATTCCGTCAACACCAACTGCAATACCAGCTTTTGCTACAGTTTCAATCATGTCTGGTCGTCCACCAGTTACACCAGCCATTTGGTTAGGTTGTTGTAATGAGTGTGTAACATCAAGTACCGTTGTAGCATATTGTTGCATGGTTGGAATGCCACGATAATCAACAATCATATCTTGGTAACCAAACATGGTTCCTCTATCGGTAACCATCACTTTTGAATTATGACAATCTAAAACTTTCTGAACGGCGTGTTTCATACTTTCTGGACTCATAAATTGTCCTTTTTTTAAGTTGACAACTTTACCAGTATTGGCAGCAGCTACAACCAAATCGGTTTGGCGAACCAAAAACGCCGGAATTTGTAACACATCTACATATTCGGCAGCCATTGCAGCATCTTCATTAGTATGAATATCAGTTACAGTTGGAACATCAAATGTTTCAGAAACTTTTCTAAGGATTTTCAAAGCTTTATCGTCGCCAATTCCAGAAAAACTGTCTATCCTAGAACGATTAGCTTTCTTAAAAGAACCTTTAAAAACATAAGGAATTTGAAGTTTATCAGTTATACCAATCAACTTTTCAGCAATTCTCATTGCCATTTCTTCGCCTTCAATAGCACAAGGACCAGCTAGTAAGAAAAAGTTATTACTATCTAAATGTTTTATTTTTGGAATGTCTTGTAAATTCATAAGTATTATTTTGAAGGTGCAAAGATACAAATTTTATTAGTTTCTGTTTGGTAGGCAATGTTACAGAGTTGTTAAATAAAAATAGACACAAAATACACTAGTTTGCACAAAATATTCTAGTGATAATATGATTTAATAAATTAAACATAATAGTTTTTAATGAAATGATACACAAAGTAGTTTGTAATAATTCGTGTCGATAACCAACTTACTTTTTAAAAGTCAATCCAACTGGAACTAGTAAAGCACCTTTTTCATAAATGTTGAAATAGAGCAAAATTGGTTTTTCTTGACCTTGCCATGTAATTTCATATAAATCTAAAAATGCTGCTCCAACGGTATTATTTTTTGTTGGAAACGGGCAACAAGATTCTAATTTTTTATAGTTCAATTTTTCTCCATTTGGACCAGCTAATGCATTCAAAAAACGTTCTTGGTTTATAGTTTCATTAGACGCATTTCTATAAAAAACATTTATAGGATAATCTTTGTCATAACCATATTTTTTGTCTTTACTATACTCCGTAATTACAAAAGTATTTTCTTTAATCAATATTGGAATAGGAGCATTGTTATCAATATTCTTAATAGTTGATTTTGTGCTAACGCATCCCATTAAAATAATGCTTAAAAGTAATACAAAAGTGAAATTATTTTTCATTTGTAGTGGTTTTAGTTTTAATAAAATAAGCAACAATTGCGCCAAAAGTTACACCCATCGATAATCCATTTGAAATCCCTTGAAAAATAAAACTTTTCATATTGTATAGGGCTGTTACTTGATCAATTGTTTGCTTTTTTTTGGATACTATTAGGTCTATCATTTTATCAAAATAACCCGGTGTTATGTATGTGTAAGTAATATAATTTACTAGCGGACTAAAAACAGCAATTATAAAAGAAAGTATCATTCCCGAAACGAAGGCTTGTCGCCATGTTATTACACCATTGTAGTCTTTTTTCTTTTTATCCAAAAGCGCAAAAACATAAATTGCTATGGCAACCAATGCGAAAAAATTGGTATATAGTATTTGTTTGGCTAAATGTTGATCATGCCAACCCAACGTTTTTTCAAGAATCATCCAAATTAGTGAAGCAATACTATAATTTATCGCCCATTTTAACTCTAATGCATAGTTTTTCATGTCAATTTCTAAATTTTATTCAAAATTAAAGTAATATTTGAAAGTATAATCGGATTTCATTGAAAAAATAATTCTTATGCTTATTTTTGTAAAAAAAAATCGGAATGGATATATTATTTTATACTTGGCATTGGGCCATTTCAGGTTTCATTATCGGGTTGATTATGCTTACGTTAACTTATTTTGGCAAAACGTTTGGTATGTCATCTAACTTACGAACATTATGCACGATTGCTGGTGCTGGCAAAAATGGAAATTTTTTTGATAATGATTGGCGCGAACAAAAGTGGAGTCTAGTAGTTGTGTTTGGTGCAGTTGTAGGTGGTTTTTTTGCTTACCATTTTATGAGTAGTGATACCATTGTAAGTATTAATCCTAGAACGATTGAAAATTTAAGAACATTGGGAATTGATGCTCCAAATGGTAAAATTGCTCCCGATTTGATTTTTAGTTTTGAGTCTGTCAAAACCTTAAAAGGATTTTGCATCTTACTTTTCGGTGGATTTTTGATAGGTTTTGGTACTCGATATGCGGGTGGCTGTACTTCTGGGCATGCCATTTCGGGGTTGAGCAATTTTCAGCTTCCATCATTAATTGCCGTAATAGGATTTTTTATTGGCGGATTGATAATGGCTCATTATATTTTACCTCTAATTTTTTAAGAAATGAAATTACTACGATTTTTTATAGTTGGATTTGTTTTTGGTGTGGTTTTAACCAAATCTGAAGCCATTTCTTGGTACAGAATTTACGAAATGTTTCATTTTCAATCTTTCCACATGTACGGAATTATTGGGGTAGCTGTTCTTACTGGTAGTTTAGGAATTTTTATAATCAAGAAAAGAAAAATTAAGGATTATAAAGGTTTACCAATCAAAATTATACCAAAAGAAAAAACGTTTGTAAATTACATAATTGGGGGTATTTTATTTGGGCTAGGTTGGGCTTTGGTTGGTAGTTGTCCAGGACCAATTTATATTTTATTAGGAACAGGAATGTTATCAATTGTAGTAATTTTGGCAGGAGCGCTAGTAGGAACTTATGTTTATGGAATAATAAAAGATAAGTTACCACATTAATTATTGAAATAAACCATTATGACTTAATTTGTAGTATCAAAATAAACGTTGATTAACTTGTGCTAATTAATACAATTTGTGTCAAATCATTATTGTGTTTAGTTAGATTATTAGTATTCCAAGAATTTTATTTATATTTGCATCCCAAACAACAGCACTATGAGTCAAAAAATATTGCTCACTTCCCAAGAAGTCAATATCATACTTCATCGTTTGGCTTGTCAATTGATAGAGAATCATTTAGATTTTTCTACTACCGTTTTGATAGGAATTCAACCGCGTGGTACTTTTTTAGCTGAACGACTTAAGAAACTTTTGCATGAAGAGTATGGTATTTCCAACATTGCGCTAGGGTATCTCGATATTACTTTTTTCAGAGACGATTTTAGACGAAATGACAGACCACTCGGCGCCAATAAAACCCAAATAGATTTTCTAGTTGAAGATAAAAAAGTAGTTTTTATTGACGATGTTTTATTTACAGGAAGAAGTATTCGTGCGGCATTGACTGCTATTCAGTCATTTGGTCGCCCATCAGAAATAGAATTATTGGTTCTTATTGACAGACGTTTTAGCAGGCATTTGCCAATTCAACCCGATTATCGTGGCAGACAAGTTGATGCAATAAATAACGAAAAAGTAAAAGTGTGTTGGAATGAAAAAGATGGTGAAAACGGCGTTTTTTTAATTAAAACTGAAAATTAAAATGAAGGAATTAAGCGTAAATCATTTATTAGGAATCAAATATCTACAACCCGAAGATATCAACCTCATTTTTGAAACAGCCGACCATTTTAAAGAAGTCATCAATCGTCCCATTAAAAAAGTTCCTTCACTTCGAGATATTACCATTGCCAACATCTTTTTTGAAAATAGCACCCGAACCAAACTTTCTTTTGAGTTAGCGCAAAAAAGATTATCAGCCGATGTTATTAGTTTTTCAGCAGCGCAATCTTCGGTTAAAAAAGGAGAAACGCTTATTGATACGGTTAACAATATCCTTTCAATGAAAGTGGATATGGTAGTGATGCGACATTCAAACCCTGGAGCAGCTTACTTTTTATCACAAAATGTAAAAGCAAGTATCATAAATGCAGGTGATGGCGCACATGAACACCCAACGCAGGCTTTACTCGATAGTTTTTCAATCAGAGAAAAATTGGGAGAAGTAGGTGGAAAAAAAGTGGTGATTGTTGGCGATATTTTGCATTCGCGAGTAGCATTATCTAATATTTATGCGCTGCAAATGCAAGGTGCGGAAGTAAAAGTTTGCGGACCCAAAACATTGATTCCAAAATATATAGAATCACTTGGTGTAAGTGTCGAACCCAATTTGAGAAAAGCACTAGAGTGGTGCGATGTTGCCAATATGTTACGAGTGCAAAACGAACGAATGGATGTAAACTATTTTCCTTCAACAAGAGAATATGCTCAACAATATGGTGTTGACAAAGCATTATTAGATTCATTGAATAAAGAAATCGTAATCATGCATCCAGGACCAATCAATAGAGGAGTAGAGATTACTTCAGATGTGGCTGATTCTAAACAATCGGTGATTTTAAATCAAGTTGAAAACGGTGTAGCGATACGAATGGCGGTTATTTATTTATTGGCATCGAAATTGCAGATCTAATAAAAATTTAAACTTATGAAAGTAGAATCCAAAGGACATACAACCACGATAAGAGAAACACAAAACAATCTAGAAACTTTTGTGCAAAAGTTAGAGCGCGAATACAAAACGTTTGAAAATCAAAATTTAATTCTTGATTTACTAAAACACGAAGATGTAACGGTTGCTAACATTAAATCGTTTATGCCTTTAGCCAAACTTCATAAAAAAAATAAAAAATCATTTGTTTTGGTAGTAAATGATTTTGATTTTAATAAAGTGCCGACAAGTTTGGCCATTGTACCAACCAAACTAGAAGCACACGACATCATCGAAATGGAAGAAATTGAACGCGATTTAGGATTTTAATAAGTATGAAAAAGTCCAAAATTAAAATTAAATATTTAATTTTAAAAAAAAAAGAATGAAATGAGTACAACTTCACAATTAAAAAAGAATTTGATTTCAAGAATAAAAGATTCTAAAGATTTGAATTTTTTGAACGCGCTTCAAACAATTTTTGATTCTTCTGAGCAAGCTTTATTTCAATTAAGTCAAGAGCAAAAAACCGCAATTGAAAAAGGAAGAAATGAAATTAAAGACGAAAATTTTTTTAAAAATGATGGAGTAATTTCTGAAATTAGAAAATTTCTTAATTAATGATAACAACTGAAACCATTTTAAGTATATTTCTCGGAATCGGATTGGCTTCAGCTTTTAGCAATTGTAATAGTCGTTATTTTGTTTCTACTAATTTATTGGGTTTATAGAATATTCAGAAAGTAACTCCTAAACTCCTAAACTTTTAAAATTCTAAACTTTTCATGAAAATAATCGCCGTAATTCCAGCTCGATATGCCTCTACCAGATTTCCTGCCAAATTAATGCAGGATTTAGGTGGAAAAACTGTTATTTTAAGAACCTATGAAGCTGCAATTGCCACGCAACTTTTTGATGATGTGTTTGTTGTAACAGATTCGTCCATCATTTTTGATGAAATTGTTTCCAACAACGGAAAGGCAATTATGAGTAGCAAAGAACACGAATCGGGTAGTGATAGAATTGCCGAAGCTGTTCAGGATATGAATGTTGATATTGTAGTAAATGTGCAAGGTGACGAACCATTTATCAATAAAAAACCTTTAGAAGAATTAATTACTGTTTTTAAAAACGATACCGAAAACAAAGTGGATTTGGCATCCTTGATGTTTCAGATTAGCGATAAAGATGAAATCAACAATCCTAATAATGTAAAAGTGATTACTGACAAACAAGGTTTTGCATTGTATTTTTCGCGTTCTGTAATACCATTTCCAAGAGAAGAAAATGTTGGTGTTCGCTATATGAAACACATCGGAATTTATGCTTTCAGAAAACAAGCTTTGCAAGATTTTTACCGTTTGCCAATGCTGTCTTTAGAGGCTTCTGAAAAACTAGAACAACTTCGTTATTTAGAATACGGAAAAAGAATCAGAATGGTAGAAACCGAACACGGAAGCATCGGAATAGACACACCAGAAGATTTAGAAAAGGCTAGAAAATTAGTTTGAAGATGGGAGATGGAAGTTTTGAGTTGATATAAAAAAACCAAATTCTTAAAAATTACTTTTTTTGAATTTGGTTTTTTTGTTATTTGGAATTTATTCCTTTATTCTTGATTGCTCACTTTTCTGTAAGGGAAAGCATTAAAAATATGTCTTTTAGCAAAACGTGCTGGCGATTCAGCATTTACCATTTTAATATAAGTTGCTTTTGGAACACTAATGTATTCATAAACACTTCCGTTAGAAAAGTTTACAATTAACCTAATATTTTCGTATTTATAATCGGTAATTGTACACGTGGCAATGGTTTGATCATATTCAGGTTTGCCATTTTTGATGGTTTCTGGATTGATACTTACCAAAAAGTGATACGCCTCAATAACTTGTTGACTTTTTAATTCGGCAACTTTTAGACCTTCAGGATCATTACCAAATTTGTCAGGATGGCATTCTTTCATGAAGTTTCTATAAATGGTCTTCAATTCTTTTAATTCTACATTTTTATCAACTTCAAACAAAGCGCGATATTCATTAATTTTTTTCATACCTAAAGGAACTATTGTCTTTTTTAAATTTTTGCAAAAGTACATATTATTTTTAATTTTTACTAAAATGATTTTCAATCTAAAAAAGTAACCAATTACAATGGTAATTTAAAGTTTGAAATGAATAAAAAAAGTTATATTTGTATATTAATAACCTACATTTATAATGAAAAAAGCACTTTTTGCTCTTATAATTTCTTTATTTTCTATCAATTCTTTTTCCCAATTAGTAATTAATGAAATTGATTCTGATACTGCTGGAGCGGATACTCTTGAATTTGTAGAATTAAAATCGGCAACACCAAGTTTTTCTTTGAATGGATATGTTTTAGTTTTTTTTAATGGAACTTCCTCAGGAACAGGTGCGTTAAGTTATTTAGCATTGGATTTAGATGGTTATTCAACCGATGCAAATGGAATTTTTGTGATAGGGAATGCGGCAGTTTCACCTTCACCTTCAATAACGTTACCAACAAATTCAATTCAAAATGGCCCAGATGCTGTAGCAATATTTCAAGCTAATGCATCAAATTTTCCTTTAAATACATCTGCAACTGCTTCAAATTTAATTGACGCTGTGGCTTATGCCAATGGAGATTTAATTGTTGCAACAACATTAATGTCAACTTTTGGATTAACAC
The DNA here is from genome assembly GCF_044377315.1 of Flavobacterium sp. Lineage (GTDB taxonomy): Bacteria > Bacteroidota > Bacteroidia > Flavobacteriales > Flavobacteriaceae > Flavobacterium. Next base: position 24,229 of record NZ_JBILJG010000008.1, read on the forward strand.
AATCTCAAAACGAAGGATTAAATATTAATGTTGAATATGTATCAATTCAGCGTAAAACAGATGGCACTTATGAAATAAAAGCGCCAACTCCTGGTATGAATAATGACGGTTCTGGAGTTGTTTTTAACTACATCAATTGTATTCCAACGGCTCTTGAAGTTTCTGAAGGACAATCGTTTACTTTAAATTTTTCTACTTCGCAAACCGTTGCTACTTCTCCGCTGGTTATCAATTTTAGTTTAAATAACTTTGGTTTTAACACTTCCGATTTTACTGGAAACCTCTCTGTTACTATACCAGTTGGTTCTACGATGGGTTCAACTACAATTACTTTGTTGAATGACGGTATATTAGAAGGTGATGAAGAATTAAAAATTTCGGTAACTTCTCCTGCAATTCCTTATTATCTCCAAACTAATAATATAATTGTTAGAGTTTTAGATGCTAATTTTAATGTTTCTAGTTTTGGAACACCAGCAACTCCAACATATTCTTTAGCAAGTACGCAGCCAACTGGTTATTATAATTCTATTGAAAATTTGGCTGGTGCAACTTTAAAACAAGCTATTCAAAATATTATTGCTAATCCTGATGAAGTGCGAGTGCATACCTATTCAGAAGTGTATGATATTATTACAGTTGCCGATCAAAATCCGGCGAATAATAATCAGGTTTGGTTGATTTATTCTGAAGTGCCCCGCTCAAAATTAGACAGGCAATTTGGAACAAGTATTGTTGGGAAATGGAACAGAGAGCATATTTATCCGCAATCGCGTGGTAATTATGGTTCTGGAATTGATTATGATTTGCCAACTGATGGTTTTAATAATTGGTTTCCAACAAATGCAGATGATATTGGTGCTGGTTTTACAGATGCGCATCACATCAGAGCCGTTGATGGTCAAGCAAATTCTTCCCGAAATAACAAAGATTATGGTCCATTAGATTATAACGGACCAAGTGGCTCGACAGCCAATTCTTGGAAAGGTGACGTGGCTCGTTCCTTGTTTTATATGGCAGTTCGCTACAACGGATTGAGTTTGGTAAACGGAAATCCAGTCGATTCCACTATTGGTCAATTAGGCGATTTAGCAACACTTTTAGCATGGAATCAGTTAGATCCTGCCGATGATTTTGAAATGAATAGAAACAACTACATTTATACTTGGCAACACAACCGAAATCCATTTATTGATTTTCCTAATTTGGCTGATTATATTTGGGGAGCAAACGCTGGTCAAGTATGGAATTCTTCTTTAAAAACAAATGATTTTGATACATTACAAGTAGTAATGTATCCAAATCCTGCTAATGATTATGTTGATTTATTTGGAATAGATGGAGTTGGAGTTGTTGAAGTTTACAACACGCTAGGCGAAATAGCTTTGACCAAACAATTTACAAACCAAACAAGAATTCAATTGGATTTGGCTTCGGGTATTTATTTAACCAAAATTACTTCAGGTTCAAAATCGGTTACTAAAAAATTGGTTATTAAGTAACTATTTTTTCTTTAAAAAATGGTAGATTTCTTTCCAATTCTTCACATGGGAAAATCGTTTGCGACATTATTTTGTGAAAATCTTTTAAAACCGTCTAATCTTCAAATGTGCCTTTGATTGCTGCTTTATAATTTTTACTAACTTCATTCCAATTAATTATATTCCAAATAGCGGCTAGATAATCGGTGCGTTTGTTTTGGTATTTCAAATAGTAAGCGTGTTCCCAAACGTCTATTCCTAAAACTGGGGTTCCTTTACTTTCGGCAATATTCATCAAAGGATTATCTTGGTTAGGTGTTGAAGAAATAGCTATTTTTTTGTCACTATCAACATATAACCAAGCCCAACCAGAACCAAATCGGGTTGCAGCAGCTGCATTTAGCTTTTCTTTTAAAACATCCATACTGCCGAATGCTTCATTGATAGCTTTCTCTAATTCAGGAGATGGTTTTGTGTTTTTTTCGGGAGTCAAAATCGACCAAAACAATTCGTGGTTGTAATGTCCTCCCGCATTATTTCTGATGGCTGGTGAAAACTCTGAAACATTGGCAAAAATCTCTTTTACAGCCATTTTTTCGGCTTCCGTACCAACAATAGCGGCATTTAGATTTTTTACATAAGCTGCATGATGCTTGCTATAATGTATTTCCATAGTTTGCCCATCTATAAAAGGCTCTAAAGCAGTATAGGCGTATGGTATTTGTTTTTGGGAAAATTGAGCTGTAACAGAAACGCCTATAAATAGAAGTAACGATAGAATTTGATATTTTTTCATATATATTGAAATTAGTTTTTTTATGATTTTCAATTTGTTGATTTGTTAAATAATAGTAAAAAAATTACTTTAAAAAGTGTTCACCTTCTTACATTTTGCTTTTTAATGCGTTTTTAACAAACGCTATTCTTCGTTTTTCTCATTTTCTTCTTTAGCAGTTGTAGCTGTTTCAGTTTTTGTCCCAGCATTTTCTCTAATTTCTGTATGACGAACTTCACCGCCAGTTGTACCAGTTTCTTTCCCTAAAAAGATGCCAATAGCAGCAATTATTAACGCTAAAAACGAAACTAATTTGGCTTGAGCATGTTTCTTGGTGTTAGTATATATTCCAGCTATAGATACAACTCCTAAAAGATAAAGGACAATGGCTAATTTTTCGGCCATTTCTTCATGCTCATGAATAATTTCTTTTCCAATAGAAGGCATATCTTCTACCATTTCTTCTGCGCCTTCACCTGTTGACATACTTACAAAAGCAAAAATAGCTCCTACAATAAACAAGCAATAGGCCGTATTTTTAACCGAATTGTTTTTTAAAAACATTCCTGCAATTAAAATACCAAATCCAAGAATTATACCAATAATTGGAAAGTGGTTTACTACCATGTGTAAATGTGCGTCGTTCATAATTTAAAATTTTATTTTTAGTTATTTATTAATTAAAGATAGTCTTTATGAAAAGTTTAAGGTTATAAAATAGTATAAATAAATTACATAATTCCCATTTTATAGTATTCTCTAACGCTAAAGATATAGCCTATTTTGGTATATTTTTTTGAGTTATTCATTTTTTTAATTTAAGTAGTAGAATAAATACTTACATCAAATATAACGATACTTTTTAAAAAAATAGAATAAGATTGTCTTAAAATTGATTTAAGAGATGATTAATTTCACAATAGTTCCAACATTTTCTTCACTAGCAATTTGGATTTCAATATTCAATAAAATACAAAGTCTTTTTACAATTGAAAGTCCTAAACCTGTTCCTTTTATTTCTGGATTTTTGGAGTTGTCAGATCTATAGAATGAGTTAAATATTTTGCTTAAATTTTCATCAGGAATACCAATGCCATCATCTGAAATAATTAATTGGGTTGTTTTTTCTGTTTTATTTAATTCAATTTTTATTTTGCCACCATTTTTGGAATATTTAATCGCATTTGAAATCAAATTACTTATAATAATTGAAACTAAATAATAATCGGATTGGATATTAAAATCGTTATTAAAATTGGTAAAAACTACAATATTATTTTTTTTAATTTTATCCGAGTAACGGGACAAACTTTCTAAAATTAATTCATTTAAATAGACATTTTCAATCTTATTATCTCGCTTTTGATTTTCAAATCTTGCCAATAAGAGTAATTCATCTACAAGAGAATTTAATCGATCAACTTCTGAAACACAGAAATTAATTTTTTCCACATATTCTTGATTTTCACGTGGTTTACGAATCAACACCTCTAATGTTCCTTTAATAACTGCCAATGGTGTTCGCAATTCGTGAGACGCATCTGAAGTAAACTGTTTTTCTCGTTCTACAGCATCTTCAATTCTATCTAATAAATCATTTATAGTTTTGGAAAGTATAAACAACTCATCTTTGTTATTTGGAAGCGTTATTCTAGACTTAAGATTATCTTTTGTGATTTTGCTAGATGTTTCAATAATTGAAGTTACTGGTTTTATACTTCTGCCGGCAATTAATCGGGCAACTAAGAATAAAACAAATAAAATTAACGGAAAAGCAATAAATAAAATAGTTCTCAGATTTGACAAAATCATTGTTGCATCATCAAGAGACATGGCAACAATAAGATGACCAATAACTTTATTGTCATCAAATAACGGAACTTGAATTTGACGAATTGGTTTTTTATTTAGATAAGTGTCAATTAAAATATATTCTTTATTTTTCTTATAAAGTTTGAGTGAAATATCTTTTAAGTTAGGAGATTTATCAATTAACTGATTGTTTATGTCTAAAAACTGAACGAAAACAGGATTTACATTTACAGTATTATGTTCTCTTGCTCGCCATTGATCTACTTGAATTAAGTAAGCATCATTTCTATCAATTTCAATTTCTTCAAGATGCTTTTTTACTTCATCTTTAATATCTTCATTAATATGATTATCAACACTAAAATGAATTACTTGATAAATTATTACGAATACAAAAGCTATCAATAACGCTGTGCTAATGATATAATTGAAGGCAATTCTATTTTTAAAAGATAGATTTAACATTAAAAATTAATTTGCAATATAGCCAACGCCTCGAATAGTTTTGATACAATCGTCTTCTTTAGAAAGATTGAGTTTTTTTCTAACGGCATTCATAAATACATCGATTACACCAGTATCGTATTCAAAATGAATATTCCAAACGTCTTCTATAATTTGGTTTCGAGTACAAACTTTACCTTTATTTTTTATCAAATATACCAATAATTCAAATTCTCTTTGTGTAAAAGAAACTTCTTTTTTATCTTTAAAAACTTGATGTTTAGATAAATCAATTTTTATATCCGACAAAGTTAAAATTTCATTTTCATCAGTTTCTCTAAAATGAATTTTTATTCTTTCTAAAAGTTCTTCAAATGAAAATGGCTTTTTGATATAATCATTAGCACCAGATTTTAAACCTTCTATAGTTTCTTGAACTGTATCTTTGGCTGTTAAAAACAAAATTGGAATGATTTTGTTATTTTTCCGTATTGCTTTACATACTTCAATTCCACTCAGTTTTGGCAACATCCAATCTAGTAGAATCAAATCGAATGTATTGTTTATGGCTAGTTCTAATCCATCTGCACCGTTACATGCTGATGTAACAGAATAACCTTCTTCTTCCAAACCTTGTTTAAGAAAGTTTACAATTCCTTTTTCATCTTCTATTATTAGAATTTTCATGATTTATTGCATAACAAATTTGAATCCAAAAGTAACAATATTGGCTTTTAAACCGTCACTTCTGTCGTAATGATTAAATCTAAAATCGATATTTTTCATGCCAAATTTCCAAATTTTTGAACTAGTGAAAATATCTGAGTAGCTAACGCCAAATCCATATTGATTAGCATCAAAAGTGGATAAATCATAATCAGAAGTATAAAATTCTTCGGTGGAAATATGTTTTTCAAATGGTGCAAAATACTTAGATTGTGTTTGTGTATAATAGCGATACATTGGAAAAACAGTAAATTTATCTGACAATTTTATAGGCAATTCGATAGAAGCAGTGTGCGCTTTCAAATCCCAATCGTCTGTATAATAGCGATAATAAGTTCTAACAATAAGTTTTTCGCTCACAAAATAGTTCCATCTTAAACCAATTGGTAATTTGAATCGAGTTTTTGGAAGTTTTTCAATAGCATCGGCTAATTTGAATTCACCAAAAAACGAGTCAGTCATATCGCCAAAATGGATTCGATGGTAAGGCGAAGAAAGTTTCCCTTCTTGTTGCAAAACATCAAAGAATATAGAAACTTGTGATTTTTTTGTCAACACTTGCGAAAAACCAAACGAAGCAGAGTAGGAGTTACGTGCCGTTGAATCCCATTTTTCAAATTTAGGTACGTATAATGGTGTATAACTGCTATAATTACCATCAGTCAATTCCTTTGGATAAATAGGTCTCCATTGATCTAAATAAGCATTTACTTTGATAGAAATTTCAGAATTTTTATTGTTGAATAATTTACTAACGCCGCCTCCAAAACCAAATGAAGTATAATCATATTCATTAGAAAAAGAGACATCGGCATTCCATAAAAAGTTTCTGTCATCACTACTATGACTGTAATTTAAAACCAAAGAAGCCAATACGTCTTGTTCAGAAGCACCAGATGAACTTTGCCAAGGAGTAGGGTTTTTAGAATCAAAAGGGTTGATATTACTAGATGAAGCCGAAGTATAAGCCGAAATACCAGCATCAACAGTTAAAACAGAGTCGTCATCAAGAGGCATAGCAATAACAATAGTAGAAGCAATATCAGTTAGCTCTTCCGAACCAATTCCACCAGAAACAGAGGAGTGTACACCATCTTGTTTGTAATAACTAAGCAAAAAATCAACCTCGGTACTCTCAAGAACTCTTTTCTTAAAAACAACCGTTGAATCTTTCTCACTTTCCTGAGAAAACCCAAAACTTGTAATAATTAATGCTAGTATTAATAAGCTGTATCGCATTTTATGTAGGTTGTGTTATTGTATTGTTGTATTTCTTTATTTCGTATCTTGTATTTCGTATCTCGTACTTCCTAATTACATCCACACCCACCGCCAGACTTCCCTCCATTGGCACCAGCTGCGGCTTCACGATACACTTGAAAAGTTACTTCATAGCGTTCGGTTGTTTTGGCAGCTAATTTCATTTCGGTATCGTTTATTTTCTCTTTTTCATATTCTTTCACGCTCGAACATGAAGTTAGCAATGCGATGACGGCAGAGCATAGTAGGATAATATTTTTCATTAAATTTTCATTTATATTTTTGAATATCAATACCTTTTGAAACATGAATTTTCCCTTTATCATCTACCATAACACATTCAATTCCTTTAAGCTGGTTTATTAAATCCAAACCTACTTCTACACCTAAAACAAATACGCCAGTTGCAAGTGCATCTGCAATTTCGGTTTGTTTTGCAAAAACTGAAATACTAACAATTCCTTGAGCAGGATAACCTGTTCTTGGGTCGATAATATGCGAATAGCGTTTTCCGTTAAAGGTTACAAACTTTTCATAACTTCCAGAGGTTTCGACTGCACCATCATCTAGCGGAAAAGTAGCAAAAACCTTGTTCTTATTCATCGGATTTACAATACCAATTGTCCAGGGGTTTCCATCTAGTTGTTTGCCCCATGTATTGATATCGCCCGAAACATTTATAATACCAGAAATACAACCTTTACTTTGTAACAACGTTTTTATTTTATCGGCAATATACCCCTGACCAATACCACCCAATCCCAATTTCATTCCAGCATTTTTCAGAAAAAGAGTCGTGTCTTTTGGGTTTAAAATGATATTATGATACCCAACTTTTTCAACCGATTTTTTGATGGCTTCTTCAGTTGGCATGGTTTTCATACTACCATCAAATTTCCAAATTTTATCCATTGAGGCATAGGAAATATCAAAAGCACCATTGGTTAGTTTTGAAACCTTTATAGCTCTTTCAACGAGTTCATAAACTTCATTGTCAACTTTGACAGGTTGAATACCAGCATTTTGATTGACTTTCGAAATTTGAGTAGTCGGAATCCAATCGGAAATTAAATTTTCAATTCGCTTTACTTCATTTATAGCCATTGTTGCAAATTCGTTTCCTTGAATTGAATCGGTTGCGACAATGGTAATTTCAAACGGACTTCCTAGAAGATACGTTTTTTTCTTATAGGTTATTTGACCATAAGAAAATGAAGTTAGTAAAAGTATTGCTATAAGAATTCTCATTATTTTTGCATGGCTTTTAGAGTGGCAATATAACTTTCGGCAGAAACATTTTTAAAGCCCATTTTGCCCACTACTTTTCCATTTTTATCCATGACTACTACCAATGGAAAATTCCCTTCTTTATTATATTTCTCTGCTAATTTTTTGTTTTGAGCCACCATTTCTTCCGAAAGTTGATTGGCTTTTTTCTTTGGAAAATCGGCTTTATACAAAACCCAGTCATCTTCTTTTTTGAAAGCATCCGACTGCCAAACGTTTTTATCTAACTTGATACAAGGCGCGCACCAATCTGAACCTGAAAAAACTAATAATATAGTTTTGTTTTCTTCAGCAGCAATTTTTTTTGCTTCTTCAAAATTCGTTTTCCAATTTTGTGAAAATAGGCTAGCTGTTAGCATGAGGAATGCGGATAAAATTATTTTTTTCATTTTTATAAACATATTAAAAAAGTGAACCCTACAATCAAAACGTAAAAGTAGTTGTATAATTGCAAAGTAATTACATTTGAAATGTTTCTTAAGTGAAAATTAAGGAATGAATACCATTTTAGCTACTAGTTATATTTACAACTAGCAACTCAACATGAAGAAACCAACTTTGTTATCAACAGATGATCGAAAAAATCGTATTTTCACTTAACTTACTTTGGCAAAACTTCTTTACTGCTTTTAGGCTTTATGCCATTCTAATATTTCACTTTAACCATTTTTACCAAAAATCAAAAGATAAAAACAATTGATGAAGAAGCAACAAATAATAAAAAACTAAAATTTATTTTATATATTTGATTCATTAACATTTTTTACTTTACAAAATGAAAATTAAAGTCTTATTAATCAGTATTATAATTCCATTTGTTTGTTTTTCGCAAGAGTATAGATATACTAACAATCAATATGCAAATTCAACCAAAATTTCTAACGTTATCTACGGAAACGCACCTTTTATAAATGGACCATTACATACAGTTGAATCGAGTACAACGAATAAAAATTTGATAATGGATATTTACCAACCAACTGGCGATACGTTTACTCTTAGACCTGCAATTATTTTTGCTCATCCTGGCGGTTTTTTAACGGGTAATAGAATGGTTCAGGATATGAATGCCTTGTGTGATTCGCTAGCACGTAAAGGGTATGTTACTGCCACTATCGATTATCGTAAAGGATTTAATTTAACTAGTAATCAAGGTATTCATTCTACAAGAGCGGTTTACCGTGGGATTCAAGATGGTAGAACTGCCGTTCGTTTTTTACGTGCTAATGCATCTTTATATGGAATAGACCCTAACAAAATTTATTTTGTGGGTAGCAGCGCTGGAAGTTTTATAGGTTTACATTCTATTTACTTAGATACACCAGCCGAAATACCTTCGCAAACTGGAAGTGTAACTTATTTCAATATTACGCCACCATTTAATCATACTGCGCCTAATCTTGGCCCACTGGATATAGGAACAAATTTAAGTTTTAATGGCAAACCAGATGCAGTAGTATCTATGTGGGGTGCTATACAAAATACTACTTTAATAACTGCCGATAATTCAACTCCAGTATTGTTAATTCATGGAGAAGATGATGCAACTGTTTCGTTTGATAGCGGAAGTCCTTTTGGGTTTTCTGCTCTACCAGTTGCCTATGGTAGTAATGCAATCAATACTCGTTTGAACCAATTAGGATTTACGAATCATGAAACTTATTTTGTGGCTGGTCAAGATCATGAATTTCATGGAACTTCCAATGGAACTTGGGACAATGGTACGGGAGGAAATTCGTTTTATCCCATAATAGTTAACAAAGTAAACCAATTTTTGTGGAAACAACATAAGCCAACAGCCGATTATAACTGGACTGCTTCTACAACAGATGTCTCTTTTACTGATACTAGTTCAGGAAGTTTAGCGTGGTGGTGGGATTTTGGTGATGGTACTTTTAGTAATGAGCAAAATCCAACGCACATATTTCTTTCGCCTGGGGATTATTCAGTAAAATTATATGTTGAAAACAATATAAAAAGTTGGGACCAAATTACAAAAACGGTAACTGTTTCTTCGTTGACTACCAAAACATTTGATATAAATTCCTTGAACTTATTTCCAAATCCTGCAACAGAAACAATTCAGGTAAAATGGCAATCTAGTAATAGAGCGTTTTATTATCGAATTTTAGATGTTTCAGGAAAATCGATATATTTTAATCAAATGATTACTAATGGCGAAATTATTTCATTAGCAAATTTAGAAAAAGGGCTTTACTTTATAACCTTTTATCAAGATGATTATACAAAAACAATTAAAGTAATTAAGAATTAGAAAAGATATAAATGTAAACGAGTTACTTTCCGATACAAAAGTTAGCAAAGATGTTCCCAAGCAACTCATCGTTAGTGACTTCGCCTGTAATTTCGCCAAAATAATAAAGTGCTTGCTTAATATCAATCGCCATCAAGTCAGAAGAAAGATTAGACTGTATGCCAAACTTTACTTTTTGAATTTCGTCTAAAGCTTTTAATAAAGAATCGTAATGTCTTGTGTTAGTTATAATTGTATCATTGTTGCGCAACGCACCAGTGTTCACAAAAGAAAGCAAAGTGTTTTTAAGTTCGTCAATGCCTGTTTTTTCCTTCGCAGAAATGGTTTCAAGTTTCAAGTTTAAGGTTTCAAGTTCTTGGCGAATGGCTTCAACAGCATCTTTAGAAAGCAAATCAACTTTGTTTATGATAATTAAAAGTGGTTTTTGAGGAAATTTGTTTTTAATTTTTTCGATTTCAACCTGAAACTTTATACCTGAAACTTGTAATTCTTTTGCATCAAGCAAAAGGATTACAACTTGCGCTTGCTCAATCTTCTCAAAAGTCTTCTTAATTCCGATACTTTCCACCACATCTTTAGTCTCACGAATACCAGCTGTGTCGATGAATCTAAAACCAATTCCGTTTATAACCAATTCATCTTCAATAGTATCACGAGTCGTTCCTGCAATGTCTGAAACAATAGCACGTTCTTCGTTGAGTAAAGCATTTAACAAAGTCGATTTGCCAACATTAGGTTCGCCAACAATCGCCACCGGAATACCGTTTTTGATAACATTTCCAACCGCAAATGAGTCGATAAGACGTTTTAGTACAAATTCAATACGGTTTAAAAGTTCTTTAAACTGGGTTCTGTCGGCAAATTCAACATCTTCTTCGGCAAAGTCCAATTCGAGTTCTATAAGCGAGGCAAAATTTAGTAATTCGCCACGTAATTTGGCAATTTCGTTACTAAAACCACCACGCATTTGCTGCATAGCAATTTGGTGCGAAGCCTCATTATCACTCGAAATCAAATCGGCTACGGCTTCTGCCTGCGATAAATCCATTTTCCCGTTCAAAAAAGAGCGCAAGGTAAATTCACCAGCCTGCGCCATTTTGCAACCCTTACGAAGCAATAATTGAATAATCTGCTGCTGTATGAAAGTAGAACCGTGACACGAAATCTCAATTACATCTTCTCCTGTATAAGAATTGGGACCTTTAAAAATAGAAAGCAAAACTTGATCATACACTTTTCCATCTTCTGTAATATGGCCAAGGTGAATAGTATGCGTTCGCTGCTTAGTAATATCCTTACCCGAAACCGATTGAAAAACCTGAGAAGCAATAGCCAACGCTTTTTCTCCAGAGATTCTAATAACAGCAATAGCACCAGCACCGGATGGAGAAGCTAAAGCAACAATCGTTTCGTGTGAAATCATAATCCTAATTTTTGACAAAGATACTAATTTAGAAAAGAATTTATTCCATTCGTATTTTACTCGAATTTCACCAATTTAAACAAATTAAGTTGTGTATAAATTTTACCAATCCAATTAAGTAAGCAATGCTAAATTTGTGCTAATCTGTGTAATTTGTGGAGAACTCCATAATTATGTTAAATTATTGTAAATATGATAGTTATCATGTTTTTTTGAGCGTCAATAAACTAGTTTTATACCGTTAAACTAATATTTACTAATTATGAAAAAAATTCTGTTTCCAACCGATTTTTCTAAAGTAGCCAATAACGCTTTTGTACACGCTTTAGAATTGGCAAAAATTGTTAAAGGGGAATTAATTTTGTTGCACACATTTGAGTTGCCAATTGTGGACAATCAATTTTTTCCAGAGAATTATCAGACACTTTTCGACACTTTAGAACTTTCTAAATTTGAAAAATTCAAAGACGAACTACCAGCATTGAGAGCCATTGCCGAAGAAAGAAACCTAGGGCATATAAAACTATCACACCGATTGATGGATGGTAGTTTGATATACAACATAAAAGAATGTATTAAACTAGATAAAATTGACTTTGTAGTAATGGGAACATCAGGAGCAACAGGCTGGAAAGAGATGTTTTTGGGAACCAACACTGGCGAAGTTATTACTTCAATAGGTGTTCCAGTTTTGAGCGTTCCATTAGAAGCAAAATTTACTAAGATAGAAACAATTGGTTTCACCACAAGATTTAGAGAAAAAGATAGAGAAGCATTGAAACAAGTAATTGCTATTGCTAAAAAAACCAATGCCAAAGTAAAATGCTTGTACGTAAATACAAAAGAAAGCGACAATACAGAAGCTACCTTTGATAATTGGAAAGACCATTTCAAAAACGAGCCAGTTAATTTCTTCATCCTACCAAGTGATGAGGTAAAAGAAACCATATTAGAATTCATAACAAGCCAAGAAATAGATATTCTAGCCATGCTAACCTACAAACGAAGCTTCTTTGAATCACTTTTCAGCTCAAGTTTCACCGAAAAGATATCTTATATAAGTGATATTCCAATTTTAGCACTTCACGAATAAAATCAGTTAACTAATTACTAAAAAATGAAAAACCTTCCTGAACGAATCGGGAAGGTTTTTACTATGGTTGGGTTAGTTAAGATACTAGTTATTCAACATGACTGGCATTACCAACATGGTTACGGTTTCACCTTCATCCAATCCGTCTATTGGTGTTAAAATACCTGCGCGGTTTGGCATTGACATTTCTAACTGAATCATATCAGATTGTAAGTTAGTTAACATCTCAGTCAAGAAACGAGAATTGAAACCAATTTGCATATCATCACCTTGGTAATCGCAAGTCAATCTTTCTTCTGCTTTGTTAGAGTAGTCAATATCTTCTGCAGAAATATTCAATTCAGTTCCTGCAATTTTCAAACGAATTTGATGTGTAGTTTTGTTAGAGAAAATAGCCACACGACGAACAGAATTCAGGAATTGAACTCTATCAATCATCAATTTATTAGGGTTTTCTTTTGGGATAACCGCTTCATAATTTGGATATTTACCATCAATCAAACGACACATTAACACATAATTTTCAAAAGAGAAAGTCGCATTAGCATCGTTGTATTCTATTTTAACTTCTGCTTCCGAAGAACCCAAAATGCTTTTTAAAATATTTAAAGGTTTTTTAGGCATTATAAAATCAGCTACTTGAGATGCTTTTACATCAGTACGAGCATATTTTACCAATTTGTGCGCATCTGTTGCTACAAAAATTAAGCCTTCTGGAGAAAACTGAAAGAACACACCTGACATTACCGGACGTAAATCGTCATTTCCAGCTGCAAAAATAGTTTTGCTAACAGCGGTTGCTAAAACTTCGGCAGGCACTAGAGTAGTAGAAGGATCATCTAAACTAACAGATTTAGGAAATTCTTCACCTGGTGCATAAGCCAATGCATATTTACCCGAATTAGAACTAATTTCGATAGTGCTATTTTCTTCAACTGTAAAAGTTAACGGTTGTTCAGGAAATGTTTTTAAGATTTCTAATAAAAGTTTGGCAGGTACAGCAACGCTTCCTTTGCTTTTAGATTCAATTTCTAAAGTGGCTGACATGGTTGTTTCTAAATCAGAAGCCGAAACGGTTAAGGTTTTGCTGTCTAATTCAAACAAAAAATTATCTAAAATAGGTAAGGTATTACTACTGTTAATAACGCTTCCTAATACTTGAAGTTGTTTTAATAAGTACGAACTAGATACTATAAATTTCATTTTTCTTATTTTTTATATTTTAAAAAAGTAAAAAGGGTTCACTTTTTTTGATAGTTACAAATATATTCTAATCTTGCTTACATAAAAAAGAATTTTATCAACATTAATTGGAATATTTTCTTTTTCTTAAATAGCTAAATAAAACACCAAACAGAGCCAAAATTACAATTGGAAGTCCGACTGTTAGGATTTGAGAGCTTGTATAATTTTCTTGTACCTTTTCTACATCAAGCATTGGCAAGCTTACATCTTTGCTTCGAATGTTAATAAGTCCGTTATCGTCTAAAAGATAATTGACACAATTCATCATAAAATCTTTGTTTCCATAAAATACACTTGTCCATTTGTCATAGCCAAGTTCTAAAGGTTGAAAATTTTTATCCAATTGATTTTTGACCACATCAGCATCGGAAATCACAATCATTTTGGATGTTTTTCCAGTCGTAGAAAATGTTTTATCATCAAAAGGCAACACACGATTTTCATACATCGAATGGAATTTTCCTTCCAAAAGAACGGCAACTGGCATCGCGCCTTTGTTGGCATATTCACCCAGATTTGGTTCTTCTGTAACACTTGTAAGACTTATTTCAACAGGCGTTCCAACGGGTCTTGAAAGTTTAGACGACGACAATAAAACAGTTTTAGAAATATCATTTTTCAGAATCTCAATTGGATTGGCAAATTCAAATTTGATTCCGTCAATATTCTTTACAATAGGATGATTGAGCGTAGGGTAAATAAGCGGCGAATATTTCCAGAAATACTGCGTGTATTGAGTAGAACTTCCTTGTTGACCAGTCGCTAATTTTATTGGCGTAGCATATTCATCTTTAATCAAATCTGGACGAATACGAATACCATATTTGAAGAACATATCATTCAAACCTAAATCGTTAGGAAAAGCCAAAGTAGAGCCAGAATCGTTGTATAAACTATCCATTTCCATATTGACTTGATCTACTAACCAAAGCGTTTTTCCACCATTTACAATATATTGGTCTAAAACTTGTTTTTCTTCATCAGAAAACTGCTCGGTTGGTTTTGCAATAATGGCCAAGTCATATTTTTTGAGATACGCCAAACTTTCTTGTGGTTTTTTGGCAACGGAATCTAACGTAAAAGTTCCGATATAGTAATTCTCACGAACTTGTTTGATAAAATCTGCCATTAGCATATCATGCATTTCGTTATTTCCTTTGATAACGGCTACTTTTTTCTGTTTGTCTTTTACAACAGTATTAAAAGCATTTGCGAAAGCATACTCCAAATGTTGAACTGAACTATTTACTTTCTCGGCAGTAGAAGCACCTATAAGGTTTTTTAGCAATGGTACTTTGGTACTTTTTCCTTTGTATGTAACAATAGCCCACGGGAAAACCATGGCTTGCGATTGTTTTCCTTTTTCGTTTACTGAAACGTTAATTGGTGTTAAACCACGTTCCATAAACGATTGCATGATAACTTCTTGTTCAGTTTCGTCTTCAATAGGATTTACAAACTGAAAGGTAATATCGCGATTATACGCTTTGAATTCTTCCAACAGCTGTTGCGTTTCGGTTTGCAGTTTTTTGAATTCACCCGGAAAATCACCTTTTAGAAAAACATCAATAATAAGCGGTTCTTTGACTTCTTCAATAATAGATAACGAAGTTTTTGAAAGTGTATATCGTTTATCTTGTGTTAAGTCAAGACGAAAGAAAAAGAAGTTTCCGATGATATTTGCTGCAAGTAAACCAACAACAATAAGCGCTAATTTTTTTATATTATTTTGAGTAGTTACTTTCATTACGATTTCAAAGATTTAAGTTTAAAAACAGTGAACGAAAGAAACAAAGCCGTTATGGATAAAAAGTAGATAACATCTCGAGTATCAATAACACCGCGACCCATACTTTGAAAATGATTTTTCATTCCAAATGAAGCAATTAAGTCTTCAAATCCGGCAATAAGTGTTGAAATTCCATCAAAACCAAAATAGAAAAAGAAGCACAAGAAAACCGCAATAATAAAAGCAACAATTTGATTTTCAGTAATGGTTGAAGTAAAAATTCCGATAGCAGAATAAGCTGCAATTAGAAATAACAAACCAAAATAGGAACCTAAGGTGCTTCCTAAGTCAATATTTCCTTCGGGTAAACCCAATCCGTAAAGAATATACACATAAACCAATGTTGGAATTATCGCA
This sequence comes from Flavobacterium sp., assembly GCF_044377315.1. Lineage (GTDB taxonomy): Bacteria > Bacteroidota > Bacteroidia > Flavobacteriales > Flavobacteriaceae > Flavobacterium. The sequence goes on from NZ_JBILJG010000008.1 coordinate 40,196, forward strand.
ATTACTATTAATAAAACGGCACCCAAAAATTTACCATTTACAATTTGCCAAATCGACAAAGGTTTTGTTAGTAATAGCTCTATAGTTCCTTGTTTCTTTTCATCAGAAAAACTGCGCATTGTTACTGCTGGAATCAGAAAAATAAGAATCCATGGTGCAATGGTAAAAAATGGTGTCATATCGGCAAATCCTGAATTCAGAATATTGTATTCACCTTGAAAAACCCATAGGAATAATCCGTTGAGCAATAGGAAAATGGCAATAACCAAATAACCTATCGGCGAACCAAAAAAGGATTTAATTTCTCTTAAAACTATTGATTTCATATATTTTTATTTGTTTAAAAGTTTCAGGTTTAAAGTTTCAGGTTGTTCAACTTGGAACTTTAAACTTCAAACTAAAGAAACTAACTTATCTACGCTCCACGCTTCTGGCTTATCGTTGAATAATTTTTTGGTAAATGTCCAAACTTTGTCAAAAAGTGCTGATTTTCTATAATTTTCCAAATCATTTTCGGTTTCCCAATAACTATAGGTAAAGAAAATACAAGGATTGGTTTTATCTTGATACAACTCAAGAAAACGGTTTCCTGGTGAATTTCGTATATGTTCTTTCATTAATTCAAAATTCTCCAGAAAAGCGGGAATATTTTCTTGATGGAACGACATTTTTACTATTCGGATAAGCATTTTTTTTTATTTAAACACTATAGAAATAAAATCTCTATAGCCAATTCCTAATAAACTTGAGGCAGTTCCAACGGTTGAAGCATTACTTCTAAAAATGGCTATTTCTAGAAAGCCAGCCTCGTTGAAAACTGCTAATTTTTCACCTTCATAATTTTTCACACCATAATTCCCAGCGTTGGCAATATCGGAATATTTTGCAAAAATAGTTTTTAAAGTTATTTTTTTGGCATGAGCATATTTTTCATTCAAAATTATTTCATAAGGTCGGTTTTTACCAATCTCCAAAAATAATTGTTTGGTAATGTTTGTAATGACATTTCCGAAATTATCTATATAAACTACAGAACCTTTTATAGTATTTTTATCATCAGAAACAACAGGTTTTAAGTCGGTTACATCTTTTATTTCCATGATTTCTTTTCCAATAACATTTAGCAAACCTCCTTTCGCCAAATGACAAGCGACTTTCACAAATACATCCATATCAGTTGCTTCAGGCAATAATCTATCGTGGATGTTGATAGTTACTATTTTTTGAGGAACAATTTTTTGAATTAACATACTCAATATTCCGTTGTCAGCGCATACAAAATAATGGTCGTTCCACTGCATGGCAATATGTTGATTTTCCTTATTTCTTTCAATATCAACACCAACTAAATGCACAGTTCCTTTTGGAAAGCTTGCATAGGCTGAACTTAATATATAGCTAGCTTCGGCACTGTTGAAAGCATCAATATCATGCGAGATATCAACGATTTTAGCATCCCAAAATTCAGATAAAATTTTCCCTTTCAAAGCACCAACAAAATGGTCTTTAAGTCCGTAATCGGTTGTAAGGGTAATTATTGACATAAATTTGTTTATAACTATATGATTAGCTTACTTAACTAGCTTACTAATATTATTAAATTTGAAATGATTGCAAAGCTAAAGTATTTTAGCTTCATTCAAAATTCATTTATTAATAATTGTATGATGTTTGGTATAAAAAAAGTTTTTTTTTTTTTGAATTCAATATTAATTCATGCTCAAAATTTGCAGTATGAGTCAAATGGAAGAATAGTTGATGATATGAAAAACAAACTTTCGGTCAATCAAGTTAAAGCATTATTAAGTGATAATAAAGAGTTGTTAAAAAACTATACTGATGCTAGAACAAAAAAAGATGTTGGTAATGTTTTGCTTTATGGAGGTTTAACTATTTTAGCTACTGATTTATCAATAGGTTTTTTTGGACCTAAAGTTGTTGATTATCCAACTGGTTTAACAATAGTCGGGGCATTATCAATGATAATTGCTGTTCCAGTTAAAATTGGATATTCAAAAAGAATTAAGAAAGTAGTAGATGATTATAATGCTACTAATGGTGTTGGTTATTATAATATAGAAAAGCTAGAGTTTATTTCTAATAATTCAGGTGTTGGATTACGATTAACTATTAAATAATTATATATTGAACGAACGTATCATTGAATTACACGACATCGCTCCAAAAGAATTTTGGGGTGCACAAGACACTCATCTTGAAACTATTAAAAAATATTATCCCAAGCTAAAAATAGTGGCGCGAGGAACGACACTAAAAGCTTTTGGGGAAAAAGAAGAGTTAGATGAGTTTGAAAATCGTTTTAATCGATTGATGTTGCATTTTACTCGTTATAATAATATTGACACCAATGTTATTGATAGAGTAATCCAAAGCAATTCAAACGAAGAACATCGTATGCCTGACCATGACAAGATTTTGGTTCACGGAATAGGAGGTAAGCTCATAAAAGCGTTGACACCTAATCAGCAAAAATTGGTTGATTATGTGTGTAAAAATGATATGGTTTTTGCTATAGGACCAGCTGGAACAGGAAAAACATATACAGGTGTTGCTTTAGCAGTCAAAGCATTAAAAGAAAAGCAAGTCAAGCGAATTATATTGACAAGACCAGCCGTTGAAGCTGGAGAAAATCTTGGTTTTTTGCCTGGTGATATGAAAGAAAAGTTAGACCCATACATGCAACCATTATATGATGCTTTGCGTGATATGTTGCCACCGCAAACCCTCGAAGATTACATTTTGAAAGGAATAATTCAGATTGCCCCTTTGGCATTTATGCGTGGAAGAACTTTGGATAATGCCTTTGTAATTTTGGACGAAGCTCAAAACACAACGCATTCTCAAATGAAAATGTTCTTGACTCGTATGGGCAAAAACGCCAAGTTTATGATAACGGGTGATCCTGGGCAAGTTGATTTACCAAGAAGAACTATTTCGGGATTGAAAGAAGCCATTCTAATTCTGAAAGATGTAGAAGGAATTGGCATCATTTATCTTGACGACAAAGATATTGTGCGTCATAGATTGGTTAAGAAAGTAATAGATGCTTATAAGAGTATTGAAAATCACGACTAAATGTTATACTAACAATATTTTAAACTCTGTTAAAACTAAAAACTTTAACAGAGTTTTTTTGAGAAGTTTTATTATTATTTGCTATTTTATTACAAAAGTATATATTTGTTAAAATTTAGTTAACAATAAACTTAAAACTTATTTACGATTAAAACGATATTAATTACGGGTGCTGCTGGTGGTTTAGGAGTCGCAACTGCTAGCTACTTTGCACAAAAAGGATGGAATGTTATTGCAACAATGGTTTCAATTGAGGAAGCAAATATTTTTAGAGACGTACCGAATATAAAATGTTACGAACTAAATGTTACTTCATCTGAAAGTATTGAAAAGGCAAAAAGGTCTATTTTAAATAACCATAAATCTATTGATGTTATTATTAATAATGCTGGTATTGGTTATAGAAGTTTTGTTGAGCTTTCAGACGATTCCAAAATTGATTCTATTGTAGATATCAACTGGCTAGGAGTTGTTAAGGTTTGTCGTGCTTTTATACCTCATTTTAGATCGCAAAACAAAGGACAGTTTATCAATATTTCTTCTATTGCTGGATTAGTAAATTTGCCTTTAGGAAGCTTTTACCATTCAACCAAACAAGCAGTTGAAAGCTTTTCAGAGTGTATGGCTTATGAGTTAATGGATTTTAATATAAGTGTTTGTACAGTTCAATTTGGAAATGCTCCAACCAATTTTCAAAAAAATGTTACCAAATGTGAAGCCTCTTCCATAGCTTCCTATAATGCCATGATGTATAAAATTACGGATATTTTGAACAAAAAAACACGTAAAAATCATGATTTGACAAACTGTATTGTTGAAAAATTATACAAAGTTGCAGAAAATCCGTCTACGAAATTTAGAAAATATACTATTGGATTTGATGCTAATTTTATGAAATATTTACGAAGATTTTTAGGTTATAGAGCATTTAATTTTGTGATAAGGAAAAAGGTTTTAAAGAAGTAAAAATAATTGTATTTGAGTGTAAAAGAAACTATTTTTGCAAAACAACAACACACTAAACTAATGAATACAATAACTACAACTAATTTTAATTTTCCCAACCAAAAATCTGTTTATCGAGGTAAAGTTCGTGAGGTTTACAATATAAACGATGAACTTTTGGTAATGGTTGCAACAGACAGATTATCAGCTTTTGATGTTGTAATGCCAAAAGGAATTCCGTATAAAGGTCAAATTCTGAATCAAATTGCGACTAAGTTCATGCAACTTACTCAAGATATTGTTCCCAATTGGTTAGTTGCAACACCTGATCCAAATGTGGCAGTTGGTCATTTATGCGAACCTTTTAAAGTTGAAATGGTAATTCGAGGTTATGTTTCGGGTCATGCTGCTCGCGAATATGCTCTTGGAAAAAGAATGCTTTGTGGTGTAGAAATGCCCGAAGGATTAAAAGAAAATGATAAATTTCCAACACCAATTATTACTCCAACAACCAAAGCTGATAATGGTTCGCATGATGAAGATATTTCGCGTGAGGCTATTTTGGAAAAAGGAATTGTAAGCGAAGAAGATTATCTAGTTTTAGAAAAATACACAAGAGCATTATACCAACGTGGAACCGAAATTGCGGCTTCTAGAGGATTAATTTTGGTTGATACTAAATATGAATTTGGCAGAACCAAAGATGGTAAAATTGTACTGATTGACGAAATCCACACACCCGATTCTTCTCGTTATTTTTATGCCGATGGATACCAAGAAAGGCAAAATGATAATGAAGAACAAAAACAATTATCTAAAGAATTTGTTCGTCGCTGGTTGATAGAAAACGGTTTTCAAGGGAAAGATGGTCAACAAATTCCAGATATGACAGATGAGTATATTGAAACGGTTTCGGAGCGATATATTGAACTTTATGAAAATATTTTAGGTGAAAAATTTGTAAAAGCTGATATTACCAATATTAATGAACGAATAGAAACAAATGTTGTTTCGTATTTGAAAAGTTTGTAATTATGGTTGGCTAACTAGCCCTGATTGGAGAAAGTAGCTGCCTACTTGTTTCTTTAACAAGTTGGCACTACTTCGGAAAGCGGGAATTACGATTCCTAAAATGCCTAAACCATTCGCTCCAAATAAAAAAACGTTCCAAATCAACTAAGTTTTGGAACGTTTTTCTTTTAATACAAACTTGGATATTTACTTGGATTACTTTCGTGCATCATTTCATATATTTTCTCGTAAATATCTTCTATTGAAGGTTTTGAAAAATAATCACCATCGGTTCCATAAGCTGGTCTGTGTGGTTTTGATGCCAAAGTTTGTGGTTTGCTATCTAAATATTCGTAAGCGTTTTGTTCATCAATTATTTGTTGCAAAATATAGGCAGAAGCTCCACCTGGAACATCTTCATCAATAATTAATAAACGAGAAGTTTTTTTAACACTTTTTAGAATTCCCTTTTCAATGTCAAAAGGTAATAGTGATTGAACATCAATAATTTCACAATCTATTCCTATTTCCAACAATTCTTTAGAGGCTTGTTCTACCAAACGCAACGTTGAACCATAGGAAACTAAAGTGATATCTGATCCTTGTTTGATAGTTTCAACAATACCAATTGGTGTTTTGAATTCGGTTAAATTGGTTGGCATTTTTTCTTTCAAGCGATAACCATTTAAGCATTCAACTATCAAGGCAGGCTCGTCAGTTTGCAATAAAGTATTGTAAAACCCCGCTGCTTTGGTCATATTTCTTGGCACCAAAACGTGAATTCCACGCACAGCATTTATAATCATTCCCATTGGCGAACCCGAATGCCAAACTCCTTCTAACCTATGTCCACGAGTACGAATAATCAAGGGCGCTTTTTGTTTACCGCTTGTTCGGTATTGTAAAGTTGCCAAATCATCGCTCATAATTTGAATAGCATACAACAAGTAGTCAAGGTATTGAATTTCGGCAATAGGTCTTAAACCTCGCATTGCCATTCCGATACCTTGCCCTAAAATGGTGGCTTCACGTATTCCTACATCGGCAACACGAAGTTCACCATATTTTTCTTGCATGCCTTCTAATCCTTGATTAACATCACCAATATTTCCGGCATCTTCTCCAAAAACTAAGGCTTCTGGATATTTTGTAAATATAGCATCAAAATTGTCGCGTAGAATCAATCTTGCATCAACATCTTCGGTACTTTCATCATAAATTGGTAAAACTTCTTTTATACTGTGAATATTTTGAGAAGAAGTTGAAAATAAATTTCCGCTAAATTTAGGTTGAATTTTTCTAGTATATTTTTGAATCCAATCGGCTAAAACTGCACGATTACTTTCTTTGATAATCATTCTCAAAACCTTACGAGCAGTAGAAAGAATTTCTTTGCGTATTGGTTCTTTTATGGAAGCTAAATCTGATACGATTTTATCAATGAAAACTTTGTTATCACTTGTGCTTGCTATTGTTGTAAGTAATGAAACCAGTTCGATTTGTTCCGCTTTAGTTGGTTCAATAAACGCTGACCATGCTGCTTTTTTACCTTCTAATACTTCTGCTCTTGATTGTGACTCGATTGCAGAAAGTTCTTCTTCGGTTGCCAAACTATTTTCTAGTAACCAAATTCTCATTTGAGCAACACAATCAAATTTGCTTTCCCAAGCCAAACGCTCTTCGTTTTTGTAACGTTCGTGTGAGCCAGAGGTTGAATGTCCTTGTGGCTGTGTCAATTCTTGCACATGTATCAAAACTGGAACGTGTTCTTCGCGAGCAATAGCACCAGCTTTTTCGTAAGTAGCTACTAATTCGGCATAATCCCAACCTTTTACTCTTAATATTTCAAATCCGTTATTGTTTTTATCACGTTGAAATCCTTTTAGAATTTCAGAAATATTTTCTTTGGTAGTTTGATGGCGTGCATGAACCGAAATTCCGTATTCGTCATCCCAAACGCTCATTACCATCGGCACTTGTAAAACACCAGCAGCATTAATAGTTTCAAAAAATAATCCTTCTGATGTAGAAGCATTTCCAATTGTTCCCCAAGCTACTTCATTTCCTTTATCTGAAAAATTGGTTGTATCAATTCCTGCAACATTTCTGTAGATCTTTGAAGCTTGGGCTAACCCTAATAAACGGGGCATTTGACCTGCTGTTGGAGAAATATCTGAACTTGAATTTTTTTGTTTTGTTAAATTTTTCCAATGCCCATTTTCATCTAAAGAATGCGTAGCAAAATGTCCGCCCATTTGTCTTCCAGCCGACATTGGATCGTGTTGGATATCGGTATGACCATATAATCCTGCAAAAAACTGCTGAATAGTCAGTTCACCTATAGCCATCATAAACGTTTGATCACGGTAATAACCAGATCGGAAATCACCATTTTGAAACGCTTTTGCCATAGCCAATTGCGGCACTTCTTTTCCGTCTCCAAAAATTCCAAATTTGGCTTTACCTGTAAGCACTTCTTTTCTTCCAAGAAGGCTACATTCTCTGCTAATAATGGCAAGTTTATAATCTTTAAGCACTTCATTTTTAAAATCTTCAAATGTAAGTACTGCTGTCGTTTCTGCTTGATTCATAAATGAAAAGTATTTCTTTGGGAAACAAATTTAATTAAAAACTTAGTAATTATTGCATACTTTCAAAAAAATAAATAATTGAATATTTAATAGATAATAGTTCTATTAGCATAAGTGAATTAGAAAATTATTAGTAAAAATGAAATAAAACAAGATTTACTGCAATTTTAAGGATTAAAAACTAAAACCATTTTCTTGTAAAAAGGTTTAAAAGTGTTTTTGGACTTACTGTTATTAAGAAACGAATTTTTTCGTCATAATTAGGTTGTGCGATTTCCCAACCATTATTAGAATAAATTGGTAAATAAAGTTCAAAAAAATCTTGAACGAAATTTAAACGAATTCCGTTATCATATATAAATTCAGGTGAAATGGATTTGTTTTTGGCAAGTCCAATATCGCCATATAGTTCAATCCAATTCCAAATGGTAAAACTTGCATTTGAGGCAACAAGCCACTTATTAGCATTTGTAGGCATTATTTTAGACTTAAATCCGCCATCTCCTACAACATATTGTTGACTAAATAGTCCTGAACTTTCAGATCTTCCTAGTAAGTTTTGTTCAAAAAGATAATCATTTGGACTACTTATCCCAAAGCTATAGTAATCAGAAATGGTTTTATTAGTAATAAAACTTCCAGCATAAAGTCGTAAACTTAGTTGACGATTGTCATCATATAATTTTCTGTAAAATATTGAACCTGAAATTTTACTAAATCCATTTGAATATTGAAAATCAGTGCCATAGCTAAATAGAGATGTTATTTCGTTTGTAAAATTGAAGTATCTTAAATTGAATATAGAATAATTGTCTTCTTTTTCTTGAAGCAAAAATTTTGATTTTTCTTTATTGATGATATTATACCTAGCAGAAATTCCTGATTTGTGATTATTTCTTAAATCGGGATCTCTAAAAGTCATTGAAATTGAAGGATTCAATTTAAAATAAGTAGCATCTGGTGCATAATGAAAACGTGAACCACTCATAAAATATTTCATATTGAAGAGTTTACCTTCTCTATAATCTTTATTTATTCCAAAGCTAAAACTTCCTGAAAGCGATTCAGAATTGATTGCATACATTGGGTTTACATCTAAAACAAAAGGTTTTTCAAGAATTGTTTTAGTATGAAAACGTAAACCTAACATAGCACCATCGTATAAATTGTATTCAAAAGAAGGAACATATAAAATTTGGTTGTAATAGGGGTTTTCTAAGTCCTTCATAAACGCAAATTTTAATGGACGATTTAGACCTAAGCGTTTAAGTGATTTCCAGTTGTTTCTCAAATTATTTTCGGGAACTTCATTTTTATAATTGATAACAATTTTATCATAATCAGTTTTAGGAACGGTAAATGTGCTGTCTGTTTTGATATTTTCCAACCATTTTTTGAAGAGAACTTGTTTGTTTTTTATTCCAAAAACGGGAATTGGAACTGTTGTTATCTTATTGTTTTTTATAGTAAAAGTTACACTGTCTTTTTCTTTGATAATTTTACCAAATTTATAATCAATCAAATCTCTTGAGTCTATTATGTTATTGAAAAACCAATCAATATTTTTAGTTGATTTTGATTTTAAAATGGTTTCAAAATCTGACCTAGTTGTCTGTTTTGTAGAACTTAAGAAATAAAATTCTTTGATGGAAGTAGGAATGATGTTTTGTTCTAAATAACTATCTAAATAGTTAAAACTTAATCCTGCTTTATATTTGGATGCAATTCTTTCGTTGAATCTTATTAATTTATCTTTGGGTTGATTTAGAGCTTGATCCAAGTTTTTTCTAACCATTAATAGATAATAGTAGCTGTATTGTTGATTGAAATCAAGATTGATAAGATTGAAGCTTTTTAAAATTTTGAATCTTGCAATGCTGCCCATCATTTTGCTTTGAGGATGAAATTCGTCCATGTATTTCATCATCATATAAACTTGAATGCCGTCACTAATCCAGTAATCATTTCTTTGATTTAAGTTTACAGAACTTCTCAAAAAGTTGTTAATGTAGGTTTTAAGAAATTTTAATTCGTATAAAAATTCATTTGAAAATGGACTTAAAAAAGAAGGTAATTGGTTCAATCCGTAAAAAGGATTTCTATCGTAATCAGCTTGTGAAACTGTAATTTTTTGATGTGGATAATTTCCAATATTATCATTAACAAAACCAACAATTCTATCAATTATAATTGCTTTTTTTATATCGTCTAATTTATTGTCATCTATGTTACTAAGCACTTCTATTGTACCATTACTATAACTGAAATAATTTGATTTTTTACCTAAAAGAAAACTAAAACTTTGTCTGTTTTTTCCAGAAAGTGTATAAGAATTTGTAATTGGATTTTCTAGGTAACTATCTTGATTTAAGTCAGTTGTTAGTTCGTGGCCTTTTGGAATTGAGACTTCCAATTCATAATCAGAAAGCGAGTTGGCAACATCATCAATATTGGCATTACTATTGGTTACAAAAGCTCCATTTTCATAACGAGCTGGAGTCAAAAAAAAGTCTTTTAAGTAAAAATTATTTTTTTTGCCAAATCCATAACCAGTAAATGAATCATTTGGAATTTTAAGGGAATAAATAAGAAATAATTTTACTGACTTATTTGGAGCTAATTTATTTTCTAATCGAATTTTGATTATATCAACTTTGTCTTCTAGTCGGCGCCAATCTAAAGTTGATTTGTTTTGATCTAAAATGATTACATTAGTAGTAAAACCTTTGTCTTCATCCTTCGCTAGTAAAAAATTGCGTTCAAATTCGTCAGAAAATCGTTTTCCCAAAGTTGAATTTTTATCAGAATAGGCGTTATTCCAATCGTTTAGAATAATAGCATCTAAAGTATCATTAGTTTGATTATTGAAAGTCAATTCTTGGTAAACACTCACTAATTTTTTTTCAACATCAAGCGCAACAGTCATTTTAGAATGATGTTGAGCGCTTAAATTTGATATTACTGAAACAAGTAAAAATAATATGTATTTGAAATTCAATAGTTTAATTGTTTGCGAAATGAGATAAATTTCTATTTAGAAATTTGGGCTCAAATTGTATTTTTTATAGAAATTATCCAATGCTTCAACCACCTCATCTTCGGTATCAACTACTTTTATTAGGTTCATATCATCAAGATTGGCATTTTTCTGTTTATCAATCATAACGGTTTTAATCCAATCTAAAAGTCCAGACCAAAATTCGGTTCCAACCAAAATAATTGGGAATTTACCAATTTTCTTTGTTTGAATTAAAGTTATTGCTTCAAATAATTCGTCTAAAGTACCAAAACCTCCTGGCATTACGACAAAACCTTGTGAATATTTTACAAACATTACTTTGCGAACAAAGAAATAGTCAAAATTCAAGTTTTTATCTTTGTCTATATAAGGATTATAATGTTGTTCAAAAGGCAATTCAATGTTTAACCCAACAGAAGTTCCCTCGCCACGATGCGCTCCTTTGTTTCCAGCTTCCATAATTCCGGGTCCACCACCAGTGATTACACCATATCCAGCTTTACTGATTTTGTATGCAATACTTTCGGCTAATAAATAATATTTGTCATCTGGTTTTGTTCTTGCCGAACCAAAAATAGAAACGCAAGGTCCAATTCTAGCCATTGATTCATAACCATTTACAAACTCAGACATGATTTTAAAAATCGCCCATGAGTCGTTGGTTCTAATTTCGTTCCAAGTTTTTTGTTTTAATTTATCTTGTATTTTTTCGTCTTCGTTTTCGTAATTGTTAAATGACATTTTATTCTATTTTTTTATTTTAATTTAATACTAAAGTAGTTCTTTTTTTAAAAACTGCGCAGTATAGCTCTTTTTATTCTTTATAATTTCCTCAGGTGTTCCTTTGCATAATATTTCGCCACCAGCTTTTCCACCTTCCATACCAACATCGATAATGTAATCGGCTAGTTTAATTACATCTAAATTATGTTCGATAATTAATACTGAATTCCCTTTGTCAACTAATTTAGTAATAACTTCCATCAATACTCGAATGTCCTCAAAATGAAGACCAGTTGTTGGTTCGTCCATGATGTAAAAGGTGTTTCCTGTATCTTTTTTAGACAATTCTGTTGCCAATTTTATACGTTGTGCTTCGCCACCAGAAAGTGTTGTACTTTGTTGACCAAGTGTAATGTAACCCAATCCAACATCTTGAATTGTTTTGACCTTTCTGTAAATTTTAGGAATCAATTCAAAGAAATCGACTGCTTCATCAACCGTCATATTCAAAACATCAGAAATTGATTTCCCTTTGTAACGAATTTCTAAAGTTTCTCTGTTAAAACGTTTTCCCATACATGTTTCACATTCCACATAAACATCAGGTAAGAAACTCATTTCTATTGTTCTAACACCCGAACCTTCACAAGTTTCACATCTTCCACCAGCCACATTGAAACTAAATCTTCCGGCTTTATAACCGCGAATCATGGCTTCGGGCGTCATAGTAAACAAACTTCTAATTTCTGAAAAAACATCGGTGTAGGTTGCAGGATTACTTCTTGGTGTTCTTCCAATTGGGCTTTGGTCAATATCGATTACTTTGTCAATATGTTCTAAGCCTTCAATTTTCTTGTAAGGCATTGGTTTTTTGACACCATTAAAAATATGAGCGTTCAAAATAGGGTAGAGTGTTTCATTAATCAGGGTTGATTTTCCACTACCAGAAACTCCAGTAACGCAAATTAGTTTTCCAAGAGGAAATTCAACGGTTACATTTTTAAGATTATTTCCGTTGGCACCAGTTAATTTTATTGATTTTCCATTGCCTTCACGACGTTTTTTTGGAACTTCAATTTGCATTTTACCATTCAGATATTGTGCAGTGATAGTATTTTCTTTCAGCAATTCTTTTGGTGTTCCCTTACTGATAATCTTTCCACCAAATTTTCCTGCTTTCGGACCAATGTCAATAACATAATCGGCACATTCAATCATGTCTTTATCGTGTTCTACAACCAAAACAGAATTTCCTATATCACGAAGATTTTTTAAAGAATTAATCAATCGTTCGTTGTCACGTTGGTGTAAACCGATGCTTGGTTCATCCAAAATATAAAGCACTCCAACCAATTGTGAACCAATTTGAGTTGCCAAACGAATACGTTGCGCTTCACCACCAGAAAGTGATTTAGAACTTCGACTTAAAGCCAAATAATTCAAACCAACATCCATTAAAAATTTCAATCTATCATTGATTTCTTTTAAAATTTCAGTTGCAATTGTTTTTTGCTTATTGGTTAGAACTTTTGGTAAATTTTCAAACCAAACGGACAATTCTGAAATATCCATTAAAGATAATTCAGCAATGTTTTTATCGTTTATTTTGAAGAAAAGTGATTCTTTTTTCAATCGAGAACCCTTACATTCAGGACAATTAATTTCGTCCATAAAGTCTTTTGCCCAACGTTTTATACTAGTTGAACCACTTTCGTCATGCTGATTTTTAATGAATTTAGCAATTCCTTCAAAATCAATTTTGTATTCTTTAGTAACACCTGCTGCTTTTGAAACTACTGAAAATTTTTCATTTCCACCGTTTAAAATCATTTCCAATGCTTCATCTGAAATAGTTTCGATAGCATCGGTCAATTTGAAGTTATATTTTTCACCAATAATTTCCAATTGTTTGAACATCCATGAACTTTTGTATTCGCCAAGTGGCGCAAATCCTCCTTTGTTAATTGATAACTTTGGGTTTGGTATAATTTTTTTTAAATTGATTTCATTTACAGTTCCCAAACCATTACAATGTTCGCAAGCACCTTTTGGAGAGTTGAACGAAAATAAATTTGGTTCAGGATTTTGATACGAAATTCCAGTTGTTGGACACATCAAAGTTCTACTAAAAAAACGCACTTCGTTTCTATCATGCTCAATTACCATCATAATATCATCGCCGTGATGCATTGCTGTTTTGATACTTTCGGCTAATCGTTTATCAGTATTCTGCATCGCCAGTTCGCCATTTTGGCTCGGGTCATCTTTCTCGATTTGCATCCTATCAATCACAATTTCAATATCGTGTGTTTTGTAACGATCTAATTTCATTCCAGGAACGATATCTTGAATTTCACCATTTATGCGAACTTTTACAAAACCTTGTTTGGCAATTTGTTGAAATAATTCGGCATAATGACCTTTTCTAGCACGAATAACTGGGGCTAAAATATTGATACGTTTACCAATGAAATTTTCGGTAATCAATTCTTTGATTTGCTCATCTGAATATGAAACCATTTTTTCGCCCGTGTTATAACTGTAAGCATCAGCAGCACGAGCAAAAAGCAAACGCAGGAAGTCATAAATTTCGGTAATGGTACCAACTGTCGAACGAGGCGATTTACTTGTAGTTTTTTGTTCAATTGCAATTACAGGTGAAAGTCCGTCGATTTTATCTACATCTGGACGCTCCAATCCACCAAGAAACTGTCGTGCATAAGCAGAAAAAGTTTCAATATAACGTCTTTGACCTTCAGCATAAATGGTATCAAAAGCCAATGACGATTTTCCCGAACCTGAAAGTCCAGTAATCACTACTAATTGCTCACGTGGAATGTTGATGTCAATGTTCTTAAGATTGTGAACTCTTGCACCTATAACTTCAATAAAATCGTTTGTGTCTTGCATAATTTTTGGCAAAACGCAAAAATACAATTTTATGAGCAAATTTCAGTTAGTCGGTTAAGAAGAATTTTTTAAAGATTTTTATATTTTGAGAAAATAGTATTTATTTAAAACTATCAACATTTTAGGAATAGTATGGCGCATTGAATATTCTAAATTTGGATTGGGATTAGTAACCAATCTAACTTCTAAGCATTATTGAATAATTTTATCGAAAGTAGATTAGAAACAATTGATGTTGACTTTGAATTTGAAGTAATCCAAGCACTTGAAGACGAAATAAAAAGTCTTAGTTTGCAGTCACAGTAATCAGAAAGCACTGAAAACTGCGACTGAAAACTAAAGAACTCTTTTCCTTTGACGATTTTCAATATAATCTTCAATGGCTTTTTTGGTTGTGTACCAATTTCTTCCTTCTTTGTGAGCATCAATTTTTCCTTGTCTTGCTAATAAGCTGATGTATTCTTGACCATAATAAGAGTTTGGCTCACTAACAATATTCGAAATTTCTTGAAAATCATAATCATTATCAGGCAACGAACTAAGATAAATATTTAAAGTTCTTTCTTGCGCCTGACACATTAGTAACATCAATTTTTGATAATTGCCATTATTAGCTTGGTTCAATGCTTCGTAATATTTTTTTCTATCATTTGATAAAATAATCGCTGGCGGAAATCCTTTTCGCATTAAAAGCAAGTTCATTGCTAATCGAACCGTTCTTCCATTTCCATCAAAAAAAGGATGAATCCAAACAAATTTATGATGAAAAATGGTTGCCAATTCAATGTCGTTCAATTGCAAAGGATTTGTATTTACAAAATCAATTAATTCATCTAATAGATCAGAAACTTTATTGGCATTTGGTGGAATGAAATTGGCTCCAGAAATTCTGACACCACCATTTCTAATTCTTCCTGCAAAATCTTCTTCAATCATATTGAGTACCAAACTATGAATAGATAGTATATCGATTGCTCGAATTTCATAACTATCATCAACAATAGAAAATAAATAATTGATGGCTTTCTCGTGATTTTTTGCCTCAAAATGTTCGCGAAGTGATTTTCCTTTTACAGTAATTCCTTCTTGAAGAACCATTTGCGTTTCTTGAAGCGTCAATGTATTTCCTTCAATACTGTTTGAATTATATGTCCACTCAATAGATAATGATTCTTTAATTTTTTGCAAAGCAATATTTGGCAATGGTCTGCTTCTTTTTAAAACAGCCATTTTATCGTACAATCTCTCGAATGTTGATTGTAATTCTTCTTTATATTTAGTATCAATGTTCCACATAACGATGCAAATATATTTATTAATATCGGATAATACAAATTTTAAATCTATCCGATATTAAAATTTTTCAAAATTCAATATTAATGACAAAATTTAATTGCAATTGATTTAATAAATATTCTAAGTTTGGAATTTGAATTTTGGAATTTAAATAGTTACTCAATCACCATTTCCTTTAATTGCTCACGATAAGCTTCAAGAATAGTTATTTTAGAAATTAATCCGAAGAATTTTCCGTTTTTGGTAACAGGAAGTAGGTTTTGATTTGAAGTTTCAAATTTTTCCATAATGGTTTCCATTCCATCGTCATGGTTTATGATTTCTTGAGGTTGCGAAAGGATTTCTTTAATTTCAGTAAATTTTATTCGATAAGGATTAAAAACGATAGAACGTATGTTTTCAAAATCAACAATTCCAAGTAGTTTATTTTTTTCGTCTAAAACAGGAATGATTTGTTGGTTTACATTTGATAAATGCTCAATTAGATTTTCTAATGATTTGTCTAGTGTAATTGTTTTGACATCAATATCAACTAATTCAAGAAAATCGATGCTTTGCAAAATGTTTTTATCCTTATCACTGGTAAAAACTTCACCTTTATCGGCTAGTGCTTTCACATCCATTGAATGAGGTTCCATTTGTTTGGAAACGGCAAAACTTATTGAAGAAACAATCATTAGTGGAACCATCAAATCATAACCGCCAGTAATTTCACCAATTAAGAAAATTGCGGTTAAAGGCGCATGAAATAAACCACTCAAGATTCCTGCCATTCCAACAATAGTAAAATTTGTTACAGGAAGCTGCGAATTTATGTTGGTCAAATCCATAAATTTTGCTACAAAAAAACCAAGATACGAACCCACAAATAGAGAAGGAGCAAAGTTACCTCCATTTCCGCCAGAACCTAATGTTAAACCAGTTGCGAAAGATTTTAATAAGACAATTAGACCAACAAATCCTAATAGAATCCATTCATTACTTTTATAATTTTCTAATAAAGTATTTTCAAGTAAACTTTCAGGATGAGCTGTTGAAAGTGTTTTCATGCTTTCGTAACCTTCACCAAAAAGTGTTGGAAAAAAGAATATTAAAACTGCTAAAACAGTCGCACCAAATAACGCTTTTTTATAAGTATTGTTTTTAAATCGACTAAAAAAATGTTCTACTTTTCTGAAGTTTCTGGCATGGTACACAGATACAAATCCTGCTAAAAGTCCTAGTAGAATGTAATAGGGCGTGTTGTAAAAATCAAAATTTTGTTCTTGTTCAAAACTCAGCAAAATATCTTGACTCAATAATACTTTAGAAACCAATGCTCCAGTTGCCGCTGAAATCATGATTGGAATAAAAGCGGAAATTACAACATCGGTTAAAACTACTTCAATAGCGAACAAAACACCAGCGATTGGAGCATTAAAAGCAGCACCAATTCCGGCAGCAACTCCACAAGCAAGTAATAAAATTCTATCTTTTTGAGAAAGTTTATATTTTTGAGCAAAGTTAGAACCAAAAGCAGCTCCAGTAATTGTAATCGGACTTTCCAATCCAGCAGAACCTCCTAATCCTACTGTTAAGGAACTTGTTATGATTTGGGCATACATTTGTTTTTTTGGTATAATCCCACCTTTTTTGGCAACAGCATAAAGAATTCTTGAGCTACCTTTTTCTATTGAACCATCAAGGAATTTTTTGATAACAAAAACAGTTAATAGAATACCAATTATAGGGAAAATACTATTAGCATAGGGCAATTTTAAATATTTATTTGCATAATTGGCAAAAATGAAAACATTGTGTGCAAAGTATTTCAAAATAATTACAGCTAAAGCGCAAGATATTGCTACAGCAACTGCTGACAGGTATATAAAATTACGTTCAGACAACACTGATTTTGCCAAGAAGAACAACGATTCTAACCGGCGAGCAATTTTTCTAAAAAATAATTGTATGAGTACTGACTTTCTGTTTAGCATTATGACTAATTTCAAAAATCACAAATATAAGTTATTTTATTTTTCTCAAAGCTTCACGTTTACTTAAAGGCTTTAAATTAGTTGAATTAACATATTCAGTAACACCACTTGAGTTAAATTTGCTATAATCACGTAATGCCCATCCAATTGCTTTTTGAATGAAAAACTCTTCCGATTCCTTATGATTCTCGCATTCTGATTTTAGTAAATCGAAATTAGTCTTTTCTTTATAACTCAACTGAAATAGGATAGCACTTCGGTTCAACCACATATTATTTGAGTTCGAAAAGCGTTCAATTACTTCATAAGTCTCATTTGAAAATTGTTTTAAGTAACCACCAAGTAAATATTTAGCCACAACATCAACCGAATCCCACCATGAATTTGTAATGATTAGATTTTCAATTAATTTAATATCTTCTATAACATAGTTTTTCTTTAATTCTTTTACCAATAAATCAATAGCAACTTGATGAAATTCTCGTTCCTTTTTATTGAATAATTCCCAAGTAATTGTTCTGAAATTTGCTTTAATATCCGTTTTATACTTTTCATAATTGATTTTGAAAACGGCTCTCCTTTCCTCGGTTTTAATTCCCAAAAAAGAAAAATTATTTTTCATATAATTCTCCATCGGAATGGCTACTTCTCGATTGGCTTTTTGATGTAAATCTTGTTCTAAATTTTGTATAAAGTTCATTCTAATTCTTTCAATTTTTCTTCACAATGATTACGTAATTCTTCAAAAAACAAAGTAAATTCTTCCTCAAATTCGGAATAAAACTCTTGAACTTCCACAATCGATTCTTGCATATTGGCGCGATGTTTCGTTCGATAATCCATTTGAAATAAAATTATTTCTAATCCAGCTAATGACGCGTAACTTACTAACCAATTTCGTGCAATCATATAAGGTAACATTCCTTTCGTTTTTTCTGTTAGAATGTCGTAATTATCTTGAAGTAATTTGTAGAATTCATCTGCATAATCTTCTAACTTTTCATCAGAATAGTTCTTCCAATTCTTCGCCAAAAAATGATCATATACTATATCCATAATCACCCCAGAATAATGTCCATATTTTTCGTGTAATCTATGCTTACTTTTACGGTAAATGGGATGCGCGTCTGTAAAAGTGTCAATGTAACGATGCAAAAGAATACCTTTTCGAATTTCATCAGGATAATCCAGATAATGATGCCCACGAACACTATCAGCCATAAAATTTCCAATTTTAAGCAAATCGCTGTTTCCAGAAAGATATATGTGAGCAAGGAAATTCATTATAGGTTTTAGGTTATGGGTTTTAGGTTTTTTTGGTTTAGTAGTTTGTAACTAGGTAAATATACTAAATTAATTCAAATTTTTTTATTGCTTTCAACTTGTTATATTTGTCTAAATTTAAAAGTAGGTAACCTAAAACCTACAACCCATAACCAAAAACCTTTACAAATGACATTAATAAAATCAATATCAGGAATTCGTGGAACCATCGGTGGAAAAGTAGGTGATAATTTAACTCCAGTTGATGCCGTAAAATTTGCTTCAGCTTATGGAACGTTTCTGAAAAATAATAGTTCAAAAGAAAAACTAACCGTTGTAATTGGTCGTGATGCTCGAATTTCGGGTTCGATGATTCATAATTTGGTTCAAAATACATTAATTGGATTAGGTATAAATGTTATCGATTTAGGACTTTCAACAACACCAACAGTTGAAGTTGCAGTTCCTTTAGAAAAAGCTGATGGAGGTATTATTTTAACCGCTTCTCATAATCCAAAACAATGGAATGCATTGAAATTATTGAATGAAAAAGGCGAATTTTTGAATGGTGCTGATGGTGCGAAAATTTTAGAAATTGCAGAAGCAGAAGCCTTTGATTTTGTTGATGTTGATTCGTTAGGCGAAATCACTACCAACGATTCTTATATGGATATTCACATTGATGAAGTTCTAGATTTGCCTTTAGTGGATGCTGATTTGGTAAAAACCAAGAAATATAAAGTAGTGGTAGATGCAGTAAACTCTACAGGTGGAATTGTAATTCCGAATTTATTGGAACAAATGGGCGTTGAAGTGGTAAAATTATATTGCGAACCAAATGGTCATTTTCCACACAACCCAGAACCTTTGAAAGAACATTTGGGAGATATTTGTAAATTGGTTGTAGAAGAAAAAGCCGATTTCGGAATCGTGGTTGACCCAGATGTTGACAGATTGGCTTTTGTATCAAATGATGGCGAAATGTTTGGCGAAGAATATACTTTGGTAGCGATTGCCGATTATGTTTTGAGCAAAACACCAGGAAATACAGTTTCAAATATGAGTTCGTCACGTGCTTTGAGAGATATTACCAACAAACACAACGGAAGTTATCAAGCAAGTGCTGTTGGTGAAGTGAATGTAGTAGAATTGATGAAGGCTACAAATGCTATAATAGGTGGTGAAGGAAACGGCGGAATCATTTATCCAGAATTACATTACGGAAGAGATAGTTTGGTAGGAGTGGCGTTGTTCTTAACTTATTTAGCAAACCAAGAAAAAACTGTTGCTGAACTTCGTGCAAGTTATCCGCAATATTATATGAGCAAAAACAAAATTGAATTGACACCTCAAATTGATGTAGATGCCATTTTAGTTGCCATGACTGAAAAATATAAAAATGAGGAAATCAACACAATAGATGGTGTGAAAATTGATTTCGCTACGGAATGGGTTCATTTAAGAAAATCAAATACTGAACCAATTATCCGAATTTATACGGAAGCTCCAACTCAAGCTGAAGCTGATAAATTAGCTTTTAGAATTATAGATGAAATTAAAGCTGTGGCTGGTATTTAATTAACATATACTATTTAAATCACAAAAGTCATTCTGATTAAAGAATGACTTTTTTTTAACAAAAAAAAATAACCAAAATTAAAAACAATAACTATTTTCGGACACTAATTTTGCAGTGATTGTTTCTCTCAATCCTACAATATTAGGCATGTTTGTATATTTTGTAAAACGTCTTAATCCCATTAACATCATACGCTGTTCATCGCCCTCTGCAAAAGAAATGATACTTTCTTTACCTCTTGAAGCTACTATATCTACGGCTTTGTACAAGTATAATTCAGCCATTGCAACTTGTTCTTTAACCGCTTCATGACCTTTAGATTTTACTAATTTTTCAGTTCTTAAAATAGTGCTTTCTGCCATGTAAATTTCAATTAACATATCAGCAGCAGCTATTAAAAGTTGTTGGTGCGCGTCTAAATCCATACCGAATTTTTGAACGGCAGCACCTGCAACCATTAGGAATGCTTTTTTTAATTTTCCTATCATTTCTTTTTCTTCTGAAAATAATTCAGAATAATCTGGCGATTCAAAAGATGGTATTCCCATTAATTCTTCTTGTACTTTCATCGCTGGTGCAAGCAAATCAACATGCCCTTTCATGGCTTTTTTGATTAACATTCCAACCGATAACATTCTGTTTATTTCATTTGTTCCTTCATAGATTCTTGCAATACGAGCATCTCTCCAAGCACTTTCCATTGGTGTATCTTCTGAAAATCCCATACCACCATAAATTTGAATTCCTTCATCAGCACAGTTTTGAACATCTTCAGAAACAGCTACTTTTAGTATAGAGCATTCTATAGCAAACTCCTCAACACCTTTTAATTCGGCTTCTTGATGACTCGCGCCTTCTGCTTCACGGAGTTTGATTCTGTTTTCAATATCTTTTGCTGCTCGATAAGTGGCACTTTCTCCTGCATAAGCAGAAGTTGCCATTTCTGCTAATTTGTAACGAATTGCTCCAAAAGAAGAAATAGGTGTGTTAAACTGAACTCTTTCGTTAGCATAATTCACCGCATTGGAAGTCACACGACGTTGTGCATCTAAACAAGCTGCTGCCAATTTGATACGACCAACATTCAATGCGTTCATTGCAATTTTAAAACCTTCTCCACGAGCAGCTAACATATTTTCAACTGGAACTTTAGTTTCAGCAAAGAAAACCTGACGAGTAGAAGACGCACGAATTCCTAATTTATGCTCTTCTTCACCCATAGAAATTCCGTTGCTTGGTTCATTTTCTACAATGAAACCTGTAATGTTTTTGTCATCTTCAATTCGAGCGAAAACAATCAATACAGAACAAAAACCAGCATTAGAAATCCACATTTTTTGTCCGGTTATTTTATAATGCGTTCCATCTTCTGAAAGAACAGCTTTAGTTTTTCCAGAATTAGCATCAGATCCTGCTCCTGGTTCAGTTAAGCAATATGCTCCAAACCATTCACCTGAAGCTAATTTTGGTACGTATTTTTGTTTTTGTTCTTCGGTTCCGTATAATGTAATTGGCATAGTTCCAATTCCTGTATGAGCACCAAAAGCTGTTGAAAACGAACCTGTTGCACCCGAAATGTAATCACAAACAAGACAAGTATCCACAAATCCCATTCCCATTCCGCCATAATTTTCAGGTACGGCAACACTCAAAAAACCCATTTCACCAGCTTTTCGCATGGTTTCCTCTGTAAACGTATAATCTTTGTGTTCAAATCGGTCTTTAAAAGGCCAAATTTCTTTGTCAACGAATTCTTTGACAGAATCGCGCATCATGATTTGCTCTTCTGTGAAATCTTCTGGTGTAAAGACATTTTCACATTTGGTTTCTTTTACCAAAAATTGTCCACCTCTTGTTATATCTTCCATGGTTTTTATGTTTTTTTAATTTAAATAGTTTTAGTTTTTTGAAACACAGATTTAAGAAATTAGAGAAATTGTAATGATTTTTTTGATTTCTTAAATCTGTGTTGCTTTTTTATAGAAGTTCGTAAATACCCGCAGAACCTTGTCCTGTTCCAACACACATACTTACAATTCCGTATTTAGATTTTCTTAAGCGCATTTCTTCAAATAATTGAACCGATAGTTTTGCTCCTGTGCAACCTAATGGATGACCAAGTGCAATTGCACCACCATTTACGTTTACGATATCTGGATTTAAACCTAATTCTCTGACTACTGCCAAAGATTGTGATGCAAATGCTTCGTTTAATTCGATTAAATCAATATCATTTAATGATAAACCGGCTTGTTTTAAAGCTTTTGGAATCGCTTTTACTGGACCAATTCCCATAATTCTTGGTTCAACTCCTGCTGATGCAAAATTTACTAATCTGGCGATAGGAGTAACACCTAATTCCTTTACCATTTCTTCGCTCATAATAAGTACAAATGCTGCACCATCACTCATTTGTGAAGAGTTACCTGCTGTAACAGAACCATCTGCTGCGAATACAGGTTTTAGATTTCCTAAAGCGGCAATATTTGTGTCAGCTCTTGGGCCTTCATCTTTGTTTACTATGTATGATTTAGTCTCTTTTTTTCCATTTTCATTTATAAACGTTTGCTCTACAGTAATTGGAACAATTTGTTTATCAAATTTACCTTCGGCTTGCGCTTTCAATGCTTTTTGATGCGAATTATAAGCAAACTCATCTTGATCTTCGCGAGACACGTTGAATTGTTTAGCCACTGCTTCAGCTGTTAAACCCATTCCCCAATAGTAATCTTCATTTCCCTCTTTTGCTACAGCGTAATCTGGTGTTGGTTTATAACCACCCATTGGAATAAAGCTCATACTTTCAGCACCACCGGCTATAATGCAATCTGCCATTCCGCTTTGAATTTTTGCTGTTGCCATGCCTATAGTTTCTAATCCTGATGCGCAATATCTATTTACTGTTACCCCAGGAACATCAGTTACTTTTAACCCCATTAAGGAAATTAAACGACCTACATTCAAACCTTGTTCAGCTTCTGGCATTGCATTTCCAACCATAACGTCGTCAATACGTTTTTTGTCAAAATCAGGAAACTGGCACATCATGTGTTCTATGGTTTCAGCGGCTAACTCATCAGGTCTTTTAAATCTAAATACTCCTTTTGGAGCTTTCCCCACCGCTGTGCGGTATCCTTTTACAATATATGCAGTCTTCATAGTTTAGTTTCTTAATGGTTTACCTTTAGTAAGCATGAATTGGATGCGTTCCAACGTTTTTCTTTCAGTACAAAGTGATAAAAATGCTTCACGTTCGATATCTAATAAGTATTGTTCACTTACCAATGTTGGTTCGGACAAATCACCTCCAGCCATTACATACGCTAATTTATTGGCAATTTTCAAATCGTGTTCAGAGATGTATTTTCCAGCTACCATTTGGTTAGTTCCTACTAAAAACATTCCTAATGCTTGTTTACCTAATACTTTAATATCAGTTCTTCTAACAGGTTGTGTGTAACCTTGATCTGCCATTTGCAATGCTACTTGTTTAGCAACTGCGATTTGACGGTCTTTGTTTACAACAACGATGTCTTTTCCTTTTTGTAAAATTCCTAAATCAAAAGCTTCGTATGCCGATGTTGCTACTTTTGCCATAGCAATTGTTAAGAAATGCTCTTGTAATACATTTAATTCGACATCATTTTTCCGGAATAAATCCGATGCACGTAAAGCCATTTCTTTAGAACCACCACCACCAGGAATTACTCCAACTCCAAATTCTACTAAACCAATATACGTTTCAGCAGCGGCAACAACTCTGTCGGCATGCATACTCATTTCGCATCCACCACCAAGCGTCATCGCATGTGGCGCAACGATTACTGGAATAGAGGAGTAGCGTACTCGCATCATCGTGTCTTGGAACATTTTGATAGCCATGTTTAATTCGTCGTATTCTTGTTCGACGGCCATCATAAAAATCATTCCGATATTGGCGCCAACTGTGAAATTTGCACCTTGATTAGCAATTACTAATCCTTTATAATCTCTCTCAGCTAAGTCGATTGCTTTGTTGATAGCAGTTAAAACACCACCACCAATGGTATTCATTTTTGAATGGAATTCTAAATTCAAAATTCCGTCTCCTAAATCGATAACTGAAGCATCTGAATTACCCCAAACTTTATGACTTTCTCTAATATTATCTAAAATTATAAAAGCATCTTGTCCTGGTTTTTCTTCTTGAGATCCTGCCTGTCCGGCAGGCAGGTTTGATGGAATGTGGTAGCAACAAGTTTTACCATTTTTAACGGAATAAAACGATTTGTTTCCTGAAATTAACATATCAGTTACCCATGCAGCTGGTTTGTATCCTTCAGCTTCCATGATTGCGATGGCTTTTTCTACACCAATGGCGTCCCAAATTTCGAATGGACCATTTTCCCAACCAAAACCGGCTTTCATGGCATCATCAATTTTATAGAATTCTTCTGTTATTTCTGGAATTCTGTTAGAACAATAAGCAAACATTGCTGAGAAATTCTTTCTGTAGAAAACGCCTGCTTTGTCTTTTCCATTTACTAAAACTTTGAATCTATCAATTTGTTTTTCGATAGTTTTAGTCAGTTCTAATGTAGCGAACGATGCTTTTTTAGCCGATCTATATTCTAAAGTATCTAAGTCTAAAGATAAGATTTCTTTACCATCTTTTTTGTAAAATCCTTGTCCTGTTTTACTTCCTAACCATTTGTTGTCCATCATTTTGTTGATGAAATCTGGTAGTTTGAATAATTCGTGTGCTTCGTCATTTGGACAATTTTCATAAATTCCGTTAGCTACATGAACTAAAGTATCTAAACCAACTACGTCAACCGTTCTAAAAGTTGCCGATTTTGGACGACCAATCACTGGACCTGTTAATTTATCAACTTCTTCGATGGTTAATCCCATTTCTTTTACTTGGTGGAATAAACTTTGAATTCCGAATATTCCAATTCTGTTTCCAATAAAAGCTGGAGTATCTTTGGCAATTACTGAAGTTTTTCCTAAGAATTTTGAACCGTATTCAAAAAGGAAATCCAATACTTCTTGTGTTGTTTTTGGACCTGGAATAATTTCGAATAATTTCAAATAACGTGCAGGATTAAAGAAATGTGTTCCACAGAAATGAGCTTGAAAATCATCGCTTCTTCCTTCGCTCATAAAGTTAATTGGAATACCTGATGTATTTGAAGTTACCAAAGTACCTGGTTTACGGAATTTGTCGATTTGTTCAAACACCAATTTCTTGATGTCTAAACGTTCTACAACTACTTCGATAATCCAATCGCAAGTTGCAATTTTGGACATATCATCAGTCGTGTTTCCTGTAGTAATTCGACTAGCAAATTTCTGATTGTAAATAGGTGATGGGTTGCTTTTTAGAGCATTTGCTAAATGGTCATTTACCACACGGTTACGAACGACTTTACTTTCTAAAGTTAGTCCTTTCTTTTGCTCGATTTCAGTTAGTGCATTGGGTACAATGTCTAAAAGGAGTACTTCTAAACCAATGTTAGCAAGATGACAAGCAATTCCAGAACCCATAATTCCAGAACCTATAACTGCCACTTTTTTAATTGTTCGTTTCATTTTTTTTTATTGTATTGTTGTATATTGTATTGTTGTATATTGTATTGTTGTATTGTTGTATAATGTATTTTTACTGATTGTTGAATTTCGTTTTTATGTATAATTTCTAAAGTATACATTATACAATTCTACAATTTTTCAATCCTCAAAAAATCTTCTTCTCTGTTATCAAATCATTTATCACATCAGCTACTTCAATGAAATGGTTTAGTTTTTCTTCTGTGATGTTTTGTTTTACTACTTCGTTGAACTTTAACACTGTGGTTTTTGATTGCTCGCGCATTTTTTTACCTAAATCCGTTAAGTATATTAAAACGCCTCTACCATCATCTGGATTTTTCTTTCTTATGATTAATCCTTTTTCTTCTAATGTTTTTAGGGTTCTTGTTAGCGATGTAGCTTCCATTCCCATTCGGTTGCTTATATATGATGATGGTGTTCCTTCTTCTTTGTCAATGCTTAATAAAGCAAAACCTATTGCCATAGAACCATCAAACTTTGATGCTTCTTCATTATACATTCTTGAAACTGCTTGCCATGTGGCACGTAATAAATAATCTATAGTCTTATCTTTCATTGTAATGCGAAATCGATTTGGATTCGGTTTCAAATATACAAAATATTATTATGCGCGCATAGTATTTATGTTAAATTTTATGCGCGCATAGTATTTTTTAAGTTTGAGGTAGGAAATACACTTATAATATATGAAATACGAGATACGAAATTTGAAGTAAAAAGTGAAGATTGAGTATAAATTAAGATTTTTTTTTAGATTTTCGAGTTATTTTGTGTTTCAAAAATTAGCATTTTTAAAACTCAAAATAACTCGAAGTAACGATAGAGAAAAGTAGAGATTTGGTTTTCATGGGTTTTCGATAAATATATATTTATTTTTTAAATAAATATATCAAAAAAAATGAAAAAAAATCAGTAAAATATTTTAAAAATAGAAATTTTTTATGAGGATTTTTTTGAGATTTAAGGTAATAATTAGTAAATTAATGAAAGTAGAATTCTGAGTTCAGATTTATTTTGGCTGAATCACAAATAAAAACTCATTTTTCAACTTCTAACCATAAATCTTCTGATAAAGGTCAGCATATTTTTCTCTTACTACTTTACGTTTAAGTTTTAATGTTGGTGTTAATTCGCCGCCGTCTATACTCCAAACATTTGGAGTCAATTCAAAGCGTTTTATCTTTTCCCAACTTCCAAATTTATCATTAGCTATATCAACTTCTTCTTGAATTCTTTTAATTACTTCGGGATTAGAAGTAATTTCTTCGTTCAAATCGCCTACATAAAAACTATGACGTTTTGCCCACTCCCTTATAAAATCAAAACTTGGTTGAATGAATGCAGCTGGCATTTTCTCACCATCACCAATTACCATTACTTGTTCTATAAACAGAGATTGTTTGAGTGTGTTTTCAATAATTTGTGGTGCAATATATTTGCCACCAGAGGTTTTAAACATTTCTTTCTTTCTATCAGTAATTTTAAGGAAACCTTCTGTGTCAATTTCTCCAATATCACCTGTATGAAAATAGCCGTCTTTTATTACTTCTGCTGTAAGTTCAGGGTCTTTATAATAGCCAATCATTACATTGGGTCCTTTACATAAAATTTCACCATCATTAGCAATTTTAACTTCTACATTGTTAATTGGTTTTCCAACACAACCTACTTTGAAACCTCTATTTCTAATGTCATTTACCGAAATAACAGGTGATGTTTCTGTTAATCCGTAGCCTTCCATAACAGGCATTCCAGCAGCTGCAAATACTCTAGTTAGACGTTGTTGCAAGGCAGCACTTCCAGATACCATAACGGTTAGATTACCACCTAATCCTTCTTGCCATTTGCTAAAGATAAGTTTTCGGGCTATTTTTAGTTGCGTTTCATACCAAAAACCGTTTGCACCATAAGGTTCGTATTTCAAACCGAGTTCAATTGCCCAGAAAAATAGTTTCTTTTTGATACCAGTTAATTCAGCACCTTTAGCATAAATTTTATCATAAACCTTTTCTAATAATCTTGGTACAACCGAAAACACAGTTGGTTTGACTTCTTTTATATTATCAGAAAGTTTTTCAATGCTTTCTGCAAAATAAATGGAAACCGAATAATATTGGTAGATATATAGAATTACTCTTTCAAAAATATGACATATAGGTAAAAAACTCAATGCTCGACTACTGCCTTCTTCAAA
Organism: Flavobacterium sp.; assembly: GCF_044377315.1. Lineage (GTDB taxonomy): Bacteria > Bacteroidota > Bacteroidia > Flavobacteriales > Flavobacteriaceae > Flavobacterium. The sequence goes on from NZ_JBILJG010000008.1 coordinate 68,394, forward strand.
AGGAATTCGGGGTGAACTATCCAAAACATTGGAAACAATGTTGTTATGTGAAAGCATTACTCCTTTAGGTTTTCCAGTTGTTCCAGAGGTATAAATGATCGTTGCCAATTCTTCTGGTTTAACATTGCTCTTTCTGTCTTCAACTACATCTTGATTGGAGGTGTCTTCGCCAAGGTGGAGAAGTTCTTTCCAGTTTTTACAACCAATTATTTCATCAAAACAATAGATTTCTTTTAATAGAGGAACATTTTTCTGAATTGATTTTAATTTATGAAAGACAACTTCATCAGAAATAAAACAAAATTTTGATTCGGAATGATTAAGAATATATTCATAATCTTCAGCTGTGATTGTAGGATAGATGGGAACAGTCTGCGCACCAGTTTGCAAAACACCAATATCCATTATATTCCACTCGGTTCTATTTGAAGAGGAAATTATTGCAATTTTATCGTTTTTTTCAACGCCCAATCGTAACAAGGCACGAGATATTGCATTGGATTTATCTATATATTCTTGTGTTGAAGTTTTTACCCAAACTCCATTATATTTGGTAACTAAACAGTCATTTATGTTGTTTTTTTCCAATTGGTAGTAAGGGAAATCGAAAAGTCGAGTAATATTAGTCATTTGAATGGTAAATTTTGATGCAAATTAATTAAATAAAAATAGATTAACAATTTATTTTAAAAATTCCTTTCATAATTTAGTAATTTTGCAAAATAAGTAATCTAATTTGAATGAATAAACTACCAAGATATAACGAGTATAAGGTGTTGTTTTACAGAATAAGTTTGGTATATATTTTTTATATGATAGCCCGAATTTTATTTTATTTTTATAATCAAGATTTTTTGAAAGTTGATTCGGTAATTGATTTCTTATCGTTGTGTTATTATGGATTGGCTTTTGATACAACAGCCATACTTTATATCAACCTACTTTTTATTTTATTTTCCATTTTACCTTTTTGGAAAAATACTTTCAAAGGCTATCAAAAGTTTTTGTTTTACCTTTATTTTGTTACTAATCTATTTGCTTATTCGTTCAATTTTGTTGATTTAATATATTATAAATACAGTCAATCAAGAACTACTACTGCAGCTTTAGATGTAGTGAAACATGAAACCAATTTACCAACTTTATTTATGAGTTTTATAGTTGATTATTGGCATGTATTTGTACTGTTTTTCGTAGTTGCTTTTGCTTGGATTTATTTATACAGAAAAGTTAAAGTTGAATCAGTAATTCCTTCAAAAAAAGTGCATTATTTTGGTTTTTCTATTATAGGTTTTTTGCTAGTAACAGCCATGATTATTGGTGGAATTCGTGGTGGTGATTTTAGCAAATCTACTCGTCCGATAAATCTAGTCGATGCCAGTAAGTATGTAAAAAAAGTAGTTCATGCTGATATAGTTTTGAATACACCATTTGCTATTATAAGAACTCTGTTTAGTAATAACTTTAGGAAAACTAATTTTCCTGAAATAACACCTCAAGTTATTGCAAAACAAGTGCAACCTATAAAACACTATAAAAATTATCCTGAAACAAAACCAAATATTGTATTATTTATAATAGAAAGTTATAGTCGAGAATACTCAGGCGCTTTTAACAAATGGTTGGAAATACCAGATTATCAAAGTCATTCACCCTTTATTGATTCGTTAGCCCAACATAGTTTAATTTTTCCAAATGCGTATGCTAACGGAAGACAGTCAATACATGGAATGTCTTCAATTTTAGCAGGAATCCCTACTTTTAAGGATGGATTTACTTCATCACCTTTTCCTAAGCAAAAGATAGAATCATTGGTTTCAACTTTAGAAAATGTTGGTTACAAAACTTCTTTTTTTCATGGCGCCGCAAATGGTTCGATGGGATTTTTAGGTTTTGGTAACATTTTGGGAATTGACAATTATTACGGGAGAACAGAGTTTAATAACGACGAAGAATTTGATGGTTTTTGGGGAATATGGGATGAGCCTTTTTTACAGTTTATGAATCAAAAGCTGAGTATGGAACAATCACCATTTTTCGCAACTGTTTTTACAGTTTCGTCTCATGAACCTTATATTATTCCAGAGAAATATAAAGATAAATTCAAAGAAGGTCAAATTCCGATGCATAAATGTGCAGAGTACACAGATTATGCTATAAAACGTTTTTTTGAAGAAGCTAAAAAAACAAAATGGTATAATAATACACTCTTTATAATGGTTGCCGACCATGGTAATTTGGTTTATTATGATGAGTATAGCAAACCAATTAGTCGTTTTGCGGTTCCTATTTTGTTTTATAAACCCAATAGTGATTTGGTGGGTGTTGATATGAATCTAGCACAACAAATAGATATTTATCCGACAGTATTAGACTTAATTGGTTATAAAAAATCTTTTAGAAGTTGGGGCAATAGCTTGGTAGATAAAGATATATCAAAACGATTTGTAGTAAATTCTACCGGAAACCTTCATACTTTTATAAAAGGAAATTATATTTGTACCTTTGATGGAAGTAAAGTGGTTGGTTTTTATGATAAAGACGATAGGTCATTGACTAACAACTTAATTGATAAAAAGAATAAAGAAATGCAGACTATAGAATTGCATTTCAAGGCCTTCTATCAAGATTACATGGATCGTATTATTGATAAAAAATTAACTTCAGAGAACTAATAAAATGAGTATAAAAAAGAAACTAATAATAGGATTTCTTCTAATTGTTGCAATTGGTGCAGGAAAGTATGCATATGATATACATTTAAACCACAATTTTGAAACAATTACTGAAGGAAAAGTTTATAAAAGTGGTGTAATTCCACCAGATGAAATGGCCAATTATATAAACAAATATAAAATAAAAAGCATCATCGATTTGCGTTTTCCAGGAACTGGAGATGATGTAAATAATCCAGAAATTCCAGCCGAGTTAACAGCCGAAAAACAAGCAGTTGCCAAAATTGGAGGTGTAAATTATTTCAATAATGGTTCTGATCAAGTACCTAAACAAGAAAATTTAGATGTTTTCTTCAAAATAATGGATAATCCGGATAATTATCCGGTATTGATTCACTGCTATCACGGTGTTGGACGTGCCGAAATGTATTCTGCTATTTACAGAATAGAATATGAAGGTTGGGATATTGATGAAGCGAGAACTTCGACACGATTTTTAACAAAATGGAGTTCCTTTGATATTGGAAAACCAAAAGGTGATTATTTACACAATTACCAAAAACAAAAATCGAAAGAATAATTATTTTTTCACTACTTTTTTCACTTCATTTATGCCGTCAGCTTTTAGTTTTATGAAGTAAACACCCGAAGCTAAATCTGAAATAGTTATTTCATTTGAACCAACATTATTTTCTTTTTTGAAAACTAATTGGCTTTGTGTATTATAAATTTCGATTGAATAATCTTCGTTATTAGTATTTATTCTAAGAACTGAATTTGCAGGATTTGGATAAATTCCGAATTGACTAGCTTGTGCTTGATTAGCTAAAGAAAGTGTTGTGTTTTCAAGAGTATTTACTTTAAAATCATCAAAATAAAATCCGTCATAGGTTTGAAATGCATCCGATTTAATACGAAATCTTGCTTTGATGGTTTGTCCAATATAATCTGACAGATCAATTTCTTCATTAACCCATTCTAGTTGCGTTCCATCATACAATTGGCCAATTGCTTGCGATGCCGATCCTTCGTTAGTATATTTTCCACATTGTGAATTCCAGGTTGCGCCATTATCAGTCGAAACTTGAAATTGAACATAGTCAAAATTGTTTTCCAAATCCCATTTGGCGGCAAACGAAATTGTTGCTCCAGTTTCACTTGTTAAATTTATTGGATTGGTTAAAAATAAAATTTTAGTTTGATTATTATTGTAATTTCCATTGGGTGAATCAGTTATTGATGTTGTTGGAGAAACATAAGCCAATGAAGTTATTGCCCAAGTATTTCCTGTAAAATTAGTAGCTGTTGATGAACAATCATCATTTAAAATTGCTTGTAAGGCTCCAAACTTTTTAGTAATTATTTTTTTGTCTGTATAGGTTCCATTATCCACAACTAGTTCATATTGAATTGTATCACCACTTGTAGTTCCATTTGCCAATGTATATTCTATTGTTCCATTAACAACATCTAAATTCTCCATATTTGAAACGGTAAAAGGTGCACCAACCGTAGCAATATTTGTAGAAATTGGATTAAGGCTAACTGTATAATTTCCGTTCTCTGATAAGCCTAGTTTTGTCAACTCAAAGGTGGCTGTTGCTAATGCTGTATTTCCTGTATGTCTAGGTGCTGTATCTACTAGATTAGTATTATCTAAAACAAACTTTGCTGCAGTAATGTTTGTTAGCATCATTTTTTTGCACAAAGGAATTATGTCGGTACTTGCAGGCCAAAAAGAAGAACCAATTTCGGGAGTAAAAGCAAAAATTTTAGTATGGTTAAAAGTTTGTCCGTACATCCAATCATCTGAATTACCTGAAGCTGCATATAATTCGGATGCAATTTGATTTATAAAACCGTTTTCTGAAACCATGGCACTAGATAACTTTTGAAAAATTAAATTATCAGAACTAGGCGTATTAAGTGCATAACCGAAAGGATACAATATCAAATTACTATGTGAATGTGCATTTAAAGCCACTTTAAAGTTATGACTATTTACAAAATATTCAATTGCTTGATTTTCTGGTTCAGAAAAAGGAGTTACACCAGGATATGTGTCACCTGAAGAAGATGCAGAAATTCCTGCGGTGTTCCATACGCTTTGAGTAGCTTCGCCATTAATCCAATAGTCATAGTTTCTATTATTATCGGTTCCAAATGTTCCGTTGCCATGTACATGTCTGTTTTTTCGCCACATTCCACCACCATTAGGATTAGTAGTGTAATTGTAAATATAACCATCTGGATTCACAACTGGAATGAAATACATTTCGGTATTGTCGACTATATTTTTAACTTCTTCATTGGTTTCATAGTTTTCTAACAAATACCACATATAAAAAATCGTTTCAGATAATGAGATTGGTTCTCTAGCATGATGAATAGCAGTGTATAAAACTTGTGGTTTTGTGTTGGGAACAGATGGATTATTAGTAATTTTTACCCATTGCAATTGCCTTCCTTCTTGTGTTATGTATGTTCCAACATTATCTCGTGCAGTAATCAAATTTGGATACAGAGTGTGCATGTTATCTAGATGTTGGAGCATTTCAGGATAAGTTAAATAGCCACCCATTGAACCGTTACTAAAGTTAAAAGGTGTTATGTAATCAGTTACAGAATTTGAACAACTTGTAATTTCTGGAGAAAAAGTTTGTGAATTTTTATTTTGATTAGCATAATGAGCTGAAACATCTTCAATCTCAATCTCAACATTTAAACCAATGCTTTTGGCAAGTTGAATTTCAGTTTCAGAAAAATCAGAAATGATAAAGTAACCTTTTTTATGAATACCATGATCAATTGCAATACCTAATTTGTCTAATTTTTCAAGATTTTCAATTGAATTATAAATAATTTTTGCTCTATGATGTTTTTCTTGTCCTGAAACGTTTAAATTGAAAACAAAAAACAAAAGGAATAGTATTTTTTTCATCATTATTTTTTACAAATATATTATTTTTTCTCAATCCAAAGTCTTGCATTCACAAAAGCTTCAATCCAAGGAGAAACTTCATCTTTTTTATCGGTTGGATAGTAAGCCCAATTCCATGGAAATGTAGAGCGCTCAATGTGAGGCATCATTACTAAATGCCTTCCAGTTTTGTCGCATAGCATTGCCGTGTTAAAATCGGAGCCATTTGGATTGGCTGGATAACCTTCGTAAGCGTATTTGGCAACAATATTGTATTTTTCTTCGGTGTAAGGCAATTTGAATTTTCCTTCACCATGTGAAATCCAAACACCAAGAGTTGTTCCAGCCAAAGTATTCAACATCACAGAGTGATTTTCTTGTATAGTCACCGAAGTAAACCCGCTTTCGTGTTTGTGAGAATCGTTATGTTGCATTTTTCCGTGAACTTCATGTTCAGAATTGATTAACTCTAATTCCATAAACAATTGACATCCATTACAAATTCCAACAGAAAGTGTGTCTTCACGTTCAAAAAATTTTTTCAAAGCATTAGTGGCTTTTTCGTTGTATTTAAACGCTCCAGCCCAACCTTTAGCCGAACCTAAAACATCCGAATTAGAGAATCCACCTACAGCACCAATAAATTGAATATCTTCAAGAGTTTCTCTTCCCGAAATCAAATCGGTCATGTGAACGTCTTTTACATCAAATCCAGCTAAGTACATAGCATTAGCCATTTCACGCTCAGAATTACTTCCTTTTTCACGAATAATAGCAGCTTTAGGACGAGGTTTTGTAGCGTCAATTACTGGTTTTAATCCTGTAAAATGACTTGGAAATTTATACTGTAATGGTTGATTTGGAATATTTTCGAAACGCTCTAAAGATTTCCCATTTTTAGTTTGTTTTTGGTCGAGTAGGAAAGAAGTTTCAAACCATAGTTTTCTATAATTTGAGATTTGAAATTTGAGATTTAAAATTTCTAGAATTCCATTTTCTAAAACATTTCCTATTTTGAATACTTCTATTCCTTCAAATGCTTTTTCAAAAACTGCATCATCTTTCGCTTGAAGTACAATTCCAATATTTTCAGCAAATAGAATTTTTACTAAATCTTTTTCTTTAAAACAATCAAAATTTAATTTCATACCTGCTTCCTCAAAAGAGGTAGTTCCCCCTTCGGGGGCTAGGGGGCTAAAACACATTTCTAACAAAGTAGTGATTAATCCACCACTTCCAATATCGTGTCCTGCAACAATTTGTCTATCTTTAATTAACTCTTGAATGGTATTAAACGCCTTCTTGAAAAACTGAGCATCTTTGATAGTTGGAGTTTCTGTACCAATTTTATTTAGAGTTTGAGCAAACGAACTTCCTCCCAATTTAAATTCATCTTGCGATAAATTGATGTAGTAAATTGAACCTTTATTTCTTTGCAAAACAGGTTCTACCACTTTAGTAATATTCGAACAATTTCCTGCTGCTGAAATAATAACCGTTCCAGGAGCAATCACTTCATCGTTTGGATATTTTTGCTTCATTGATAGCGAATCTTTTCCAGTCGGAATATTGATTCCCAATTCGATAGCAAATTCTGAACAAGCTTCAACAGCTTCATACAATCTTGCGTCTTCGCCTTCATTTTTGCAAGCCCACATCCAATTGGCAGAAAGTGAAACCGATTTTAAATTGTCTTTTAAAGGAGCAAAAACGATGTTTGACAAAGCTTCCGCAATTGCATTTCTACTTCCAGCTTTTGGATCAATTAATGCCGAAATAGGAGCGTGCCCAATTGATGTTGCAATTCCTTCTTTTCCGTTATAATCCAAAGCCATTACACCAACATTATTCAATGGCAATTGTAAAGGTCCAGCACATTGTTGTTTGGCAACTTTTCCACCAACACAACGGTCGACTTTATTGGTTAACCAGTCTTTACAAGCAACGGCTTCTAGTTTTAAAACTTCTTCTAAATACGATGGAATATTTTCTTGTAAATAGTCTAAATCACTATAATTTCTAACAATAGTTTTGTCAGTCATAATCGTTTTTGGAGAACTTCCAAAAAAGTCTTCTAGTGCATAATCCATTGGTTTTGCACCAGTAGTTTTCGACTCAAAAGTAAATCTATGGTCATTAGTAACATCACCAACTTGATACATTGGAGATCGTTCTCTATCGGCAATTTTTTGAAGAATTTCGATGTCTTTTTTACTAATAACCAATCCCATTCGTTCTTGCGATTCGTTTCCAATAATTTCTTTTGCAGAAAGGGTAGGGTCGCCAACAGGTAATTTGTCCAAATCTATTAATCCACCTGTTTCTTCGACTAATTCTGAAAGACAATTTAAATGCCCACCAGCGCCGTGATCATGAATAGAAACAATCGGATTTTCATCACTTTCAACCAAACCACGAATGGCATTGGCTGCACGTTTTTGCATTTCAGGATTTGAACGTTGAATTGCATTTAATTCAATTCCAGAGCCGAAAGCTCCTGTATCAGCAGATGAAACGGCAGCTCCACCCATTCCAATTCTATAATTTTCACCACCAAGAATTACGATTTTATCGCCTTCTTGTGGTTTCTTTTTTATAGCTTGATCAAATTTTCCGTAACCAATTCCACCCGCTTGCATGATTACTTTATCGTAACCAAGTTTACGATTTTCTTCTTCATGTTCAAAAGTCAAAACTGAACCAGTAATCAAAGGTTGACCAAATTTATTTCCAAAATCGGAAGCTCCATTGGATGCTTTTATCAAAATATCCATTGGAGTTTGGTACAACCATGGACGTTCAGCCATGGTTTCTTCATATTTTCGGTTGTTAGTCAATCTTGAATACGATGTCATGTAAACCGCAGTTCCTGCTAATGGTAACGAACCTTGTCCACCTGCTAATCTATCTCTAATTTCACCACCAGAACCAGTTGCAGCACCATTAAAAGGTTCAACAGTTGTTGGGAAATTATGTGTTTCTGCTTTTAGAGAAAGTACCGAATCAAATTCTTTTTCTACGTAAAAATCGGGCTTATCAGCACTTTTTGGGGCAAATTGCGTAACTTTTGGACCTTTTACAAAAGCTACATTATCTTTATAGGCCGAAACAATATCATTTGCATTTTCTGATGATGTTTTCTTAATCAATTTGAATAAAGAAGTTTCTTTTTCTATGCCATCAATTATAAAAGTTCCATTGAAAATTTTATGACGGCAATGCTCAGAATTAGCTTGCGAAAAAGCAAAAATTTCTGAATCGGTAAGTTTTCTATTTAATTTTTTTGCTAGATTTTCTAAATAAACAACTTCTTCATCGTTTAAAGCTAAACCTTCTTGTTTGTTGTAAGTTGCAATATCATCAATTTCTAAAATGGCTTCTGGTTGAATATTGATGGTGAATATATCTTGATATAACTCGGTATATTTTTGCGAAAGCATTGGGTCAAAATCTGAAAAATCACTTGAAACTTTCTCAAATTCTTCAATTCTGATAATGCCTTCTATTCCCATATTTTGAGTGATTTCTACAGCATTAGTGCTCCAAGGTGTAATCATAGCGGCACGTGGACCAACAAAAAAATCCGTCTCGTTATTTTTTAACGAGACGGATTTATCTATTTTATGTGCGTTGCCAAAAAGCCAATTTAATTTTGAGATAGTTTCTGCCGACAATTCGTTATTAGATTGAACAGCAAATACAGTAGCGGTTTCGTTTCCGAAAAAGTGAATCATTGTGTTGTGTTGTTGTTAGAGACAATTTGCGAATTGTCCGTATGTTGTTGTGATGCAAATTTAGGTTAAATTGTATGTAGTGCCAAATAAGAAATAAATAGTTTTTAACGAGTTTTTGACAATTTGAATTAAATTAAAAATCGCCATTTTAATGATGACGATTTAATTACAAAATATAAATATTTTTTACTCAGCAATAAATTGATAGGCACCGATATTAGTTCTAGATCTACCCAGAATATCTAATGGCGTTGTAGGTAAAAATGGCGGAATAATCGGATCTAAATCTATCGTTGGCCAAAGTTTATTAGTATCATCATTACTATATTGAGGATTAAACTGTGTTGAATTGGTTGCAATTTTGCAATCTTGATAAAAAAGAGGATTAGTAAAGTTGTAAAAATTTGGATTTGCAATTTGAGAACTAGAATATTTTAGTAAACAATTTTTAAAATTATAAATTAAATCATTATTTCCTTTTTTTTCAATTGCTAATTCTCTCTGATTAGTACCATAAACTATACAATTTGTAAAATTAAAAATGTTTATTGTATTATTTGCGTAAATCGCTTCTATATCCTCGAAATAGTCAGTCAACAAAACAGCTACTTGTTTTGTACTGTTCCAATTATTGTTAAAAGTACAATGGTTAAAATTATTATTTCCGCCATATGTACAAGCCAATGATGCAATTCCACAGTTGTTTATTACAGTATTTGTGCCGTTTATGATAGAAGCTCTTGTTAAAATCCCTATATTAGAACAATTATAAAATTGTGAATTATCAATTTTTACATTTGGACTATTATTATTGGTATTACTTGCTAAAAATAAACCAACAGTTGCGTTTTTCAATGTTAAATGATTTATTTCGTTCACTATTAAACTTTTAGTTCCAGAAAAAATAAAAATAGCACCCCATTGACCTGGTACATCTTCGTAAAAAGGTTCTAATCGATCTCCTTCAAAAGTAACTTCACGTTTTGTGAGTATAACACCTTCTGAATCAGTTAGGTTTAATTTTCCATCAATAATTAACTTTGCTCCATTGTCAACTATTAAAGTAGCATCTTTATGAAAATGAACACTTGTACCTTCTCCAATTGTTAACGTTTTTCCGTTTGGTACTAAAACATTTCCGTATATTACATAAGGTTTTGCATTATTCCAGTTTAATTCATCATCTCTCAAAGTGTGACCTCTAGTTTCAGGATCAAAATTCTCAATGTTTATTGTTTCATATATTTTTGCATCTAAATCTCTATTTGGTTTAATAAAAATGGCGTCTTGAATTAAAGTTACTAAATCTACACTTTGTTGATTAGTTCCAACATCAAAAAGAATTTTATCATTATAAGTAAAATCAGATTCAGTTTCAGCAATATTTACAGTTGTTTCAATAAAAATAAACAAACTATCGTTTGCCAATAATTCTACGTTTTCAAAAGAGCGATTGTTATTTCCAGTCATTCCGTCAACTGTAATACGGTATTTAGAAGATTGACCTTTACCCAATTCAATTTTAGGAATTCTAATATCGTTATTACTTCTGTTATAAACCTTTAATTGATATGTGCTTGAGCCAATATTGGCAAAAATAGTATCCAAATAAATCGTTTTTTCTGAAAACTCTAAACTTCCATTGCTTGGTATAGTTTCAAAGTCTGTTCTACAAGATGTTAGACTACTAAATATTCCGAAAAGGAGTATAATTATTGAATTACGCATATAAATTTTGAATTTGTGTAAAAATAGTAAATAAATAGATAATTAGAAAATCAATCATAATAACGTTAATTAAACTTTTTTAGTCTAGCAATTTTACCCAAATATGTTTTATTTTTACGCAAAAATAAGAATCAATGAGTTTTGATAAAGAAAAAATGCTTCAACTTTGCAATGAATGGTCCAAAAATACCTTGATGGAAACATTAGAAATTGAATATATTGATGCTGGCGAAGATTTTTTAGTTGCTACAATGCCCGTAAATCCTAGAGTGCATCAACCAATGGGTTTATTGCATGGTGGAGCAAGTGTTGCTTTAGCCGAAAGTGTTGGTAGCGCTGCCTCTATAATGTTTGTCAATCCTGAGAAACAAGAAGTACGAGGCATTGAAATTTCTGCTAATCATGTTAGAAGCAAGAGAGAAGGAAAGGTTACAGCTACCGCTAAAATTCTTCACAAAGGGGCAAGTATTCATCTTTGGGAAATTAGAATTGTAGATGAAGCAGACAAATTAATATCGTTATGTAAACTAACAAATATGATTTTACCAAGTAAGGGACGATGAGCGAATTATTCAATAAGATAAAAGTTCAATTTGAAAACAATTTGCCTTTTGCGGTTTATTGCAAACCAAGTTCTAATCGAATAATTGCGCTTTTGCAACATGATAAATCGTATCAAAAAGTTAGTAAAACAAACACAAGTGGTTTTATTTTTACTTCATTTGATGGAAAATCAAGTTGTTTAATTCCAAAAAATAATTCCAATATAATTGTTGAAATAGTCGATGATTCCACTTTTTTTCTTCAAAAAAACCGTCGAAATGAAATTGATTATGAAGTAAAAAGTAAATATGAAAGCCTCATTCAAAAAGGGATTGATGCTATAAATAATAATGAGTTTGAAAAAGTAGTTTTATCTCGAAAAGAAAAAGTTGCTATCAGAAAATTTGATATTGAAACCACTTTTTATAATTTGATTCAAAATTATGAAACTGCATTTAAATATTGTTTCTTTCATCCCGAAATTGGTTTGTGGATGGGTGCATCGCCAGAACAATTCTTAAAAGTTGATAATGATGTGATTAAAACCGTTGCATTAGCTGGAACGCAGTTATTTTCTGAAAATGAAATAGTTAACTGGAATAAAAAAGAAACACAAGAGCAGCAGATTGTTACAGATTTTATTGTAAAAAGTTTGCAAAAATATGTTACCAATGTTTCTGTTTCAAGTCCGTTTACACAACGTGCAGGAAATTTAGCGCACATAAAAACAGATATTGAAGCCAAAATCACCAATATTTTTGATTTAGATAAAATTATTGAATCTTTGCATCCAACACCAGCTGTTTGTGGTTTTCCAAAAGAAATAGCAAAAAAGTTTATCATAGAAAATGAAGGTTATGATAGAGAATTTTACACTGGTTTTATGGGAGAATGGAACAAAAATTTTTTAACATGGGAAGATTTAAAGTTTGATTTATTCGTAAATTTAAGATGTATGAAAATTGAATTAATGTCCAATGGTGAAATGGCTGAAGCGACATTATTTATTGGTGGCGGCATAACAAAAGATAGTATTCCTGAAAATGAATATTTGGAAACAGTGAATAAGTCTATGACGATGAAAAAAGTGTTGTAGAGGTACGAGATACAAAATACGAGTTACGAAGTATAAAAATAAAGTTATAAAATATGAAATCGCCACTAACAAATTGTTTGTGTAAACAAACACCAATAATAAAAAGGCGATTCCATATGTTACCGCTTAAAAATAAAATTTAAACATATGAAATTAGATATATTGGCTTTTGGCGCACATCCAGATGATGTTGAGTTGAGTTGTAGTGGAACTATTGCCAAAGAAATTTCGCTTGGAAAAAAAGTCGGGATTATTGATTTGACACGTGGTGAATTAGGAACACGTGGTTCGGCCGAGATTCGTGATGTTGAAGCTGCCAATGCTGCCAAAATTCTTGGAGTTCATGTTAGAGAAAACTTGAATATGCGCGATGGTTTTTTTGTAAATGATGAAAAACACCAACTTGAAATCATAAAAATGATTCGTAAATACAAACCTGAAATTGTATTGTGTAACGCTATTGATGACAGGCATATTGACCACGGAAAAGGAAGTAAATTGGTTAGTGACGCTTGTTTTTTATCGGGTTTAAGAAGGATAGAAACACAATTGGAAAACGTTAATCAAGAAGTTTGGCGACCAAAAGTGGTTTATCATTATATACAATGGAAAGTTTTAGAACCCGATTTTGTGGTCGATATTACTGGTTTTATGGATATTAAGGAACAATCAATTTTGGCATACAGTTCTCAGTTTTATGACCCAAATTCAAACGAACCTGAATCGCCAATTAGTTCTAAAAACTTTTTGGATAGTGTTCGTTACAGAGCTAATGATTTGGGTAGGATAGTAGGAGTAGAAAGTGCCGAAGGCTATACGGTTGAAAGATATTTGACTGTCAATAGCTTAAGCGATTTGAGATAAATTTTTCACTTTTTTCTTTGTAAACGAAAAGTTTAATAGTATATTTGCACCCGTATTTATACATGGTGGTTGTAGCTCAGCTGGTTAGAGTATTGGTTTGTGGTGCCGAGGGTCGCCGGTTCGAACCCGGTCAGCCACCCTTTTAAAAGTAAAAAGCTCTGAAGAAATTCAGAGCTTTTTTTATGTTTTTGTTTAAAATTTTACTTTAAACTATTTCTGCACTTAATCCTGCTTCGAGTAATTGTGAGCATTTTGGTTTTAGTTCGTCGTAAGAACCCGTCTTTACAGTGCATTTTCCTTTATAATGAACCAAAATAGCACATTGTTCAGCTTGTTCAGACGTGTGATCACAAACTCTGATTAGAGTGTCTATTACATGATCAAAAGTATTTACATCATCATTGTAAAGCACAATTTCGTTGTTAATTCCAACTAATTCTTCTACCGCAACTTCTTCTTGTACTTTTTCTATTGTACTCATACTTTTAGTTTATAAGTTTGAAAGGTTATGAGTTTAAAAGTTATTTATGGTATTTCAATGAAACCCAATTGTTTCTTTCAAATTTCTTATCATATTTCAATCCTTTTTCGGTGCATGAAGCATCTATAAACGAAATGTCTTCATTGTAAAAACCACTCAATAAAAGTATTCCGTTCGGATTTAAACAATCAACATAAGTTTGCATATCGTTTAGCAAAATATTACGATTGATATTTGCTATAATTAAATCATAATTTTTGCCAGCCAATAGTGTTGCTTCTCCTTCATAAACCGAAATTTGGCTGCAATTATTTCGTTCACAGTTTTCAATTGAATTCAAATAACACCAATTGTCAATATCAATGGCATCAATAGGTTTTGCGCCTTTCATTTCTGCTAAAATAGCTAAAATTGCAGTTCCACAACCCATGTCGAGTGTTTTCATATTCGCAATTTCCATTTCTAGAAGATGCTGAATCATCATGTGTGTTGTTTCATGATGACCAGTTCCAAAACTCATTTTAGGTTCGATAACTATATCAAATTCTGCACCAGTTATAGGATGAAAGGGTGCTCTTACGTGACATTTTCCATCAACATCAATTGGCTCGAAGTTTTTTTCCCATTCTTCATTCCAGTTCACTTGATCAATTTCTTCTACTTTGTACGAAATAGTAAATTCAGGTGAATTTAGTATATAAATATCTTCCAAAATAGCTTCAAACCACAAATCTTTTTGAATGTAAGCTGTAATTCCAAATTCGGTTTCAATGAAACTTTCAAAAGGCTTTTCGCCTAATTCAGCAACAAGAATTTCCGAACCCAATTGCTTCGCCAGTTCGCTATCGCTCGTGTCTTTTGGTTCAACTGTAAAATGGTAACCTAAATAGATGTTTGACATGTTTTTTGTTTTCAATAATTAACGCAAAACAGCGCCTAATTCATTTTCAAAATTCTTCTGTAATTTGCTCATAACTTTATCAATTTGTTCATCGGTCAAA
>NZ_JBILJG010000053.1:0-21128 GCF_044377315.1 Flavobacterium sp.
CAGATTATTGAAGGAATTGGCAATGATTATTTTACCCAATTTGACACTATCAATACAACTGTTTTGGGTTATCAAAGTGGTGATAGTTTGAGAGTCAATTTTATAAAAGTAAATTACAACGGTGGCGAAATTTACCTTCATACACAACCTACTACTTTTACCAATTTTCATTTGCTAAAAGACAATCATAAAGAATATGCTGAAAAAGTCTTATCGTATCTTCCAAAAAGAGATATTCATTGGCTTTCTGAAAAAAGTTCGGGGAAAAATATTTCTGATTCACAATTAAGTTTTATTTTCAAACATCCTGCTCTAAAATCGGCTTGGCTTTTATTTCTGATAGGAATGGGCTTTTTCATGATTTTTAATGCTAAAAGAAAACAGCGAATTGTTCCAATTATAAATCCATTACCCAATACAACAGTAGATTTTACCAAAACTATTGGAAATTTGTATTATCAAGAAGGCGATCACACTACTATAATTGATAAAAAAATAATTTATTTTCTAGAAAGAGTAAGAAATGAATATTTGATGGATACAACCAAATTAGATGCTGATTTCGTAAAAAAATTGCATCAAAAATCTGGAAAAGATTATTTTATAATTGAAAAAGCTGTATTCTTAATCAACAATCATCGAAAAAGCCCGCATACTAGTATTGAAGATGATTTGGTAGAAATTAATAAAGCATTAGAGAAGGTTTTTGAGTGAGATGGAAGTTGGAAGTTGGAAGATGAAACTGTTACAAAACTTGAAAGAAAATATAGTAATTACGAAAGATAAATTGAAAAAATATGGAAGAAATTAACAATCAAGAAGCGACCAATGAGAATTTAAATTTTGAGTCGAGAATAAATTTAGCACCACTTTTACATAGCATAACAGCCATAAAAGCTGAGCTTGGAACTGTAATTGTTGGACAAAGCAAAATGATTGATCAAATGCTGGTGGCAATACTTTCTAACGGTCATGTTTTGCTAGAAGGTGTTCCTGGTGTAGCCAAAACGATTACTGCCAAATTGTTGGCTAAAACACTAAATGTAGGTTTCAGTCGAATACAATTCACACCCGATTTGATGCCTTCGGATATTCTGGGTACTTCGGTTTATGATTTGAAAAAATCTGAATTTGAATTCAAAAAAGGGCCCATTTTTTCAAATTTAATTTTGATTGATGAGATAAATCGTGCGCCTGCTAAAACCCAAGCAGCTCTTTTTGAAGTTATGGAAGAACGCCAAATCACAATGGATGGAACACAATATATTTTGGACACACCGTTTTTGGTAATCGCAACACAGAATCCTATTGAGCAAGAAGGAACGTATCGTTTACCAGAAGCACAATTGGATAGATTTTTATTCAAAATCTCGATAGATTATCCAATTTTAGAAGATGAAATTACTATTATTCAACGGGAACATTCGCTTCAAAATAAGGGTAAATTAGAAAATATCAAAACCATTCTTTCTAGTTCAGAAATTAAAAATTATCAGTCATTGGTAAAACAAATAATTATCGAACCACAATTGATTGAATATATTGCTAAAATTGTAGTAAACACTCGTGAAAATGCTTTCTTATATTTAGGAGCATCGCCAAGAGCATCAATTGCAATTTTGAATGCAGCCAAAGGTTTTGCGGCTATTCGTGGTAGAGATTTTGTAACGCCAGAAGACATAAAAGAAGCAACAATTCCAGTTTTACAACACAGAGTAATTGTAACGCCAGAAAGAGAAATGGAAGGAATTTCAAGCATTGAAATCATCAAGCAAATTATTGAATCGGTTGAGATACCAAGATAATACTGAGTTATCAGTTTCATGTCTTAGTTATAGTAAAAAGTTACTAAAAATAAGACTGTAAACTGCGACTGTAAACTGTAAACCAAAAACATTGAAACAATTTTTAAAAGATTTATACCTAAACAATTTCTTCTTCTACATTCTTATTGGAATAGTAGCATTGTTTGTTTGTGCCTTTATTTTTCCTGTTTTATACAATGCAGTTTGGTATTTATTTTTTATTGTTTTAACCTTTTTGGCGATAGACATTTTAATTCTTTTTGTAACCAAAAATGGACTTGAAGCAACAAGAACAACTCCAGAAAAATTGTCAAATGGTGATGAAAATCAGATTTCGATTTCGATAAAAAACTACTATAATTTTTCTATTTTCACCAAAGTTATTGATGAAATTCCGTATCAATTTCAGGTTAGAAATTTTGAGATTAAACGAAAAGTCAAAACAGCTTCGCAAGATCACTTCAATTACAATTTGCGTCCAACTGAACGTGGTGAATACTTTTTTGGAACATTAAATATTTATGTTTCTTCACCATTAAAATTGGTTGCCAGAAGATATCGATTTGCTCAAGATGAAATGGTGCCAACTTATCCTTCTTATATTCAATTGCGCAAATATGATTTGATTGCTTTTTCAAATAATTTGTTTCAATATGGAGTAAAAAAAATTCGTCGAATTGGTCACACAATGGAGTTTGAACAAATAAAAGAATACGTACAAGGCGATGATATTAGAACGCTAAATTGGAAAGCAACTGCCAAGAAAAATTCGTTGATGGTAAACCAGTTTCAAGATGAAAAATCGCAGTCGGTTTATATGGCAATTGATACTGGCCGTGTAATGAAAATGCCTTTCAATGGATTGAGTTTGCTAGATTATGCCATTAATGCAACACTAGTTTTATCGAATGTAATTTTGAAAAAACAAGACAAAGCTGGTATGTTTTCTTTTTCAAAAAAGGTTGAAAATAGAGTTTTTGCCGAAAAACGTTCTTCGCAAATGCAAAAGATACTTGATAGTTTGTACAATATTAAAACCGATTTTTTTGAAAGTGATTACAGTCGGTTATATGTTGACATCAAGAAAAATATAAACCACAGAAGTTTGATTATTTTATATACCAACTTTGAAACTTTAGACGGTTTACATCGACAACTTCCCTACTTAAAAGGAATTGCAAAAAATCATTTGTTAGTAGTTGTCTTTTTTCAAAACACCGAATTGAATCAGATTATTCATAAAAAATCAGAAACTATTCACGAAGTTTATGATAAAGTAATTGCCGAGAAATTTAATTTTGAAAAGAGATTAATTGTCAACGAACTCAAAAAATATGGTATCTACTCGGTTTTAACACAACCAGAAAATCTTACTTTAGACACAATTAACAAATATTTAGAAGTTAAAGCTAGAGGAATTTTATAGAAAATTGCTATTTTTTATTAATTTAGCAAAAAATTTTATAAAACCCCAAAAAATGATAAAATTTAATTATTTTGTTTTAGTTCTTAACCTTTGTACCTTTTCAATATTTTCGCAAACAAATGAAGATATAAAAAAAATTACTGCTGCCAATAATTCTTCAGAATTAAACAAAATGGCAATAGAATATGATTCCATTTTTAGAGTTCAAAAAGCAGAAGCATTAGCCTTAGCCAAGTTAAATGGTTGGGAGCAATTTAAACCAAAAGGAAATGGTGGTATTGCTGAGTTGATGCGTGTTGATAAAGACGGTAATCCTGTCTATTTTTCAACTACTAATGCAGGAGCAGCCATAACTACTAGAGCCAATAAATTAAATTCAGGTGGGAGTTTAGGACTAAGTCTTGATGGTCAAAATATGACTATTGGGATTTGGGATGGCGGAAAAGTTAGAAATACTCATCAGCTTTTAGTAAATAGAGTAACACAAGTTGATAATGCCTCTGTAAACAACTCTCATGCAACACATGTTGCAGGAACGATGATGGGAAATGCCACTGCAAGTCCAGCTTCAAAAGGAATGGCTTCACAAGCTAATTTGCGTGCATATGATTGGAACAGTGATGTAAGCGAATCTACTATTGCTGCCAATAATGGCTTATTAATTTCAAACCATTCATATGGCAATGATCCCGACTTTGTTCCAGTTAATGAATGGGGAAAATATGATGCTGACGCTAGAGCATTTGACAGAATAATGTTTAATGCGCCTTATTATCAATTTGTTAATTCGGCTGGAAATTCTAGAAATGCTGGATATAATGATAGTAAAGAAGGCTATGATTTGCTTTCAGGAAAAAGCACTTCTAAAAACGGAATTATTGTTGGAGCTGTAAATCAGGTTTCAAATTATACAAGTCCATCAAGCGTAGTTATGTCAGGATTTAGCAGTTGGGGACCAACAGATGATGGACGAATTAAACCAGATATTTGTGGGAAAGGCGTAAACGTAAGATCTTCGACTGCCAATTCAAATTCTTCTTATTCGCAATTTAGTGGAACTTCAATGTCATCGCCAAATGTAGCAGGAACATTATTATTGTTACAACAACATTATAAAAATGTAAAAGGAAATTACATGCGAGCCTCAACGTTAAGAGGGCTTGCATTACATACGGCTGATGAAGCAGGTAGTGACTTAGGGCCTGATTATCGTTTTGGGTGGGGCTTATTAAATGCTGAAAAAGCTGCAAATTTAATTACTAATGAAGGTGTAAACTCCAGAATTAGAGAAATAACATTAAATCAAGGTGCCAGCTATTCATTTAACATTCAGCCCGTCAACTCAACTGAGCAATTAATTGGTTCCATTTGTTGGACTGATCCTGCTGGTGAAGCTACTGTTAGTGGAGAAATAGACTTTTTCACACCTTCATTAGTAAATGATTTAGATTTACGAATTGTTAAAAATAATGTAACTAATTTTCCATGGAAACTTAATCCAGTATTTATGGAAGATCCTGCAACCAAAGGTGACAATTTGGTTGATAATATTGAAAGAGTTGATATTTCAAATCCTACAGGGACTTACACAGTTACTGTTAGTCATAAGAAAAATTTGCTAGATGGATTACAAAACTATTCTTTAGTAATGAGCAATGTTGTAAATAGACCCATTTTACTTTCTACTACAAAACCATTAAAAAATAATTTATGCCAAGGTTCAGATTCAACTTTTTTTGAATTTCAACTGGAAACGTTGCCAACTTTTTCTGGTGTAACAACTTTTTCAGTTTCGGGTTTACCCGCTGGCTCGAATGCTTCATTTGATTCAACTAGTTTAGCATCAGCATCAGCTAATGTTATATATATATCAAATATAAACTTGGTTCCAGTTGGTGCATATCCTATAATAGTAACAGCGACATCAGGTGCATCTACTTCTACTCTATTTTTTACAATAAATGTACAAGAAGCGCTTGTAACTTCACCAACTTTGGTTGAACCTGTTAATAATGCTACACAATTAGAAACTAATCCAACAATTACATGGACAAATAGTGGTGAAAATGTAACAAGTTACACAATTGAAGTTGCTAAAAATGCTAGCTTTACTGATGAACTTGAAACTTTTAATTCAAATAGTAATCAATTAGATTTACAGAATTTAGATTATGGATCAACTTATTATTGGAGAGTTAAAGCCAATAACATTTGTAATTCTTCATCATTTTCTAGTACTTATAGCTTTTCAACTTCTTGTAATAATGATATTATGATTACTGTAAGCAATGAAACTATTGAAGGTGCAACTTTTACATGGACAAATCCTAATGCTTCAGATACTTTTCAAATTGAAGTAGTTCCTCAAGGAACTGTGCCAACTGGAATTTACACAACCGTATTTACAAATTCATATACTGCTACAAGTTTAAATTCTGCCTCGAACTATACTATCTATTTACGATCTGCATGTAGTGGAAATATTTTTACAAATTTGATAAATAAAAACTTTACAACTCTAGTAAACCATTGTGTTGATGGCTATTTCAGAGATTCAGGAGGTTTAACTGGAAATTATAAAAATAGTGAATATGTTATAACTGTTATGAGTCCAGTAAATATTGGTGATAAAGTTTCGGTTACCTTTACATTATTCAATTTAGAAAATGGTGCAGATAATTTAAAAATCTATAATGGTCCTGATGTAAATTCTCCATATATTGTTGAACAATATGGCTTTACTGGAACAAATAATCCTGGAACAGTTACATCGACACATCCATCTGGAAAATTAACTTTTGTATTTTATTCTGATGGAGCAAACACCGCACCAGGCTGGAATGCTTCAGTAACCTGTGCAAATTTAGAAACAACATCTTACACTAAAACTAATTTTATCTATTATCCAAATCCTGCTTCTACAGAAGTTAATTTTAAAGGAACCGAAACTATCAATTCGATTTCAATTTATACTGTTTTGGGGCAATTGATTAAAACTGAAAATGTAAATGCAAAAGAAACTTCTATTGATATTTCTACTTTACCATCAGGAAACTTTTTCTTTAAAGTTGAAACGGATTCAAGTTTGAATACAGTGAAAATTATTAAAAAATAATCCCAAAATATATTTTATAAAATGCCTTATTACTTTTGATAAGGCATTTTTTTAGTAACTACATTTGCATAAAATTATAAACAAAAACTTTTGAAACAAATTACTTCTATACAAAATCCTTTAATAAAATTGTTGGTTCAATTGCAAGAAAAAGCAAAAGTTCGAAAACAATCTGGCACTTTTATAATTGAAGGAAAACGCGAAATTGAATTAGCACAAAAAGGAAAATATGAATTGGAAACAGTTCTTTTTTTACCAGAATTAATTTCAGAAAAAGACGTCAATGTATTTGTTAAACAAGGAATAGAAGTTATTGAAATAACAAAAGACGTGTATCAAAAAGTAGCTTATCGTGACACAACCGAAGGAATTGTAGCTATTGCCAAAACAAAATCATTAGATTTATCCGATTTAAAATTAGGAAAGAATTCGCTAATTTTAGTAGCTGAAGGAATTGAAAAGCCTGGAAACCTTGGCGCCATGTTACGAACCGCAGATGCCGCAAGACTTGATGCTGTAATTATTGCCAATCAGAAAACGGATATGTACAATCCAAATGTTATTAGGTCAAGTGTTGGTTGTTTGTTTACAAATCAAGTTGCCACTGGAACAACAGAAGAAATTATTGCTTTTTTGAAAAAAAATAAAATTAACTTTTATAGTGCTACCCTACAAAATTCAACAAGCTATGACACCCAAAATTATACAAAATCGACAGCTATTGTTGTTGGAACAGAAGCTGCAGGATTGACACAACCTTGGCGAGATGAAGCAACACAAAACATTATAATACCTATGCAAGGCGAAATAGATTCTATGAATGTTTCGGTTGCCGCTGCCATTGTATTATTTGAAGCGAAAAGACAACGTGGATTTTAAGATAAAAGTCTTCGTTAGCAATTATGCGTTAGGGATTGCAGTGGAAATCCTTTTTCTTGTTTTTTTTAAACAAAAAAAAGACCTGCCTGCCGGCAGACAGGTTGTAACGTAAAGCCCGACCCGTAGGGAAACGCCCAAATTATTTTACATTCGGTCGGGAACATCAATTCCTAATAATCCAAATGCCAACTTAATGGTATCAGCCACTTTTTGCGATAATTGTACTCTAAAAACTTTTTTGTACTGATTTTCTTCGCCAAGAATAGAAACATTTTGATAGAAAGAATTGAATTCTTTAACCAAATCATACGTATAATTAGCAAGTAATGCCGGACTGTGATTTTGTGCTGCATTCTGAATAATTTCAGGAAAAAGTGCTAGTTGTTTTACTAACTCTTTTTCTTTTTCGTGAAGTATCTGGACTTCGGTTGGTGTGATAAAATCAAAATTAGCTTTACGCAAAATCGATTGTATTCGAGCATAGGTATATTGAATAAAAGGCCCAGTATTTCCAGCAAAATCAACCGATTCTTCAGGATTAAAAGTCATTGATTTTTTAGGATCAACTTTAAGAATATAATATTTTAAAGCTCCTAGTCCAATAGTTTTATACAATTTAGCTTTTTCTTCGTTAGAATATCCTTCTAGTTTTCCTAATTCTTCCGAAATGGATTGTGCAGTTATGGTCATTTCTTGCATTAAATCGTCAGCATCTACAACCGTTCCTTCACGCGATTTCATTTTTCCAGAAGGCAATTCGACCATTCCATAAGATAAATGAAATAAATTGGCTGCCCAATCAAATCCGAGTTTTTTCAAAATTAAAAACAAGACTTTGAAGTGATAATCTTGCTCATTTCCAACGGTATAAACCATTCCTCCAACATCTGAAAAATCTTTCACACGTTGAATGGCTGTACCAATATCTTGCGTCATATAAACCGCTGTTCCGTCAGAACGAAGCACGATTTTTCTATCTAAACCATCATCGGTCAAATCTATCCAAACAGAACCATCAGGATCTTTTTCGAAAATTCCTTTTTCAAGTCCTAATTGCACGACTTCTTTACCTAGCAAATACGTATTTGATTCGTAATAATAACTATCAAAATTAACCCCTAAACTTTCATAGGTTTGAGCAAAACCATCATAAACCCATTGGTTCATGGTTTTCCAAAGCTGAATAACTTCTGATTTTGCAGCTTCCCAATCTAAAAGCATTTGTTGGGCTTCTAAGATAATTGGAGCCGTTTTTTTGGCTTCTTCTTCGGTAAATCCTTTTGAAATTAAATCACTTACTTCAGATTTATATTCTTGGTCAAACCTTACATAATATTTTCCAACTAAATGATCCCCTTTCAAGCCAGAAGTTAAAGGAGTTTCACCTTGCCCAAATTTTTGCCAAGCCAACATTGATTTACAAATGTGAATTCCTCTATCATTTATGATTTGGGTTTTGTAAACTTTTTTACCAGAAGCTTTGATAATTTCGGCAACAGAATAACCTAATAAATTATTACGAACATGCCCTAAGTGTAAAGGTTTATTAGTGTTTGGTGAAGAATATTCAACCATGACTGCCTTGTCATTTTCAGTTCCAGAACAAAATCCATATGTTTTATTTGGGAAAATTTCATTAAAAAAATTCACAAAATATGCGTCAGAAATAACAATATTTAAGAATCCAGCAACTACATTAAATTTTTCAACTTCTTGAAGGTTTTCGGTTAAATATTTACCAATTTTAGTTCCAATTTCAACTGGATTTCCTTTTATCACTTTTAGTAAGGGGAAAATCACAACCGTAATATCACCTTCAAAGTCTTTCCTCGTAGCTTGAAATTCAATTTTTTCAATTGACACTTCAAACAAGTCATAAATTGCTGTTTTGATACTTGGACTAAGAATTTCTTGTAAAGACATTTTTGTGTTTTTAATGAGTTTGCAAAGGTAAGTAATAAGTATGAATTTAAAAATTTTTGAAAGATTAGAAAAAAGTAGCTGAATTTAAAAAAAAATTGATACATAATTTAGATTTTTTTCGTTTATTTGTTGAAACTTTTAAAGTCAATAAACTGTAAGAAAAATTAATTAAAAAACATCTAAACATGTATTTTATCTGAATTTTTTACAATTAATCGATATATATTTAATTTATTTGCATATAATAATACCCATTATCTACGTTTAAATATTATGAAAAAAACATTATTATTACTTTTTACATTAACATCTTTACAATTGTTTTCACAAGTATTGACAGTTGGTACAGAAAGTCCAGAACAATTAAGCAATAGAATAGTAAACACAAACTGTATTACTACAAGCAATTGGGCTGTTTCTTCTGGTTCAAATTTTGGACAAGGAAATAGTGTTGGATTTTTTACAAGACAAGTAGGTGCCAATTTTCCTTTTTCAAGAGGAGTTGTGCTTTCGACCGGTCATTTAACAAATTTACCTGGACCCAATCTACCTTCTAATGCTGTAAATGGATTTGGAGACGGAAATGATCCAGCATGGACCAGTGACACTAATATGAATAATGAATTGGGAGTTACAAACTTTACAAATGCTTCTTCGTTAGAGTTTGAATTTACATCTCAGAAAACAGATTTTAAGCTTGAATATGTATTTGCTTCAGAAGAATATGGATCTAGACAGTGTGATTTGAATTCTGATGTAGTTGTTATATTGCTAACAGACTTGGTAACTGGAGTAACCACAAATATTGCCAAAACACCAACAAATCAAATAATATCTCCTACAACAATTAGAAATAATTTTTTTAATACATCTTGTTCAAGTCAAAATGTAAATCTTTTTGGTGTTGGTTATTTAGGATCAAATTCAACTACAGCTCCCATAAACATGAATGGTGCTACTGTTTCTATGACCGCTCAAGCTACAATACTAACAGGACACCCATATAAATTAAAAATAGTTATTGCTGATAGATTAGATTATCAGTTTGATTCAGCAATTTTTATTAAAGATTTTGTGCCAACTTATACTCCATCAACCACTATATTTACTAATAATATAAGTCAATGTGAAGGAACACCACTTAATCTAACGGCAAATGTGCCAGGAAATCCAGCTGACTATGACTTTTTTTGGCAGAAAAACGGTGTAAATGTTGGAGTTAACTCCAATTCTTATACTGAAATAAATCCAACAGGAACAAATACTTATAGAGTACTAATTACACCAATTTTTTGTGATTCAAATCAAGGATTTGTAGATGAAATAATTGTTCAAATTTATTCACCAGTGACAACTCCTGATCCAATTACCTTGAACAGGTGTGCTGGAGATACAACTCCATATATTTTAACTCAAAATAATGCTGTTATTTCAAGTGGATTAAGCTATACACCAACCTTAACTTATTATTCTAATCTTGCCAATGCTAATTCTGGTAGTAGTAGTGGGCAGATAACTAGTTATAATGGTCCATTAACAACAATGTATGTTAGGATATCTGAACCAGGAAGTCCTTGTCCTGCAATTGTAAAACAATTTAATTTGGGAACAATTACAAGCCCAACTAATTTAGGAAGTATTCCTGTTCCAATTGAATTATGTTCTAGATCTACAACCATTTTAAATCAATTTTTAAATATAAATCCTATTAAGGATATCTTTTTAAATGGTCAATCGAGTGCAACTTATGATGTTAGTTTTCATCAAACCCAAATAGGAGCTGATACAAATACTCAAACAATAATTCCATCTAATGCTGGCGTAATCATAGTTTCAACAGGAACAATTTTTGTTAGGGTTTTTGTCAAAGGAAGTACAAATTGTTTTACAACATCTAGTTTTGAAGTAATAGTAAAACCATTACAAAAAGCTGACGAACAACTACCAGTTATATATTGTGGTACTCCAGGATATACATTACCACCGCTAACCAACGGAAAATATTTTACAAATGATTATGATGGTGTTAGCCTTACAAGTCAATTACCTGAAATTCCTGCGGGTACGGTAATTACAATACCACCGGGTCACGTTGGAACCTATAACCATCCAACAATATATGTATCAAATCTAGTAACAAGTTCTAATAATTGTACACAATCATTTCCTCTGAATATAACACTAATTCAACCTGATAGTTTTTCAGAAACAAACAGAACAGAATGTGATTCATACTCTTTACCCGACTTAGATTATGGAGAATTTTGGTCAGGACCAAACGCAACAGGTACTATGTATCCTGCTGGTACACAAATTACAACCACCACAACTTTATATTATAATTTTCGCTCCGATATTGACACTTTATTAAATCCGGCTTGTAATGTTCCTGCTGGACCTGTAACAATAACTATAGAGAACAAACCAGATTTAGGTCCAGACAGACCTAATGTCTTTACATGCGAGCCTCCATATATCTTACCTTCATTAGCAGCATATCCTGGAGCAAAATATTACGATAATCAAAATGGAACTGGAACTGCAATACCCGAAGGTACACCAGTAAATGCAACTGCTGATTTTTATGTGTATTTAGAAGATACTATTGGAACACTTAATTGTCCAGTTTTTGACTACTTTAGAGTAATGGTTGGATTAGAACCAATTGCAAATATTAACCAATGTAATTATCAATTGCCTGTACCAGTAATTGGAGGTTATTGGGATGGTCCACATCTCGCTGATGGAACTTGCAACGGTTGTACGCAATTGTTTCCTGGAGATTATATAGAAAATAGCGCAACAATATATTTATATGTTGCTCCACCAACTGGAGAAGTTTGCTCAACTGGTCAAAATCAAGTTTCATATAATGTAAGTGTTACACAACCAATTGTTGATGACATTCCTGGTTTTGTAACACCTAGTTGTGGCCCTTTTACTCTTCCTCCTTTAACAAACGGAAAATATTATACTGGAACTGGAGGTTCTGGTACTGAGTTATTACCAGGTTATATTGTAGATACTAATCAGACAATTTATGTTTATAATGTGAATATTGGTAGTATTCCATTATGTTCTTTTGAAAAACAATTTGTATTTGTTATAAATCCTCTACCACCAGTAGATGAAACTATAAATTCAGTTATAGACTTGTGCAATTTGACAACTTATACACTTCCAACTGCAATAGCAGGAAATTATTACACTTTACCTAATGGTGGTGGAACACTTTTGAATACAGTTGCATTAAGAGAAATTACAGGACCATTTCCAGTTGAAGTTTATATATATAACGTTAATCCAAGCACAGGTTGTAAAAATGAGAGAGTTATTAGAATAACATCTGCTCAAACATTAGCCGATAACGTTCCTTCAATTGTTCCTATTGAAACTGTTCAATCATTTAATCTTCCTGATTTAACAGTATCTAACTCAAGATATCACGATAATTATTGGAATCCGACAGATCCTGATGATCCACAAAATCTATCTACAACACCTCCAAATATAATACCTAATCCATCAGTTTGGTCAATGCCAGATCCAACTCAAGATTTTTTTGATAAAACTTTATATATTTATAATGCCTCATTAGATGGCGTTAGAGAAATATGTCCAGTAAATAAACCATTTAGAATAATTTTATATAGACAACCTAATATTTTTGGCACTCCAAATGTTGTAGAAATGCCTACTATTTATAGTTGTGGTAATACAGTTGTTACTTTACCTGCATTAACAGGTAATCAAAAATATTATAAAGAAAGTCATTTAACAGGCGGAACTGTCTTTACTGAAATTACTGGTCCAATAACTGAAACAACAAGAGTATATATATATGAAGAAGTAAAATCTATTATTCCAGGTTCGACATTCAAAACTTTTGACGAAGAATATTTTGATGTTTTTATTTTTAAAGTTGATGTAGTAGCAAATATTTCAGAATGCGGTAGCGTAACTTTACCTACTTTAACCTCAGGAAATTATTATGATTCTGCTGGTGGTGTTGGTTCAATCACATCGAATGTAATTACTAACAATACAAATGCTGTTATTACTAAAACAATTTATATCTATGGAACAAGTGGTTTCCCAGTTGGCGAATGTCAAAGTGATGAAAATATTTTTACTATTTCTATAACTCCTATTCCAGTAATAAATCCTATACCGCTTTATGATGCAAATCCTTCGGTAATTGACAGAACTTATTGTGATACTGATGGCATAAATGATGGTGTGTTAAATATTCCGTTAACACAATATAACTCAACCATTTTAGGAACACAAACAGGTAGTGAATTTAGTGTAACATATCATCCTAATGAAGATGATGCTCTAGATAATATTAACCCAGTTACAGAATCGTTATCAAATAATCCAACATTGTATGCTGTTGTTAGAAATTCAAATTTTGCGAATTGTAGTAGCACACCAATGAAAATTGAGTTTGTAATTAACTTACTTCCAGAGCCAAATCCTGAAGATAAATACCTATGTATAAACAGTGTTACTGGTTTACCAATTTCTTATGTAACACTAGATGCTGGTGTATACGGAAACCTTAATTATGAGTGGAAAGATATGATTGGAGGATCAGTAGGAAACAACAACCCTTTATATACTACAAATATTTTGGGAGATTACACACTTACTGTTACAGACAATATAACAGGATGTGTTTCTGATACCAAAACCGTTTCAGTACTCCCATCTTCAATAGCAATTACTGGTTATACAATTACTCAAGATTTTAGTGACAATCAAATAATAACAGTAATTCCAAATGGTTTAGGTGAAAATTATATTTACCAACTTGATGGTGGCTTATTTCAAGAAAGTAATGTTTTTACAAATGTTACTTCCGGAAACCATATAATAATAGTTAGAGATAAAGATGGCTGTGGAGACTCAGATCCTATAGAAGTATTAATTATAAAATATCCTAAATTCTTTACGCCAAATAGTGATGGTTATAATGATTATTGGAATATTTATGACCTAAAAGAACTAGGAGATACTAATTCAAAAATTTCAATATTTGATAGACAAGGTAAGCTATTAAAACAAATAAGTCCATTTGGTCAAGGTTGGGATGGAATGTATAATGGTAAAGCATTGCTTGCTGATGATTATTGGTTTATTGTAAATTATACAAGAGAAGGAATAACAAGAGAATTCAAATCACATTTTAGCATTAAACGATAGAAATAAATTAATTTATAAACAAAAAGTGTCACCTATTTAGTGACACTTTTTTTATGTGGTACAGGATCATAACCCGATTTTCCCCATGGATGACAACTCAATATTCGTTTCACACCAAGATAAGTTCCATAAAATAATCCATGAATTTTTAAGGCATCCACAAAGTAGTGCGAACAAGTTGGTTCAAAACGACAAGCAGCAGGCGTAAATGGCGAAATGGCACCTTGATAAAAGCGAATAAGAACAAGTAAAGGAAAAATAAGAATCTTTTTCAACATAGTTACAATCTTAATTCTGCTTTCTGAAATCTGCTTTCTGAAATCTAAACCATACTAAATTCAGTACCGTCTTTACCGTCTTTCAACTGAATACCAAGTGCTAATAACTGATCTCTAATTTGGTCAGACATAGCAAAATCTTTGTTGGCTCTAGCAGTATTTCGCATTTCAATAAGCAATTCTACTAAACCAGTAACTTTTTCCAAATTGCCTTCAAAACTAGTTTCGCTTGCTAATCCTAAAACATCAAAAACAAATGCTTTTATCGTTTTAGAAAAATCTTCCAAATCTGAAGCAGTAAGTGTTGCTGAATTCTCTTTTAACAAATTCACAAAACGAACACCTTCAAATAAATTTGCAATTAAAATTGGCGTATTTAAATCGTCATTCATCGCTTCATAACAAGAATTTTTCCAATCAGCAACATTTAAAGTAGAAGTTGTTGAAGCTTTTATCGAATCTAATTGTTTGATAGCTTCTACCAATCGGTTATAACCCTTTTCGGCCGCAATCATGGCTTCATTAGAAATATCCAAAACACTTCTATAATGTGCTTGCATAAAGCAAAAACGAACTACACTTGACTGGAATTTCTTTTCAAAAAAATCATTTTCACCATTTACTAATTGCATTGGCAAAATATAATTTCCTGTAGATTTACTCATTCGTAAACCATTCATAGTAAGCATATTGGTGTGCATCCAGTAATTTACAGGCGAAATATCGTTACAAGCTTTTCCTTGAGCCACTTCACACTCATGATGCGGGAATTTCAAATCCATTCCGCCACCGTGAATATCAAATTTTTCGCCCAAATATTTCGTACTCATTGCAGTACATTCCAAATGCCAACCAGGAAAACCTTCACCCCAAGGCGAATTCCAACGCATGATATGTGCTGGCGACGCATTTTTCCACAAAGCAAAATCTTGCGGGTTTTTCTTTTCATTTTGTCCGTCCAAATCTCTAGTATTGGCAAACAATTCTTCAATATTTCTGTTGCTTAATTCACCATAATTCAAGCCTTTTTTGTTGTATTCAAAAACATCAAAATAAACCGAACCATTACTTTCATAAGCAAAACCTTTCTCAATTAATTTTTCAATCAATTCAATTTGCTCAATAATATGTCCAGTTGCTGTTGGCTCAATTGTAGGTGGTAACAAATTGTAAACTTCCAAAACCCTATGAAAATCAACCGTATATTTCTGAACGACTTCCATTGGTTCCAGTTTTTCCAAACGCGTTTGCTTAACAAAACGGTCATTGTCAACATTTCCATCATCTGTCAAATGCCCAGCATCGGTAATGTTTCGAACATAACGAACTTTGTATCCCAAATGAAGTAAATATCGATACACCATGTCAAAACTCATAAAAGTTCGTACATTTCCTAAGTGAACATTGCTATAAACCGTTGGTCCACACACATACATACCAATATTTCCATCATGTAATGGCACAAAAACTTCCTTTTCGCCCGAAAGCGTATTGTATATTTTTAAACTATTGGTTGTATATAACTGCATTTTTTATTTTTTAGGAGCTAATCCCGCTATTCGTTGCAATCTTTTCTTTTTTAAAGAAAAAAAGAAAAGGATTTCCACTGCTATCGGGGCTAGTTAATCAACTTTATCTTAAAATTTTGTATCAAATTTGATATAATCCAAAAACTCTCTTTTGGTATTTTCATCTTTAAATTTTCCTCCAAATTCAGAGGTAACTGTGCTACTTTCAATATCTTTTATTCCTCTTGAATTCACACACAAATGTTTTGCATCAATTATGCAAGCCACATCTTCGGTTCCAAGTACCTTTTGCATTTCTTGAACAATTTGCATAGTCAATCTTTCTTGCACTTGAGGTCTTTTGGCAAAATACTCTACAATTCTATTCATTTTAGAAAGCCCAATCACTTTTCCATTCGAAATATAAGCAACATGCGCTCTACCTATAATAGGAAGCAAATGGTGTTCACATGTAGAATAAAGCGTAATGTTTTTTTCAACCAACATTTCACCATACTTATAATCGTTTTCAAATGTAGAAGAACTAGGTTTTTTTACTGGATTCAAACCTCCAAAAATTTCTTTCACAAACATTTTTGCTACTCTGTTTGGAGTTCCTTTTATACTGTCATCTTCCAAATCCATTCCAAGTGTTTGCAGAATACTCTCAACGTCTTTTCTAATAAGCTCAATTTTTTGCTCATCAGAAATGTCAAATGCGTCCTTTCTTAAAGGGTTTTGTGCAGAAGTTGCTATGTGATTTTCACCTATTTCATCATTATAATCTGATGTAATACTCATGTGTTGCTATTTTTAAAAATGAAATGCAAAGGTAAATAATAAAAAGTTTATTTATTTCTGATAAATTGAATATTTAAAAAAAAATAATTTTAAGATAAAAATATCTTTTTTTTGCTTAAATTTCGCACCATAAAAAACTATACCTAATGAAAAAAACACTACTTCTAACTCTTGTAAGTTATCTATTAACCAACACCTTAAGCGCTCAAAACTTACTTACAAACGGTAATTTTGAATCTGGTGGCAGCGGAAATGGATTTTTTGTTGATGGTATTGGTTATACACAACTAACAGCTCCTTTTTCTGGCACTACATCTGCTGGAAATTATGCTTTTGTCAGTAATCCACAAACAATAAACACAACAAGTTTTATTGCATCTGGTGATCATACAACTGGTACAGGCTTAATGATGGTAATAGACGGAAACAATACTGGTGGAAATCAACGTTTTTGGAAAGCGGGCAATGCTGGTGGTGGTGTTACGGGTTTAACAATTGGTAAAAAATATGAATTTAGTTATTGGGTAAAATCAATTTACGTTCCCACTATCGTAAATAGTACAAGACCCAATTTAGGAATACAATTTAATAACGCTTCAAGTGTAACTCCTGCTCCTGCTCCAACTTTGGTTGCATTGCCTACTAATCCTTGGCAGAGAGTTGCCTACACATTTATTGCAACAGGTACAAGTGTAAACATCGAATTGTGGAATCAAAATACTGGTTTTGAAGGAAATGATTTCGCCCTAGATGATTTTTCAGTAGTAGAAGCTGTTTCATTACAATATTCTTTTGTTGGTACAACTTGCGCAGGTTTTGCCAACAATAATGGTTCAATTACGGCATATGGTTTAAATGGTACACCGCCTTATTCATATACACTATCTGGACCATCTTCGCAAAACAATGCTACTGGAGTTTTTACAAACTTACAAGTTGGAACATATAATGTTACAGTTGCAGATTTTAATGGTGCAACAGCTACTGCTACAAACATAGTCATTGCAGCACCTACCAATATAAATGCTGGACCTGATACCACAATTTCGTTAGGCTCTTCTACAACCTTAACTGCAACAAACGGAACTGGTATTTTTAACTGGTCTGCATCACCTGCAGATCCATCATTAACTACACCTAATAATGCATCAATAAGCGTTACTCCTACCCAAACTACTACTTACACAGTTACAACAGGTCCTACTTATCTTCGTAATTTAGTTTACAATGGTGATTTTTCACTAACTAATTTAGGTTTTACAAGTGAAGCAACTTACCTTAATCCAACAAATCCGAGTAATACCAACAAAACTTTTGGTGTGGTGACTAACTCTAGTACATGGAGTTCAACACTATCAAACTGTTCTGCAGTTGGTGGCACTGGAAAAATGTTAGTTTATAGAGGAAGTAATACAGCTGCCGTTTCAACTAAAGTTTGGAAACAAATTATCCCTGTTGTTGCCGGACAAAATTATGACTTTAGTTATTTGGTACAATCACTCAATTATGTAGCAAATGCTGCAATGATTGATATTACCATTAATGGTGTAACTGTAAACAGCACTAATGCTCCAACCTCAAACTGTTCGTGGCAAGCAAGAAACGTTACATGGAATTCTGGTGTAGCAACTACTGCTGAAATTTGCATTGTTGATAGAGTAACTGCTGTTGGAATACAAAACAATTCATTTGCCATTGACAACATAAAGTTTGAAACAACAACCAATTGTTTATTTACAGATAGTGTAACCGTTTATATACTTACTTCTACTCCATCTGCTAATCAATTATCGGTTAATGTTACTACAGGTAACTTAATATGTAATGAAGGCGAATGTACAGATTTTACAGCTACTTTTCCAGATTTAAAGTATACCAATAATTATGTTGTTCAATCAAAAACATACGAACCCTATCCTTTTAATGGTGGAACTATTTTACCAACTACTAATTCGGCAGGTACAAATAATGATGACTTTTGGAGTACGACTATTGTAATGCCTTTTAAGTTTTGTTTTTATGGAAATTCATACACCAATTTTATATTAGGTACTAATGGTGTAATCTCTTTTGAACAATCAACAGGTACGCAAACTCCTGATGGCTTTTGTCAATGGGCTATAAATCAAAACATCCCAAATGCAGGCAATCCTTTAAACTCAATATTTGGTGTTTTTCAGGATATACATTATGCTAGCAGACCCTTAGATGCATACATAAATTATTATTCCTTAGGTACTGCTCCAAATAGAGTTATGGTTGTGAATTATTTTAAAATACCACAATTTCCAGCTCAAGCTAGTAATCTACAAACGTATCAAATAGTTTTACATGAAACCACTAATATCATTGAAGTTAATATTGAACGTCGTGTAGCTAACAATGGTTGGAATGGTAATAGAGGAATCATTGGTATTCAAAATGCAACTGGAACACAAGCAGTTGTTCCTCCTGGTAGAAACGCATTTGACCCAACTTGGTCAGCTACTAATGAATCATGGCAATTTGTTCCAAGTGGCACAGGACCTTCGTTGGTGAACTTTCACTGGGAAGAGGCTACCAATCCTGGCGTTGTTTACTCTACCGCAAATCCATTAAATGTCTGTGTAGAAGATAAAAACATTCCTGAAACTTATGTTGCCGTAGTTAAATATACATTAGCCTGTGACTCTAACTCAGTAGTGAGAATAACAGATAGTGCTACTGCTGAAGTTAATCCCGATTTACCAGTTTCAGACCCTGTCGATATCTGTTATAATGGCACACTTCCTGCAACTATTAACATTGATCAAACTAACAGTATTTTAACACCTATTCAAGTTCCTGATTTTCTGTTAACTTATTTTACAAATCCTGCAGATGCTGAAACAGGTAATCCTGCTTCTCAAATTCCGAATGAATTTGCATATAATGCTACCTCATTACCTATTACTATTTATGTTCGTATTGAAGATACTGCCTCATCAGGCTGTTTTAATGTAAGATCGTTTGTGATTACAAATGCTCCTAGTGGTACATTTAATTTTGATGCTACTTATTGTAATAGTATAGTAGCCGACCAATTGCCAGTTACTACAAACCTAACAACTGGAGGAACATATTCAGCCGCACCCTCAGGAGCTACTAATCCAGCTTTTATACTTGATATTGACCCAATTACAGGTGCAATAACACCTAATGGTAGTGATATTGGTACATATTTAGTTACCTATACCATACCACTAACTGCAACTTGCCCTGCTTTTAGCACAACTGATACTGTAGAAATTTTATCATGTGGTTGTACCGTAAGTGCAATAAATAATGGTCCAATATGTCAAGGAAGTTCTGTAGATTTAGATGTTACAACACCAGTGGCAGGAGGGACTTATACTTGGACTGGACCTAATGGTTATAATTCAGGTCCATTAGCAAGTCCATTGGTTACTATTACTCCTACCTCTACAGGTAATTTAACATATAATTTGAGTGTTACATCTACGACTGGAAACTGTAATTCATCTACTGTTGTTGTGGTAAACCAAATTCCTGCTATTGTCATTACAAACCCTGCTGCGGTATGCTTCCCTGCGACTGTGGATATTACCGCCGCTGCTGTTACCGCTGGAAGTGCCAATTTAGGAGCATTAACCTATTGGACAGATGCGGCTGCAACAATTTCATTAGCAAATCCAACGGCAATTGCCACTAGCGGAACTTATTATATTAAAAGTGCTACTGGAATTTGTGCCGATATTGAACCTGTAATAGTAACTATCAATGCAACTCCTGTATTAACGATAGTAAATCCAGCAACGGTTTGTTCGCCAACTACTGTAAATATTACTACAAACGCTGTTATCACTGGTAATACTAATAGTGGAACTTTGACTTATTGGACAGATGCGGCTGGAACGCTTACATTAGCAAATCCAACGGCAATTGCCACTAGCGGAACGTATTATATTAAGAGTTCTAATGGAATTTGTTTTGATATAGAACCTGTAATCGTTACAATAGTTACAACTCCAACTATTGTTGTCAACAATCCTGCTGCTGTATGTTTCCCTGCAACAGTTGATATTACCGCCGCTGCTGTTACCGCTGGAAGTGCCAATTTAGGAGCATTAACCTATTGGACAGATGCGGCTGCAACAATTTCATTAGCAAATCCAACGGCAATTGCCACTAGCGGAACTTATTATA
>NZ_JBILJG010000009.1:0-82119 GCF_044377315.1 Flavobacterium sp.
TCGGTATCATTAATCCCGTCTTGATCCGTATCCGAACAATACGCAATGTTGTTTGAAACGGCATTGACATGCGTAGACGTGTAATTAATAATGCTATTATCCGCAACTGTTTCTAAGGTATTGATTAATCCATTCGTTCCAAAACTAGCTGCTGTTCCTGTAAATTGGAAATTAGCCGTTGTGCTAGTTGTTGCGCCTGCTTCTAAAGCATCGCTACATCCATCAGCATCTGAGTCTAAATCGAGGTAATTGTATTTTCCATCGCCATCGGCATCCGATTCACAAATCGGTAATTGGAACATCGACCCATCGTAATTGGCATTTAAATCATAATAAATTTCCGATGCGACACCTCCTAAAGTTGTAGCAGCTGCAACCCCATAAATACGGTAATATTTATATTTCGCAGCATTTTGTGCAATGGTAAATTTGTTCGAATTGGCTAAAGCAGTTGTAAGTCCTGCTGGAATATTGTTGGTTGCATTTAACGGCGGAGTAATAGCTGCTGTCAAATCTGTCCAAACCGTATTATCGTTTGAACCTTGTATTTTTATACTATTGGTTACATTGCCTAAAAGATTGGCTGAACCTGTTTTATTAATATAAAACGCGTCTAATTGAACCGGTCGTAAGAAGGTCATTTTAAACAATTCCTTGTTCAATTGTGCTGCTGCTGTGGCAAATGTTACGGCTGCTGCAGTAGCACCATTACTCAAGCCTGCCATGTTATTCGAAGTAGCTAAAAGCGCTACTTCTGTTGAAACGCTTACAAAATCACTCTTCGGTTTTTGATTCCAATCTGTTTTCAAGAAGAAACAAGAAGGCGATTCTACGACATCTAAGATTCCGTCGTTGTCATCATCCACATCATCGATATCTATAATTCCATCATTGTCAAAATCACGACACAACGCCACGTTGTAGGACAAAGCATCTGGATCGTATGAAGACGTATAATTGGTAAATCCTTCTAATCCAACGGTTGTATTTTCGTAAGTAGTTAATAAACCATTGGTATTGGCATCGGCACCTGTTGGGTACGCCGTTGTACTTGTTGCTGTAGTTGAACTTCCGGCTTCAATAGCATCGGCACAACCGTCAGCATCTGAATCTAAATCTAAATGATTTGGTTTTCCATCGCCATCGGTATCTTGCTCAATACATGCACGCGAAATATTAATGGTCGTTCCGTTTTGATTGGTAACACTGTTATTAAAGTATTTCCAACTCAAAGTAGTCACCTCTGGTATTAAGAAGTAGAAATTTGTACCATTCAATTTTGGTCTCCAACGAATGGTCGTTCCAGCAAAATTATCTGGCATGTCTATCCAAGCCGTTCCTGTCCATAAATCTAATTCATTGGCTGGGTCAAAGACCATCATGCGCACACCATTGGCATTGAATTCGTGGTATTCGTCATTCGTTAAAAATCCACTAATCGAAATGCCTTGAGATGAAACTTTAATACCGGTTGGAATTGAAAAGCCTAAATTATAATTGGTATTCACACCAACTCCAGCAGGAAGAGCTAACGAAATATTACCATTCGCATCTCCAGTAGGAAGCGCTATTTGTGAGGAGAATGGCGTTAGTTGATAAGAAGAAAATTGAGCAATTCCTGCTGTATCAACATTTCTATTGGTAAATAACGCTGGAGCTGAAAAATTAAACGGTTTGGTAATTCCTTCAGCACAGTCCGTTACGCCGTCGTTGTCATCATCCAAATCTTTTACATCCATAATACCGTCACTATCGGTATCGGTACATGCATTAACTAATGCAGTATTGGCAAAATAATAAGTATACGTTCCTGTGTAAATGCCATTATCGGCAACGGTCTCTAAGGAATTATCTAAACCATTGGTTCCCATCGTACCTGTGAAGGCAAAATTGGTTGTATTTGAAGTCGTCGTTCCTGCTTCTCTGGCATCGGAACAACCGTCTCCATCTGAATCTAAATCCAAATGGTTTAATTTCGTATCATTGTCAATATCCGCAGTACACGTAGCTGCAGGATACAAAGAACCTTGGTACAGCGCAGTGTTCACATCCATGTAAATTTCGGAAATGATACCTGCACCGGTATTGGCAGCAGCTACTCCATAAATACGGTAGTATTTGTAAGCGGCTAAATTGGTTGTTAAGGTAAATTTATTGGAATTTGTCAACGTAACTGCACCATTGTTGGTCACATTGGTCGCATTGGCTGGCAAGGTCATGGCAGGAGTTAAATTTGTCCAAACGATGTCGTCATTTGATCCTTGTACTCTCAACGTATTGGCTGTTAGTCCAAAAACTTCTGCTCCTGCACCGGTTGTCTTGTTGATGTAAATGGTTGACAATTGCGTTGGACGCACCAATTCAATTTTCAACAATTCCTTATTTAATTGTGATTGTGCTACTGCAGAAACAAATTGTACAGCTGCAGTATTCAATCCGTCTGTTAAAGCGGCTACATTTGAATTGGCGGCTACCATGTTTAACTCAGTAGTTACACTCGCAATACTTGATTTGTTGATGGTGTTCCAATTGTTCGCCGAGAAGAAACATGAAGGCGATTCGATTGCATCAAAGACACCGTCGTTATCGTCGTCAAGATCGTCAATATTTGCAATGCCATCCGCATCAGAATCCAAACAAACCACGGCAGCACTCGCCATGTTGTTCGTGTAATCGCATTCTGAAATTCCTGAATTTGGAAAAGCAGTAGCGAAAGCATACGGTCGTGCAGTAGTTCCATTGTCGTTAACTACAGCAAAAACTGTTGTTGTATTATTAATCAAAGTAACTGGAATACTCACATTTAAAGTCGCACCAGCTGCAATTTCGGCAGTTGTTACAAAAGTGCCTACTAGAATAGCACCTGTTCCCGTTGTTGGGTTGGCATCATAAATAGCGATTGGAGTTCCAGCTAGTAAAGCTGCTGCGCCATTATTGGTAATCGTTGCTGAAATTGTCAAAGCTGGACACGAACCCACCACAGTTGAAAGCGTAATGCTTGCATCAGCTACTGCAATTGTTCCATAAGGCGCAGTTGTTCCTGCAGGCGCGTCTAAAAACTGTAATTGCGCCATATTATTATTAACCGAAGCTGAACCTATCACACTCGTTTCGGTAGTAGGCACTGTTAAATTAGGATTAATATTAACGATTCTGTAGTTGCGTTGGTTCCAATAACTCGGAGCATCTTTCCAAGCAAAGGTATTGGCAGCACGGTTGAATACACGTAACATGCTGTTACCTGTAACCGCAATATCCGCTTCGCCGTCATTGTCAAAGTCACCTACAATTGGGTATTCTCCCCAAGTAGCAGAAGTGACTGGAATAGAAGCGTAATTTACAGGCGTTGCTAAATTCCCATTAATTATTCTTAGTAAAGATTGATCACGATACACAATTTCACGAATTCCATTTCCATCAAAATCGAAGGCCGTAATACCTGTAGAACCTGACATGTCATTAGTAGCAAAAGACCAAATGTATTGCGTTGCCGTTCCAGTTGCGGTAGTAAAGTTCAAGTTATAAGCCGTAACAATACCTGACGAAGCTCCTGAAGAGTTGATAATTAAAGCCTCAGGTAAATCTATTGCTTTTGCATTGTTTACTTTTTCATTGTACACATTGGCAATCATTGGTAAACCTCTCACTCCATAGTTGAATGCTGGTGGAACTCGTTTGAATAACACCAACGATTGATTAGGATCCCAAATGTACACATTGACTGAACCATTGTACACAATGTCCAAGTCGCCATCCAAATCCATATCGGCTACGGCAGTCGGACCATTGTCTCCAGCTGCTGCTCCAGAACCAGCAATTGTACTTAAATCTTTCAATACAGTCATTGAACCCGCAGTCATATTTACTGCGTAAACTCTAGAACCATACACTAACTCTTTCCCAGGATTGGAAGCGATAATATCTACTACTACTACATCAATAGCAGTTCCTGTAGAACCGGAAGTTGCTCCAATATAATTTAAAGGAGTTCCAGCAACTCTTTTAACCAATGCACCATTTACAATTCCAAAGATATCTGAACCTAATACAATTTCGGCTGTACCATCTTCGTCGATATCAACGATGTAAGGAGTTACAAGATTTGTATATTGAGATGCAGTAGTTGATTTGAATAAAAAATTGGTTTCTGTTCCGGCTACATTATCAAAAATATAAACAAAACCTGCACTGTTGACCATCACTACTTCGGGAGCTGAAGAAGCTGCACCAATAATGTTCGCAATAGCAGGTTGCACTGAACGAGCATTAGAGGTAGCAATTACATATTTTTTCGTCGCAGTGGTTTTATTCGAACCGTTTCCTTTGTAAACAAAATAGCCTGAATTATCAGAAGCGGTAGCTAATATTTCCGAAATCCCATCGCCATCCAAATCGGCAGCGGTTGGCGTACAGCCATTCCAAATTACAGGATTGGACTGAAATTTCTCAGCAATCCCCCAAACTTGTGCAGGAGTTGGGTTATAAGGCCCAAAGCAATTGGCATTGGTTTGTGCATTAGCGGTAATGTTTGCGCCAAGCAATAACCATCCCAATGCAAAAGTTGCCATCAAATTTTTGATGAAACCATTGCTGGTTTTGATAGTAGGGTTTTGAGAACGGTTAGTAGTTACTAAATTGGCAATACAAGTTGGTAAAATGGTACTCATAGAATGTGTATAAAATGTGGGGATTTTTTTTGAAATTTTCGATTGGGGTTTTGTCACAATGTTCTGCGACACTATTATAGATGCCTATATTCTATCCGTTGAAATGACAGGACAA
The DNA here is from genome assembly GCF_044377315.1 of Flavobacterium sp. Classification (GTDB taxonomy): domain Bacteria; phylum Bacteroidota; class Bacteroidia; order Flavobacteriales; family Flavobacteriaceae; genus Flavobacterium. The sequence goes on from NZ_JBILJG010000009.1 coordinate 4,783, forward strand.
GACTTCTCCGCTACTTGTGGAGCTAAAGAGTCAATAGAAATAAAAGAGTTTTTCATAATGTAGGTTTACTTTATTTTTGGGAAAAAATCATAATTCAGGAGAATAGATTTTAAATCAAAAAAGATTTTGCATCAAAATTAGAAATACGTTCGTTTTAAGAAAATTTATTCCATTGTATTTAGTTCACTTTTAAAGATTTAGAACTAACTAATAATTATAATTATATGGTAAATACAACAATATTTTGTAATATTGTTATATAAAATGCCCCCCTCAATTATGATTTTATCAATTTCGATTGCCACTTTATTTTTAACGATAATTCTAACGTATTCAAATTATTCTATAAATAAGAATAGCTTTTATTTAAGTGGTTTATTATTCCTGTTGTCCATCTCAGGTTTGATGCATTACTATATAGTTTTTTCAGAATCAGCTCAAGGTGTTGCCATAATCTACACCCATTTTATGCCTATATTATACCTTCAAGGACCCATGCTTTATTTTTATGTATCTGGAACACTTAAAGATAGATTTGAATTTGGATGGAAAAAACTAATCCATTTTCTCCCGTTTCTAATTGCGTTTATTTCTGTTTTTGATTATTATTTTAAACCCTGGAGTTTTAAGATCGCATTAGCAAATAAAATTATAACCTCGCCAAATGTTATCTATACGATTGCAAATTTTCACATTGGAAATCAATTTATAAATTTACCGGCAAGAACTATATCACTTATAGTTTATGGTTTATTCTCTTTTGCATTATTAATAAAATACACTATCCGAAACAAAACTTATAAAACCCAAACATTGGTTCAGAGCAAAACAATAACTTGGTTGTATTTTATTACTATTAATGTTGTAATTAGCGGAATTAGTTATTTACTTATGATAATAAAGTTTATGAATGAACGAATGCACACTCGAGCACAAATTAACGAAATGTCAATGAACTACATTTCTGCCTTTTCCTTTTTTCTAATCCCAATTTCTATACTAATTTTACCTTCTGTATTATATGGACTTCCTATTTTGGATAAGACTAAAATAAAAATACATGTTCCGAAAAATAATATTTTGAAAAAATCAAAATTAAACCCTACAGAAAAAGAGGAAAACAATGAAATGAAGGCTTTAACTATTGTAATGCTAAATTATTTAAAAACTGAAAAACCTTTTGTTGACCCAAAATTTAGCTTAGACGATTTAGCCAAACAGTTAGACGTACCGAAGCATCATCTTTATTATTGCTTAAACTCGGTACTTGATATAAAATTTACAACATTAAGGACGCAAATGCGAGTTGAGTATGCTAAAGAAGTATTGTTAAGTGACTCGTTAAAAAGGGTTTCAATGGAGGGAATATGGCCAAAAACAGGATTTTCGTCAAGAACGAATTTCTTTGTAACATTTAAAGAAGTAACGGGTTACACTCCACTAGAATTTATTAAAATTATTACTAAACAATAATGCATCTTAAACAAATTATTTTAATTGCTACTTTAATTATAAGTACAACTCTTTTAGCCCAGCAAAAAAACAAGCAAACTAAAGTGGTTAAAGATGGATTTCAAATATCCATTCACACTGCTAATCTTAAAAATCAAAAACTACAGTTGTATTTAATTTCTGGAGTTACTAAAAAACAATTTGTTACCGATAGTCTCACGATAACAGACAACAACCAAATCGTTGTTTTTAAACAGCCTAAAAAGATTATTGACGCTATTTACTATCTAAAGTTTAGCACCCAAAAAAATGGCGTTGGAATTGCAGTAGATAACGGCATAAAAATGGATTTATATCTGAACTCCAACACTATTGAAGAAATAACTTGTAGCAATAATGCCATTAACAAAGATTTTATTGAGTACCAGCAACTAGACAAGAGTGCAACGCCAGAACAAAAAACCAACTCACGTAATGTCTTACTAAGTCGTTACCCAAATTCCATTTTACAACTTTATTTGGCCGCTGAAAATAAAATTGCCGAAAAAGTACCAGCCACATTAGAAGAGAAAATAAACTATAGAAACTTCTATTTTACGTTTTTAGACCGCACAGACAAACGTATTTTGTTTCTGCCCAACACCACTAAATTATTGTACAAATATGTTACCCTACTACCAATTACAGCCGAAAATTACATTGATAATATTGATAATTTGCTAAAAGGGTTGGATTGTAAATCTAAAAATTATGATGTATTCTCAAATTATTTTATTTCTAATCTTGCCTTTTTTGAAACCAATCAATTGGAAAAAGCCTTCAACCATCTATACAAAAATTATATAGATAAAAATCCTTGTGATATTTTTTCCGCAGCAGATTACAACAGCTATTCTAATAAATATGCTACCAATATAAAAGTCCCTATCGGAACCAAATGCCCCGATTTTGAATTGGTTTCAAAAGACACTATTGCCTATAAATTATCCGAAGTATTCCCGAAAAATGATTTTACATTTATCGCATTTTACAGTCCCTCTTGTATTCATTGCCAAGAAAAAATGCCTGTAGTAAGTGCTTCGTTTCAAAATTTAAAAAATAGATACCCAGCAAAGAAAATTCAATTAATTGCCGTTATAAATGATGCTGACGAAAGCGATTGGACTCAATTTATTAGCGAAAAGAAACTGGATTCCTGGCTAAATTTAAAATCTCAAGATTCAAAAAGAAAATACCAAGAGGACTTTAATGCTTATTCAAATCCTTCGTACTTCTTAATAAATAAATCAGGTGATGTGATTCTAAAAACATTTAACATCAAAGCAATTGAGGAGTTAATTAATAAATAAACAATCTAAAAAAGCTAAAATTATTTTAGGGTTTTTTATTCTCAAAAAAACCCAAAAACCGCTCATAATCTTCCAACAATTGGTTCGAGATATCGTCTGGATAGGCTACTAAAGCAAACCCACCAAAAAAATTGGTGGGTTTTTTGTTGTTTTTTGAACAAATACTATAAAGAAAAATTAATAAAACTGCAGAGAAGTAAATTATTCTATAAAAGCAAAAAAATTGAGCATTACCATATCAGTATTACTCAATTTTTTTGCCTGCTTTATAAAGTTAATCTTCTGAAGCCAATGCAGATTTTGTTGTTTCAGTAGCACTCTTAGATTCTACTGGCAAAGCAAACGCAAGACCTCTAGTATTTACCATTGTCATTTTGAGTGTATCAAGTTTTACCATTTTTTCAGACACAAATCCATCAAAGTTGTTATAGGAAATGTTCATTTCTTTTAGAGCTGTAAGCTTTTCCAACTCAAAAGGAATATTACCATAAAAACTATTATCAAATAAACTTAAGTGTTCTAGTGAAGACATGCCACCTATAGCTTTATCAAGGCTTCCAGAAAAATTATTACTATTCAATAATAGTGTTTTTAATGACTTTAAATTATAAATTGATTTAGGAATCTTGCCTTCAAAAGTATTGCTATGCAAAGATAATGTTGTTAATTTTTTTAAATTTCCAATTTCAGCTGGCAACTTTCCAGACAAATTATTCATAAACAACTCAAGAGAATGAAGATTTTTAAGATTTCCAACAGAGAACGGGATTTTACCTTTTAATTGATTAAAAGACAGATTTAACAATCTCAAGTTTGTTAAATTTCCAATTTCGAATGGTATAACGCCTGATAATTGATTTTTAAACAAGTTTAATTTTGCCAAATTTGTCAAATCAGTAATTGAAGCTGGAATTTCGCCAACAAGGTTATTGTCAGAAAGATTGATTTCAATCACTCTATCATTTTTAATTTTGATGCCATACCAAGAAGTTACGTCTTGTTTCAAATCCCACTTATTGGTCCAATTTGCACCATTAGTAGTTGAATATAATTTTAATAATGCTTCTTTTTCTGTTTTAGATATTTTTGCTGTCATTGAGAATGCTACAAAAAATACAAGTGCTAGTGTAGAGATAGTTTTCATAATAGTATGTTTTAAATTTAATAAATGGATTTTGTTAATTGGGTTATGTAAAACTACAAAGAAAAATCGTTAATAAGCAAATAAAATCGATTAAATACATAAATTTTATATATTTATATTATTTATCTTACATAAAGTATTAAATTAAATAGTTTTATAAATATTTTAATGTTTGCATCATTAACCAAAAAGCTAAATTAGTATGCCTTTGATTTAATTGCAGTTAAGTGGTATAACTAGTTACATTATTAATTGAATTTGCATGATACAACCCAAAAGCATTTGGCACAACCTGGAGGAAAGAAACCGGAATGCTTGAAGGAAAAGCTAAAAAATCAACTATATTGAAGATCATTAGGCATAAAATTTTCTATTCATTGCTACTTTCAATATGGTTACCACAATTAGTAATTCAATAAGTAAACGTGCTAGAATGTGCTGGAGAAAATACTGAAGAAATAGCCTAAAAAGGATTTATGGCGTTTCATAATCATGCTTTAAGATATTTTAAACATGGAGCTCTATGGGAATATTCATTATACTTCTAGTAATTTCGATAAATGATATATTTGAACAAAAGTCATAAAGATACATTCTAATTACTAAAGGTTATTGGATTGTTTGCTAATGATTATGGACTGAATTATTTGCACTTGGAGATAATTTAACATTTATTTATACAGTAATGGTTTTACATTTGTGGTTCTATTTTTTTTATTTTGGAACAACTCACATTTAAAATTTACAATACCGTTACTTCACTTCCAAAAAATTGGAATGCTGTTGCAATTTCAAATATTTTTCTGCAATCTCATTATTTACAAGTGCTTGAAGATTCTGCTCCTGTAAATATGGAGTGTTTTTATATTGGAATTTTTGAAAAAGAAACCTTAATAGGGGTTGCTCTTGCACAATATCTCGACTTAAATAAACTAGAATCATTTGGAGAAAGAGACAAATGTTTTAAAACTTTTATTCGGAATTTTATTTTCAAAAAATTTGCTTCTCACGCTTTATTTTTGGGAAATAATATGATAACAGGTCAAAATGGTTATGCTTTTATCAAAGAAATTAGCTATAAAGAATTAAGTTCGATTTTACTTAAAAGTGCTGCTGAAATAACAACCCATTTCAAGAACAAAGACATAAAGATTCATTTAGTTTCGTTTAAAGATTTTTATGAAAAATGTTCGGCCGAACTAAAGAAACATGCTTTCAAAAACGTGTATGAATTTAATACACAGCCAAATATGATCTTTTATTTGGATGAGAAATGGAAAAACGAACAAGATTATGTTGCCGTATTGTCAAAAAAATACCGTGATCAATACAAACGAGCTCACAAAAAATTTGATGGAATAGTTCTGAAGAATTTATCATTTGATGAGATTATTGAGCACGAAGAAACCATCTATGACTTGTATCATTATGTAGCTAAAAATGCGCCATTTAACACTTTTTTCTTGTCAAAAAATCATTTTTCTACTATGAAAAAACAGTGTTTAGAACATTTTTTGATTTATGGTTATTTCTTAGAAGAAAAGTTAGTTGGTTTTCATACAATGTTGTTAAATGGAACTGTTTTAGAAACCTACTTTTTAGGTTACGATGCCAAAATTCAAAAAGAAAACATGTTGTATTTGAACATGCTATATAACATGACAGCCTACGGAATTGAAAATGGTTATAAAAAAATAATTTTTGGAAGAACCGCTTTAGAAATTAAGAGTTCAATAGGTGCAATTCCTGTAAATATGTCTGGCTTTATATACCACAACAACAAGTTTGTTACTAAATATATTAAACAATTATTCAAAAAATTAGAGCCAACACTACATTGGCAGCAAAGAAATCCTTTTAAGTAAAAAATAGATTTTAAAAAATTTGACCCTCTAATATGTTTTTATTAATTTAAATCTAACGAAAGAAAGTCATTTTAATTGAAAAAAAAACCTAAATAAACAATAAGAAATAATTATTCATTTCTTTTTTCGGATTTATTGAATAAAAAATGTTCTTTAGATTTATTGTAAATTTTCATTTCAAAAAAGTATTTTGACTTACAAACGAAATTTTTTTAGAAGCAATAGAAACTAGCCCAGATTGAAATGAAAAGCCTTTTCTTTGGATTGCTATTTTTTCTTGCTTAAAAAGAGCGCCCAACGGAAGCTCCTTTTTGAGTTAGAAAAAAAGTAACGCAGGGAAAAGCTTGCAATGTAAAGTTGGAGTAGCTCCTAATGCAAAAAACTTAAAAACTATAAACTGTCAATTTCCTCTTGAACGGTTTCCCAGTCTTCGAGGAGTTTGTCTAATTCTTGCTTTTTCTTGTTGTAAGCCATGAAGAAATTAGCGTCTTCTATATGTTTATCGTAGTTAGAAGCCAGCGCTTTATCGTTGTTTTGTATATCGATTTCGAGTTGTTTAATTTGACTTTCTATTTTGCTAAGACGATTTTGAAGCGACTTACTTTTCTTCTGGTCTTCGTACGACACTTTGTTGAGTTCCCTTGACTGTGCTCGGGATGACAAATCGGATTTGTCTTTTTTCTCGACTTCGCGCATGTTTTCGAGATTGCGTTGTTCTAAGAAATAATTGATATCGCCAAGGTATTCTTTGATTTTTTGGTCTTTGAATTCGTAAACAATGTTTGACATTCCTTGAAGGAAATCCCTATCGTGAGAAACCAGCAACAGAGTTCCTTCGTACTTTTGCAAGGCAGCTTTTAGTACATTTTTGGATTTTATATCTAGGTGATTTGTAGGCTCATCCATTACCAAAACATTGATAGGTTGCAGTAATAATTTACACAAAGCCAATCGGTTGCGCTCTCCACCAGACAAAACTTTCACTTTTTTGTCTACATCGTCACCTCGAAAAAGAAACGACCCCAACATATCGCGAACCTTAGAACGATTGGTGTCGGTTGCGGCATTTTCCATGGTTTCGAGTAATGTGATTTCGCCATCGAGATATTCGGCTTGATTTTGTGCAAAATAACCGACTTGCACATTGTGGCCGAGCTTGATAGAACCTTGAAATTTAAATTCGTTTACAATTGCCTTGATAAACGTTGATTTACCTTGTCCGTTTTGACCCACAAAAGCAATTTTACTACCACGTTCAACCAACAAAGAAATATCTTTTAGGATAACTTTATCGCCATAAGCTTTGGTAACATTTTCGGCTTCAACAACTACTTTTCCTGGCACTTTAGAAACTGGAAAAGAGATATTCATAACTGAATTATCGTCTTCATCGACTTCAATTCGTTCTACTTTATCTAATTTTTTAATTAAAGATTGCGCCATAGAGGCTTTGGAAGCTTTGGCACGGAATTTCTCGATTAACTTTTCAGTTTCTTCTATTTTCTTGGCTTGATTTTTTTGTGTTGCCAATTGTTTTTCGCGAATTTCATGACGTAATTCTAAATATTGAGAATACGGTTTGTTGAAATCGTAAGCTTTGCCGAGAGAAATTTCGATAGTTCTGTTGGTTACGTTATCCAAAAACATTTTATCGTGCGAAACTATCACAACGACACCAGGATAATTACGCAAGAAATTTTCAAGCCAAATGATACTTTCGATATCCAAGTGATTGGTTGGCTCATCAAGAAGCAAAATATCGTTTGATTGCAAAAGCAACTTAGCCAGTTCAATACGCATACGCCATCCACCAGAAAAAGTTTCGGTTTGATTATCAAAAACTTCACGTTTAAATCCTAAACCTAGAAGAATTTTTTCGGTATCACCAACATAATTATAGCCGCCATGAAGTTCGAAACGATGTGTATAATCAGATAAATCTTCAATGATTTGGGAATATTCTTCGCTTTCATAATCGGTTCTTGTAACCAACTGATGATTAATTTCTTCTAACTTTTTTTCAATTTCTTTAATTTCTGTAAAAGCTTGGTATGCCTCTTCTAGAACAGTTCGCCCTTGTTCAAAGTCGATATCCTGACGAAGAAAACCAATTCTGACTTCTTTTTCGGTTGCAATTTGCCCAGAATCTGGTTTAAAATCACCAGCTAAAATTTTAAGCATGGTAGATTTTCCTGCGCCATTTTTTCCGACAAGTCCTACTCTATCGCCTGCTCCCATTCGGAAGGTTACTTCTTCAAAAAGATAAGTTCCACCAAAAGAAATCGATAAATTATGTATGTTTAGCATTTAGTATGTTTATGAGTTTAAAAGTTTAAGGGTTTAAGGGTTTAAAAGTTTAAAATCATATTAAAAATTTAAACTCTAGACTCTTATTTATTTTGATTATTGTAATATTTGTTACATTAGTAAAACTACAAAGACTTACCTTTACAGAAAAATTTTTGCAAATGTTAAAAAAAGGATCCAAATTATATAGTATTTTAACAGGAACTTGTCCTAAATGTCAAAATGAAAGCATGTATGTGGATAAAAACCCATACAATCTGAAGAATTTATACAAGATGCATGATACTTGCAGTCATTGTAATATGAGATACATGATTGAACCTGCCTTTTTTTATGGAGCTATGTATGTGAGTTATGGTTATTCGGTAGCTTTTGGCGTTGCTTTCTTTATTATTTCAAAAGTATTTTTAGGCTTAAGTTTAGTGACATCATTTATAGTAATTATTATTGGATTGATCCTTCTAATGCCTTTTATAGCGAGACTATCTAGAAACACCTATATTAACATGTTTGTTTCATATGACAAAGCAAAAGATTAATTCTTCTTTTTAAATCTTTTAATATCCATTTCTGGTTTTAATTCTTTTCCGAATTCAATATTTTCAAAAAGTGCTTTTACCAAATAAGGGGCTAGCATTACGCCACGGGTTCCTAATCCGTTTAGAATATGCATATTTTTATGCTCAGAATGCGTTCCTAAAAGTGGTCTTCTATCACGAACAGTTGGTCTTATACCTGCCAGATGCTCAATAATTTCGAAATCACAATTGATAATTTCTTTTAATTTTGCAACTAACTCTTGTTTGCCTTCATCAGTTGGTAACGTAGTTTTATCATGCCAATTGTACGTAGCTCCAACTTTAAAATAATGATTACCGATAGGAAGAATAAAAACACTTGCGTTTATAATTACTTCAAAACTCAAATTAGGCGCTTTAATAAGTAAAATATCACCCTTTGTTCCGTCAAGAGGCAAAAATTTAAAAAATGGATTAGAATGCATTCCAAATCCTTCAGCAAAGACAATATGTTTTGCTTTGTAATTTTTATATACAATTAAATCGTCTTCAAACTGAAGTTGCTCATGTTCAAAAGAGTCTTCAATTAGCAATGAATTCGACTTTAGAAATTCTCTATAAGAATCAATAAAGATTGCCGAATCTAAATATCCAGTATGCAAAACCCGACCATAATCAAAAGGTGAGTCAACGCCATCAAACTTGTTAGTTACTAAATTAGCAGCTAAAAATGGAGTCAATAGCGGATTATCAGAAGCTGTAAACCAGTTATTTTGCTCTTCAACTGAAAAGAACTTTCTCAAAACAGGTAATTCAAAAAGAAATTTACAGTTCAATTTGTTTTCTATATTTCTGTAAAAAATATTCAAAAGATCCAGCTGTTCTTTTGCTTCTGGCGTTGCTGTAAATCTTTTTAAAACAACAGGATTGTACAAACCAGCAGCCACTTTACTAGAATTATGTGATTTATTTTCAAAAACAATTATCCTCTTTTTAGCATTTAAAGTTACTTCCGCAAAAGACGATCCAGCCAAACCACTACCAACAATAATATAATCTAACATAAATTTCCTAAATAAAAAACTCTCATTAGCCTAAACTAATGAGAGTTGTAAATTATTATTAAATGAAACTAGTAGCTCCACATATCTTGCTCGAAATCTCGAATTTTGCTCTTAACCCTTTCAGATTCAAGTAATTGATTTTGAGCATTGTCTTTCATATACTTATCAATTCTTCTATCACCATACACGTTTTCTTCTTGGTAAATAACTGCATTAAATCTTCTAGAATTTAACAATCTATCAAAAGAGAAAGGCATTGCTGTATTTCTATCGTTAAATGCGTACGCATTATGCAAAACCTCTCTTGCTGATGGAAAGTAAACCCAAAATAATTCAATATAATCTTGCTCTTCAGCACCAATAGTATAAACATCAGGGGTTACTGGACATATACCTAGAAGTCTATATTTTAATTCACCTTGACGCTTATCAAAATACCAAAAACCTTTTATTTTATAATCTGAAACATCATAAGCAGACAAATCTATTTTAACAATATATTCAGGAGAAATAGGTAAACCAGCATTTAATTGCTCTCTACCTGGATTAGTAGTATCAATTTTAGTTAAAGAAGCTTCGATATCTTTTAAAGATTTTTTGGAATTAAAATAACTATCAGTGTATACCTCAGTAATTTTACCTTCTTTCATAGCTTTAGTCAATACATCATATAAAGAACGTCTGTCTTTACCAATGTTTGCACTATCAACAGGATAGTAAAAAGGAAAATTGATTCTTTCATCAAGGTCAATTATTTCCCAAGTAGTTTTCCCCATCAATACATCTCTGTCGTGCACATATCCATAAGCAAGTGGATTGTCATTATCAGATTTTAATTGAGCTTCTGTTTTTTTACCAATTTCGTCAGGCGTTTTTGCATTAAGCAAATTTGACTGAGCGAAAGTAGTTAAACTTCCAAAAGTTATTGTTAAAGCTATTACTAAATTTTTAATTTTCATCTTTATAAGATTTGTAAGTTATTTAAGTAAACGTAAAACTTAAATTATTATTGTATTTCGTAAATTACAGGAGAAGTTTTTTGCAACATTAAAGTAGATCCGACTAATTTAGTTTTAATTTCAGAAATTGTTACCTGATCACCTTTACTAGCTTTAGATAAAACTGCAGCACATTGTGAATTAATTTTATTTCCTTGAACTACAACTGTTGGTTGTCCAGAAATTTTAAAATTGAAACCAACTACGTTTAATGAAACTTCAAAATCAAAATCTAACATCTTTGCTCCTACAGTAGAAACCATCAAACTTGACTTTGGTCCTTTAACAACCCCATCTTCACCTCTAACAGTTCCAGCTGGTGCAGGAATACCTTTAATTCTAAAAGTTTTTTTATCAGAAACCGTTTGACCATTTGGAAGCTTACCAGTTACAACAATAGTTGTTTCAGTACCAGCACCTGGACTCATATTATACTTACCTTTTTTACCAGCTGGAGATAAACCAGGCGCAGATGCAGAAACTTTATCTTCACCTATACCAGCAAAAGATACAGATATTGGGTTAACAACACCACGGTAAACAACATTCATTTTGTCAGCAGAAATTGTAGCAGAATTTGGTCTTGGAACAACAACATATTTACCTTCAAAAGGCAAAGGAATTGTCTCACCATCTTGAACAAAAGTAAATTTACCATTTATTGATTGTTCTCCAACAGCACCAGCAGTCATAGATATAATAGCTTGACCGTTAACAATTTTACCAGGACCCTGAAAAGAGGTTGGTTTGGTATTTTCATCATATTTTCCTAAAACAACTTTTCCGGTAACTTGTTCTCCTTGAAAATAAGCACTTTTGTCAAGAACAACCAATGCGGTAAAATTCTTCATAGAAGAAGCCTCAACAGCAGCTTTACCTAATAGAATACTAAAAACATCAGCTTCAGCTTTCTTAACATCATTTTGAAATGAAGTAAGCTTAGCAAGAGAGGCAATTGAAGGAAAACCTTTAAAATGGTATTCTAAATATTTAATAGCTACACCTTCCCTATTTTTAACATCTGTAGTCTTAAATTTAGTAGTGATTTCTGAAAGAACTCCATTCAATTTAGAATTACTTCCGATTACCGCTTTCATATCGGTAACATATTTATTAAAATTAGTAATAAATTCAGTTCCTTTAGGAGTATAACCTTCTCCATTAAAAAACATCTGATCAATAACATCCGCTTTATCCATAGACTCATAAGGCATTTTTCCAGTTTCTTTATCAACTTCAACACCTTTAGTGATTTCAGATTTGATAGAACCTACATAATCATAAAAGCTTTTAGTCAAAGAAGATACTTTTTTAGCATCAACTGCAGCTTGGGTAAAGTGAGAATCTTCACTTGCTTTTTTTACTAAAGCGGCTAACATACCGTCATTTGTGCTTTGAGCAGATATATTAGCTGCATCAAATTTTTCATTCATCAATCCAAAAGCAGACAAAACTTCTTTGGACATATTCATTGCTAACATCGCGATGAAAACCAAGTACATCAGGTTAATCATCTTCTGTCTAGGGGTTAATTTTCCTCCTGCCATTTTTTCTTAATTAGTTTGTTAATAATTTATATAGTTAAAAAACTAATTTTATTGTTTATTACTCATTGCAGAAAGCATTCCACCATAAACATTATTCAATGAAGATAAGTTAGATGTTAATGATTGCATTTGATCTTTTAATTTCAAGTTATTTTCAGCAACTTCGTTGTTTATTTGAGCATTTCTTGAAGCGCTTTCTAATTGCACTTTGTATAAACTGTTTAATGATTCCATTTGTGCAGCAGCTGTAGATAATTCTTCAGCATATTTTCTTTGTCCTGCAATAGAATCAACCGTTGGAGAGATTGCTTTTGCAACACCTTCAAAGTTTTTTATACTATTTCCTAAGCTTGACATTAATTCACTATCAATTTTAGCTTCTTTTAGCATCGCATCTAGCTTTTGTGAAAGCATCCCTTGCGCATCTTCTTTTGGAGCTTTCTTTTTAGCTTCACCACCTGCTAATTCTGGATATACCAATGACCAGTCTAATTCGTTATCTACAGGTTCAAACGCTGATAAAGCAAAGATTAATGCTTCAGTTAGAAGTCCAATAGAAAGCATTAAAGTTCCTGTTAAAGGACCTAACTCAAAGTGCGTAATTTTGAATAATGCTCCAACGATTACAACCGCAGCTCCCATACCGTATGCAAAGTTCATTGCTTTTTTGCTTAATAATGCCATAATAATAAAAATTTTTTTGTTAGTTTAATTTAGGTTTGTTAATATAATTATCTCCTTTTATTAGTAGAAGTAATGTTTGTTCCCATGTAATCTTGAACAGTTCTAAAGCCAATATAACTTCTTGCTGTATCTTGGTATTCGAAATCTCTTGTACTCACCTGTAGCATATAAGCAACATCTTTCCATGAACCTCCACGAACCACTTTACGTTTATTTTTGTTATCTTGAACATTTGGATTCATAGTAGAAACATATTCATAAGCACTTGCATCATAAGCGGAATCAGTCCACTCAGCAACGTTACCTGCCATATTGTATAAATTATAACCATTAGGATCATATGATTTTGCCTCTACAGTATATAATGAATTATCTGCTGCATAATCACCTCTATTTGGCTTAAAGTTTGCTAAGAAGCAACCTCTATCATTTTTTGTATATGGACCTCCCCATGGGTAAGCTCCAGATTGTAAACCACCTCTAGCAGCATATTCCCATTCTGCTTCAGTTGGTAACCTGAAAGTGTTTATCAAGTCTCTGCCTTTTGTTTTTTGCTTAATAAAAGTATTTTTCTTTAAAGTTCTCCAAGCACAAAACGCTTTAGCCTGAGTCCATTTAACACCAACTACAGGATAATCACCATATGCTTGGTGCCATAAATAGTCATTATGCATTGGTTCATTATATGAGTAAGAGAAATCTTTAACCCAAACAGTAGTATCAGGATAAACTTCAACCTGTTCATTTTTAATAAAGTCTTTTCTTTTTCCAACTTTAGCTTTTGCAGCTGCTTGAATATCCATCCAAGAGTATCTGAATTTCAATTTAGAAACATCTATAGTTCTCAAGCCATTAAATGATTCAGCAATTGGCACATACATACTATCCATTACTTCAACATAGTAAGCATCCGGATATTTAGAAGTATCAGTAACTAATTTTACTTTTCTATTTAATTTTCTACCTGCATAAGGATCTTCACTTGTGCCAATACTATAATAGTTTTCATACATATACTTATCATAGGGTGTCATTTTTTCTGGTTCTGCATCATTAAATGCAAAGTCCCCAATACTTCCGGTAGATTTACCACTTTTACCACCGCCCGCAGTAGCACCACCACCACCAACTTCATCAGCCATGATTGCTAAACGAACACGAATGGTAGAATCTTTTACCCATTCTACAAACTCGCGATACTCACTATTAGTAATTTCAGTTTCATCCATATAAAAAGAACGAACTGTAACAGTTTTAGTTGGAGCATCACCAATATTAGCCAAATCGTCATCTGATTTACCCATAATATATGACCCTCCTGGAATCAAAGACATACCAAATGGCTTCTCTGGATACCACTTTCTTCCTTTAGCTCCTACTAACTCGCCTTTATCTCCTGATCCGCCGCAGCCTACCAAAAGAGCTGAAAATAATGTAAATGCAATGAATTTCTTCATATAATTTTGGGTTTTTATTGTATTCATAATTTGAGGGCGTAAACCTATTTATTATTTTTTAAAAAAACAATTATTCTAATAAATTTATTTTCATGCACCAAAAGTAGAATTAATTATTAAAACTAAAAAATATTTTATCGATAAAATGCGAAAAAAAACCGATAATTCTACAAAAAAGCCGTTGAAAAACCTTATCTTTAAACACTTTGAGATTTTATAAAATACCTAAAAACTACTTATGTCATATTCTTTCTTTGAAATTTCCACCATCTTTCTGGAAATTCATGGTTACATGCCTGTAAATATTCTTCATAAGAACATGGTAATAACGCTTGTTTTTTTGTTTTATTGTTTGAATTTGAAATTTGTTGCGGAATTTCTAACCACCATCTTTCTGTTTTATTACTTTTATAAAATATTAACTCTTCTTCATCAAACGGGATAATATATCTTAAATAATTTTCTTTGCTTCCAAATGGATATTCATTTGAACGATAATTAAAGCCTTCAATAAAGTACCATAATATTTGTGAAATCAAAACAGCTTCTTTTTCACTACTATTATGATTAAAGATTCCGAACAAAGAAACCTTATCGCTAATCCCTGAATATCTTGCTAGAGCACAAATTTCTTTACCGTCAAACCCATTAGGCTGAAAGAAACTGAAATTACCAGAATCTGATGACTTAACCGAAGACAAATCTATACTTACACAATCTGCATCTCTAAAAACAGGTTCAGCTAATGCTATATTATTAGAAATATCACCTAATCTATAGGCGTCGAAAAACATTTTTTCAATCAAATCGATTTCTTCTTGTGAATTATAATAAGTTTGAAAACCAACATTTGTATAATTAAACAAATTGTTTGGTTCATCGATAACAATTTTAGACAAATACGATTCTGCAGAAACGGTATCTTCTTGTTTTCCAAAATCAAATTTATTATCAATAGTAACTAAATTTACCATTTGATCTAAATTATCATAACTTCTGTACAAAGAATAGGTCAAATCTTGAGAGCCACCGATTATTATAGGTGTAATTTTTCTCTTTATTAATTTAGAAATAATACTTTGTAAAGCATAATAAGTATCTTCAATTGAATTTCCTGCATTTATATCACCTAAATCAGCAATAGAAGACAACCAATTACCTGGGTAAAGCGAATAGAATTGTTTTCTAACATAAGTCAAATTCACTTCATCATTCAACTTATTATTTCCTCTATTATCAAGAACACCAATAATTGCAATCTGAACTTTATCAATATCTGGAAAACTCTCATCCGAATGAAAAACAACTTTGCTCGCTAAATGTTGCGAAGAAAGATTTTTTAATTCGATAAGCAAATCAGTATCTATTGGTTCAAGAAAATCAAATTCCATTTATTATTTCTTTTTTACTGTAGTTTTTTTGGCTGCTGGTTTCTTAGTGGCTGCTTTTTTTGCAGGAGCTTTTTTAGCTGGCATTTTTTTCTGAATCATTTCTTGCACTTGCGCCAAAGTTAATTTAGAAGCATCAATATCTTTACTAAGTTCTATTTTGATTTTTCCTTTGGTGATTTCACTTCGTCCCCAGCGTGCTTTTTGAACCAAAATTCCTTCAGCTTCCCAGTTATGAATTACTTTATCAATGTTTTTTTGAAGTTTATCTTCAATCAATTCGGCAACGTCTGATTGTGAAAGATTATCAAAATTATATTTCTTGCTAACATTTATGAAAATTCCGTTCCATTTGATGAATGGCCCGAAACGACCAGTCCCTTTTTGAACAGGTTCATTTTTATAAATTGCTATTGGAGCATCCGCTTGTTCTTTTTCACTAATTAAACCTTGAGCTGTTTCCAAAGTCACATCGATTGGATCCATTCCTTTTGGCAATGAAATAAATTGTTTTCCAAAACGAACATACGGCCCAAATCGACCATTATTAACTTCAATTTCTTCTCCTTTATATACACCCAAATTTTTTGGAAGTAAAAATAAATTCAAAACATCTTCTAAGGTTATATTTCCAATATTCTGATCTTGGCGTAAACTTGCGAATTGTTTATCCTCATCTTCGGCTTCTCCTATCTGAGCCATTGGCCCAAACTTTCCTAAACGAACTGAAACTTGTTTTCCTGTTTTTGGATCTTTCCCTAAAATTCTTTCACCACTTTCGCGATCTGCATTTTTTTCAACATCTTGAACATTTGGATGAAAATGAGAATAAAATTCATTCATCATTTTTGACCATTCTATATTTCCTTCGGCAATTTCGTCAAAATCTTGCTCAACTTTTGCTGTAAAATTATAATCTAAAATAGTTTCAAAATTTTTAACCAAAAAATCCGTTACGATTGTACCAATATCAGTTGGAACTAATTTCCCTTTATCGGAACCAGTATTTTCTTTAAGAACTTTATCGCTAACTTGGCCTGATTGCAATGTTAACTGTGTATATTTTCGTTCTTGACCTTCAAGATTTCCTTTTTCCACATAATTTCTATTGATAATGGTAGAAATAGTTGGAGCATAAGTTGACGGACGACCAATACCTAATTCTTCAAGTTTTTTTACCAAAGAAGCTTCAGTGTATCTTGAAGCTGGTCTAGAATATCGCTCGGTTGCAGTAATATTATTGTTTTGAAGTTTTTCGTTAAGCTTTAAGGCTGGTAACATTCCCTCTTGTTCATCATCATCATCGTCATGACCTTCTAAGTAAACTTTTAGAAATCCTTCAAACTTTATAACTTCACCAGAAGCCGCAAAAACTTCGCTATGATTGTTGGCTTCAATTTTAACATTTGTTCTTTCTAATTCGGCATCGCTCATTTGAGAAGCTAATGTTCTTTTCCAAATTAAATCATATAAACGAGCTTGATCTCTATCAATATTAACTGTATGTCGAGACATATCTGTTGGACGAATAGCTTCGTGAGCTTCTTGAGCACCTTTACTTTTGTTTGCAAAAGTTCTTGGTTTTGAGAACTCTTTTCCATACGACTTAATAATTTCAGCCTGAGCTGCATCAATTGCTTCTTTGGAAAGATTGACACTATCAGTTCTCATATAGGTAATTAAACCAGCTTCGTACAAACGTTGTGCTAACTGCATAGTAATTCCAACTGGCAAATATAATTTACGAGCTGCTTCTTGTTGTAAAGTAGAAGTTGTAAATGGACCAGCAGGTGTCTTTTTGGTAGGTTTGGTTTCTAAATCGGCTACCTTATATATAGAACCAATGTTTTTATTTAAAAAATCTTCGGCTTCTTTTTTAGTGGAGAAATTTTTTGGCAATTTAGCTTTAAATGATCTTCCTGCTTCGTTTAAAAATTCTGCAACGACTGAATAACTTGCTACAGCTTTAAAATTTTGGATTTCGCGTTCTCTTTCAACAATAAGTCGAACAGAAACCGATTGCACTCGGCCAGCGGAAAGACCACCTTTAATTTTTCTCCATAAAACAGGAGACAATTCGTATCCAACCAATCTATCTAAAACTCTTCTTGCTTGTTGAGCGTTTACTAAATTATAATCAATTTCACGAGGATTATCGATTGCTTTAAGTATTGCATTTTTGGTAATTTCGTGAAAAACAATTCTTTTGGTTTTGTTTTTATCTAATTTTAATTCTTCTGATAAATGCCATGAAATAGCTTCTCCTTCTCGATCCTCATCGGATGCTAACCAAACCATATCGGCATTTTTAGCTAACGTTTTCAATTTGCTTACCAGCGCTTTTTTGTCGGGCGAAACTTCATATTTGGGTTTAAATCCATTTGCAACATCTACTCCAATTTCTTTAGAAGGCAAGTCGGCAATATGCCCATAACTTGATTCTACTTGATAATCACTTCCAAGAAATTTTTCGATTGTTTTTGCCTTTGCTGGTGACTCTACGATAACTAAATTCTTTGCCATATCACATTTGTTTGTTCGGCAAAAGTAGAAGTTTTTTTTAAATATTGTGTTTTTAATCGAAAATTTGAGTTTTTTAACGATAAGTTAAGCCTTATTTATTAGAGATTAAAATAATCTTATAACAGATCAAATTCTAAAAACTTTTGTTAAATCACATCTGCCATCTTGTCAGATTTTATAATTTAGTATTATCTTTGCCAAAGAATTTGACTTATGGAAAAGATTATTGAAGAAAACAAACAAGGACAAAGTTTAGTTCTTGAAACTAAAAAAGAAAACACCAAAAAACTTTATATTGAAAGTTATGGTTGTGCTATGAATTTTTCTGATAGCGAAATCGTGGCTTCTATTTTAGTTAATGGCGGTTACAATACAACACAAATTTTAGAAGAAGCCGATTTGGTTTTGGTAAACACTTGCTCAATAAGAGACAAAGCAGAACAAACCATTCGAAAACGATTGGAAAAATACAATGCTGTCAAAAGAGAAGTAAATCCTAAAATGAAAGTCGGTGTTCTTGGCTGTATGGCCGAGCGATTGAAAGAAAAGTTTCTTGAAGAAGAAAAAATTGTCGATTTGGTTGTTGGTCCAGATGCTTACAAGGATTTGCCAAATTTATTAGCCGAAGTTGAAGAGGGTCGTGATGCTATAAATGTAATTTTATCCAAAGAAGAAACTTACGGAGATATTTCGCCCGTAAGATTAATGAGCAACGGAATTACCGCATTGGTTTCAATCACACGTGGTTGTGATAATATGTGTACGTTTTGTGTTGTGCCATTCACTCGCGGTCGTGAACGCAGTCGTGAACCTCAAAGTATAATGACAGAAATTCAGGATTTATGGAGTCTAGGATTCAAAGAAATTACACTTTTAGGTCAAAATGTGGATAGCTATTTATGGTATGGTGGCGGATTGAAAAAAGATTTTGACAAAGCAACCGATATGCAAAAAGCTACAGCCGTTGGTTTTGATCAGTTACTAGAAATGGTTGCAGTAGCTTTTCCGAAAATGCGTATCCGTTTTTCTACTTCAAATCCGCAAGATATGCATGAAGAAGTTTTACATGTAATAGCCAAACATCCAAATATTTGCAAGCATATTCACTTGCCTGTTCAGTCGGGAAGCAATCGTATTTTAAAAGAAATGAATCGCTTACATTCTCGCGAAGAGTATATTGAATTAATCAATAAAATCAATACTATCATTCCAAACTGTTGCATAACACAAGACATGATAGCTGGTTTTCCTACAGAAACCGAAGAAGATCATCAGGACACTTTGAGTTTGATGGAGCGTGTGAAATATAGTTTTGGATACATGTATGCTTATTCAGAAAGACCAGGAACACTAGCTGGCAGAAAAATGGAAGATGATGTGCCAGAAGAAACCAAATTTAGAAGATTACAAGAAATTGTCGATTTACAAAGAAAACACAGCACTTTTAGAACACAGGAATTCTTAGGACAAACAGTAGAAGTTTTAATAGAAAAAGAATCCAAAAAATCACCAAATGATTGGGCTGGAAGAAATTCGCAAAGTATCACAGTAGTTTTTCCAAAAGAAAATTACAAAATTGGAGATTTCGTAAATGTAAAAATAACCAATTGTACTAGCGGAACTCTGATTGGTGCAACAGTTGGTTACAGTGAAATGAATTAAAAATTTTGCCACAGATTCACAGATTGTAAATATTAAAAAAATCTTTGAATCTGTGGCAAAAATAAAAGAATGAGATTGCCTCTCTTTACGAAATAAATATGGAAACAGTACAAAGTATAAAACAACGATTTGAGATTATTGGAAACGATCCAAAGCTCAATCGCGCAATAGAAAAAGCTATTCAGGTTGCTCCTACTGATATTTCGGTTTTGGTGGCTGGTGAAAGCGGTGTCGGAAAAGAAAATATTCCTAAAATAATTCATTCGCTTTCGCATAGAAAACACGGAAAATACATTGCCGTAAACTGTGGTGCCATTCCAGAAGGAACAATAGACAGTGAGCTTTTTGGACATGAAAAAGGTGCCTTTACAGGCGCAACAGGAACTCGTGAAGGTTATTTTGAAGTAGCCGATGGTGGAACAATTTTTCTTGATGAAGTTGGAGAATTACCATTGACAACACAAGTGCGATTGCTTCGTGTTCTTGAAAATGGCGAATTTATTAAAGTGGGGTCCTCCCAAGTTCAAAAAACCAATGTTCGTATTGTTGCTGCAACCAATGTCAACTTATTTGACGCTATCGAAAAAGGGAGATTTCGTGAGGATTTGTATTATCGTTTGAGCACAGTTGATATTACTTTGCCGCCGCTTCGTGAACGAAAAGACGATATTCATTTGCTTTTCAGAAAATTTTCGGCCGATTTTGCTCATAAATACAAAATGCCTCCATTAAAATTAGATGAAAATGCAGTTCAAGTTTTGCAAAAATTCAGATGGAGCGGAAATATTCGTCAATTGAGAAATGTTGCCGAACAAATTTCTGTTTTAGAGACTAATCGCGATGTTTCTGCCAATACACTTTTATCTTATTTGCCACAAGAAGGAAACAATTTGCCTTCGGTTATAAGCGGAAAAAAAGCGGAAAATGATTTTTCTACCGAAAGAGATATTTTATACAAAGTGCTTTTTGATATGAAAAGTGATTTGAATGATTTGAAAAAACTTACGCTCGAATTGATGAAAAACGGTTCGGCAAAAGTTCAGGAAATCAATACCAATTTGATTCAGAAAATTTATGGTTCAAACGAAAGTGAAATTTCATTTGAAGAAGAACCAAGAACTGCTGTTTATAAACCTGAATATAAAGCACAAAACGAAGAAGACGATTTTCAAGAAAACGATGATAATTACCTTTTTGCAGAAACAGTTGAAGAAGAAGAGATTCTAAAATTAGAACAAAAAGAAATCGAACTAATAAAAAAATCATTAGAAAAAAACAAAGGAAAAAGAAAAGCAGCTGCCGATGAATTGGGTATTTCGGAAAGAACTTTGTATAGAAAGATAAAACAATTTGATTTGTAAAAGAATTATATTCTAAAATTGTACTTTTGAGGCTGGAAGATGGAAGAAATTTGAATACTAAATTTATGAGAAAAATATATTTAATACTCGCCACTATTGGCTTGTTTTCGATAAATAGCTGTTCGGTTTATAATTTTACAGGAACAGGAAAAATTGATGCCAAAACATTTCAGGTAAATTATTTTCAGAATAATGCAGAAATTGTGCAACCTGGAATCGAAAGAACTTTTACCTTGCGCTTACAAGACTTAATTCAAAATCAAACCAATCTTAACCTGATTAGTTCTGGTGGCGACTTACTTTACGAAGGTGAAATTGTAGATTTCAGAATCACGCCAATGACTGCAACTGCCGACATTAAAGCCGCACAAAACAGAGTTACAATTGCCGTAAATTTAAGATATAGCAATAAAAACAAGGATACAGACGATTTTGAAAAAAGATATTCTTTCTTTTATGACTATCCTGCCTCTTCACAATTAATAGGAAGAGAATTAGACAATGCTCTAGAAGAAATTTTTGAAAGAATTACACAAGATATTTTTAATGATACACTGGCTAAATGGTAATTTATTTTCATAATTTTACAGCTTTAAATTAAAATATGACAACCTCGGAAATTACAACTTTACTCAACAAACCATTTTTTGTCAATGATAAACAAACATCGGCGTTGGAAAATGTTGTACAAGAGTTTCCCTATTTTCAACCTGCTCGTGCACTTTATTTAAAAGGATTATATAATCAAAATAGTTTCAAATATAATTATGCTCTAAAAGTTACTGCTGCACACACAACCGATAGAAGCGTTTTGTTCGATTTTATAACTTCTGATGAGTTTATAACTATTAATGAAGAAAAAAAATCTGCAAATGAAACCGAAATTTTAGAAATTCAAGTCGAAAATAGCGTTGTGGTCGCTCCATATAAAATTGAACAATCAATTATTGATTCTATAAAAGCCTCTGGAAACGAGATTGAAGAAAATGAAGAAATTTTAACAGTTGCTGATCCCGTCTTTGAAATAGCAAAAGAAAACTTAGAAATAGGAAAACCACTTGAATTCTCCTCAAAAGAGAAATATTCTTTTCAGGAATGGCTGCAATTGGCAAAGGTAAAACCTATAATTAGAGAAGAAAATACAATGGCAAGCGAAATTTCTGAAACTGATATAGAAAAACAAAAAAAAAATGAGTTAATCGATAAATTCATTGAAGCCAATCCAAAAATCCCACCAATTAAATCAAATACTTCTGTCTCAGCCTTTATTTTCGAGCCTTCAAAAGAAGATAATTCCTATTTGATGACCGAAACTTTAGCACGCGTTTATCTGGAACAACATAAATATCAAAAAGCAATTCAAGCTTATGAAATATTAATTTTGAAATATCCAGAAAAAAGTAGTTTCTTTGCAGACCGAATTTTAGATATTAAAAATTTACAACAAAATAATACATAACAATGAGCACATTTTCAATTTTTTTAGTTCTTATAACTATAGTTAGTTTTTTATTAATCATCGTCATTATGGTTCAAAATCCTAAAGGAGGTGGTTTATCTTCTTCTATTGGTGGATCACAAATGCTTGGTGGGGTTCAAAAA
This sequence comes from Flavobacterium sp., assembly GCF_044377315.1. Taxonomy (GTDB): domain Bacteria; phylum Bacteroidota; class Bacteroidia; order Flavobacteriales; family Flavobacteriaceae; genus Flavobacterium. The sequence goes on from NZ_JBILJG010000009.1 coordinate 27,704, forward strand.
ACAACTGACTTTTTAGACAAAAGCACATGGACATTAGCATCTGTATTAATGGCATTAATTTTATTATCAAGTTTGAGCTTTACAGGTTCATTAAGCGATTCAGATTCTAAAATAATTGATACTACAGAAGCTCCTGCGCCAGCTAAAACAAATACGCCAGCAGAAAAAGCACCAACTTCAACTGCTCCTGTTGCTCCTGTAAAATAATATTCAAAAATAAATAAATTGAAATGCCAGCCTGTCAAAGCTGGCATTTTTTTTGGCAAAATGTCAGTTTTTAAGTGTTGGCATAATTTCTGAAATAACGAATGTAACAATTAAATTATAACTTAATTAAAATATATTGATTATGAGTTTAAACATTAAACCTCTTTCAGACCGAGTAATAGTTGAACCAGCTGCTGCCGAAACGCAAACAGCTTCTGGAATTATCATTCCTGACACTGCCAAAGAAAAACCTCAAAAAGGAACTGTTGTAGCAGTAGGAAATGGAAAAAAAGACGAACCAATGACTGTAAAAGTTGGCGATAGCGTTCTTTATGGAAAATATGCAGGGACCGATCTAAAATTTGACGGAAAAGATTACTTAATCATGCGTGAAGATGATATTCTAGCAATAATCTAAATTTTGTTTCAAGTTTCTGGTTTCAAGTTTGAATCCTGTAAATAAAACTTTAAACATTAAACAACTTTAAACATTAAACAAAAATTAAAAATGGCAAAAGATATAAAATTTGATATTGAAGCACGTGACGGATTAAAACGTGGCGTTGACGCATTGGCAAATGCAGTTAAAGTAACTCTTGGACCAAAAGGTCGTAATGTAATTATTGGAAAATCATTTGGTGGACCAAACGTTACTAAAGATGGTGTTACCGTTGCAAAAGAAATTGAATTGAAAGATCCATTGGAAAATATGGGCGCTCAAATGGTTAAAGAAGTAGCTTCAAAAACTAACGATTTAGCTGGAGATGGAACTACAACTGCAACCGTTTTGGCACAAGCAATTGTAAAAGAAGGATTGAAAAACGTGGCTGCTGGTGCAAACCCAATGGACTTAAAGCGTGGTATTGATAAAGCTGTTGAAGCAATTGTAAAAGATTTAGGAAAACAAGCTCAAGAAGTTGGTTCTTCATCAGAAAAAATCAAACAAGTTGCCTCTATTTCTGCTAATAATGATGAAGTTATTGGTGATTTAATCGCTACTGCTTTTGGAAAAGTTGGAAAAGAAGGTGTAATTACTGTAGAAGAAGCAAAAGGAACAGAAACTTATGTTGATGTTGTTGAAGGAATGCAATTTGATAGAGGTTATTTATCACCTTATTTTGTTACAAATCCAGAAAAAATGAATGTTGAATTAGAAAATCCATACATTCTTTTATACGACAAAAAAGTTTCTTCACTTAAAGAATTATTGCCTGTTTTAGAACCAGTTGCTCAATCTGGAAAACCATTATTGATTATTGCAGAAGATGTTGATGGTGAAGCTCTATCAACTTTAGTTGTAAATAAACTTCGTGGTGCCTTGAAAATTGCAGCTGTAAAAGCTCCAGGTTTTGGTGACAGAAGAAAAGCAATGTTAGAGGACATCGCTATCTTAACTGGCGGAACTGTAATTGCAGAAGAAAGTGGTTACACACTAGAAAATGCAACATTAGAAATGCTAGGAACTGCCGAGAAAATTGCAATTGACAAAGACAATACAACTATCGTTAATGGCGCAGGAAATGCAGATTTAATTAAAAATAGAGTAAACCAAATCAAAGGTCAAATGGAAACTACGACTTCTGATTATGACAAAGAAAAATTGCAAGAGCGTTTGGCTAAATTAGCTGGTGGTGTAGCCGTTCTTTATGTTGGTGCCGCTTCTGAAGTGGAAATGAAAGAGAAAAAAGACCGTGTTGACGATGCCTTACATGCAACTCGCGCCGCTGTTGAAGAAGGAATTGTTGCTGGTGGTGGTGTTGCGCTTTTAAGAGCTAAAAATGCTTTAGCATCGATAAAAGCTGACAATGCTGATGAAGCTACAGGAATTCAAATTGTTTTCCGTGCAGTTGAATCTCCATTGAGAACTATTGTTGAAAATGCTGGCCTTGAAGGTTCAGTAGTAGTAGCAAAAGTTTCTGAAGGAAAAGGAGATTTTGGTTATAACGCAAAAACGGATGAATATGTTGACATGCTAAAAGCTGGAATCATCGATCCTAAAAAAGTAACTCGTGTAGCACTAGAAAATGCAGCATCTGTTGCTGGAATGATTCTAACTACAGAATGTGCTTTAGTTGAAATTAAAGAAGAAAACGCAGGTGGTGGAATGCCAATGGGTGGCGGAATGCCAGGCATGATGTAAATCTAAGTACGAGTTACAATATACGAAGTACGAAGTACGAAGTTAAAAATAAAAAAATCCGTCTTGTTGCAGAACTAGACGGATTTTTTGTACTTCGAATTATTTTCTATTCATCTAAATGAACTTTTTTCTTTATAAACTTTAAAATTACTGGCAAAGTCGTTACCAATACAATACCAATTACAATATATTCGATATAATGCTTCAAATCTATTTGATACTCATCAAGGAAAAACTTATACAAATAATGACCCGCAAAAATCAATGAAAATGACCACAAAAAGGCACCAACAACATTAAAAAACATGAATTTTTTCTTATCCATTCCAACAATACCAGCTATTACAGGAATAAAAGTTCTTACTATAGGAATAAATTTTGCAAAAAGAACGGCTTTACTTCCATGATTTTCAAAAAAGTTTTGAGCGTCATATAAATATTTCTTTTTAAAAATAAAATTATCGGGGCGTTTGAATAAATAATTTCCACTTTTTTGTCCATACCAATAGCCAAACATATTTCCAAAAATACCCATAAGCGAAATTAATGTTGCTAACAAGGTAACATTAAGAAAATCGCTTCCTAATGAAAATTCTCTCATTAATAATTCACTGTATATTCCGCAAAGAAATAACAAACTATCACCTGGTAAAAAGAAACCTGCAAGCAAGCCAGTTTCGGCAAAAATGATAAATAAAACGACGTATAAACCTATTTTAATACCACCAAATTCTAATAGAATATAAAATTCAGGGTTGATGAGTTGTTTCCAATCAAAGTTTGTCATAAAAAATCTGAGTATTATTTTAGAGCGTGAAAGTAATTATAATTTATTTGATTTAGTAATCTTACTTGATTTTTTGACTTAAATATAACATATTTTTATTCTTTATAAAAAATCAAATTTTGCAATAATGATACTGAAATAGTATGATTCATATCATCACTTCCTGATATTGAATTTAATAGCTGATTTATATAGACAATTTCTAAAAGCATAGTGTTTCATTTCTCATTTTGTAATTATATCAAAATAATAAAACAACTAACTTTATTTTCTTTCATATTGACAACAACCATGGAGTTTAGCATATTCTTCATCTGTTGCTTTTACGTTATATGTATCATGACCAACTTTTGCAACTGCTTTTTCAACATCTATCAAAGAACATTTTGATTCATTAATTATTAGATGTAAAGTATGATCGTCTATATGCCATTCAGCACTTTTAACACCTTTTACTAAGTAAGCAGCTTTCTCAATACGTTTTTTGCACATTTCGCAGTTGCCATTGACTTCTATATCATAATTTGCATTTTTATTCTTTTTTTCTTGTGCTTGTGTTGAAAGTGTTACAAACAGTAACATCATTCCAAAAATTATATTTTTACTCATGATTTTATATTTATTTATTTTGTATTCGTGAATCTTCGATTTCATTTTTTTTAACTTTATTGTTATTGAATTTGAATTTTGATATTTTAATTGTAATTGACTTATTTGATTTTAAAACGTAACCCTGCATAAAACATTTGACCAAAAACAGGCGCATAAACAATTGATGTGTCAAAATACATACCAAAAGGATTGTGATCTCCTAAAATTGCATTAGTTTGTCTATAATTTCCAATATTTTCTGCTCCAAAATACATTTCAAATGTACTTGATTGCTGTAAAGTTGCTTGCAGATTCAAGGTTGAAAATGAAGGTGAAAAATTAGGAAATCTATCTTCAACAGGATTGGCACTAGTTGTTGGTAATTGTTGTTTACCAAGCCAGTTAATTGTTGCATCAAATCGCCATTGTTGCCCTTCATCGCTTATATGAGTTTCATATTCAATATTTCCAAAAAAACGATGTTTTGCTTGCAATGGTCGCTGAAAAGTACCAGAAAGATAATCGGTTGCAATGTCATAATACTTGTAAGCCGTTCTCAAATTAAGATGCTTTATAATTTCCAAATTAAAATCAACTTGCAAACTATTGGCATACGAACTTCCTTTTAAATCATAAAACAAAACCTGTTGCGAACTTTGCATAACATCAACTACTATTTGATTCTGGAAATCGGTTCGATAAAAATCTATTGTAAAATCTGCATTTTTTTTAAAAAATTTGAAATTTTGCGAAAAACTTAAACCATAGTTCCAAGCAATTTCAGGGTTTAATCCATAAACTTTTCCGTTAGAATCTATAATTGAAAACACTCTTGAACTAGCAAAAAGATTCTGATTTTCAGCATAAATATTAGCTGCGCGCTTTCCTCGTCCAGCAGAAAATCTGAAAACCGATTTTTCCCAAGGGTTATATTTTACGTGCAATCTTGGTGTAACAAAAACCCCTAACCTATTGTGATAATCAATTCGACCACCAAGTGTGTAACTAAACTTATCAAGGTTATCAAAATTATATTCAAAAAAAGCACCAACCGAATTATCAATTCTACTCACATTTTTTAGATTAACAAATTCGGCATATTTGTCATAAGTATAATTCAATCCAGTTGAAAATTTATTCATCGTATTATTGATGATTGAATTAAAAATTAAATTGGAATAATAACTCTGTTGTTTAATATTATACTGATTTAAACCAAAATAAGAATCTTGGTTATGATTGCTAAGAGCGTTCTGAAAACCAATACTTTGATATGGCATTTCTTTGAAAACATAGCCGATTTTTGAAGTAAAGTCCAGTCGTTCGGTATTTATTTCTGAACCCCAATGATTGGTTGTCAATTTGTCTAAATCTGGATTAAAATCATATTCGCCCGTTTGTTTTTCATCGTTCATAAATTTAACATTGAAAAAAGAAGTCCAACCCGTTTCAGGATTAGAATACTGCCAACGATTGGTAAGATTTACCTGTTTGCCAAGTGGATTATCTAGAAAATGGTCTTTATTCATATCGTTTTTCAAAACACGTGTATTTCCGTGAAGAAATAAACTTGTTGCCCATTTATCAGATATTTTTTTGTTGAAATGCGTATTCAATTCATATCTCGAATCGGTTGAACCATAAACATTTAAAAAAAACGGAATATCGTTTAATGGTTTTAGCAATTCGGTATTTATTTGTCCGGTGATGCTTTCATACCCGTTTACGACACTTCCTGCACCTTTTGTAATTTGGATGCTTTCAACCCAAGTTCCTGGTGTAAATGACAATCCGTAAGCTTGTGAGGCGCCACGAACCGACGGAATATTTTCTTCGGTAATCATCAAATATGGGCTGGTCAAACCTAACATTTTGATCTGTTTGGTTCCAGTTAAAGCATCCGAAAAATTAACATCGATTGATGGATTGGTTTCAAAACTTTCGGCAAGGTTGCAACAAGCCGCTTTTAACAATTCCTTGCTCGAAACCAAGGTAGTGTTTGAAGTAAGCGATAATGATTTTTTAATTCCTTTTTGCTTTTTTTCTACCTTTACTTCCTCTAAATTTTCTTGAGAAAAAGCAATTGTTGTAAAAAGCAGTATTGCGAAAAACGCATATTTTTTCATGTTTTAAAATTTTAATATTTATAATAGTTGTAACTAATTAAATATCAAAATTTAACCAAAAAGCGTAAATTGACAATAGAGTTTGTAGTATGGTGGCGCATTAGCATCGCAATAGTAAGTAACGTTTTGATTTAGTACAGTTTTAGGTAAAAAAACAAAATCAAAAGAGTTTAAATCCTGAATAAAAAAAACCGATTGTAAGTCGAAAGAAAAAGTTTTAATAACTACTTTCTCTGTTTTACTTTCAAGCTTTACTTCTTTATCCGAACAACATTTTTTATGAGTTGTTTGTTCTTTTGCACAGCAAGATTTTGTTTCTTTTACAGGCATCTGCTTCGCCAGTTCGCTATTGCTCGTGTCACAAACTTCTTCTTTTGAAAAAACAGAAGAAATCGCGGCAATTTTCCCTTCGCAATAATGCACATTAAAAGCCAATCCCGAATTGGAAACCAAAACAAAAAATGCTAAAAATAAACTTATGTGCTTTTTAAACTGCATGAGGCAAAGTTATGAAAAAGAATGGATTGAAATCATAAATAAATGTTATTTCATCTTTTTTTGATAGTAAAAAGCTGGAATAAAAAGAATTAGAAAAATTGGTTGAATAATGAAACGTCTTAAATAGAACAACGTCATTTTTTCGGCAGGAAAGAAATTCAGCGTAAAAAAGAAGCTTACCATCAAAATAATTCCAAAAATTGAAAACAAGAAAATAGAAAACTTGATGATTTTATTATCTTTAAAAATAACGTACAACAACGCCAACGAAATCATTGAATTAAGATAAAATCGAAATCCTAAACTCAAGAATAACTTTATTGGATTGTTTTGTGGCAAAGATAAATTAGAATATTCACCTTTGAAATAATCTAAAAAAGGATCGTAAAAAATAGTATTCTCAAAAGCTCTTATAGCTATTAAAAATACTACTAAAAATACTCCAACACCAACTCGTCCTTTATTTTTCAAAAGATTTTTTAGCATAAAACGAAAATTTATTAACCCAAATAATCCAAAGCAAAAACACGGTTCCGTATATCAACAATGGAAACAAAACACCATGAAGAAACTCTTTATAATCAGGGAAATGGTACATTAAAACAACCAACAAAGCAATTCGAGCAATGTTTAAAGTATGAATTACAATTATTCCAAAAAGAATATATACTAAAGTGTGATTTATTTTTCCAGAAAAAGCAATAATAAAACTGATAAATAAAATTAAAACGCTTAGTCCGTTACAACCTTCAATAACTCTTGCAATCCATTTTTGATTGTAGTTTAGTTTTATACTTGGCTCAGTTGGATGTTTCATAGTTTTTACATCACAATCAAAAAACAAAAGCAATTTTTCTGTTTGATTAGAAACCACTTGTGTGAATCCATCAACTTCATGATTTTTAACATCAAAACTAGTCAAATAGCTTTGGTAAATAAAAGACAAAATCAAATAACTGATTAAGAATTTACCCAAAAACAATAAAAAAGGTTTGTATTCGATTAAATAATGCTTCACTAGAAAATTTTTAACAAATTTATATATTTTTAAGTTGGGTTAATTAAATACTTTTGTCAAAATTTAAAAAAATGACATTTCAAGAACTAAAACCATTGATAAGTACAATTGTTGCAAAAGAAGCTTTTTCAAAAGAAGAAAAACTACAAGAAATATGCAATTTATTAAAAAATGAAATTAGCTATTACGATTGGGTTGGCTTTTACTTTGCCAATCACGAAGCTAAAACCTTGCATCTTGGTCCTTATGCTGGTTCAGAAACAGATCATACTGTAATTCCGTTTGGAAAAGGAATTTGTGGTCAAGTAGCCGTTTCTAATCAAAATTTTGTAGTTCCTGATGTATCAGCACAAGACAACTATATTGCTTGTAGCTTTACGGTTAAATCAGAAATTGTTGTACCGCTTTTCGTAAATGGGACTAATATTGGTCAAATAGATATTGACAGTCATGTTCTTGACCCATTTACCAATGAAGATGAAGTATTTTTGGAATTTGTAAATCAAGAAGTTGCGAAGTTATATTAATATTTTTATCTAATATGAAATTCCAAAAAATAGTATTTGTACTAATTCTTTTTAATTTGCAGATGTTTTCTCAAAAAATATTTGACAAGATAATTTATGTTGACTCTTTAGGATACGAAACAATAAAAGAAAAGTGTAAAATTTATAGAGTAATTGAGGAATACTATAAAGAAAAAAGCATCTATAATGTTAAAGAATATTATGCAAGTGGCAAAATTCTTAAAGAAGGAAAAACTTCTGCAAAAGATTTCTTAAGAGAAGAAGGAGAATTTATTTATTACTACGAAAATGGAAATAAGCAATCTGTACAAAATTATATCAAAGGAAATAATGTCGGTAAAATATTTTTTTGGTACGAAAATGGAAATAAAAAATTAGAAGGTGAATGTTTTGAAGTCAAAGAACAATCAAGTTTCAGTAAACTTGCAATATACCAGTATTGGGATTCTAATAATGTTCAAAAAGTAATTAATGGTAATGGAGAATATTTTAATGACGATGAAGATTCATTTTCAAGTGGTTTTGTTAAAAATGGAGATAAAAATGGAATATGGATAGGTACTGATAAAAAACGAAAAATAACCTTTAAAGACAATTATGAAAATGGAGTTTTTATTGCTGGCATTAGCATAGATTCATTAAAAAATGAACACTCTTATAAAAAAATATATACTTCACCAGAACCAAAAAAAGGAATTAATAACTTTTACAAATACATTACAAAGAAATATAATGTATCGAAAAGAATATTTAAAGAACAATTAATAATACTTAGTTTCAACGTTGATAAGATTGGTAAATTATGCGATTTTGAAATTGTACAAGGTATTAATCCTGAATCTGATAATGAGGCTATACGAGTAGTTAGCGAATATGACAACTGGATCCCTGGCGAATATAGAGGCATTAAAATGAAATTCGCACATAAAATCCCTATTAAAGTTCAACCTGCAAAATAATTCGTAATTCATAATTTGTAATTCATAATTATTTTTTACATTTGCACACGAATTAGGAAACGCCTAGTTCATACATAATAATCATTTAAAGAATATTGGCATGTACTTAACTAAAGAAGTTAAAACCGAAATCTTCGCTAAACACGGAGAAGCAACAAACACAGGAAAATCTGAAGCACAGATTGCCTTGTTTACATTTAGAATCAATCACTTAACTGAGCACTTGAAAAAAAATCGTCACGATTATAATACAGAGCGTTCGTTGGTAAAGTTGGTAGGTAAAAGAAGAAGTCTTCTTGACTACTTAAAGAAAACCGAAATCAACAGATATCGTGAGATTATAAAAGTATTAGGAATTAGAAAATAATTCAAATATAAAGAGGTGCTCACGCGCCTCTTTTTTTTTAATAAAAATAGAATATCCATTAGGGTTAAGAATAAAAAAAGTATAGTTTTTCATTGGGTTTTAGGCAATAACTACGCAACAACAACACAACTAAAACCCATGTTTAACTTAGAGAATTAAATTTATGATTCCACAATTATTTGTAGAAAAAATCGATTTAGGTGATGGCAGAAGCATCACAATCGAGACAGGACGTTTGGCCAAACAAGCCGATGGTTCTGTAGTAGTAAGAATTGGAAATACTGTTATCTTAGGTACAGTAGTTTCCGCAAGAAAAGCAAGTCCAGGTATCGATTTTTTACCGTTAACGGTAGATTATCGTGAAAAATTTGCAGCAGCAGGTCGTTTCCCTGGTGGTTTCTTCAAAAGAGAAGCGCGTCCGAGTGATAGCGAAGTGCTAACAATGAGATTAGTTGACCGTGTATTACGTCCACTTTTCCCATCAGATTACCATGCAGAAGTTCAAGTTATGATTCAATTAATGTCTCATGATGATGAAGTTATGCCAGATGCATTAGCAGGTTTAGCAGCTTCGGCAGCACTTGCCTTATCTGACATTCCATTTGAAACTTTGATTTCTGAAGCTAGAGTTGGAAGAATTGATGGTAAATTTGTCATCAATCCTTCAAGAGCACAATTAGAATTATCTGATATTGATATGATGATTGGAGCTTCTAGAGATTCTATCGCAATGGTAGAAGGAGAAATGAAAGAAATTTCAGAAAAAGAAATGGTAGAAGCAATTAAATTTGCTCACGAACATATTAAAGTACAAATCGATGCTCAAGAAAGATTGGCAGCAGCATTTGGAAAAAAAGAAGTTCGTACATATGAACAAGAAAAATCAGACGATGCAATTTACGCTAAAGTTAGAGAAGCATCTTACGATAAAATTTATGCAATTGCTAGCAAAGGTTCGGCTAAACACGAACGTTCAGCTGCATTTGATGCTGTCAAAGAAGAAGTAAAGGCTTTATTTACAGAAGAAGAATTAGCAGAAAACGGAGATTTAGTTTCTAAATACTTCTACAAAACCAATAAAGAAGCAGTTCGTAACGTAACTTTAGATTTAGGAACTCGTCTTGACGGAAGAAAAACTACCGAAATCAGAGACATCTGGAGTGAAGTAAATTATTTACCATCAGTTCACGGTTCGGCACTGTTTACTCGTGGAGAAACGCAAGCTTTGGCAACAGCAACTTTAGGAACTTCTAGAGAAGCAAACCAAATTGATTCACCATCTGAACAAGGAGAAGAAAAATTCTATTTACACTATAATTTTCCACCATTTTCAACAGGAGAAGCTCGTCCATTGAGAGGAACTTCAAGAAGAGAAGTTGGTCACGGAAACTTGGCACAAAGAGCATTAAAAAACATGATTCCTGCTGATTGTCCTTATACCATTCGTGTGGTTTCGGAAGTATTAGAATCTAACGGATCGTCTTCAATGGCTACTGTTTGTGCTGGAACATTATCATTAATGGATGCTGGAATTCAAATGATTCGTCCAGTTTCTGGAATTGCGATGGGATTGATTACTGACGGGGAACGTTTTGCGGTTTTATCTGATATTTTAGGTGATGAAGATCATTTAGGAGATATGGATTTCAAGGTAACTGGAACTTCTGAAGGAATTACAGCTTGTCAAATGGACATCAAAATTGACGGATTGAAATACGAAATCATGGAGCAAGCTTTGGCTCAAGCTCGTGATGGACGTTTGCATATTTTAGGTAAAATATTAGAAACGCTTCCTCAACCAAATAGTGATGTTAAAGTTCACGCTCCAAAAATCATCATGCGAACCATTCCTGGTGCTTTTATTGGTGCCTTAATTGGACCTGGTGGAAAAGTAATTCAAGAACTACAAAAAGCTACGGGTTGTACTATCGTTATTAACGAAGTTGACGAGCAAGGTGTAGTTGAAATCTTAGGAACTGACCCAGACGGAATTGCAGCTGTTTTAGCTAAAATTGACTCAATCATCTTCAAACCAGCAATGGGAGAAGCTTATGAAGTAAAAGTAATTAAAATGTTAGATTTTGGTGCTGTTGTTGAATATACTGCTGCTCCAGGAAACGAAGTTTTATTACACGTATCTGAGTTAGCTTGGGAAAGAACTGAAAATGTTGCCGATGTAGTAAATATGGGCGATATATTCCAAGTGAAATACTTAGGTGTTGATCCAAAAACTAGAAAAGAGAAAGTTTCTAGAAAAGCACTTTTACCAAGACCTCCAAGAGAAGAAAATAAAATTACTCCTAAAGCGGAATAATTCAAATTTTTCAAAATATAAGGACCCCAATTCATTTAGTTGAGTTGGGGTTTTTGGTTTTAGATTCAACTTTTTTTTAGAAAAAGTATATATAACTAAAAATAATTTAATCTCTTCGTTTTTTAATTTTGAAGCAAAAATAATTAAATTTGATACTCGTAAAATATTTAAAACAATGCCTAAAAAAAGAAAAGAAGATTCTCCTATAATCCAAAAAGCAGATTCCATTTTTAAACAAGTTGAAGCTTTGGTAAACGCCATTCCAGAAGAAGATGATTTTTTACAATCGCAAGCTGGCTTGATGATGAGCGATAGCATGATGATTTGTTCAAAATTAGCGGGCGAGAGTAGTGTTGGCTTGTATAGTATAAGAATGCAAAATGCAGCAATCATAAGACAATGCGCCATGGATTTGTACGTTTTTGTTGGTGGTTTGCGCTAACATGAAGGTTTTACTTCAAACGATTATGTAGAGCTAATTCGCAAAGAAATTGAAGAATTTAGATTACTCTTTATAGACTGGGTAGCTAGTTTTGATAAATCAGATTATTTATGGGACGAATGGGAATTGTTCAATCCACCAGGCGCAATTCGTCCAAGTGATGATGACTACAATGATCCTATAAATTGGGGTGATTTTGATTTTGAAAACTGATTGGTTTTAAAGTTTGAATATTGGTTTTAGCAAAGTTTTGAAATTTTGAAAAAGCTTGAAGAAATAATTTTTCATTTCATTTTGTAACTTTTTTGCAACCGTTTACGTATAACCATCTGAACACTTTAAAGTAAAGGAAAAAAATATACATGAGACAACTTAAAATCACCAAGCAGGTAACCAATCGTGAAACTGCTTCTTTAGACAAATACCTTCAAGAAATTGGAAAAGTTGACCTTATTACTGCTGATGAAGAAGTAGAATTAGCGCAACGAATAAAAGCTGGTGACCAACGCGCTTTGGAGAAATTGACTAAAGCTAACTTACGTTTTGTGGTTTCTGTTGCAAAACAATACCAAAATCAAGGTCTAACCCTTCCAGATTTGATTAATGAAGGAAATTTAGGTTTGATAAAAGCAGCTCAGCGTTTTGACGAAACTCGTGGTTTCAAGTTTATTTCTTATGCCGTTTGGTGGATCCGTCAATCGATTCTTCAAGCGCTTGCAGAACAATCTCGTATAGTTCGTTTGCCATTAAACAAAATTGGTTCTATCAATAAAATCAACAAAATGTACGCATTATTAGAGCAATCTAACGAGCGTCCACCAAGTGCTGAGGAAATTGCAAAAGAGCTAGATATGACGGTAAATGATGTAAAAGAGTCTATGAAAAACTCTGGTCGTCATTTATCAATGGATGCGCCACTTGTAGAAGGTGAAGATTCTAACCTTTATGACGTTTTACGCTCTGGTGAGTCTCCAAATCCTGATAGAGAATTGATTCACGAAAGTTTACGTACAGAAATTGAGCGTTCGTTAGAAACCTTAACTCCAAGAGAAGCAGACGTAGTTCGTTTGTATTTTGGATTAGGCGACCAACACCCAATGACTCTAGAAGAAATTGGAGAAACGTTTGATTTAACTCGTGAGCGTGTACGTCAAATTAAAGAAAAAGCAATTCGCAGATTAAAACATACATCAAGAAGTAAAATCTTGAAAACGTATTTAGGATAATACCTAATTCACGATAACAACAGTTTAAAACTGTTCGTTTTTTGATTGATGATTGAAACCTCGGCTGATTACCGAGGTTTTTTACTTTATATGAAAAACAAAATTTAGTTCTGTTCACTTTACTTGAGTTTATGAGAATTTGCATTTTATTCTAATATCCGAACTTTTAAACTCATAAACTTTTAAACTTTTAAACTAAAAACTATCTTTGTCAAAACAACCTAACTACAAAATGAAAAACACATTAATTGCACCTTCTATCCTCGCTGCAGATTTTGCCAACTTACAACGCGACATCGAAATGATTAATAACAGTGAAGCCGACTGGTTTCATATTGATATTATGGATGGTGTTTTTGTTCCGAATATTTCATACGGAATGCCCGTTTTAGAAGCTATTTCTAAACATGCTAAAAAAACAATAGATGTTCACTTAATGATTGTTGATCCTGACCGATACATTAAAACTTTTGCACAATTAGGCTCCAATATCCTTACCGTTCATTATGAAGCCTGTACACATCTTCACAGAACTTTGCAAGCTATAAAAGCGGAAGGAATGAAAGCTGGCGTTGCTTTAAACCCACATACTACTATAGATTTACTTGAAGATGTAATTCAAGATATAGATTTGGTATGCCTTATGAGTGTTAACCCTGGTTTTGGCGGACAATCATTTATAGAAAACACCTATTCAAAAATTGAAAAGCTAAAAGCATTAATTATTAGAAAAAATGCTTCAACACTAATTGAAATTGATGGTGGTGTTACAGATAAAAATGCTTCAAAATTAGTTAATGCTGGTGCAGATGTTTTAGTGGCAGGTAGTTTTGTTTTTGGCGCGCAAGACCCAGTTGCTACCATTGCTGATTTGAAACAAATAACTAAATAAAAATCTTAATATTCCTTAAAGCTTTGCTTTAAAAACAATTGACTAGTCCTAAATAATCTGTATCGATTATTTAAGACTAGTAAATATTTAATTGTGACCGCGGAAGGATTCGAACCCTCAACCCTCAGAGCCGAAATCTGATATTCTATCCAGTTGAACTACGCAGCCTTTTTTAGGTACGAGGAACAAAATACGAAGTACGAAGTTTTTTCTTGTACCTCGTATTTTGCACTTCACATTTATATTAAAAGTTTTTTCACTATTGCTGAAATGGTTTTTCCTTCTGCTTGACCGCCTATTTGAGCTGAGGCTAGTCCCATTACTTTTCCCATTGAGGCTATGCCTGATGCTCCAGTTTCGGAAATGATTTTGGAAACGACTGCTTCTACTTCGGTCTCTGAAAGTTGTGCTGGAAGGAATTTTTCGATTACAGCGATTTGCGCCAATTCTGGTTCGGCTAAGTCTGGACGGTTTTGAGCTGTGAAGATTTCAAAACTGTCTTTTCTCATTTTTACTAATCGTTGCAAAATTTTGATTTCGTCTGCTTCTGAAATATCTTCTTTGCTTCCCGATGCTGTTTGCGCTAATAGTAACTCCGATTTGATGGCTCTCAATGCTTCTAATGCGATGGTATCTTTTGAACGCATAGCATCTTTCATTACTTCCATTATTTTTGCTGATAAACTCATTTTATATTAGATTTTAGATTTTGTACTTATAGTTTGCTAATTAGCACTGATTACTTCACATATTTTTATTTCCATTGGAGTTCAGTGAACTTCGTTTGCAATGGAAATCCTTTTTCTTTTTTCTTTAAAAAGGAAAAGATTGCAATAGAAAGCAGGAATCCTCCTTCGGCGGACAAGAATGGTTTGTCGAAAAAGCCCAACACTTTCGCTCATAAGCTTTGCAAATTTAGTGAAATTTTTATTAATAATTTGAAGATTGCTTAGACCCTAACAAAAACAAATAACCCGAAAATTCAGAAGAAAATTCGGGTTAGTTAGGTTTTGGATATTTAGTTCTTAATCTACATTATCGTGTAGAAAAGAATTATTAGAACGCAATTGAATATCGTCATTACTGTCTGTTCCCAACGACATGCGCGAATTATTGTTTAACGCTTGGTTGGTAGTGATGTCAATACCTGAGCGTTTGTAAGCTGGTTCTTTTTCAAACTCTTCAACTTTTGATGGATTGTTGTGGAATTTGTAATTGAACTCTTTTAATTTACGTCTTCTTTCTTCGGCACGGAATCGTAAAGTTTCTTCGATTGACATTTCCATTGGCGAAATTGTTCCATGCGTTGAAGTAACAGCATTTGTTTCTACCTGCTTGATTGTGATATTTAGCTCTTCATTAACTGGTTCTTGGACAGCCGCAACAGGTTTTGAGCCAATTAAATCTGATTCGATTTCCATGTATTCTTCTAATGAATATTTTATTATTCCGTTTTCTTGTACTTCAGTAATAGGAATAAATTCGATAGCTTCTTTTACGTCAATATTTTTGGTTTCAGGCGATAAATCAAAAACAAATTTATTTTCTTCAACTGATTTAGTTTCGCTAATTGGTAAGTCGAAAGAAAAAGCAACTTGTTCAACTTCTTTGTAATCAACAACAGGAATATCATTGATTTCGATAGTTGGTTTAGTAAAAGTAAAATCGATTTCTTTGACAGGCGAAACGATTTCAAAGTCAACATCAATATTTCTAATTAAATCAGTTATAAATACCAATTCGTTTTCTGAAATTACAGGTTGAGGCGCTTCTACAAACTCTTCAACTAGTTCGAAAACTACTTTTTCTTCTACAGCTACATTTTCAATAACTGGAGTTGTTGGAACAAAGTTGGCAGCGGTTAAGTCTCTTTCAATTTTTTGATTATCCTCAAGAGCGTGAATGATTTTTTTTGGTTCTGTGTTTACGATTTCGCTTTGTTGTTCTGGATTAAAACCAGTAGCGATAATAGTAACTGCTATAGAGTCTCCAAGTGTTTCATCTTCACCAACACCCATAATAATATTAGCATTAAAACCAGCTTCCGCTTGGATATGATCATTGATTTCTCCAATTTCGTCTATTGTGATTTCATTAGTTCCAGAAACAATAAGCAACAATACGTTTTTGGCACCTGCTATTTTATTATCATTTAACAATGGCGAATCTAAAGCAGCTATAATAGCTTCTTTGGCTCTGTTATCACCGATAGCTGTTGCCGATCCCATAATAGCAGTTCCACTATTAGACAATACGGTTTTAGCATCTTTTAAGTCAATATTTTGAGTATAGTGATGCGTAATAACTTCTGCAATTCCACGAGAGGCAGTAGCTAAAACTTCATCCGCTTTAGAAAATCCAGCTTTGAAACCAAGATTTCCGTAAACTTCTCTAAGCTTGTTATTATTGATAACAATTAATGAATCAACTTGTCTTCTTAAACGTTCAACACCCGCTAATGCTTGTTCTTGACGCGATTTTCCTTCAAATTGAAACGGAATTGTTACTATACCAACGGTAAGAATATCTCTTTCTTTAGCCAATTGAGCAATTACAGGCGCGGCACCCGTTCCAGTACCACCTCCCATACCTGCGGTGATAAAAACCATTTTGGTATTGCTATCCAACATTTTTTCGATATCAGCAACGCTTTCAATTGCTGATTGTTGCCCAACTTCAGGATTAGCACCAGCTCCAAGACCTTCAGTAAGGTTAACACCTAATTGAATTTTGTTAGGAACAGGACTATTATCAAGAGCCTGCGCATCGGTATTACAAACGATGAAATCTACACCTTTGATACCTTGTTTAAACATGTGGTTGATTGCGTTACTTCCACCTCCACCTACACCGATTACTTTAATTACATTTGATTGATTTTTTGGTAAGTCAAATGTAATGTTTCCAAAATCTGAGTTGCTTGTCATACTTTTTGGTTTTTCCTCACCCCAACCCTCTCTAAAGAAAAGGAAGTTGTGAAATTAATTCATTATTATGCGGTTATTATTTTCTTTATTCTGCGTTATCTAAGAAGTCTTTTATTTTATCTACATACTTCTCAAAAAAAGATCTTCTTATTTTAGTTTCAGTAGATTCTACTTCTACTTTTTCAACTTCTTGTACCACTTCTTGTAACACTTCTTGAACAGGTTCTATAATTTTTTCTCTTTGAAAAGAAACTTTTTCTGGAACTGATTTTTCAAATTTTACGGCGCTTTCCGTTTGATTTTCGATGCTATTCATCATTAATCCAACAGCCGTAGCGTATAATGGACTTGAAAGTTCCTCGCTTGAATTTCCTGCTAAATGCTCGTTTGGATACCCAATTCTAGTATCCATTCCAGTGATGTATTCTACCAATTGTTTGATGTGTTGCAATTGTGCTCCACCACCTGTTAATACAATACCTGCAATTAGTTTTTTTCTTGGATCTTCGTGTCCATAAAGTTTGATTTCGGTAAAAACTTGTTCAATAATTTCTACTACACGAGCATGAATTATTTTGGATAAGTTTTTAAGCGAAATTTCTTTTGGTTCACGACCTCTTAATCCTGGTATAGAAACAATTTCGTTGTCTTTGTTTTCGCCTGGCCAAGCCGAACCGAATTTTACTTTCAATAATTCTGCTTGTTTTTCTATAATAGAACAACCTTCTTTGATATCTTCGGTAATTACATTTCCTCCAAAGGGGATTACTGCTGTGTGACGAATAATTCCGTCTTTGAAAATGGCCAAATCTGTTGTTCCACCACCAATATCTATTAAAGCAACACCTGCTTCTTTTTCCTCTTGACTTAAAACCGCATCTGATGACGCTAATGGTTCTAATGTCAAGCCTGATAATTCAATTCCTGAACTTTGAACACAACGTCCAACATTACGAATAGATGATGCTTGCCCTACTACTACGTGAAAGCTACTCTCTAATCTTCCGCCGTACATTCCGATTGGCTCTTTTATATCCGATTGCCCATCGATTTTGAATTCTTGAGGCAAAACGTGTATGATTTCTTCTCCTGGAAGCATAGCTAATTTGTGTACTTGATTAATCAACAAGTCGATATCTTTTCCACCGATTACTTCTTCGGGATTGCTACGACTGATATAATCACTGTGTTGAATGCTACGAATGTGTTGACCTGCAATTCCAACAACCACATCTTTAATTTGATAACCTGAATTTTCTTCTGCCTCCAGAATTGCTTGCTGTATAGATTGAATCGTTTGTGTAATATTGTTTACAACGCCACGAGCCACTCCAAGACTTTTGGATTTTCCAACGCCTAGAATTTCCAATTTACCGTATTCGTTTTTTTTACCAATCATGGCAACGATTTTGGTAGTTCCAATATCTAGTCCAACTGCAATTGTTTCTTTTTCCATATTCTATTATTTTGTGCCAACTACTTGTTGCGTAAAAATCAGATTTATGTTTTTGTATTTACTAATCGAATTATCGGCTGTTGTCTTTTGAAAAAAAGCTTTATAATTATTAAACTTTGTTTCTATATTTTGAGCTTTTCCGAATTCAATCACAAAATCAAAACTTCTATTTTGCATTCTTATACTTCCGTTAGAATAAATTTGTATTCCAATTATATTTTTTTTTAAAAAATCGTCGTTGTACACAAATTGTAATAACTTTTGAAACTCGTCTTTAAATTCTTTATTGATTTCCCCCAAAACAATTGGAACACGGGCTGTAAACTTATCTGACAAAGGCATTTTATTTCCTTTATAGTCAATATAAAATGAGCTTTTTTCATTAAACACTCTCGCAATAGGATTTTTTTGTTTAACCTTTGCTTTAAGCACACCATCTATACCCAGATAAACTTCTGATCTTTCAATCATAGGATTACTGTTTACCGATTTTTCCAATTTGTTCAAATTTACTTCTACTTTTTTAATACTTTTTACATCTGTATTATTTTCTATTAACAATTTATTAACCGTTTCATGTTCGATAAAAGCACCATTTTCATCGATAAAAAACACTTCGGATTTAATTAAATTTCGATTTCCATTTCTGTATGAAGTAAAAGCATACAAAAACACCATTACTCCTAGAAGTAACACGATTCTAACATTTGTCCAATTAAAGTGCTTTTTCATATTTACAGTAATGCTTCTTTAATTAACGGCACTAACTCACCAATATCGCCAGCTCCAATGGTAACAATTACCGTTGCCTCATTTTGCAAAATGGCCGGAATCAAATCTACTTTAGAGATTAAACGTTTGGAAACATTCTCTATTTTAGAGAGCAACCAAGTTGATGTTATGCCTTCCATTGGCAGTTCGCGTGCTGGATAAATATCTAGCAACAAAATTTCGTCAAATTGACTAAGACTTTTAGCAAAATCATCGGCAAAATCTTTAGTTCTACTAAACAAATGCGGTTGAAAAATAGCCAGGACTTTTTGATTTGGATACAATTCGCGCACCGCTTGATGCACCGCATTTATTTCGGTTGGATGATGCGCATAATCATCAATATAAACAAGATTTTCCGATTTTATTTGATACGAAAATCTACGTTGAACTCCTTTAAATGAGGCTAAAGCTTTAACAATGGATTCGATTGAGGAACCGTACGTTACAGCCATAGCTAAAGCCATTAAAGCATTCATTAAATTATGATGCCCTGGTAACCCGAACGCTATATTTTGAATCGTTTCTGTTGGCGTTTGCACATCAAAAACATAACTACTATTTTCAATTCTGATATTGAAAGCTTTGAAAGTTGCTTCTTCATTTATGGCAATTGTTAAACCTTCAAGCGGCAATCCTTTTGGGACAAACAATTTGGTTTTGTCAGTTACTTTATTGGCAAATTCTCTAAACGAATCTTCAATTGCATTTTTATCGCCATAAATATCTAAATGATCTGCATCCATCGAAGTTACGCAAGCGATATTTGGATGCAAATGCAAGAACGAACGATCAAACTCATCGGCTTCGACAACCGTTATAGTTTTGCCACTTCCAATCAAATTAGAATTGTAATTTTCTACAATTCCACCTAAAAAAGCCGTTACATCTTCAGCGCTTTCGTATAAAATATGCCCAAGAATACTTGATGTTGTAGTTTTACCATGAGTTCCAGCCACTGCGAAACAGAAAGTATCTTTGGTTATAATTCCGAGAACTTCAGCACGTTTTTTTATAGTATATTCTCTTTCGACGAAATAGTTCCACTCCGAATGCGACGTTGGAACGGCTGGCGTAACAATTACTAATGTATTTTCGGGATAATAATCGGTTGGAATTGAACTTATTTTATCTTCAAAATGAATTTCTATTCCGCCAGCAATAAGTTCGTTAGTTAGCATGGTAGGTGTTTTGTCGTAACCCGAAACATTTTTTCCAATATTTTGAAAATAACGAGCCAAAGCACTCATTCCGATGCCTCCAATCCCTATAAAATAGACGTTATGTATTTGGTTTAAATTCATTTTAAATTTCAAAATTCAACTTCAATATCAATTTCAAACTTTATTATTGAAATTGCTATTGCTATTGTATTAGTTTTACTATTTCTTCAACTATCTCTTTTGTTGCATTTGGTTTTGCCAAGCTTTTGATATTGTTACTTATTTCATTTTGCCATTTTTCATTTGAAATTAAATCAGAAAAAGTAGTTTCAAACTTTTCATCTAATTCATTTTCTTTTAGAAGAATTGCCCCTTTTTTATCTACAATTGCTTTGGCATTTTTGGTTTGATGGTCTTCGGCCACATTTGGCGAAGGAATAAAAATAGTTGGTTTTCCAACCAAACATAATTCTGAAACCGATGATGCTCCGGCACGTGAAATCACGAAATCGGCAGCTGCGTATATCAAATCCATTCTATCTATAAACGATACGACTTGCACGTTTTGCTTGTCGTTGTATTTTTTATAGTCTTCAAAATACAATTTTCCACATTGCCAAAAAACTTGAATTCCTTGTTCTAGTAAAAAATTTAATTCTTTTTCAATTAGTTGATTTACCCTTCTTGCTCCAAGACTTCCACCGAGAACTAAAATCGTTTTTTTGTTTGAATCCAATTTGAAATACTCAATTCCTTCTTTTCTTTTAGAATTAACTTCTACCAAATCTTGACGTACTGGATTTCCGGTAAAAACAATTTTCTCTTTTGGAAAAAATCGTTCTAAATTTTCATAAGCCACACAAATGACATTGGCTTTTTTGCTCAACAATTTGTTAGTAATGCCAGGATACGAATTTTGTTCCTGAATTACTGTTGGGATATTGAAACTATTTGCGGCTTGCAACAATGGTCCACTTGCGAAACCGCCAGTTCCGATTACAGCATCTGGCTTGAAGCTTCTAATAATCTTTCTTGATTTCCACAAACTACTCATTAGTTTTAATGGAAATAGGATGTTTTGCAATGTCAATTTTCGTTGTAAACCAGCAATCCAAAGACCATCAATTTTGTAGCCTGCTTGAGGAACTTTTTGCATTTCCATTTTGTCTTGCGCTCCTACAAAAAGGATTTCTGCATTTGGGAAACGAGATTTTAATTCATTAGCAATTGCAATCGCAGGATAGATATGTCCTCCTGTTCCGCCGCCGCTTAATATGAATTTATAGTTTCTCATTTTTTATTTTTTTTGCCACTGATTACACAGATTAGCACAGATTATATTTTATTATTAATAACTGCATTCATTGGGTTTTCAGCATTATCTTCAATTGAAAAATCTTCTAACAATTGCGCTTCTGCTCTTTCCTCTTTTGCAATTTGTTCGTCTATCATTCGACGTAATGTTTCTTCTCTTCTATCTTTTTCTGCCTTTTCTTCGGCAATTTCTTCGTCTTTTTTGGTCACACTAATTATAATTCCCAGCGCAATGCATGTCATCCAGATAGAACTCCCTCCGCTACTTATTAATGGCAATGTTTGTCCGGTTACCGGAAGCAATTCGACTGCAACCGCCATATTAATTAATGCTTGAAAAATGATTGGAAATCCGAGTCCAACAACTACTAATTTTCCAAACAGCGTATTGGCTTTGTGCGATGCAATTATGAATCTAAAAAACAACAATAAATACAACGTTAGAATTGCGATTCCGCCTATTAATCCATATTCTTCAACAATAATGGCATAAATAAAATCCGAAGATGATTGTGGTAAAAAGTTTTTCTGAACACTTTTTCCAGGACCAACACCTTGAATTCCGCCAGTTGCAATTGCTATTTTAGCTTTTTCTATTTGATAATCATCTTCACCTGGCTTGTCTGTTGTGAAATTTTCAAATCTACTTTCCCAAGTTCCTACCCTACTAAAGAGTTTATTGTCTGGAAATGCTTTGCTCAACAAAACAAAAATCATCAAAGCTGCTAGACCCATTCCAAGAATAAATCCGATATATTTAATCGGGTATTTACCTACAAAAACCAACATCAAGACCATTGAAAACATCAAAGCTGCAGTGGAGAAATTGGCAGGCAAAATAAACATTAATGTCACAAAAACTGGTGTCCATAATTCCCATAAAGAATTTTGAAAACTTATGGCTGCTTCTCTTTTCTTAGATAAATAACGTGCCACAAAAACCATTAAAACGATAAACGCCAAAGTAGATGTTTGAAACGAAACACCAATAAATGGTACTTGAATCCACCGACTTGCGTTGGCTCCTGCAATGACAGTTCCTTTTACCAATGTGTAGGCTAAAAGTACCCAGACAAAAGGCAAGCCAATCAAAGAAATCGCTCTAAAATAATGATACGGTACTTTATGAACCCAATAAATCATTAAGAAACCGATAGATATATGAACTAAATGTTTTGCCAAATAACCTAAAGTATTTCCGGTTCCTAGACCTATATAAGCTAAATTACTACTTGCACTAAAAACAGGCATAAACGAGAACAGGCCAAGCAAGGCCACGAATGACCAGATGCCTCTATCTCCTTTTAATCTGTTTACAAGTTCTTTCATTTTTTTTGCTTCAAGTTTCAGGTTTCAGGTTACACAACTTGAAACCTGAAACTTGAAACTTTTTTTAAAGATTCTTTACTGCTTGTTTAAATTGTATTCCTCTGTCTTCGT
Source organism: Flavobacterium sp. (assembly GCF_044377315.1). Lineage (GTDB taxonomy): Bacteria > Bacteroidota > Bacteroidia > Flavobacteriales > Flavobacteriaceae > Flavobacterium. Next base: position 50,869 of record NZ_JBILJG010000009.1, read on the forward strand.
AGTTTTCGAATAAATCGAAGCTGGCACATGCCGGTGATAATAAAACCGTGTCTCCTTTTTCGGCAAGGCGTTGGCTCATTTTTACAGCATCATTCATACTTGAAACTTCAATCATTACATCTACTACGTTTCCGAAAGCATCAATTATTTTTTTATTATCAACACCAAGGCATATAATTGCTTTTACTTTTTCATGAACTAAAGCCATTAATTCGGTATAATCATTTCCTTTATCAACACCTCCAACAATCCAAACAGTTGGTGTAGTCATGCTATCTAACGCGAAGAAAGTAGCGTTTACATTGGTAGCTTTGCTATCATTAATATATTGCACACTTTGTATTTTTAACACTTTCTCTAAACGATGTTCTACGCCTTGAAAATTTGACAAACTCTCTCTAATAGTCTGTTTTCTAATACGCATTAACTGTGCAACCGATGTTGCTGCCATTGCGTTTTTCATGTTGTGTTTTCCCTCAAGTGCAATTTGAGCTGTTTCCATTAAAAACTCTTCTTGATTAATGTTGATTTCCATAGTATTGTTTTTTAAAAATGCTCCGTTTTCAACCTGTTTGGTAATTGAAAAAGGAATTAGTTGTGCTTTAGTTTTGTTGTTTGTTAACCAATTTTTGATTGTTTGATCATCTGCGTCATAAATAAAATAATCGTCTTCAGTTTGGTTTAATGTTATTCTAAATTTTGATTCTATATAATTTTCATATTTGTAATCGTATCTATCTAAATGGTCTGGACTTATGTTGGCTAAAATTGCAATATGTGGTTTATACTTTACAATACCATCTAGCTGAAAACTGCTTAACTCTAACACATAATAATCATACTCTTCATTTGCTACTTGCCAAGCAAAACTTTTTCCGATGTTTCCGCCTAAACCTACATTCAATCCACCTTCTTTTAACAAATGGTACGTCAACATTGTTGTGGTTGTCTTACCATTACTACCAGTAATTCCGATGGTAATTGCATTTGTAAATTCAGAAGCAAACTCTATTTCTGAAATTACAGGTATTCCTTTTTGCAGCAGTTTTTTTACAATTGGCGCTTTATCTGGAATTCCTGGGCTTTTCATTACCACATTAGCATTTAGAATTAATGATTCTGTGTGCTGTTCGTCTTCCCATTTTATTTCATTATCTATAAGAACTTGTCTGTATTTTTCTTTTATTTTTCCAAAATCAGATACAAAAACATCATATCCTTTTTTCTTTCCCAAAATGGCTGTTCCTACTCCACTTTCACCACCACCTAACACTACTAACCTTTTCATCTCATTTATTTTATTATTCATTTGTATTCGATACAATTTACTTTTTTAAAGAAAAAATTTTTATAGTATTCATTTTATTATCTCAATTTTAATGTTACTATCGAAACAATTGTAAATAATATCGTTACTACCCAAAAACGTGTTACTATTTTACTTTCGTGATAGCCTTTTTTCTGGTAATGATGGTGTAATGGCGACATTAGGAAAATTCTTCTACCTTCTCCAAAACGCTTCTTTGTGTACTTAAAATACGTTACCTGAATAATTACAGAAGCACTTTCGGCAAAGAAAATGGCACAAAAAAGTGGTAATAACATTTCTTTTCTAACCGAAATGGCTAATACAGCAATAATTCCACCAATAGTCAAACTACCTGTATCACCCATAAACACAGATGCTGGATATGAATTATACCAAAGAAAACCGATTAATGACCCAACAAATGCTGCTATAAACACGGTCATTTCACCCGAATTAGGAATAAACATAATGTTGAGATAGCTCGATAAAATCAAGTTACCCGAAACGAATGTGAAAATTCCGAGAGCGATTACCGATATTGCTGAAGTTCCAGCTGCTAAGCCATCTATTCCATCTGTTAAGTTGGCACCGTTTGACACCGCAGTAATTATAAAAATTACTATTGGAATAAAAACTAACCAAGCCCAATTTTGATAATCATCGGTAAAGGGTTCAAGTATTTTGGCATAATCAAGTTCGTTATTTTTAGTAAACGGAATTGACGTTGTAGTCGATTTTATATCTTTTGCAACTGGAGCAATTATGTTTTCAGTTTGATTGAAAGTAATGGGTTTAGCTGATTTTTCTCTGATGGTTACCGCTGGACTGAAATACAAAACCGAACCAACTATTAATCCTAGTCCGACTTGACCAATTACCTTAAAAATTCCTTTTAAACCTTGTTTGTCTTTTTTAAATATTTTGATATAATCATCGACAAAACCGATAGTTCCCATCCAAAGTGTTGTAACAACAAGCAAAATGATATAAATATTATCTAATTTGGTAAAAAGTAATACCGGAATTAAAGTTGCAAAAATGATTATAAGCCCACCCATTGTTGGGGTTCCAGCTTTTTGCGTTTGTCCTTCAAGACCAAGTTCTCTTACGGTTTCTCCTACTTGCTGATTTCTTAAAAAGTTGATTACTTTTTTTCCAAAAATAGTTGAAAGCATTAGTGAAAGAATCAACGCCATTGCGGAGCGAAACGTAATATATTGAAACACCCCAGCTCCTGGAAGGTCGAATGTTTTATCTAAATATTCAAATAAGTAGTATAACATAGTTTATGAGTTTATGAGTTTAGCTAGTAATCTCAATTTCTTTTACTTGTTTAGTTGTTCTAAAATTTCTTTTACAATTTTCATATCATCAAAATCGTGGCGCACGCCTTGAATTTCTTGATACGTTTCATGTCCTTTTCCAGCAATCAAAATAATATCATTTGGATTGGCTAGTTGACATGCGGTCTTTATGGCTTGCTTTCTATCTTCAATAGAAAGCGATTTTTTATAATTTTGAGGCTCAACACCGGCTTCCATTTCGGCAATAATCACTTTTGGATCTTCTGTTCTTGGATTATCTGATGTAATGATTATTTTATCGCTCATTGATGAAGCGATATTTGCCATAATTGGACGTTTTGTTTTATCCCTATCGCCACCACAACCAACAATCGTAATGAGTTGCTCATTTTTGGTTCGAATATCATTGATGGTTTTCAAAACATTTTCTAAAGCATCTGGTGTATGAGCATAATCAACAATTGCCGTTATTTTTTTATCAGAAACAATAAATTGAAAACGACCTGAAACACTTTCCAATTCTGATAATAATCTAAGGACTTCAAGATTTTCTAATCCCAGTTCAACAGCAGTTCCATAAATTGCTAGTAGATTGTAAGCATTAAAAGTTCCTATTAGTCTAACCCAAACTTCGTGTTCATTGATTTTCAACAACAACCCTGACAACTGATTTTCTAGAATTTGTGCTTTATAATCGGCATAAGATTTTAGTGCATAAGTCAGTTTTTTAGCATTTGTATTTTGAAACATTACCAGACCATTTTTGTCATCAATATTGGTTAATGCAAAAGCTGTTTTAGGTAAATTATCAAAAAAATGTTTTTTCACATCTCTATATTCAGCAAAAGTTGGATGATAATCTAAATGATCATGCGATAAATTGGTAAAAACGCCCCCTGCAAAAAGCAATCCTTCAGTACGTTTTTGATGCACACCATGTGAACTCACTTCCATAAAACAATAATCGCACCCAGCTTCAATCATTTGGTTTAGATAGTGATTTATTGTCAATGAATCTGGCGTTGTGTGTGTTGCTTTATGTTCCAGATGATCAACCATTATTTTTACGGTTGAAAGCAACCCAACTTTATAGCCCGCTTTTTTGAATAATTGGTACAACAAAGAAGCAACTGTTGTTTTTCCGTTGGTTCCTGTTATTCCGACTAACTTTAATTTTGCCGATGGATTGTCATAAAAATTTGTTGCCATAAAGGCCAAAGCAGCGTTTGTATCTTTTACTTTTACATAGGTAATTCCTGAAACTATTATTGTTGGAAATGTATCGCAAACAACGGTAGTCGCACCAAGATTAATAGCTTTTTCAATAAAATCATGACCATCAGAAACCGTTCCTCGAATAGCTACAAAGACATCGTTTTCCTGGATTTTCCTCGAATCAAATTCGATTTTATTCACAAGAATTTCTGTTGAACCATTTACAGCTTCAATAGCAACTTTATATAATATGTCTTTTAGTAAATTCACGATAATTCTAATACTATTGTTGTGTTTCTGGTCAAAGCTTCACCTGGTTGTAACGACTGCGATTTGACCTTGCCCGTTCCTTTTATTTTAACTTTTACACCCATATTTCCTAAAATTGCCACGGCATCCATTCCCGACATTCCTTTTAGGTTAGGTACTGTTTTTTTGTTTTCTTGTGTTTTTGAAATCTTTACAGAATAATCGGCGTAATTAATTTCTTGTTTGCCGTTTTTCTTATTCAAATTTTTAATTTCATTTGTTGATGGCGAATCGGTAAATATTTTTTGCGCAATTCTTTTGAAAACTGGTCCAGCTACATCAACTCCATAATAATTATTCAAAGAAGTGTCAGGTTCATGAACTACCACAATACAAGAATATTTAGGATAATCCGCTGGAAAATAACCAACAAATGAAGAAATATAGTGCTTATTTGCACCACCATTTGAACCGTAATTTGCCTGCGCTGTTCCTGTTTTTCCTGCCATTGAAAAATCTTTTGAATACAACTTAGAGCCCGTTCCTCGTTTTACAACATTTTCTAAAACCGCTTTCACTTTATCAATAGTTTCTTGCGAACATATTTTTGGGTTGATAATCTCAGTATCGTATTTCTTGATGGTTTTGTTCCATTCTTTTATTTCAGAAACAAATTGCGGACGAACCATCTTTCCATTATTAGCAACCGCATTATAAAATGACAATGTTTGCAAAGGGGTTAAAGAAACTCCGTAACCAAAAGCCATCCAAGGAAGCGAAATATTACTCCAAGTTTTGTCTTTAGGATTTGGAACATAAGGAATACCTTCGCCTTTAAGTTGCAATCTAAGTGGTTTGCTTAATCCGAAATTGGTAAGATGATTTACAAATTGCGACGGATTTGATTTGTAATTTTCATAAACCGCTTGCACCATAACCGTGTTGGAAGAAAGTTCAAAACCTCGTGCTAATGATATTTTGCCATAGCCTTCATCGTTAGAATCCCTAACTTTTTTTCCAGAATACATTACTGTTCCACCAAACGTATTATAAACATGACTTGTATCAACTTTCTTATCTTCTAAAAGCGCAATTAAATCTGCCAATTTATACGTTGAACCAGGTTCATGCGATTCAACTACAGCATAATTTTCGGTTTCATAATACGAACCATCTGAAGCTCTTCCTAAATTAGAAATTGCTTTGACTTGCCCTGTTTTAGTTTCCATTACAACCACACAACCGTGATTTGCATTGAAAAGCTCAAGTTGTTTTAGTAGTGCATGATGTGCAATATCCTGAATATAAACATCTATTGTTGAAATAATATCGTATCCGTCTTGAGGTTCTAATTCATTTACATCGCGAATAGGTTTCCATTGACCTTTTGCGATTTTTTGTTTTAGAATTTCGCCATCTTTTCCATTGATGTATTTTCTAAAAGCCCATTCAATTCCTTTACCAGTTAGAACGCCTGTTTTAGGGTCCACTCTTTCGTAACCTATTGTTCTTTCGGCTATTTTTCCAATTGGATGTTCTCTTACTGTTTCTTGATCGATAATAATTCCACCTTTATAAGCTCCCAATTCGAATAGTGGAAATTTTTTCACTTTCATATATTTGGTAAAACTCAAATCTTTTACCACCAATAAATACCTATTTTTGCTAGCTCTTGCTTTTCTGAATTCAGCTTGGTATTGACTTGACGGTTTTCCAGTCATTTTTGACAATGAATCAGAAAGTGCTTTTACATTTTTTTCAAAAACTTCTGCTTTTGGCGCTAATGCATCAAAACGAATTATATAATTAGGAATAGATGTTGCTAACAAACTTCCATCAGACGAATAAATATTCCCTTTGTTGGCTGGAATTGGAACGCGTTTTACCGTTTTGTCTTTCGCTAATTTTCGATAATAATCACCTTCTACCCACTGTATATTAGTGAGTTTTACCGTAACCGCAATTGCCATCAAAAAGATAACAAACGCCACTAGGTATATACGATAGGAAATATATTTATCTTCTAATGCCATATTTTATTGAAAAAACTTTTTTCTTCTTCTTTACTTACTTTAATTTTTACTGGTGGAACTGATGCAGGAAAAATTCCTTTTGCTTCCATTTTTTGAGAAACAGTCGATTCCATTTTGAGTTTCATTAATTGAGAACGTTTGTCTACAAATTTTGAACGCAACTCTTTTACTTCATTTGTTAGGGCAACGATTCTAAAAACTTTTTGTTCGTAACGTTGTGTATTAGCAATCATTAGTATTGCTAGAAAAATGATAAAAACGATAAATCGCCAATTTTTGGCTGCATTTGCTTCTTCATTTATAAGAAACCTTGCTTTTAATATATCGTAGATGCCGCTTTTCATTTTCCTCACCCTAAGTACCTCTTCAAAGTAGAGGGACATTTTTACGGGTCTTATTTTTTTACAATTAAACTGAAACTATTTTTTTTCTGATATTCGCAACTTTGCGCTTCTTGCTCTGTTGTTTATTTTTATTTCCTCATTTGAAGGAACAATTAACTTTCCTACCAACTTGAATGGAACTGAAAAATTCCCGAAGAAATCGCGTTCTGGCTCACCTTCAAACAATCCGTTTTTCATGAATCGTTTTACTAATCTATCTTCTAACGAATGATACGATATCACGCTTAATCGTCCTTCAGGTTTTAGAATCTCTAATGACTGTGATAAAAATTCTTTCAAAACATCCATTTCTTGATTTACTTCAATTCGGATTGCCTGATACATTTGTGCCAAAATCTTATTACTAATATGTGGTGGCAAAAAACGACTCAGAACAAATTTTAAATCATCGGTTGTTTTGATTGGTCCATCTTCTCTAGCTTCTAAAATTGTTCTTGCAATTGCTGGCGCATTTTTCAATTCGCCATAATCTAAAAAAACACGTCTTAAATTTTCTTCATCATATTCATTCACAACATGATAGGCACTCAACTCGCTGTTTTGATTCATTCGCATATCCAATCCCGCTTCAAAACGCGTTGAAAAACCTCTTTCGGCAACATCAAACTGATGAGATGAAACACCCAAATCAGCCAGAATTCCATCTACTTCTTTTATCCCATGAAAACGTAAGAACCTTTTTATATACCTGAAATTTTCGTTGATTAAAACAAATCTTTCATCTTTAATCACATTTTCTAAAGCATCCAAATCTTGGTCAAAACCAAACAATTTTCCATTTGAACCCAATCGACTCATAATCTCTCTTGAATGTCCACCACCACCAAAGGTTACGTCAACATAAACGCCGTCTGGTTTTATATTTAAACCATCAACGGTTTCTTTGAGCAAAACTGGATTATGATATTCCATTGTCATCATTTACATTTCCCATTACATCTTCGGCCAAATCGGCAAAATCTACAACCGAATTATCAATTGCTTTTTCATATAAATCTTTATCCCAAATTTCAACTATGTTTACCGCCGAAGACAAGACAACATCTTTAGTAATTTGCGAGAATACCGTTAAATCTTTCGGAATTAATAATCTTCCTAAATTGTCAATCTCTACCACTTTCACGCCTGCTGTAAAACGACGAATGAAGTCGTTATTTTTCTTTACAAATCGATTGAGGTTGTTAATTTTTCCCATCATAACATTCCATTCTTGCATAGGATACAATTCTAAACAAGGTTGAAAAACAGAACGCTTCAAAACAAAACCGTCTTGAAGAGAAGCATTGAGTTGCTTTTTTAAAGGCGCAGGCAAAAGAAGCCTTCCTTTAGCATCAACTTTACATTCGTATGTTCCAATTATTGAGTTCAAATAAGTGCTATTTATGATTAAAGCAAAATTATAAAAAATATTACCACATTTTACCACATACTACCACTTTGTTGATAAGTTTTACCACTTTTCAAACAAAAACGTTCAAAAACCTTATAGAATGGGCATAGAAATTTATTTAACAAATTGTTAAGAATAGAAATTTGAAAGAGGTTTTAAGTAAAAGAAACCTAAAATCATTGAATTGCAAGTGACCTAATTACAAAAAGAAGTGAGAAAAAATATTTTAAAAAAAACAGTTGACTATTCCTTTTTAACTATTAAATCTTATATTTGTGAAAATCTGTAGTGCCGAAAGAAATATATGGAAAACGAATTAAAAAAAGAAGGAAAGTATAAATATTACGAAGCTGGCGAAGGAACGCCCATCATTATTTTACACGGTTTAATGGGCGGGTTAAGTAATTTTGGTGGTGTAGCTGATTATTTTCCCAAAAAAGGATATAAAGTTGTAATTCCCGAATTACCAATTTACACCCAAAACATATTGAAAACCAACGTAAAAGCTTTTTCAAAATATGTAAAAGATTTTATTACATATAAAGGTTTTGACAGAGTAATTCTGTTAGGAAATTCACTTGGTGGGCATATTGCTTTGTACCATACCAAAATGTATCCTGAAAAAATGCTTGGACTTATAATCACAGGAAGTTCAGGGCTTTACGAGAGCGCTATGGGCGATAGTTACCCAAGACGTGGTGATTATGATTACATTCAGAAAAAAGCAGAGGAAGTTTTTTACGATCCTAAAGTTGCTACTAAAGAAATTGTTGATGAAGTTTATGAAATGGCGAATGACCGTATCAAATTGATAAAAACATTAACCATTGCTAAAAGTGCTATTCGTCATAATATGGCTAAAGATTTGCCCAAAATGCATGTTCCTACTTGTATTATTTGGGGGAAAAATGACAAAGTTACACCACCAGAAGTAGCCGAAGAATTTCACAAACTACTTCCGAATTCTTCTTTGTATTGGATTGACAAATGCGGTCATGCTGCTATGATGGAACATCCAGATGAGTTCAATAAAGTTATGGAAAACTGGTTGGTAGAAAAAAGTGAAACCTTAAAATAAGTTGTTTTTTATAGCAATCACAATAAATGAAAATTAACACTGCCGAATTTATAATTAGCAACTCCGAAGTTAGCAAATGTCCTTTAGAACGTATACCAGAATATGCTTTTATCGGTCGTTCTAACGTTGGGAAGTCGTCATTGATAAATATGTTGACCAATCATAAAAACTTGGCAAAAACATCTGGAAGACCAGGGAAAACACAGTTGATTAATCACTTTAAGATAAACAACAATTGGTTTTTGGTCGATTTACCGGGTTATGGTTATGCTAAAGTTTCTAAGAAGACTAAATCCGTTTTTCAGCAATTTATTACCGATTATTTTGAGAAAAGAGAACAATTGGTTTGCGCTTTCGTATTAATAGATATTCGTCACGAAGCGCAAAATATTGACTTAGAATTTATGGAATATATGGGCGAAAGCGAAATTCCTTTTTGCATTATTTTTACCAAAGCTGATAAAATAAGTAAAACCAAAATTGACTCACATATTGCCGCCTACAAAAAGCAAATGATTCAAAACAACTGGGAAGAAATGCCACAATACTTCGTGACTTCATCAACAGAAGGAGTTGGGAAAGAAATTTTACTAAATTATATTGACGAGATAAACCAAGAAGTTTTTAAGAGTGAGAGTGGGTTTTAGGAAAGTTATAATTTTAACTTTTTAGGATTTTTATAATTATTCCAAAAGCGAACTAATAAAATCGTGTTATTTTCAATTTTGTAGAATAACGTAATTTGTTTTACTATTGGTACTTGGAAAGTTCTTTTGAAATCTGATTGTTTGAAATCTATATTTTGTTTTATTAAAAGTTCTAAAACTTCGTCAACTTTATCCATAAATTGAAAAACTTCACTAAGCGACCACTCTAGTTCAAGATACTCAATATTACTCCAATAATCAATTTTCGCAGAACTTGACCAAGAAACAGCTATCATAATTATCTTTTAAAAAGATGCGGAAAGCGTTTTCTTGTTTCAAGCATAACACTTTCATGAGAATGAACATTTCCATTTTCTATATCTAATAAACCTTTATTTACAGCTTCTTTTTGCTGATCAGAAAGCAAACATTTATCTGATGAATTCATTAAACTTTTTATTTTAGAAATCAATACAGAATCTTCCAACTCATTTATCCAGTTGATGATTATTTCTTTTTCGTTTTGTAATTGATGTGTTGTCATAATAACAAGTATTAGTTAAAACAAATTTACAAATTTATTTTTGATTAACATTTTCTTTCAATACCGAAACTATTTTTTCAATTGACTTTTCATCTGCAACAACAAAAATCAATCCATTTATAGAGTTATCCTTATTGTCTTTGTTAATCTGACTAATCTTAATTTTAGTTGAAACGGATTCAAACAAATCTTTTATTTCTACACCAAACAAATCGGCGATTTTTGGTATAAACTCACTTTTCACATCGGCTGTACCGCTTTCCCAAGTTGAGTAGGTATTTTGCTTAACACCTATTAACTCTGCAAACTCTTTTTGACTATAGGGTGTTTTAGATTCTCTTAATTTCTTTAAGTTTTTAGATATAGTAGTCATTGTCTTTTTTTGTAAAGATAAAAATTTATCAGACAATTGAAAAATTATATCAACAAATTGGAATGTTACGAAGAATTTTAGTACAAAATTCGCGCAAAAACAATAACCATCATAAAAAAGAGGCTGATACCCCAACGTCGTATATGTGAAAGTGAAAACGACATTAAAAAAAAGTAGCCAGTGTGAACTGAAAATTGTAAAATAAAAAATTATAAAATTACGTTAATATGAAAAAAAGTTTGAAAGTATTTATAGTATCTTTGGTACTAACCTTTATCTCGTGTGAGAAAACTGATTTGACACAGGCAGAAACAACTACAACATTAAGCAAAGCTCCAACACCTCCGCCGAGTGTTGGCTATACTGATGTTAAATCATTATACATAAATAATGGTATAACCAGCAATGGTAATTGCACTAGAAACATTTTAGTTTTTCCAAGTTGGGCTAGATACAACCAAGTTATTGATTATTTAGATCAACAAACCGAAATATACTGTGATGCATTTGATGCTCAGTGGGGAAATTTGCCTGATGAACAATATGATGCAAAATGTGATTTATTAGGTTTTGATGAAGATAATAAATTACTACAATTTGAAAATAATTTTACTTTTTGCTCGTTGAGAAAAAAAATAAGCCCTCTTGAAGAAGCTTGGCTAAATGTGCAAGGTGACGGTGTTTGGGATATAACAACCGATCCAGATGAACATTTTATTGAAGATGATACAGAAAGAGCATTACTTAATGAAGGAGTTGAAGTGATTATTGGAACAGGAACAAGAACGGATCCATATAAAATTTACAAGTTTAACGCTGATGGAAGTTATTACATTATCAGCAATATGAATACAACTGCTTTGCAACAAATTAATAATGGAACTTATGTTGCAGGTTCTAGTGCTAATGTTGTAAAAGTAATTGAGACTAAGCCATTACCACCTCCAGGCTGCAAATATGAAGTAAAAGATAAAGGTTACTCTTATGATGGGAACAGCAGAATAAAGTGGAAAGCTAAGTCATACAGAGAAACTGGCGCTAGTCAAACTAGCCAAAGCTATATGATTAAAGGCAAAATAATTGCAAAAACAAAAAGTTACAAAAAGAAAAATAATGGAGGTTGGAGAGGAAAAAGAGCATGGATAACCGCAGGAATTCAAGGAAATGCTTTTGATGCATGTGATGTTCAAATATCTAAAGACAATATGAAAGATAAAAACAGAAGGAAAGTAAAAGTTAAGGAAACCATAAATCCTTTTGTAGGTGTTCTACCTCAACTTCATTATCTTTCATTTCAAGACAATACATTATTTAGTAGACATATAAAAGGAAACATAAATATAAGCAACGATTATTATGATATGCCAAATAATTAAATTTTTTACAGTAGCAAGCATTTTGCTTGCTACTGTTTTTTTTAACAAAGTAAATGCCCAAGAAGCAGAAAAACTTTTTCACGAAAAATATTCAAAAATTTCACTTGTTATACAACCATCAAGATTAGAAGCAGGACAAGCCTACAACTATGATAAATCAACCTATCCTAGTTTGGTTTTAAATAATTCGAGATCGCTACAAGCTGGTTTCTACTATAACTTTGCTCAAAGCGGAAGATTTAATTTCAAAACAGGTTTGATTTTTAAGGAATTAGGTCCAAACTTTGACCTAAACGTTACCAATGAGGATGTAGGTTATGAAAGAGAAGAGTTTCTACAAAATTTCATAATTGGAGAAGCCTTCATTTTTACAATCCCTTTAAAAACGGAATGCTTTATCCCAATATCACATAAAGTCAATATTATTGCAGGTTTAGGAATTGGTTTTGGTGTAACAACAGATTCTAATATTCCAACAAGAACAAGCGTAAGTGTTGTGAAAAAAATTGATGAAAACAATTATGAAGGTAAAACAATTTTTGTTTCAAATACAAATGGTGCAAAAAAAGGATTTGAAAGTGAAATTTCTTTGGGTTTAAATTATAAAACAAAATTTGCGTTATTACAACTAGAATTATTTTATTCTCAAAACTTCTGGCAACCTATTGTTACTGGTGAATATTCAATTAGTAATCTAGAAATAAGTGATGATAAAACTGGTCAACTTACAGTTTATAATAATTTTTATGGTTTGAGTTTATCTATAACTCCCAAAAAAAAGTGGTTAGTTAGGAAATCGAAAAGATAATTTTATAATCAATAATTGATTTTAATAAAGTGCATTAATGAAACTCAAAACTCTAATTTTCCTTTTATTTCTAATAGGGAATTATACATTTTCTCAAGTTGGCATCGGCACAACCAATCCGCAAGCGGCATTAGATGTTCGCTCTACAACTGATGGTTTGCTTATTCCTAGAATAGCTTTATCGGCAACTAATGTCGCAACTATTGCAACACCTACTATATCTGAGTTAGTTTACAATACAAACACCACTGTAAATGGCACCAACCGTGTATCGCCTGGTTTTTATTATTGGTCAGGCACTAACTGGATAAGACTTATAACAAATAACCAGCCTTCAAATGATTGGAATTTAAGTGGTAATATTGCAACAAATAGCAACTTTATTGGTACGACCAATGATGTAAATCTTATTTTTAAAAGAAATAATATTTATGCAGGCTCAATTCGTGAAGACAATACTGTACTCGGATTTGATGCAATGGATGTAAATAGTAACACCGAAAACAGCGTTGCTATCGGTGCTAGAGCTTTACACTCGAGCAATAATGGTTTAGGTAATGTAGCTGTTGGATATGCTACTATGGAAAACACAACAACTGGCGGTGTAAATACCGCAATTGGTTCACTTTCAATGAATGATAATACTACTGGTTATGCAAATTGCGCATTAGGAAGTTTAACCTTGTCTCAAAACACAACAGGACATCATAACAATGCTATTGGCTCATCATCTTTATTTCGTAATACAACAGGCAACAGTAACACAGCAACTGGCAGTGAAAGTTTAGCATTTAATTCTACTGGCAATTTTAATACCGCATGTGGTGAAAGAAGTTTAAACAAAGCTACAACAGCAAATTTAAACGCCGCTTTTGGCTCTAGAGCTATGTTTAATACGACAACGGGTACAAACAACACTTCTATTGGCAGTCTTACTATGTCTTTAAACAGTACAGGGAGTAACAATACTGCTGTTGGTTATAATGCGATGAATGTTAACACAACTGGTAACAACAATACTGCAATAGGTAGTGGCGCGCAACTACCAGTAAGCACTGACAGCAACCAAGTCCGCATAGGCAACAATGCTGTTACTTATGCAGGCGCACAAGTAGCTTGGTCAGTTACGTCTGACGGTCGCTGGAAAGAAGATATAAAAAAATCAAATTTGGGTTTAGATTTTATTAACCAACTTAATCCTGTTTCTTATATCAGAAAAAGTGAAGATACTGAAACTACTAAACAAAAACGTGAATACGGTTTTATAGCACAAGAGCTTGAGCAAACATTAAATAACAACAATGCAAAAGATAACGGCATCATTACCAAAGATGACGAAGGAATGCTAAGTGTGCGTTATAATGATTTGCTTGCTCCAATGGTAAAAGCAATTCAAGAGCTAAATGAAAAAAACAAAAATCAAGAAAAATTGATTCAAGAGTTGGTTATTAGATTAGAAACTTTAGAGAAAAACAAATGATAAAAAAATTGCTTCTATTGTTTTTAGTCTTTGCATTAATTTCATGCAAAACAAACACCTATATTTTTGTAGATTCTAAAACACCCTATAGTGTAGATTTTTCAAATGGCAAATGGCTATTAAACGAGATAGACTGCCCAACCGATAATAAAGACCCATTAACAACTCAAACAATAGATTTTTTTAGTAAAAAAGTAGGGCAACGTTTCTCCTATATAAAAAATGAAAAAGGATTACTAATTGCACAAAAATCTTATTTTCAAGCTACTAAATCGGTTTTAAAAGACTTAAAAAAAGGAACAGATTTTGATTACCTACTAAACATTGTCGCCAAAAAAAACAGAAGCGACATGGCGGGTTTACAGCTTTATCAAAAAGAAGTTCCTGGCACCAACGAAAGTGAAGTATTTCTAGAAATTGTAGATTTGAATACACAAGAAGTCATTTTTTCTGAACACGTAATTGGCAAATTTCAGAAAAATACTCAAAAATCTATTTGGGATGACCCAAACACAAAAAAATCTACAAATGTTATTGACAACATCAATATAAACAAAACTTCTAACACTCTACTAATTGGTTGTTTAGGAAAAATTCTTGATAAACTAGGTAAAACTTAAAAAGAGATTCCTCCGGAATGACAGACTAGAAGAACAGAATAACAAAGCAATACCCTACTTCTTCAACTCCAATTTTTCAGCAAAATAGTCGCAAAAATCTCTCATTGTTCCCGCCATTTTCTCGTCGGCAGTGGCACGTTCGAAACTATCGGCCATTGCAACTAAAGTTTGGTGGTAAAAAATCTTCATTTCGTCAACTGGCATATCTTTAGTCCATAAATCGATACGCATGGTTTCTTTTGCTTTGCTATCCCAAATAGAAAGCATGATGGCTTTTGCCTCTTCTTTTTCAATACCGCCATCTTGAGCTGTCCAAGATAGTTTTTCGGGAACACGATTTTCGTCTAAATCTATTGTGAATTTTATTTCTGAAGTCATTTTTGTTGGGTGTTGGATGATGTGTGTTGGAAGATGGGAGTTGGAAGATGGAAGTTTTGAGATTCCTTCGGAATGACAAACTGGTCACATAAACTATACTCTGATTTCTACTTACTCCTTCTTTGGTTTATATTTTGAATTTTCGAATATTGTTTTGGCATCCATTTTTAGCATGTCTTGTAAGGATGTTTTGTTATTTTCCATATACGAACGTACTATTTGCCAGCCTAGCCATGCGCCTACTCTTCCAGGTGTGTCATTGTCTATCTCTAAATAAAATTTAGAAAAAGGTGCTGGATTTATAAAACGTGGCACTAATTTTTGATCGGTATCGTATAGCATCTGATTTTCTAAGAAAAACCGCCACATATAATTTTCGTTTTCCTGGCAGAACTTGATTTGTTCAGGTGTATAACCCATTTTTATATCGTCGGGTGCTTCTGGAAGTAGAATATCTTTTAAGTACATTTCTTTTCCAACATAAATCATAAATGACAAGAATGTTCCTTCTACTGGCGGCGCAATTTTCCGTGGAGCAAAGCTAGAAACAATATCTGGAAGGATTTGATTTTGCTCGAAATTTTGCTTGAGATAGTTAGGGAATTCATAAAATTTATGATCTTTACCTAAATAAAGTTCAAGAGAAATGATTACCAAACTATCGGCATAAATAGCTTTATTTTGGTAATCCATTTCGGAAATGATGGTGATTACTTTAGGTGTTTTGGTTTTTGGGAAATAATATTTGATATGTTTGAACAAATCTTCAATTTGAGTTGTCTCGGTTTCAAAATTGCCATATTTTTTTTGCACTTCTTTGTACAATTCTCTCCATTGTGGATGTTGCATTTTTTCTAACCAAACAGCATCTTCGTTTCCTGCTGGAAAGAAAAATGGATATTGTTGCTTAAGTTTAGGCAAATCGGCAGGAGCAGTTTCAAAAAATGCTTTGTCAAAACGTTCTACTTTTATTTCGAGCGGAATTTCTTCTACAGCTTTTTCTATTTTAGATTTTTGTTCGCACGAAAACAGAAAGATTGTTACTGTAATAACCACAAATATTTTTCTCATAGATTGGTCTATTTTAGCCCTGATTACTTCACAAAGTGTTAATTTCCATTTGAGTTCAGTGAACTACGTTTGCAGTGGAAATCCTTTTCTTTTTTTCTTTAAAAAGAAAAGATTGCAACGAATAGCAGGATTAGCTTCTCCCTTCGACTACGCCCAGGATGACAATATTGATTTTAAGTTAATTTATATTATTTTTGCAAATATACATTTTCCAAAATTTAAATTTTCTTAATAGTATGCAAAAAAATACTGGCATTAATCCTGAAAAAGTAAATACTCAAATAGTAAATTGGTTGAAGGAATATGCCACAAATGCAAAAGTAAACGGTTTTGTAATTGGAATTTCGGGTGGTGTTGACTCGGCAGTAACTTCTACATTATGTGCGCAAACGGGCATGAAAGTTTTGTGTGTAGAAATGCCGATACATCAAGCAGAAAGCCAAGTAAGCCGTGGCAGAGAGCATATTGAACAGCTAAAAAAGAAATTTAAGAATGTAAGCAATGCATCGGCAGATTTGACCGAAGTTTTTGAAACATTAAAGAAAGAAGTTCCCGATGACGTTTCGATTGACAAAGTGAATTTGTCGTTAGCCAATACAAGAGCGCGTTTGCGAATGACAACCTTATATTATTATGCTGGAATATACGGATTGCTTGTTGCAGGAACCGGAAATAAAGTAGAAGATTTTGGAGTAGGGTTTTATACCAAATATGGTGATGGCGGTGTAGATTTGAGTCCGATAGCCGATTTGATGAAGTCAGAAGTGTATGAATTAGGTCGGTATTTAAAGATTTCAGAATCAATTTTGAATGCAGCTCCAACCGATGGACTTTTTGGCGATGATAGAACCGATGAAGATCAATTAGGCGCCAGTTATGACGAATTAGAATGGGCTATGTTAGCGTCAGAAACCAGGAAAATGCCTGTGGAATTTTCTGATAGAGAAAAAGAAATTTTTGAAATTTACAACAAGCTAAACAAATCTAACAAACACAAAATGAACGCGATACCTGTTTGCAAAATTGAAAAAAAATAAATAAAAAATCATAAAAAAATAGAATTGTATTAATTTTTAACTAATTTTGTATGTTAACTTTTTTTTAAAACAATTTATTTAAAATAATGATATTATGATAAGAGTATGTTTGGCAGACAACTATCCAGTTGTTCATTTTGGAGTGAAATCTTATTTCAAAGATCATGCTAACATTAACATAGTTGCTAATGTTGGTACTTTTTCTATGATTAAGGATGTATTAAATGATAAGGAGATTGATGTTTTGATTCTAGATTTAGACTTAGATGGATTATCGAGTATATACGAGGTGAAAGCACTAATAAAAAACTATCCTAAAACGAAGTTTATTATTTATACAAACTATGCAGAACAACTATATGCTCCAAATGCAATAAAAGCTGGAGTTTCAGGATATGTTCACAAAACTTCTAAATTAGAGAGCTTAGGAAATGCCATTACACGTGTAAGTCAAGGAAACATTGTAATGAATGAAAATCTAAAGAAAAACTTGGCTGCTATTGCAAAACAAAACAAATCAGAGCGTTTGTACCGTAAACTTTCTAACAGAGAAATTGAAGTTCTTCGTTACCTGAGTGATGGTAAGAAAAACAATGAGATTGCTCAAATCTTAACTTTGAATGAAAAAACGATTAGTACCTACAAACTACGATTGTTACAAAAATTACATGTTACCAATCTTGTTGACTTGGTAAACAAAGCTAAAACATTAGAAATCGTTTAATAAAAAGGAAGAGGGTCGAATACGCCCTATACTTCTAGAAATAACGACTTTCAACTTGTTGTAATCATTTATTGAAGATAAAATCTCTGTTTTATCTTCAATTTCTGGTTTCAATATTTCTATCATTTGTTCAGAGTTAAGTTTATTGATTAGATATTCTCTATATGAGATTATTACATCAACAACTAAAGACTTTAGTACTTCTGAATTAAATTTGTCTTTCACAAACACCTGTTTTTTCTCTAACCATCCATGAAGTTGGTGTTTTTCATCATCCATATAAATATCAGTAACAACGGGTAAAAACTCTGGCTTTAGGTTGTTTAAATAATTTTCACTGTCAAAAATGTCATTATTTAAATAATTAGCAATTAAATCGTCATATATGTCTTTAAAAATTGGATTGGCAAATTGAATTTCGTCTTCTTGAAGATTTAAATAAATACGATTAAAAATTTTGGATGTAACTTTTTCTGTTACTTGAACTTCTTTTTCGTCTTCATATTTGATAAAAACATTTTCAAATTCTATTTCAAAATTCCCATAGATAAGTAAAATTTCTAATATTTTCTTTTCAAGTAAATTTAGAACATCTACTTTTTCGGTTGCAATTGTTTCTTCATTTTTTACAACCTCAAAATATTTTTGTTCTTGTTTGAGTTTTTTTCCGGCTTCAGAAATATCTTTTTGAAGTAATTGTGCCAAGGTATTTAGCAAGACTTGTTCCGAAATATCCATAATTCGAGAACATTCCTGAATATAAATTTCGCGCTGAATTCTGTCTTTTATTTTAGAAATACTAACAACCATATCTCTAATCAAATCGGCTTTTTTGATAGGATCGTTTTTGGCTTCGTCCATCAAAAGTGAGGCTTTGAATTGAATAAAATCTTTAGCGTTTTCATCCAAATATTTAATCAATTCTTCATGCGTTGCTTTTTTGGCAAAACTATCTGGATCTTCACCTTCTGGAAAAGTACAAACACGAACATTCATGCCTTCTTCCAGTATTAAATCTATTCCACGAATAGAAGCTCTAAGTCCAGCAGCATCTCCATCATAAAGCACTGTTATATTCTTGGTCAAACGATTAATCAGTCTGATTTGTTCAGGTGTCAAAGCCGTTCCAGACGAAGCTACTACATTTTCAATTCCGGCTTGGTTAAATTGAATTACATCGGTATAACCTTCTACCAAATAACAATTGTTTTGTTTAGCGATTGCTTGTTTTGCATGAAAAATTCCATAGAGAACTTTACTCTTGTGATACAAATCACTTTCGGGTGAATTGAGGTATTTGGCCGCTTTTTTATCTTGTGTTAAAATTCTTCCACCAAAACCTAGAACACGTCCTGACATTGACTGAATTGGAAACATTACACGACCTCTGAATCGGTCCAAAACACTTTTGTCATCTCTAACAATTGTTAATCCTGTGCTTTCTAGGAATTCTAATTTGTAACCTTTGCCTAACGCTTCTTTTGAAAAAGCATCCCAAACATCGGGTGAATAGCCTAACCCAAATTTCTTAATAGTTTCGGTTGTAAAACCTCTTTCTTTGAAATACGAAAGTCCGATAGCTTTTCCTTGTTCGGTATTATGTAGTGTTTCTTGAAAATAGTTTTTGGCAAATTCTGAAACCAGATATAAACTTTCTCTTGCGTCAGTATTTGCTTTTTCTTCGTCAGTCAATTCTGTTTCTTCTATTTCAATATTGTATTTTTTGGCCAAATAACGAATAGCTTCCGGATAGGTAAAATGTTCGTGTTCCATCAAAAAAGCAACTGAGTTTCCTCCTTTTCCAGAACTAAAATCTTTCCAAATTTGTTTTACTGGCGAAACCATGAACGACGGTGAACGCTCGTCAGAAAATGGACTTAGCCCTTTGAAGTTGCTTCCCGCGCGTTTTAATTGCACAAAATCGCCAATGACTTCTTCTACTCGAGCCGATTCAAAAACTTTGTCTATGGTTTCTCTTGCTATCAATTTTTAAAAAAAGTTTAGAGTTTACTAGTTTATTTTACTACTTCTAAATTTTTAAGTTTGTAAAAATACATAATTTAAAAATAAAAAAAGCCTACAAAAACAGAAAGTCTTGCAGGCTTGTTAGGTGTAAACTTAATGCTATTTGAAAATTTCCTCAAGAACAAAATCAAGTTGAGGAAAAAGTGGACTTTGAATGATATCTTCTTCAATAAGAGGATGTTTCCCAATAAAAATGTCGTTTTCGAGTGCGTAAATAAATAATGTTTTATCAGCAGGATTTACAATCCAATATTCTAATACGCCTGATTCTTGATACAAATCATATTTGTATTTCATTTCTTTAGAAGAATTTCCTGGAGATAAAATTTCGATTACTAAGTCTGGCGCACCAATAGCACCTCTTTCGTCTAATTTATTTTCATCACAAAACACACACAAATCTGGTTGTACAACTGTAAAAACCTCTTTATCGGCGGTAGATTTTTTTTTATCAACTAATCTAACATCAAATGGTGCGGAAAATAATTTGCAAGTATGATTTTTGAATTCATACCATAAAAGCCCATGCAAGTTACTAGCAATTTTTTGATGAAAAGTGCTTGGTGCTGGACTCATCTTGAAAATTTTCCCTCTTATTAGCTCTAATCTTTCCTGAAACTTCCAAGTAAGATAATCGGCATAAGAATAGGTTTTTTCTAAATCTAAGTCATTAATATTGGTAATCATAACTTTATTTTTTTCAAAATTAAGAATTATTTTCTAAACAAAACCCTTTCATATTTTAAAAAACTGAAAGGGTTAAAAACAAATCTAAATCACTATTGGTCATTGTTTTTGCAATTGATTTTTGATATTGAATTAGACTTTTATTTACATAGACGATTCTCGTTACAAAAAGGTTGAATGTGAATTTAAAATTCAAAAAATAAATTCTAAATTCCAAAAGTGGAATCAATAACTAATGTTTAATGAGAATCGCCGCGGCGAATGACAAAATTGGATTATTTTTTTCTTTCAATTACATAGTTAACCATCAAGGTTAAGCTGTCTTTGTATTCGGAGTTGGGAAAATTTTGGATAAGTGCTAGTGCTTCTTGTTGGAATTGAACCATTTTTTCTTCGGCGTAGGATAATCCGTTTTTGTCTTTTACAAATTGGATTACTTCTTTAACTCGCTTCTTGTCTTTGTTATGATTTTTGATAGAATTGATGCACCAACTTTTTTCTTTTGGAGTACAATTATTGAGTGCATAAATCAGTGGCAACGTCATTTTTTGTTCTTTGATATCAATTCCTGTTGGTTTTCCGATGGAGTCGTCTGAATAATCGAATAAATCATCTTTTATTTGAAAAGCCATTCCGATAAGTTCTCCAAACTTTCGCATGGTTTCTACTTGCGTTTCGTCATCCGAAACAGATTTTGCTCCAAGTGCACAACAAGCAGCAATGAGAGTTGCTGTTTTTTGTCGAATGATTTCATAGTAAACCGATTCATCAATATCTAATCTTCGTGCTTTTTCTATTTGAAGTAATTCGCCTTCACTCATTTCACGTACCGCTACTGAAATTATTCTAAGCAAATCAAAATCGCCATTGTCTATTGAAAGTAACAATCCTTTTGAAAGTAAATAATCTCCAACTAGCACAGCAATTTTATTTTTCCAAAGAGCGTTTATAGAGAAAAAACCTCTTCTTCTGTTGCTATCATCTACCACATCGTCGTGAACTAAAGTAGCGGTATGAATTAACTCAATAACAGAAGCTCCTCTGTAAGTTCGCTCGTTTACAGTTCCGCCTGAAATCATTTTGGCGGTTAGAAACACAAACATGGGTCGCATTTGTTTTCCTTTTCGATTAACGATATAATAAGTGATTCTGTTAAGCAACGCCACTTTGGAGGACATGGATTCGAAGAACTTCTTCTCGAAAAGTTCCATCTCTACATTAATGGGTTGTTTTATTTGCGAAGTTATATTCATTATTGGAAGCAAAAATAAGGATTTTGTATTTACAAATGATGTTGTTATAGTAAACTTAACTTTTAGACAATAAAAAAATTAACTCACCAATTAAACGGTTCTTCCTTTTTTAAACCACATAGAAATATAGTTCTATTTTTTGGCGCTGTGCTTTTGAAGCTTTACCACAAAGAGCACGAAGAAGGCACAAATTTCGCAAAGGTTTGATAGAACGCGGATTTACACGGATGCTTCGCAAACGCGGATTTACACGGATTTTTTTTGGAGCACAGACCTGTCTGCCGACAGGCAGGTTGAAGAAATTAGAGAAATCTTGATAATTTATTGCTTCTAAGTTCTCGATACATTTTAAACTTTTATCAAAAAAAAAACAATTCTCAATTAAACCTTTTTGAATTATAATTGTCTAATATTTAAACCATAAAAAAATATAGAATATGAAAACAACACAATTTATTTTAGGATTAGCTTTAGTATTTACTTTTTATAGTTGTAACATAGATGACAAAGAAGAAAAAGGAACTATAACTTCGGAAGAAATGCAAGTAAATGCAAAAATTGACATTGCTAGTGATGATGTGTCGAATATTGTGGAAGAACAACTTACCTTAGATGATGGCATTGTTGGAAGAGGTACAACATCTGCCACACAATTTTTGCCTGCTTGTGCAGTAGTGACCAGAGTTCCAGAAACAGGTGTTCCTGCTGTTGGTCAGAATATTGTTAAAACGATTAATTTTGGCACTAGTGGTTGCGAAATGCCAAATGGAAATGTACTTAAAGGTGTTATTATAATCACCATTCCTTATTTACCGAATGCTACTACTCATACTATCACTTATCAGTTTGTAAATTTCTATCATAATGCTATCAAGTTTGACGGAACTAGAACTTTTTCAAGAACCATGAGTGCTGCCGTTGACGGGCATCCTATTGTAACAATGAATATGGATTTTAATGCTACTTTCCCTAACGGAAATGTTTACACAAGAGTGGGAACTAGAGTTAGAGAGATTATAGAAGGTATGAATACTCCATTCATTTTAGCTGATAATATATACAAAATTACTGGAAGTTGGACAACGACTTTTCCTAACACAACAGTTCAAACAAGCACTATTACAACGCCTCTTAATGTAAAGATGAGCTGTATATCGGTTAATAAACCTTTGCTTGTGTCTGGGGTTATAACTATTACTAGAAATAATAATGTTGCCACGCTAGATTATGGCGATGGTACGTGTGATAATCTTGCCATTTTTACTTTAAATGGTGTTGCTTATTCAATTACATTTGGTTATTAATATTGATTTCTTTTAAGAAGAAAGGTTCCAGTTTTGGAGCCTTTTTTGTATGGTTTAACCGCAAAGTACACTAGAAAAGTTTAATGGGAACGCGGATGAAACGGATGCTTCGCAAACGCAGATTTGCACGGATTTTTTTGGAGCACTAAGGACACGAAGTAATACACGAAGGGCACGAAGGCTTTTTTTAACCACATAGAAACATAGTTTTTTATAGTTTTATTTCTTGGCGCTGCGATTGGGATAGGTTACATAGTTTTTGGCGCTGCGCTTGGGATGGGAACGCGGATGAAACGGATGCTCCGCAGAAACGGATTTGCACGGATTTTTTTAGAGCATGGATTAGAGAAATCTTTATGATTTATTGCTTCTATGTTCTCGATACATTTTATAAAAAGCTAACGCGTTTTATAAAACACTCGAAGTGAAACGGTGGTGGTGGGTTGATTTATTAGTAATTAAAGAAGCATAAATCATAATCCCCAGAAGCACTTCAATCCTATTTTATCATATCACCATTTCGCACCTCGTATTTCGTACCTCGTACCTCTTATGATTTGTTGGCTAATTGACCACAAGCAGCGTCTATGTCTTTTCCTCTGCTTCGACGTACTTTGGCTACTATATCGTGTTTGGATAATTCTGTTATGTATAAATTGATAGCATCGTCGGATGCTTGTTGGAATTCGCCGTCGTCTATTGGATTGTATTCTATTAGATTGACTTTGCAAGGAACGTATTTACAGAATTTTACAAGAGCATCAACGGCTTGTTTGTTATCGTTTATTCCTTTCCAAACAACATATTCGTAGGTAATTTTACTTTTTGTTTTTCTGTACCAATAGTCTAAGCTTTCTCTTAAATCTTTTAGTGGAAAGTTTACGGTAAAGGGCATAATTCTATTACGAACCTCCTCTATTGCAGAATGTAACGAAACAGCTAATTTAACTTTTACCTCATCGTCTGCCATTTTCTTAATCATCTTCGGAATTCCAGATGTTGAAACTGTGATTCTTTTGGGCGACATACCTAGCCCTTCGTTGGAAGTTATCATGTCGATAGCTTTCATTACGTTGGGGTAATTCATAAGCGGCTCTCCCATTCCCATAAAAACGATGTTAGACAAAGGATGGTTATAATACAAACGGCTTTCTTTATCTATAGCCACTACTTGATCATAAATTTCGGCTGGTTCGAGGTTGCGCATTCTTTTGAGACGTGCTGTTGCGCAGAAATTACAATCTAAACTGCAACCTACTTGTGAAGAAACACAGGCGGTTGTTCGGGTTTCTGTTGGAATTAGAACACTTTCAACTACTAAACCATCATGGAGTCGTACTGCATTTTTTACGGTTCCGTCGTCACTTCGCTGCATGGTGTCAACTTTGATGTGATTAATGACAAAATTAGATTCGAGCATGGCGCGGGTTCCTTTAGAGACGTTAGTCATGTCTTCAAATTTATGAGCGCCTTTACTCCATAACCATTCATATACTTGATTGCCTCTAAAGGCTTTGTCTCCATTGGCTACAAAAAAGTCTCTGAGTTGTTCTTTGGTGAGGCTTCGAATGTCTTTTTTCTCCATCATGAGGCAAAGATAGTTATTTTTTGGAAGATGCATTGACTTGGAGTCTAACCACAAAGAGCTCGAAGAATGCACTAAGATCACTATGTTTTTTTTGGAATACAGATTAGGTAAATCAGAGAAATCTTTATACAATTTTATTGCTTTTAAGTTCTCGATACAATTTTTGTGTAATAGCTGCGCAATCCGCCGCGGCGGACCACTCGAAGTGACGGTGGTGGTGGGTTTATGAATTGTTGTTTTTTTGGAATTTATTATTTGTCTTTTGGAATTTGCTTTTTGGAATTTGTTCTTTGTACTTTTGCTTCTTAAATTTATTCTTATGCATTTTCTTTCCGACGATTTAGAACACTATATTGAGCAACATTCTCAGAAAGAGCCTGAGCTTTTAGCGCAATTGAATAAAGAAACCTATCAAAAGATATTGCTTCCACGTATGTTGAGTGGGCATTTTCAAGGACGTGTTTTGAGTATGCTTTCTAAGTTGATTCGTCCTGTGACTATTCTTGAAATTGGTACTTATACGGGTTATTCGGCTTTGTGTTTGTGTGAAGGTATGCAAGAAAATGGTATTTTGCATACTATTGATATTAAGGAAGAGTTGATTGATTTTCAACGAAAACACTTCGATAAGTCGCCTTGGGGTTCTCGAATTGTGCAACATTTGGGTGAGGCTTTAGATATTATTCCAACTATTGATGCTACGTTTGATTTGGTTTTTATTGATGCTGACAAGGAGAATTACATCAACTATTTTAATCTAATTGTTCCCAAAATGAATAAAGGTGGTATTATTTTATCAGACAATGTTTTGTGGAGTGGAAAAGTTGTGGAAGATGTAAATCCGAATGATATTTCTACAAAGATTTTGCTTGAGTACAATACGCTTTTGAATGAGGATGCTAGAGTAGAAACGGTTTTGTTACCTATTCGTGATGGATTGACGGTTACTAGAATCCTATAAGGACTTAACCACAAAAGATTGAAGGTTTTTTTTATTTTTTTAACCACATGAAGATATAGTCTTTATAGTTCTATTTTTTTGTGCTCTACTTGAAGCTTTAATCACAAAGAGCCAAAGATGGCGGAAATCTCAACCGGATTTTAAGGAAGACAGATTGAAGAAATTGAACAAAACACATTAATGAGATTCCTAACAGAATGACAAGATTGTGGGAGAAGATGGTAAGCAATGAGAATATTGTAGAAATCAGATAATGATTATGAGATTCTTACGGAATGAAAAAAAATAGAAAAATAAAAATATGAAAAAAATACTACTTCTGCTATTTATAGGTTTCACTAGTTTGCTAACAGCGCAAACGTCAACTGTAGCATTAAGCGACATTCGCAATTATATTGGCAAAACGGTTACAGTATGCGAAAAGGTAAAAAGCACGTTTAAAACACAAGAGCATGAGCATAGTTTTCTAAACTTTGGTGACGTGTATCCGTATCAGCAGTTAACGGTTGTAATAAAGAAAAAGCATTTAAAAAATTTTAATTATGTGCCGGTAACGCATCTGGCGGGTAAAACTATTTGTGTTTCTGGCGAAGTGTATTTATACAAAGGAAAACCCCAATTACGGGTTAAGAGGGAAAATCAGGTGGTGGAAGGCAGTTGAAGAGATTCCTAACGAATGATAAACTAAGGAATTAGTCTTTTTTTTAAACCCACGTAGGGACTTGAATACTAATTATTTTGGAACGCGAATGAAACGAATGCTTTACAAACGAGAATTTTTACGGATTTAAAAAATCTTTATAATTTATTACTTCTAAGTTCTCTATACATTTTATAAAAAGCTAGCTCATTTTATAAAACACTCAAAGTGACGGTAGTGGTTTTGTATATAAACCTGACAGTTTTTAAAAACCTGTTAGTCCTATTTATTAAAGTAAAATTCTGAATACTAATCCTTTTTGTTATCCTCAAAGGTGAAATTTCTTAATTTAGGAACTTTTACGTAGGTAAAGGCTACTACTCCTAATGTTAATAGTCCACCAGTTACTACTGCTCTTACGGTACCTAACCAGTGCGCCATTAAACCGCTTTCAAAATCACCAAACTCATTAGAGGAACTTACAAATATGGTGTTTACAGCAGATACTCGCCCACGCATTTCGTCTGGTGTTACTAGTTGCAGGATAGTACTTCGTATTACAACACTTACGGAATCAAACATACCTGACAATAAAAGCATAATAAAGGATAAGTAAAAATTGGTGGATATTCCGAATACAATAATAGACAACGCAAATCCTGTTACACAAAGGAAGAGTTTTTTTCCTGGATTTGTTTTTAATGGTAAAAAGGCTAATAATCCAAGCATTAACAACGCTCCTATTCCGGGTGCTGAACGAAGGATTCCAAATCCCATTTCGTTAACATGTAAAATCTCTTTTTGATAAACGGGTAATAATGCCACAGCTCCACCAAATAAAACTGAAAACATATCGAGAAGTTGAGCCGCTAAGAGTGTTGGTGTTTGTATTACAAACTTTAAACCTTCTTTAATACTTTGCAGCATAGGCTCTTTATCTCTTTTAAGAATTGGTTTTACTCCAATAGAAAGCAATGGAATAAAGATAAGTAGTAGAAATAGTATTACTGCAAAAAGTCCAACATAAACACCAAAGAATGCTATAAAAAAACCAGCTACTAAAGGACCTATTACGGCTCCCATTTGCCAGGACATACTACTCCAACTAGTGGCATTAGGATAATGTTCGCGAGGCACTATCATTCCGAATAATGAAAACATAGATGGCGCATAGAAAGCTCGTAATATGCCCCCAATAAATACAAAAAAATAAATGGAGCCAACAATGACCGAAACGGTAGTTTGTTTTTCTATATAGGGCAATGCTAAAATAAAAAGACAAATGGAAGTAATAATGTATCCCAGAATACAAGTAATGACCATTTTTCTTTTTTCACTTTGATCTACATAATGCCCTGCAATTAATGAACATCCAATGGCAGGAATAACCTCCGCTAGTCCAACTAAACCTAGAGAAAGCTTGCTGTTGGTTAAGCTATATACCCAAAAATATAAAATGGTTGATTGCATGTTTAACGCAAATATGATTCCAAGTCGGGAAATTAGAAAGGCTTGAAATTCTTTTATCTTCAATGATGGATTCTTGTAGAAAAAACCTGAAGTGGCGATAGAAGATGGTTTTTCTTTTTGCATTTAGGACTTGCTTTCTTGAAATAAATTTTTGGCAAATTTACGGAAAAAGTTGGTTTTATTTTTCGGGACTCAGATGGTGGATTAACCGCTTCGTTTGGGATAGAGTTATATAGAACTACTTGGTAAAAATTCTGTTTTCTTGTTCTATAACTCTTATGAAGGTGGTTCTTTTGGTTAGTTCTTTCAATTTAGAAGCTCCAACATAAGTACAAGTACTTCTTAACCCCCCCAAAATATCATGTAAAGTATCTATGACATTGCCTTTGAACGGAACTTGAACGGTTTTGCCTTCGCTAGCTCTATATTCGGCAACGCCACCAACATGTTTTTTCATAGCCGTTTCTGAACTCATTCCATAGAATTGTTTGAACTTTTCTCCGTTAACTTCAATTAGTTCACCTCCGCTTTCTGTATGTCCTGCAAGCATTCCACCAAGCATTACAAAATCGGCTCCAGCTCCAAAAGCTTTAGAAACATCACCCGGAATAGCACAACCGCCATCGCTAATGATGTGTCCGCCCAATCCGTGAGCAGCATCAGCACATTCAATAATAGCAGAAAGTTGCGGATACCCAACTCCAGTTTTGACACGTGTAGTACATACAGAACCAGGCCCTATTCCGACTTTAACAATGTCAGCACCTTCTAATAGTAGTTCTTCTACCATTTCTCCAGTTACAACGTTTCCTGCAATAATTACTTTGTCAGGATATTGTTTGCGTGCTTGTTTTAAGAAACCCACAAAATGCTCCGAATACCCATTAGCAACATCAATACATATAAATTTAAGTTGTGGATTGCTTTGAAATATTTGAGCTATTTTTTTAAAATCTTCTTTTCCTGTTCCGGTGCTAACGGCAATATAATCGCAAATGTACGAAGGTGCTGTTTGGATAAAGTCTTTCCACTCTTGAACAGAATAGTGTTTGTGAATGCAGGAGAATAGTTTTTCTTTTGCCAATGCCAATGCCATTTCAAAGGTTCCAACAGTATCCATATTGGCTGCCATAATAGGCACGCCTGTCCAAGTTGCGGTGCTGTGTTTAAACTTAAATTCGCGTTCTAACGACACTTGCGATCTACTATTGAGTGTAGAACGTTTGGGTCTTATCATTACGTCTTTAAATCCTAGTTTAAGTTCGTTTTCTATTCTCATTTTGTTTACTTTGTCATTATATTCAAATGTATTACTTTCGGAGAAATATAGAAGCTATTTTTTGGGTTTATGTGGGAGGAATTTATTAACAATTGTTAGTAAAAGAAGGCGCGAAATTCGAGATGATTTAATTGGAACACGTATCAAACGGATGCTTCGCAAACGCAGATTTGCGCGATTTTTTTGGAACACGGATTGAAGAAATTTAGCACTGCGATAAGGATTTAACCGCAAAGAGTACAAAGAAGGTGCTAAGTACGGGGAGATTTAATTGGAACGCGGATGAAATGGATGCTTCGCAAACGCTGATTTGCAAAGTTTTTTTTGAAGAAATTAAAGAAATCTTCATAATTTATAGCTTCTAAGTTCTCGATACTTTTTATAAAAAACTTACGCATTTTATAAAATACTCGAAGTTACGGTGGCTGGTTGAATAATTCGTTTTTTTAGTTTAAAAAGCAGAGTTGTGGTAGAAGACATTTTTTTGTATTATGAATACTTCTACTTATACCCTGCTTTATTTTTTTTGGTTAATCTTTCACTCCTAATTTAGTCAAAATATCTGCCATCAAACACCATTTTGTTATTGATGATTGCAAAAGATTTACCCCTACAAAAGCAGTAAACCACAGCCAATTCTGACTTACATAAATTGATAATAAAATACTAATAAGTATAAAAGTTCCAGCTACTGCGTGTAAAATTCTTGTTTTCATTTTTATAGTAATTAGTTAATGGTGAATAGTTTTTCTAATTCGATTTTTTAATATTAATAATAACTGAATGGATATGTGATAGCGTTTCTTGTTTTGCATTGAATTCGTCAATTGCATTAAATACACTATCTATCTTTTCATTTTCTACAAATGCATAAAATAGTATGGATTCGTTTTCGTTCATTTCTGTGCCAAACCAATTACTTTCGATGGCATCTTCTGAAGTATTTCTGTAGCCAGTAACTTCTCGATAAGAGAACGTTTTTACTTGTGCCTTTTTTAGAATTTGTTTTACTTCGTTTTCAAATTGGGCTACTGCTGTTATTATCAATAGTTTCATGTTTTCTAGTTATGAGTTATGAGTTTCTTCCTTTATAACTTGAGATGGTTTTTCCCATTTTTTTCTTTCTGTGATGTAGTAAATTAACGGCACTACAATCAAAGTCAAAATTGTTGAAACGATAGCTCCAAAAACAAGCGAAATCGCTAATCCTTGAAAAATTGGATCGAATAGAATGATTACGGCTCCAATTACAACAGCTCCCGTGGTCAATAAAATTGGAGTTGTTCTTACGGCTCCTGCTTCAATAATAGCTTGTTTTAATGGAATACCTTCGTTAAGTCGGATTTCAATAAAATCGATAAGTAAGACCGAATTTCGCACCATTACTCCTGCTAAAGCAATCATTCCAATAAATGAAGTGGCTGTAAAATAAGCACCTAACAACCAGTGTCCGAATACAATTCCAACTAACGAAAGTGGAATCGCCATCATCATAACTATTGGTGTTTTAAAGTTTTGGAACCATCCTACAATTAGCATATAAATAATTACAATTACTACTCCAAATGCAATTCCTAAATCACGGAAAACCTCTAACGTAATTTGCCATTCTCCATCCCATTTTACGGTGAAATCACTTTCATCTGAAGGTTGTTCCATGTACAATTCGTTAACTTTATAACCCGCTGGAAGTTTCATTTTTTGCAATTCTTCGTTCATTCCTAAAATGGCATATACTGGACTTTCTAATTCTCCAGCCATATCAGCCGTTACATAAACTACTCGTTTTTGATCTTTTCTGTAGATGGTTTTTTGTAATTCTGCTTCTTTAACTTTAACCAAATCGGAAACAGGAATTACATTTCCACGACTACCTTTAATTTTTAAATTCTGAATATCTTGAAGTGACGTTTTGTCTTTGTCATCTAAAGAAAGAACTATGCCAACGCTATTATTTGAATTTTCATCGTATAAATTTGAAATTGGATATTCTTTTAACAAATA
>NZ_JBILJG010000048.1:0-5937 GCF_044377315.1 Flavobacterium sp.
ATTGCTTCAAAAATGCCACATCAACTTTCTGGTGGCGAGCAACAACGAGTAGCTATTGCAAGAGCTTTACTAAATGACCCAGAACTTATTTTGGCTGATGAACCAACTGGAAACCTTGATCCACAAACAAGCGTTGAAGTCATGGAAGTATTGCGAAAAATCAATGCTAATGGCAAAACGGTTATTATGGCAACACACGATTACGCTTTATTGATGAAGTTTCCATCCAAAACGTTGAAATGTGAAAATGGGCAACTTTTTGAAGTGGTTCAAAGAACGGTTTAATGCTAGAAATCATTCTGAAAAACAACTGAATACATATTTGGTTTTATTCGCACTAATCATTCACACTTTTGTCTTCTAATTGAATAAATTGATCTTTATAAATATTGATTCAAAATAGCAGCTTCAATATCACTATGAGAATCATGGTAAATTGCTTTTCCATTTTTAATCAGGAGAATTTGTGGAGATTGATGTATTACATTGAAACGATTGGCAATTTCATTAGAAATCTCACGATAATTCAATAAATCTAAAAAGTAAATATCGATTTTATCTTGTAAATTAAACTCGTTTTCAAACTGTTTGAGTGCCATTCTACTAATACTACATCTTGTACTATGCTTGAAAATAGCAACAGGTTTTTCGTTGGAGAAATCCACAATTTCATTAAGTTGGCCTAAATCAATTAATGGCTTCCACCCTATTTTTGAGTTGGTACTTTCTTTATTCGAACTTCCAACTATTTTTTTAAATAAACTCATGTTTTGACATTTAATCCGACATTTTGACGTAAAAATAAAGTTTTTTCTTTAAAAAGTAAGCCATTTTGACCGAAAATTACGATTGGAATACATATTGACGAAGTTATAATGAATAGCAAAATTCAATATCAATTTCAATATATATTATACAACACTACAATATACAAAATATGAACATCAATAAATTCACAATCAAATCGCAAGAAGCTTTGCAACAAGCACAGCAAATTGCACAAAGTTTCGGTCAACAACAAGTTGAAAACGAACACATTTTCAAAGGCATTTTAGAGGTCGATGAAAACGTGACTCCTTTTATTTTAAAAAAACTCAACGTTAATGTGGAGCTTTTCAAAAAAGTATTGGATAGCACTATTCAAAGTTTTCCAAAAGTTTCGGGTGGCGAATTACAATTCTCACGCGATGCCGGAACCGCTATGAACGAAGCCGAAATCATTGCCAAAAAAATGAACGACGAATTCGTTTCTATCGAACATTTGATATTGGCTATTTTCAAATCTAGAAGCAAGGTTGCTCAAATTCTGAAAGATCAAGCCGTTACCGAAAAAGGCCTTGAAGCCGCTATAAACGAAATCAGAAAAGGTGAACGCGTTACTTCTGCTTCTGCCGAAGAAACGTATAATGCTTTGAACAAATACGCCAAAAACCTCAACGAATTAGCCAAAAGCGGTAAACTCGATCCTGTGATTGGTCGTGATGAAGAAATTCGTCGTGTATTGCAAATCTTAACGCGTCGCACCAAAAATAATCCCATGTTGGTGGGCGAACCAGGTGTTGGTAAAACAGCCATTGCCGAAGGTTTAGCACACCGAATTGTAGATGGCGATGTTCCCGAAAATCTAAAAGACAAAATCGTTTTTTCTTTAGATATGGGTGCGCTGATTGCTGGTGCGAAATACAAAGGTGAATTTGAAGAACGATTAAAAGCGGTTGTTAAAGAAGTAACTTCTGCCGAAGGCGACATCGTGCTTTTTATAGACGAAATTCACACGCTTGTTGGTGCTGGCGGTGGCGAAGGTGCAATGGACGCAGCCAACATCTTAAAACCTGCTTTGGCTCGTGGTGAACTGCGTGCAATTGGTGCTACAACTTTAGACGAATACCAAAAATATTTCGAGAAAGACAAAGCGTTAGAACGTCGTTTCCAAAAAGTAATGGTCGATGAACCTGATACCGAAAGTGCGATTTCGATTTTGCGTGGAATCAAAGAAAAATATGAAACCCACCACAAAGTGCGTATCAAAGACGATGCTATTATTGCAGCTGTGGAATTATCGCAACGCTATATCACCAATCGTTTTTTGCCAGATAAAGCTATTGACTTGATGGACGAAGCGGCTTCTAAATTGCGTATGGAAATCAATTCAAAACCAGAAGAATTGGATGTTTTGGATAGAAAAATCATGCAATTGGAAATCGAAATGGAAGCTATCAAACGTGAAATCGAAGATTCTCCGAACACCTCTGAAAAAAATAGTCTAGTGAGGCAAAATGATGAAACCAAATTGAAAGGTTTGGGAATGGATTTGGCCAACCTAAAAGAAGACCGAAACGAGATTTTCACCAAATGGAAATCAGAGAAAGATGTCGTTGACAATATTCAAAACGTTAAACAAGAAATTGAAGATTTCAAAACCGAAGCCGAACAAGCCGAACGAAATGGCGATTACGGAAAAGTAGCCGAAATTCGTTACGGAAAAATCAAAGAAGCGCAAGAACGTTTGGATGTTTTGCAAACACAATTAGCCGAAAATCAATCGGGTACTTCCTTGATAAAAGAAGAAGTAACTCGCGAAGATATTGCCGAAATCGTAGCCAAATGGACCGGAATTCCTGTAATGAAAATGCTACAAGGTGAAAGAGAAAAACTCTTGAAACTAGAAGACGAATTACACCATCGAGTAGTTGGTCAAGAAGAAGCTATCGAAGCTGTGAGTGATGCCGTTAGAAGAAGCCGTGCCGGATTGCAAGACATGAAAAAACCGATTGGTTCGTTCTTATTCTTGGGAACCACTGGTGTTGGTAAAACCGAATTGGCAAAAGCCTTAGCCGAATACCTGTTTGACGACGAAAACGCTATGACCCGAATTGACATGAGCGAATACCAAGAACGCCATAGTGTGAGCCGATTGGTAGGTGCGCCTCCGGGTTATGTGGGTTATGACGAAGGCGGACAATTGACAGAAGCCGTTCGTAGAAAACCATATTCTGTGATATTGTTAGACGAAATCGAAAAAGCGCATCCCGACACGTTTAATATCTTGTTACAAGTTTTAGACGAAGGTCGATTGACTGATAACAAAGGTCGTGTAGCCGATTTCAAAAACACAATTATAATCATGACTTCTAATATGGGAAGTGCTATTATACAAGAGAAATTTGAAAACCTTAAAGGCAGTGTTGAAGCAGCAACCGAAGCAGCCAAAATAGAAGTTTTGGGCTTGCTAAGACAAACCGTTCGTCCAGAGTTTATAAATAGAATTGACGAAATTGTAATGTTTACACCGTTAACCAACGCCAACATTAGAGAAATCGTCGGATTGCAACTCAAAGGCGTGGTCAAAATGCTGGCACATCAAAACATCACTATGGATGCAACACCCGAAGCCATCGATTATTTGGCGCAAAAAGGCTACGACCCACAATATGGTGCTCGCCCTGTAAAAAGAGTGATACAAAGAGAAGTTTTGAACCAATTGAGCAAAGAGATTTTGGCAGGCAAAGTCACCACCGACAGCATTATTTTACTAGACAGCTTCGACGGACAATTGGTGTTTAGAAATCAAAGCGAAGAGTTAATTACGAATTAAAAATTACGAATTACGAAGCTCATAATTGATAATTCATAATTCGTAATTCATAATTGTTTTAGATTGGTTTTAGTTTGACTAGACCTGTCAGGTTTTGAAAACCTGACAGGTCTTTCGTTTATTTGTCATTGCTTCGCCAGTTCGAGCAAAGCTCTCGTGTCCGTAGGAATCTCATCCTTTTTGTCATTCTGGAAGAATCTTAGAAGCGACTCGAGCGATAGCGAACTGGCGAAGCAATGGCAAGCGCCTTTCTGGTTACCCTATTCCTGCTATCCGCTCCGCAGTGGCGGATGCTCCTATCAGGGCTAGTTGGTTGTGGTCTTTTGTGAAAATAGTGGTTTTTATAAAAGTTTTGTTTTCATTATACAAACTAAAAATTTGTTGATAATTACTTTGGCAATGATTTTCAACAATTGCGTTTTTAACTATTTTTACACAAAACACAAATTCTATGCAGGCAAAACCATTTTTGAAACTGATAAACTTAACTCTTGTTTGATTAAGAATAAATGAAGACGATAACATCACCATGGAAATCAGATTTTTTAGAATTAGTTTCAAATTCAAAAAAATCAATAAAAATAACATCACCATTTGTTAAAGAAAATATTTGTGATGAAATGTTATCAGCAAAACAAACTAATGCAAAATTAGAGCTAATTACTTCATTTAAACTTGGGAATATTTATTCAGGTTCTTTAGATATAGCTGCAATTGAGAAAATAATAAACCAAAATGGAATTGTAAAAAATTATTCAAAACTTCATTCTAAAATTTATTTATTTGATGATAAAGAAGTAATAATAAGTTCTGGTAATTTAACATATGGTGGTTTAGTTAATAACTATGAATATGGTATTTATTCAAATGATAAAGATTTGGTTTCAAAAATATCAAGTGATTTTAATTTATTATCTAAAAATTCACGAACTGGAAAATTAGATATTTCACATTTAGAAAAAGTAAAAGAAATTATTTCAAAAATTCCATTAACTGAATCTATAAATTTTCCAAATTTTAACATTGAATCGCCTGAAAATAATTATGATACAATTGAAATTCCAGATAATACAATATCATCTTCATTAAGAGGATGGAAATTAGAAGTTTTTAAATGCATTAATTTAATCCCAAATCAGATTTTTACTTTAAATGAAATTAATAAATTTGAAAGTCAATTAAAAATAGTATATCCAAATAATGACCACATAACAGATAAAATAAGACAGCAACTTCAATATTTGAGAGATTTAGGATTAATTGAATTTTTAGGTAACGGTCATTACAGAAAACTATGGAAATGAAAAAATACATATTTATAACTCCTGAAGGAACTACTTTTTCACCTAATGGAAATGAAATTGAAAACATGCAAGTGATTGCTATTGTTGAAGATGTTTATGATGAAAACGAAGCTTATAAAAAATTATTGGTGGAAAATGATTGGATTATTGATTCTGAGTTTAATGTAGCAGAGTTTATTTGTTATGAAGTATTATAAATAAGGTCATAAATTGAATTAGAAAAATAAATAGTTCAATTCATTTAGTTCTAAATCCCATTAGGGATTCAATTTTGGTGAAAAATATAATCAATAGTTTACAAAGTCCCGTAGGGACGATATTTGAGAATTTAAAGTTTTTAAAAGTTTTTGAGATAGAGTATGATGAGCGTTACATTTTTAAAGAGCTAATCTGAATAGCATCCCTAACGGGATTTATTTTCTTGTAGGTTCTTTTTACCTATATTTAATCCCTAACGGGATTTATTTTAATCCTATAAATTTCCCTTCGATTCCTGCCTTTTTTAATTTCTCAGCATTTTCTTTTCCATAAGCAATAAATACACTTGGCGCTCCAGGCGTTCCTGCCTGAATTCCAGTAACATGATAAAATCTAATTCTGCCTTTCACAAATAAAATAGCATCTGCATCATTCCAAACATGTTCAAAAAAACACTTTGTTTCTGTTCTTGCAAAAATTAATGCAATTCCATTTCCATGATATTTTAATTTCTCAAGCCACAATTCCATTCCTCTTCCATATGGCGGATTTAGATAAACTCGACCAAACCATTTTTGAGTTAATCCATCATGATTTGTTGTAAAATTATTTGTAGCGTGCAAAAATGGCGGATTGATTGGACTACATGGGTCTAAATCAAATTCACCTAATTTTTGGACCAATTCTGGCGGAGTTAACCATTCTACTTTAGTGTTTTCACAGCGTTCAAAAGATGTATTCATAATAAATTATTTAATGCAAATATTAGATCAATATTTTATAAAAACAAATTATAATGTGATCAAAATCAATATTTTATAAAAAAAATTAAAATCTATT
>NZ_JBILJG010000010.1:0-81075 GCF_044377315.1 Flavobacterium sp.
ATTTTTTTGAAATAAAAAAACCGATTAGCTATGCTAATCGGTTTTCTTTCGCGGAGAAAGAGGGATTCGAACCCCCGGACCTGTTACAGTCAACAGTTTTCAAGACTGCCGCATTCGACCGCTCTGCCATTTCTCCAATAAATCACAATCATTTTCTGATTGCGGTTGCAAATATAGTAACCTTTTTTGGTTTTCCAAATAGATTTACATCAAAAAAATATTATTTTTTTCAATGTTTTTATAATCATTTCATTTTGTTCAATTTAAGATTCAAAATAGTAATCTTAATAGCCAACATATTCTGTAATTTCAAGTCCATAACCTATCATTCCAACTCTTTTGGTCTGTTCCGAATTTGAAACAAGCTTGATTTTTGAAATATCTATATCATGAAGAATTTGTGCGCCAATTCCAAAATCTTTTGAATCCATTTTGATTTGTGGTGCTTTGTTTATACCTTTTTCTTGTAAAATCTTTAATTCGGTTAAACGATTTAATAAATCCAACGATTTGATTTCTTGGTTAATAAATAAAACGGCTCCTTTACCAGCTTCATTTATCAGTTTAAACATATCATCTAATTTCTTGTCTGCATTATTAGTTAAGGTTCCTAAGATATCATTATTAATTTGTGTCGAATTTATTCTAGTTACTATAGATTCTCCTTTATTCCAAGTACCTTTGGTTAGCGCTAGGTGAACTTGTTTGTTGGTAGTTTGAAGGTAAGCACGAAGTCTAAATTGACCAAAACGTGTTTGTATTTCAAAATCTTCCTTTTTTACAATCAAACTATCATGCTGCATTCTATAAGCAACTAAATCTTCAATCGAAACTAATTTCAAATCAAATTTTTTAGCTACTTCTACCAGTTGTGGTAATCTTGCCATTGTACCATCTTCATTCATGATTTCTACAATTACTCCAGCTGGTTTAAAACCGGCAAGTCTTGCAAAATCAATCGCGGCTTCTGTGTGACCAGTTCGCCTTAAAACACCTCCTTGTTTGGCAATTAATGGAAAAATATGTCCTGGACGACCTAAATCGTGCGGTTTTGTTTCTGGATTTACTAACGCTTTAACTGTTTTTGCTCTGTCACTTGCCGAAATTCCTGTTGTTACTCCATCTCCTCTTAAATCTACAGAAACTGTAAAAGCCGTTTCCATTATGTCGGTATTGTTAGTTACCATGGCATGAAGTTCTAATTCTTTGCAACGGCTTTCTGTAAGTGGAGCACAAATCAAACCACGACCATGAGTTGCCATGAAATTAATCATTTCGGGAGTAATTTTTTCGGCTGCAGCCAGAAAATCTCCTTCGTTTTCTCTATCTTCATCATCAACTACAATAATAACTTTGCCTTGACGAATATCTTCAATGGCTTCTTCTATAGAGTTGAGTTTAATTTTGTTGTCAGTCATGTTGTTAGTTGTATTATTTTAAATTTTTCAAAAAGGTTTTGTTTCTGAAATAAAATAGAATGTAAATTGGAAATAAAAGTACTACTACTAGTGCGTTTTGTGGAACAACTTTTTGATTGGTTATAGTTCCTATTTTTTCAATATTATTTTGAGATTCATATATATAATGTAATAATATTGCCAAAATGAAGATGCTTGCAATGCCCGTAAATAGAATGGTTTTTGGTAAAATTAATAAAATTAGAACCATCATTACAAAAGCTACAAAACTTATAATAGCAAATTTACTATTATTACTATATTTTTCAATTTCTGATGCTAAAGGTGGAATTTCTTTTTTTACGTTTTGATCCAATGAAACGCCAAGTTGTCTTTCTTTTGCTGCTTTAGAAGTAAATAAGTTGGTGAAAAAATCTTTAATTAGACTAAAATCAAATGAAATCATTCCGCCAATATCATTAATTGCTCTGTAAGTAAGCAAAATT
The DNA here is from genome assembly GCF_044377315.1 of Flavobacterium sp. Classification (GTDB taxonomy): domain Bacteria; phylum Bacteroidota; class Bacteroidia; order Flavobacteriales; family Flavobacteriaceae; genus Flavobacterium. Next base: position 1,904 of record NZ_JBILJG010000010.1, read on the forward strand.
GCTAGTGGTGTCAACACCATTGAAGACATCCAAGTTCCTAACAATGGTGGCATTCCATTTTGTGAGGCAAATCTTTTTCCAAAGGAATTGATAAAGTGAAAAATGATAAAAATTGTTACTGCAAAAACAATGGGTAAACCCAAACCACCTTTTCTTATTATGGAACCAAGTGGCGCACCAATAAAGAACATCAAGATACATGCATACGCAATGACAAACTTATCGTATAGCGCTATCCAATGTACGTTTATATATTTTTGTTTTTCTTCTTGTTCTGTTTTAGAACTTTCAATACTCATTATTATATTATCAACACTACTTGATGCAACTTGAAGAATAGTTTTTCTTTGAATAGTAGTATAATTTTTTAAAATAGGATTTTTAACGTTACTATTTTTGACCAAACTATCCTTTGAATTTATAAAATAATAGGATGGAGTTGTGATGCCTGTTCTTGAGTAACTATTATCACCAAATGAAATTTTGTCTTTTTTTAAATTAGTAGCAAGCGAATCGATGGTGTATTTTAGTTCTCTGACATTGAGCATATTGTCGGTGTTTGTGATTTCACCTTGTTCAAAACTTGAACTCGTCAGTTTAGACAAATCCATGTTGATTACATACTTTTTAAAAGAACTTTTGGCAAATGGTAATCTGATACGTTCTTCATATTTTTTTGGAATCAAATCTTCATAAAAATAGCCATTATTTAGAACTAATTGCAAATTATTTGAATCTTCACTACTAATTAGCAATCCATTTTTAGCTTTGATTACAGTTTTATTTCCGCTGCCATCTATTGCTTTTTTGTGAATGGTAATTCCAGTTAAAATATTTCCGTTTTCGCCAGACTTTTTATCAACTTTAATATTGTAATTACCTACATTGCTAAACTGACCTTCGGCTATTGCCATTGCAGGAGTGCGTTGGGCAATGTCTTTTCTAAAATTTATAAATTTATATTCTGCATAAGGAATTACATTATTGGCAAATATGAAAGCCCCAATACTTAGTATAAAAATAAAAACGGTCAATGTTTTTAGTGTTCTTTGAAATGAAATTCCAGACGATTTCATGGCGGCAAATTCATAGTTTTCTGCCAAATCGCCAAAAGTCATTATAGAAGCAAGTAGTACTGATAGCGGTAGCACTAACGGAATAATTCTTGGCATTGAAAACAATAAAAATTTCACTACCATTAAAAAATTTAAATCTTTACCAGCTAATTCTGAAATAAACAACCAAACGGTTTGTAATATAAAAATAAAGAATAAGATAACAAAAACCGTAGTTAATGTTGTTAGGAAAGTTTTTAGTAAGTAGCGATCAAGAATTTTCAAAACAAAAGATTAGTCTAGTTTGTTGATGTAATATTTTGGATATTTTGCTTGAACAAATGTAAACTGATTTTTTGACAATGGCTGATCGGTTTTGAAAGAATTAACAGTCAAGGTAGTTTTAGTACCATTTTTTCCTGTTTCTATAAGGTTGTAAATATGTTTAGTCTGAATATCAATACCTAGCAAAATTTCTTTTCTTGAATCTTTAGTGTTGTTTGGAATAAGCTTAATATATTGAATTTTTCTGCCTTTTACATTTTGTAAAATATCCCAAGAGTATTTGTAACCCGAATTAAAAAACGTCAACATTTTGTTTGGAGAAATCGAAGTATCATCTTTTTCATCAAATTTTGTTATCGTAATTTCTTCATCTTCAGGATTGATTGTGTAATTTTTTTTGCCATCAAACATTTTAGTAACTCCCATAATATTCAACACATATAAATTATCTTTGATAGTAACATTTCCTTTACTTTCTTGGTTAATGTTTTCCTTAGAATTGTTTAGAGTATATTTAAAGTCGATTACAATATTAGCATAACTTTTTACTTTTGCTGTTACTTCGTCTAATAATGTTTTTGCTTTTTTGTCTTGTGCCTGTGTTGTTAGGCTTAAAAGTAAGAATAAAGAAATTTGAAAAATCTTTTTCATTTTAAAAATTGTTTTGTTCATTGTTTAAAAATTGATCTAAAGAAGATAAGTCAGTAATGTTTACACTTCTAGCTTTACTTCCTTCAAATGGACCTACAATTCCTGCTGCTTCTAATTGATCTATCAATCTTCCGGCACGGTTGTAACCCAGTTTCAATTTTCTTTGCAATAATGATGCCGAACCTTGTTGAGCTGTTACAATTATTTCGGCGGCTTCTCTAAATAAGGCATCTCTTTCTGAAATATCAATATCTAATGATGAACTACTTTCTTCACCTATAAATTCAGGTAGCATATAAGCATCTGAATATCCTTTTTGTGATCCAATAAATTCAACTATTTTCTCAACTTCTGGTGTGTCAACAAAGGCACATTGTACACGAATTACATCATTTCCGTTAGAAACAAGTAAATCGCCTCGACCTATCAATTGATCTGCTCCTCCAGTATCTAAAATGGTACGTGAATCAATTTTTGACGTTACTCTAAAAGCTATTCTCGCAGGAAAATTAGCCTTAATCATGCCTGTAATTACATTTACCGATGGTCGTTGGGTTGCTATAATTAAATGAATTCCAATAGCACGAGCCAATTGAGCCAAGCGAGCAATAGGTGTTTCTACTTCTTTACCAGCGGTCATAATCAAATCGGCAAACTCATCGACAACCAAAACTATATAAGGTAAAAAACGATGCCCAGCCTCTGGATTTAATTTTCTTTGCTTGAATTTATCGTTGTATTCTTTGATATTTCTAACCATCGCATCTTTTAGTAAAGAATAGCGATTGTCCATTTCTACACAAAGAGAGTTTAATGTGTTAATTACCTTACTGTTATCTGTTATTATTGCATCTTCAGAATCTGGTAATTTGGCTAAATAATGTCTTTCAATTTTATTAAAAAGTGTCAATTCTACTTTTTTCGGATCGACTAAAACGAATTTCACTTCTGCAGGATGTTTTTTGTATAAAAGCGAAGTTAAAACAGCATTCAAACCAACAGATTTTCCTTGTCCAGTAGCACCAGCCATCAATAGGTGAGGCATTTTGGCTAAATCGACAACATATGTTTCGTTTGAAATTGTTTTTCCCAGAGCGATTGGTAATTCCATTTCAGCTTCTTGAAATTTTGGAGAACCAATAACACTTCGCATCGAAACCATGGTCGGATTTTTATTCGGAACTTCAATGCCAATTGTTCCTTTTCCCGGCATTGGTGCTATAATACGAATTCCTAATGCGGCAAGTGAAAGCGCAATATCATCCTCAAGACTTTTAATTTTTGAAATTCTAATTCCGGCTTCTGGAACAATTTCATATAAGGTAACAGATGGACCAACCGTTGCTTTAATTTGAGCAATTTCAATTTTATAATTACGAAGCGTTTCAACAATATTATTCTTGTTGTCTTCTAACTCTTGTTGGTTAATGGTAATTCCGCCCGAAGTATATTCTTTTAATAAATCTAATGTTGGAAATTTATAATTTGACAATTCTAAAGTTGGATCAAACAAACCAAAATCGGCGACTAGGCGAGAGGATAAATTTTCTTCAAAAATATCTTCTTCGGGAGCTGTTTCTATTACAAATTCTTCAGTTGATGAAATAGTTTCAACAGGTTTTTGAATAGAAGTTGTTTCTAAGTTAATTTCAGAAGAATGTGAAATGGTTGGTTTCAAATCTTCTTTATTGATTTCAAATTGTGAAGTCGATTTTAAAACAGGTTCAGGGAGTTCTTCATCCTCTTTATCAAAATAATTGGGAACTTTTTCTTGGTTTTCTTCTTCGTCTTCATTTACAGCAAATTCTTCTAAATTATAAGATAAATCGCTTGAAGATTTTGTTGCTGGCGTTAGTTCATCTTTAATTTCTTTTTTCTTTTTTTCAAAAAATGATTTGATTGTTTCAGGCGACATTTTTATTTTGAAAATCAAATAAATCAAAAGTCCAAATACCAAAACTAAAAGTGTTCCAGTTTTACCTATGTAATCTTGTAGAAATTGATTCATTTCAAAACCAATGGTTCCTCCAAGTTCAGGCATTGAAGTGGCAAAAAAACCAAATAGAACCGAAAGAATAATGATTACAAACAAATCCCAAAACCAAATATTTTTTAGTTTTTTGAATGAAATTTCTAAAGCTAAAAACGCACCTGTTAAGAAAATTAATTTGACAAATAGGAAAGAAGAAATACCAAATCCTTTGTAAATAAAGAAATCGGCTAAAAAAACACCAAATTTTCCTAACCAATTGCCAGAAGTTTCTTCGCGACTAGCAAGCTCAGTTAAAATGCTTTGATCTTGTTGACCATAAATAAAAAAAGAAATAAATGAGACCAAAAGTGCTACTGAAAAAAGAACGAGTAAACTTCCAAAAAGCATTTTCTGCTGTCTTGAAAGCTTCCAAAAATTCCTGTTTTCGGTAGATTCTGTTTTTTTAGTTGTTTCTTTTTTTGATGTTTTAGTCATTGTAATTTTGCTTTTTTTATAAAAACTTCGGAATATAAATGATACAACCAATCGCAATGGCTGTCATTGCTGCAAAAAATACAGCACCGGCTGCAATATCTTTGATAAAACCAATGCGTTCATGGTATTCTGGATGAATAAAATCGGCTACTTTTTCAACAGCAGTGTTTAATCCTTCAATTCCTAGAACCAAACCAATTGCTAATGTTTGCACCAACCATTCTTCATGAGAGATTTCAAAATAAAAACCAGCTATAATCATCAAAACTGCCAATGCGCTCTGAACCATTACGCTGTGTTCTGTTGTAATCAATTTGATAGCACCATTTAGTGCAAATCCCATGCTTTTAAATCTTCCTGTGAAAAAAGTTTTATCTCTTTCAAATTCCATATAAATACTATTATAATGCTGCTAAAGCGGCATCGTAATTTGGTTCGTCTGCAATTTCTCCAACTTGTTCGGCATATTTTACATCTCCATTTTCATCTATAATTATCACAACTCTTGAATGTAATCCTGCTAACGGACCATCTACAATTTCTAAACCATAATTTTTTCCGAAGCTACCTTCTTTAAAATCAGATAAATTCACTACATTTTCTAATCCTTCTGCACCGCAAAAACGTTTTTGTGCAAACGGTAAATCTCTCGAAATACATAACACTTTTGTGTTTTCTAATGCGCTTGCTTTTGCATTAAAAGTTCTTACCGATGTAGCACAAGTTCCAGTATCAATACTTGGAAAGATGTTTAAAACTAATTTGATTCCTGCAAAATCTGCTAAAGTTGCTTCTAATAAATCATTTTTAATCAATTGAAAATCAATTGCTTTTGAACCTACTTGCGGTAACGAACCATTTGTATGTATTGGGTTTCCGCCTAATGTTATTGATGCCATTTTTTTATATTTTTTGAGAATTCAAAAGTATGAAATTATTTCCGAATAGGGAAAAATCATTTGATTATAAAATTTAACATAAAATAGTCACTTTATTATATTTGTATATCGTAATATTGCAATATAATAATTTTATAAAAATGGGAGCATCTAAATTAGAATCTTTTTCGGCAGAACAAAACGAAATGGCCAAGATATTTAAAGCACTTTCGCATCCTGCAAGAATTGCAATTGTCGATTATTTATTGTCGGTTGACACCTGTATTTGTGGCGATATTGTAAACAAATTGCCACTGGCGCAACCAACTGTTTCTCAGCATCTAAAAGAATTAAAAAACGCCAATATCATAAAAGGAAATATAGAAGGAACTGCTATTTGCTATTGTATAAATCCTGATACCATCGATAAAATTGAAAATCATTTTGGCATAATTCGTCACAAACTAAAAAACAAATGTTGTTAGCTTATCACTATTTACTAATCACTAATTACTAAAAATGAAACTATCAGAACTAAAAAACAAGTTAAAAAAACTTTCTAAAATTGCCTTTCAATTACCTAATGGAGAATTAGTTCCAAATCATTTTCACATTACAGAAGTTGGTAAAATATCAAAACATTTTATCGATTGTGGTGGCGTTATAAGAAATGAAGAAGTAGTAAATTTTCAACTTTGGGAAGCAAAGGATTATGATCATAGATTGCATCCAGAAAAATTACTTAACATTATTGAATTATCTGAAGAAAAACTTCAAATTCCAGATTTAGAAATTGAGGTAGAATACCAAATGAAAGAAACTATTGGAAAATTCAGTTTACATTTTGACGGAACTAATTTTCAATTAAAATCAAAATTAACCGATTGTTTAGCAAAGGATAATTGCGGAATTCCTGTTGAAAAATTGAATACTAAAATAGGCGAGTGGAAGCAAAAAGAAGTAACTTCTTGTTGCACGCCTGATTCTGGTTGTTGTTAAAAAGTAGCACAAGGTTTTCAAGAAGTTTCTCAAAGAAATCTGTGCTAATCTGTGAAATCTGTGGTAAAAAATAACAGTTAAAAATTTTAAAATCTTTGTGAGCTTTATGCCTTCATTGTGCGCTTTGTGGTAAATATATATATATGCTAGAAAATCTATCAAAAACAATACAGTTAGTTTCAAAAATTTCTGTTCCAAATGAAAGAAAGGAAGTTTTACAACCTTTGATTGAGTATGTTCAAAATAAAGTAAATTCCAATAAAGAAATTCGGCTAAACTTCATTTGCACACACAATTCTCGAAGAAGTCATTTGTCGCAAGTTTGGGCGCAAACAATGGCATTTCATTTCGAAATTCAAACTATATTTTGCTATTCTGGTGGAACTGAAGCTACTGCTATGTTTCCAAAAGTTGGCGAAACATTGGCCAATCAAGGTTTTGAAATTCAGAAACTGAGTGAAACACAGAATTCAGTTTATGCTATAAAAATTGATGAAAATCAGCATCCAATCATTTGTTTTTCTAAAACATATTTTGATAGTTTTAATCCGAAAAGTAAGTTTGGAGCCATCATGACTTGCAATAATGCCGATGAAGGTTGTCCGATGGTTTTTGGTGCAGAAGCAAGATTTTCAATAAAATACGATGATCCAAAAGCCTTTGACGGAACGGATGTAATGAACGAAAAATACACAGAACGCAGTTTACAAATCGCCAGCGAGATGTATTTTGTGTTTTCTCAAATAAAAACGAACCTTTAAAATCTTAGTGAACTTTGTGCCTTCATTGTTCGCTTAGTAGTTAAACAACATGAAAAAACGCCTCAACTTTTTAGATAGATTTTTAACACTTTGGATATTTATAGCCATGCTAATTGGCGTTGGTATTGGATATTTTATTCCTAATTCAGCCGATTTTATTAACTCGTTTTCTTCAGGTACAACTAATATTCCGTTGGCAATTGGATTGATTTTGATGATGTATCCTCCATTGACCAAAATCGATTTTTCTAAAGTGCCACAAATGTTTGAACAGCCCAAATTATTGACAGCTTCATTTTTTATCACTTGGATTGTTGGGCCGTTTTTAATGTTTTTGTTGGCTACTTTTTTCCTAAAAGATTATCCCGAATACATGACAGGTTTAATCATTATCGGAATTGCGCCGTGCATTGCAATGGTTATTGTGTGGAACGAATTAGCCGAAGGCAATCGCGAATTAACCGCTGGTTTAATCGGAATTAATAGTTTATTACAAGTATTTTTCTTCAGTTTGTATGCTTATTTCTATTTGGAAATTATGTTGCCTTTATTCGGAATAAAAGGGTTGGAACTCAATATTACTATTGTCGAAATTGCAAAAACGGTTGGAATTTACCTCGGAATTCCTTTTGCGTTAGCAGTTATTAGCCGCTTTGCGATAAAAAAATACGCTGGCGAAAAATGGTTCAATCAAAAATTTATTCCGTTTGTTTCGCCTATTACTTTGGTGGCTTTGCTTTTTACCATTGTAATTATGTTCAGCCTAAAAGGCGAAATGATGGTCGATTTGCCAATGGACGTCATTAGAATTGCTATTCCGTTAGTAATCTTCTTTGCGATTATGTTTTTTTTGATGTTTTTTGTTGCCAAGAAAATCGGCGCCAATTATCGAGATGCTGTTGCGTTATCGTTTACCGCTTCGGGCAATAATTTTGAGTTAGCTATAGCTGTTTCCATAGGTGTTTTTGGTATTAACAGCGGACAAGCATTTGCTGGTGTAATTGGACCTTTAGTAGAAGTTCCTGCTTTGATTATCTTAGTAAATGTGGCGTTTTGGTTGCGCAAGAAGTATTTTGGTTAAACATTGAAAACCAAGAATACAAAACTAATTTTATAATAAGCACAACTTAGCTATTTATTGGAACTGTTGTTGGCGGTTGTTGTAATTATATGGTAAATAAAAAAAGCGATTAATAATTATTAATCGCTTTTCTGTTAAATTGTAAAAATTTTAATCATTTAATATAACCCACATTCTATCAACCAAAGGAGACCGTAGAAAATAATCACCATTTGGTGTTTCAATTTCGCAAGCTAAAACTTCATTTTCAGTATATTGTTGTAACCGAAAATTTACTATAGGTTTATCAAACATTAATTGATTTAGTCTTTGGGGTTCAATATGAGCATCAAAACTTATACGTTTAACATTTAGTGGTATAATTGATTGTTTTGTTTTTATAAGAAATCTATATTCAATTCCGTCTCCTGAATCCTCAGTAACTTGATCTCTTCTATACACTATTAATGTATCACCAATTTTTCTATCAAACCATTGGTTATCACCCAAATCTTGATATGTATCAGGCCAACGTGGATATATATTATTTGATGACAGACCCAATTCTTGAAGATTATGAGAATTTGAATTTACAGGTACGACTTCACAATTTTTTGAACAAGAAGTTATTATAAAAGCAAAAGAAATTAGTATTATACTTTTCATTATATATTGATTAAATTATGATTTAGTTCTTAAATATAGTTTTTTGGTTAACAAATCCCGACTCTGTTTCTTTAGTAATTATATGATATTCTTGAGACTGTAATTGCTCAAATAAGTTTGGGTCTGATGCTTTAATTTGATCTAATGTTTCATACATTATAACTGGAGAACCTAAATTAGGCAATGACTTGACATCACCTTTTATATAGGGCTCAAAAGAACTAAAACATTCAATACCTCCAGCTTGATGAACTTCACTTCCCAAATAGGGGATTTGTACGTTTACCAAGTGGTTATTTATTGAATAGTTATATTGATCGGTAACTGTTTTATTTAAAGTTCCTATAGTAGAATTTGAGAATATCCAATTAAATCCTTTTTGGAAACGTAAAGTATAGGTCGGACAATTCCAAACATTTGCACCAGTATTTGTTTCATTTGGGGTATAAGTTTTTGAATAAGCTGTTGTATTGCTAGTTGATGAACTGCCAACATCTACTACTGCAAATGGCTCGTATAAGCTCTCAATTTCATTTTTTGCATTTCTATAACCATAAATATTTGTAGGGCTGTTGTAGTAGGCTTCGATTTGTTCTCGCATTCTATTGGCTTGTCCTTGTGTAAATTCTGCATTTCCAGGCAATAAATCTGCGCCAATTTGTCTACATGGTCCACCAGTATTGGTACTCATGAAATTTTTAACTGGACAATTAACATAAACGGTTCCCATACAATCTGTTGCATTTATTGGATTAAGATAACCACAAGTAGGGCTAACAAAGAGACTAGATGGAATATGAGAAGCAGGTGTATCTGTTACTAAATCTCCAGCAGTATCGGAATTAGATCCATCAACTAACTCGCAATTAGCGGTGCCATAACCTTGATGAGTATGAAGCAGATTGAAATTATGTCCAATTTCATGAGGCAAGGTTGCAGTAAGTAATCTATTATATGCAAAAGCACTGTTTATTCCAGGTCTGTTGGCTACGCCTGATGTTTGAGCTGATGAATTTACAGTACTTATGTCAATAGCCTCAACAATATACAAATTCATTGCATTATAATCATAAACAGGATTTGTCATTCCTGTCTTACTATATTGCACCATTTCAGAAAAAAATGGGTGTGCAGCATTCTGATTTTGAGCACCGCCATTGAAAGAACGTATCTTCATATACAACGAATTCTTAATAACATCAAATCCAATATATTTAAAAAAAATATTATACTTATTGAAATGAGTGTTTAATATTAGAATTGCGTTCATTACTTCGTTTTCTCCATAATTAGCCGTTACGCCTGTTCCGTTAGTGTTTTTTACAATGTGAAACTTGACATTAAAGACATATTTAGTAGATTCTGGTGGTGGAGCTAATACAGACCTACTATATAAAGCACTAGGTGGTTGAACAAAGTCTGGATTTGGATAATCTGGACAATCTAGAATTTGACTAAATGTCAAAATAGAATTTAAAAACGCGAAAATTAAAATAATTTTTTTCATAATTTTAAAATTTAATATGTTAAAAAAAAAGTTTTCTTTTCATTTTGCGTTAACCTTTTCGATTAATTTTTTCAAAATGTTTGTTTTACGTTTCAGTTTTGGTACACAAAATAGTTAGTTAGTAGGATTTTTTTTTAACAATCGCCAAAACTTCTTAGCTCTAGGAGAAGTTTCGTACTAAAGTAATCACAATTTTTGAATTCACCAAATCTTTCTGACAAAAAATTAACTTTTAATTAAAATTATACCCGTTCTATTGCAAGAGGCGGTTATGAAAGGTTTTTTATTTTCTTTTTAAATCAAATCCTAAGTTAAGCTGTACCATAATTGGTAAAATGTTTCCATTTCCATTTGTGTCAAAGTAGTATTGAGGTCCGAGGTCAAATAGTAAGTGAAAATTTTTCCCGTATTTTCTTTGGATTCCCCAAGTTGGTCCAAATGCAAAATCCAAATCTGATGTCCGATTTACATTTTCGGCTATTGAATTTCCGCGTGTTACAAATCGTAAGGACACAAAATTTCCCGAGTTGTTTGCTGTATTTCGTTTTTTTTCGTTTCTTTTATTTAGGTTGTAAAACCATTTTTGTTGAAAATCCGCAAATGGACTAATTATATAAATAAATCCGTTTTCGCCATAAGTCAAATCAGGATATCCTCCACCATAACCAACTCCTAGAGCTGAAGAAAAAGTAGAATAGTGTCCTGTTGGAATTTCCAATTCAATTGCTGGATTTAAAAAATTTACACGCAAAACTTTTTCAGTTGTTATGTCATTTTTTTCTTGAGAATAATTTAAAGTTGAAAAAACTCCAAATGTTAAAATAAATATGATTTTTTTCATTTAATTCTATTGTTTGTTTTAGTAAGTTATTGAATTCGTCCACTGACTTTGTAAGTACAAAACCAATTTTAGAGTAAGCCCAAAAGCTATCATTTTTGCAAACTTCAATTGGAAGATAGTTATTTTTTAATTTTTTATTTGGTCATTAATCAATTTGTTTAATGAAGTTTGTTAAAGATTTCTTTAGGTTTGGATCAATTTGATAGTTTATAATATCCTTATCAAAATAAATGTTGTCAATTTTCAAACCATTTTGGTCAATAAATATAATTTTCTCATTCCATGTTTTTTGAGTTGGATAATGTTTATTTGACAAATTTACAGTTACTTCAATTTTTTCATTTACAGTTTTTATTTCATTGATTTTAAAATCAGTTACACCTTCATATAAAGAGGATACTCTACTTCCCTCTCTCAAAAAGGGTTTATCTGTTTGATGCTTGCTGTTTGCTATTCGTTGTGCATCAACTTTTGATACAGAATCACATTGTCTATTTAATGCTACTATTTCTTTAGAAAAAATTAGGGTATCATTCAATGGGTACTTATCGTGGCTATCACCATAGTACATTTTTTGTAAAGAGCTATTTAGTATCTTTTCTTTTTCATTATTTGTGTTTTCTGAATTATTCTTTTGATTACAAGCAATAACGCTCATTAAAATTCCTAAAATTACGATTTTCTTCATTTTGATTAAAATTTATGTTACTTATACTATAATATATATTTTCAATTTTATTTACAATGAAAGTTAACGTAAGACATTGAAATACTTAACAATCTCATAAACAAATAAAAAAAATAAATGTAAGAAAAATAGAATTTTTGTGTTTTTATTCTGCCGCCTACACAAGGTATTTGCAAAAAATAACGTTTCGCGGCTTTGCGAGGTGCAAGGCTTCGGACTGCATATTTTCTATTTAAGATAAAAGTTCAATGCGAAATGTAAACGTGTATTTATTACATAATTCGCAATTGCGAGAAACGGCTGTTATGCGATGGTTTTTTTGTATTGTTCAAGTACTACAATATTTGTTAATCTATCTTTTATATCATCCATAATAAATAGAATTTCTCTGTTTAATTCAGAGTATTCAACTTCATCTAAAGGTACATATTCCCCATGTGCAATAGAATTTCTATTTTTTAATAATATTTGATCAATCAGGTTACTTTTTAATTCATAATTAGTATAATCTATACCAACTGTTGTTAATATTTCTCTCAAAATATGTGAGCTTAAATTAGAACCTGTTTTTATTACATTATCTGTTGGAATATTTGCTCTTTGATTTAGTTTATTCTGAATGAAATCAACAATTTGGCAATGAATAGTTGCCTTGTTTGATTCCTCAAAATTCTTTAATTCATATTTTAAACTTGTTGCTAATATGTTTTCTGTAAGCTCAACATAATTTAATCTTTTAAGTTTTATATGTTTAAGATAGTTTTCGCATGCACTTTTTATGAAACCTTCATAATGTGCATAAAGTAAAAGGACACCAATTCTTAAATTTGTTTTATAATTCGGTGTTCCATCCTTTATGTTTGATTTAATGTAAGTCAATTCTTTTTTACGCCAAGCTATGTCCTCATTTATGGCATCAAAAAAATCCTCTTTTGTATTAAGCCTCATTTGAAAACATTTTTTCTCCTAAAGGAATTAGTACAGGTAGTCTTGAAGTAACGTTTACACCGCTACCATATTTTGTTAAAAAATCTGTTGATTCCCATATTTTTTTTATACTATTTAGTATTTCAGTTTCATCCAGCAAACTACCTTTTTCTATATTTTTACCAACTCCAATTGAAATTGTTTCAAATAGAGATAATAAAAATTTGCCTTGAAATTTATCATTTGCTTTTACATATCTTTTAAAAACATCTTCACCTAAAATTTTGTTTAGAATAGCAAATGTTCCTTCAAAAATTGCCTTTTCTTTATCTTTATCAAATGTTGTATCTTCAGCATATTTAATCATTTTGTCAGTAATGAATTCTGATAAATCTGTAACACCTTTTATTTCACTCAATTCAATATTTTTATAGATAAAATATCTTAAAGCTAATTCAATATGATATTGTTCTTCTATTAGTCTGTCAGCTAATGATATTGTATTTAAGAAATTTTCATTATTAGAAATAGACTTTAACCAATGATAGAATTCTTTATTAATCATTATTAATAAACAATTCCTAACTTCTTGATCAGACAATCTTGAACCTAATGTATTGATTCTTTGAAATAGTTCAAATTTTACATTTTTGTCACTTTGTTTTTTGACAATTTTCACATCAATTTTCACTCTTTTAATCTCAAGCTTTAAACTACTATCAATTTCAAATTGTTTATTTGGATTATTCCATTTAAATCCTGCAAGTTTGTCTAAATGCGGAGTTGAAACAAGCGTGCTACCTGGCAAATTATTTCCATTTTCATCTTTTAAAATTTCCATAAACTCAAATATTGTAGAAAGACGTTGTAAACCGTCGACTACATCCCAAATACCATTTTCTCTTTGAGAAACAAAAATTGAAGGAATAGGAATTCCCAACAATATTGATTCAATTAATTTTGACTTTTGAACATCGTTCCATCTAAAAATCCTTTGAAAATCAGGATGAATATCTAGCTCGCCATCTTTATAAATACTTGCTAATTCGCCTATTGACATTGGATAACCATCTGTGTGAATTTCCTTTGATTTCTCTTGAACTTGTTCTAAAAGTGTCATATTATTTTTTTTAAATTTTTTATTTACTTCGGTTCTTGTAAACTATCGCATAACGTCAGACTGTGAAAAAACATCGCAATCTTTGCACCAAATATAGTAAAATAGTTGTAAGAAAGTTATAGTTTTTTTATCTTTAACCATGCAACCTATACAAGGAATAGCTCGCAACCAACTACAAGTAAGTAGTCTAGAAGACACCATTAGTCATGATAATCCTGTTCGATTTATAGATGCTTTTGTCAACAGTATCGATTTAGAAAAAATAGGATTTACACCCAGAGTATTAAAAACCGAAGGTCGCCCAAGTTTTGATACCAGGGTATTTTTAAAAATTTATTTATACGGCTATTTAAATGGCACCTGTTGTCCCAGTTACAATGTTGTCTATATTTGTTATTTTTTTAGGTTTTTGTTTTTAAGTTTCGTTGGTCAAAATGACGTACAACATATTAATTTGTGCCATAAAAAATATCTTCTACCTCTCAATATCCACAAAAAACTCATTAGTCAAGACTTCAACTTCTTTCATTTTCTTTACTTTGAAAGTTGATTTTTGCCATTCGTTGGTTGGTTGTAAGCGTGTTTCTTTTCCTTTTATTTTGATGTCAATTGGCATTGCAAAATTAGGTTCGTCTGTTTTCCAGCGGTATTCTAATAGTTTGTTAGTGATTTTTAATTCAAGAACTGGAATGTTTTTATATTTTAAATATTGATTGAAAACGGGTTTCAAATTTAATCCTGTTTCACGTTCAAAATAAGCCAATACCATTCGGTTGTCTATAATTTTATGACGAAATTTTTCTGAATAACTTAACAGTAATTTCCACCATTTGGCATCGTCGTTTAGTATATGTCTTATGGTATTTAGCATCAACGCACCTTTATAGTACATATCGCCCGAACCTTCGTTGGCAACATCAAATTGTCCCATTATAGGTTTGTCATTTAGTACATTTCGTTTCAATCCGTTGATATAAGTTTGTGCTTTTTCGTAACCATATTGGCATTCAACAAAAACCGATTCAGAGTAGCAAGTAAAACCTTCGTGAATCCACATATCGGCAACGTCTTTGCTAGTAATACTGTTACCAAACCATTCGTGACCACTTTCGTGAACAATAATAAAGTCGAAAAGCAAACCAATTCCAGTATCAGATAAATCAGTTCCTTGATAACCTTTTTTATAGCCATTTCCGTAAGCAACGGCACTTTGATGTTCCATGCCTAAATATGGAGTTTCGACTAGTTTGTAACCATCTTCGGCAAAAGGATATTTTCCAAATTTACTCTCAAAACAATCTAACATTGGTTTGACTTCTTCAAAATGAGTTTTGGCTTTTTCTTCATTTTCTTTTAGAACATAATAATCCAAATCTAACCCATTGTGCGTATCATGAATATGCGCATAATCAGCAATATTTACCGTAATATTGTAATTGTTTATTGGATTTTTTACTTCCCAATCCCAGCGAGTATAACCGTTTTTAAGGTCTTCACTGCCAAGCAATCTTCCATTGGAAACATTCATCAAACCATTTGGAACGGTAACTTTTATCGAAACACCATTATCGGGTTCATCAGTTTGAGAATCTTTACATGGAAACCATAAACTGGCGCCATCGCCTTGGCAAGCAACACCAATCCAAGGTTTTCCTTGTTTATCTTTAGAAAAAACAAAACCGCCGTCCCATGGAGCACGTTTTGCAATGGTTGGTTTACCTGAGTAATAAACCCTGATTTTCTTTTCAAATTTCTGCACTAAAAATTGCGGAAAAGTTAAAAAGACAGCATTGAATTCACGTGTAAACGGAATTTTTTCGTTATTATGGATGATGCTATCAATCACCATATTTTCAAACAAATCAATTTGTATATCCTTTGTTTTGTTGACAGTTGCTTTAAAAGTAATGTCATTATAACCAGAAATTGATTTTTCTTCAACATTCACTTTGATGTTTAGGTCATAACGCAATACGTTATAATTTCCTTTTCCGTATTGTAAGCTACCACGAAGCGAATCTTTTCGTGTAAACGTTTCTTGAGCAAAAAGCGATTGAAAACCTAATAAAATTAAACTAACAATAAATATTTTTTTCATGATAATTTGATTTAGAATTGATGGTAGTTCGTTTTTGTGATTTGTTACTTGATAAATAAAATTAACACAAAAGTCACAAAAGTTAAGTATTAATTTTTTTGTGACTTTTGTGGTTAAAAAATATCAAACCTGAATAACTCCCAAGTTAAATTTCTTCTCAATAGGTGAGTGGTTCGCTGCTTCAATTCCCATAGAAATCCATGTTCTGGTTTCTAATGGATCTATAATAGCATCTGTCCACAAACGAGAGGCTGCATAATAGGGAGAAACTTGTGCATCGTATCTTGCTTTTATTTTATCAAATAATTCTTGTTCTACTTTTTCGTTAACCGTTTCGCCTTTTGCTTTTAGCGAAGAAGCTTCAATTTGTGCTAATACTTTTGCGGCTTGTGTTCCGCCCATAACAGCTAGTTCGGCACTTGGCCAAGCTATAATTAATCTTGGATCGTAGGCTTTTCCACACATGGCGTAATTTCCAGCACCATAAGAGTTTCCTATAATTACTGTGAATTTTGGTACAACCGAATTGGAAACCGCATTTACCATTTTGGCACCATCTTTAATGATTCCGCCGTGTTCCGATTTGCTACCAACCATAAAACCTGTAACATCTTGCAAGAAAACCAACGGAATTTTCTTTTGGTTACAATTGGCAATAAAACGAGTAGCTTTATCTGCCGAATCAGAATAGATGGCACCACCAAATTGCATTTCGCCTTTAGCGTTTTTCACCACTTTTCGTTGATTGGCAATTATTCCGACTGCCCAACCGTCGATTCTGGCATACGCTGTTATGATTGTTTTTCCGTAATCGGGTTTGTATTCGTCCCATTCTGATTTGTCAACTAATCGTTTTATAATGTCGTACATATCATATTGATCGGCGCGAGATTTTGGTAAAATTCCAAAAATATCGTTTTCTATTTCGGTAGGTTTTTCGGCTTTATCTCTGTTGAAACCTGCTTTATCGTAATCACCAATTTTGCCAACAATACTTTTTATTCTGTCTAGAGCATCTTTATCATCTTTGGCTTTATAATCAGTTACACCTGAAATTTCGCAATGCGTTGTTGCTCCACCAAGTGTTTCATTATCAATATTTTCGCCAATTGCCGCTTTTACTAAATAACTTCCCGCAAGGAAAATACTTCCTGTTTTATCCACAATCATGGCTTCGTCACTCATAATTGGAAGATAAGCGCCACCAGCTACACAACTTCCCATAACGGCTGCAATTTGGGTAATTCCCATGCTACTCATTATGGCATTGTTTCTGAAAATTCTACCAAAATGTTCTTTATCTGGAAAAATTTCGTCTTGCATTGGCAAATAAACACCTGCAGAATCTACCAAATAAATTATTGGCAGACGGTTTTCCATGGCAATTTCTTGTGCACGAAGATTCTTTTTTCCTGTAATTGGAAACCATGCGCCTGCTTTTACAGTGGCGTCATTGGCAACTACAATACATTGTTTTCCTGAAATATAACCCATTTTTACCACCACGCCACCAGAAGGGCAACCGCCATGTTCGGCATACATTCCGTCACCCACAAAAGCACCAATTTCGATAGATTTTGATTTGGCATCTAGTAGATAATCAATACGTTCTCTAGCTGTCATTTTGCCTTCGGCATGTAGTTTTTCTATTCGTTTTTCGCCACCACCAAGTTTAACTTTGGCAAATTTTTGCTTTAAATCGGATAGTAAAAGTTTGTTATGATCTTCGTTTTTGTTGAAGTTTATGTCCATAAATAGTTGCTTATTTTGTTGTGGCTAATGTACGAAAACGTTTTAAATTTTTTTATAAAACTAAATTTAACGGTTTTTAGTAACTTTTTATATAAATTAATATTC
Organism: Flavobacterium sp.; assembly: GCF_044377315.1. Lineage (GTDB taxonomy): Bacteria > Bacteroidota > Bacteroidia > Flavobacteriales > Flavobacteriaceae > Flavobacterium. The sequence goes on from NZ_JBILJG010000010.1 coordinate 19,764, forward strand.
ACTTAACATTAAATGAATACTTTTGCGTCATTAAATCAAACAGTAATGACATTAAATAGTATTTTTCAGTTTTTAGTTCCTAAGGATAAAAAGTTCTTTCCATTATTTCAACAGGCTTCTGCAAATTTAGTAATTCTTGCCAGAACATTACATGAAGGTGTTAATGCACCAAAGGAACAACGTGAAGAATATTTTAAGAAAATTGAAGAATTAGAAGCAATAATTGAAGAGATTACACATAAAACTCACTTAGAGTTAAGTAGAAATTTTATCACTCCATTTGACAGAGAAGATATTCACGCATTAATTAAGTCTATTGACAATGTGGCTGATAATATGCATGGTGCTGCTAGTAGAATCCGTTTATATCAGGTTGATAAAATTACAAAATCTATTAGAAAATTGACAGAAATTAATTTGGAAGCATGTGAACTTATTAATGAAGGAATTTGTCAGTTAAAAAACATTAACAATGCTAAGATGATTAAGGAAACGTGTAAAAAAATCAATAAATTAGAAAGTAAAGCAGATGTTGTATTTGATAAAGCCGTTGCTGATATTTTTGAAAATGAGACAGATGCCAAAAATATAATCAAATATAAAGAAGTTCTTTCTGCATTAGAGATGGCTTCAGATAAATGTAAAAGTGTTTCTAATGTTATGGAACAAATTTCTGTTAAACATTCATAAATAGTGCTTTTTTAAAAAATATTTATGGATTTTACTTTACTTATTATAATAATTGTTCTTGCTTTAATCTTTGATTACATCAATGGTTTTCATGATGCTGCAAATTCAATTGCCACTATTGTTGCTACAAAAGTATTAACGCCTTTTCAAGCGGTAATGTGGGCTGCTTTTTTTAACTTTTTAGCGTATTGGGTCTTCGGTTTTGGTATTGCAGACACCGTTGCTAAAACTGCTCATACGAGTAGTATTAACTTGAACGTTATTTTGGCAGGTGTTATTGCTGCAATTATTTGGAATTTATTTACTTGGTGGAAAGGAATTCCATCATCCTCATCACATACATTGATTGGTGGTTTTGCTGGAGCTGCTGTAGCTCACGGATTTGTAGGTGTTACAGATTTAGATCATGCTGGTTTTAAAATTGTAAATTGGTACAAAGTTGCTAAAGCTGGTGAATTGTTGCCGTCTGGAGTGTTAATTGTAGTATTATTTATAGTTTTTGCACCATTACTTGGAATGATAATTTCCTATTTCATTTCACTTTGGTTAATGTATTCTTCTAAAAAAAATATATATCCTAAGATTCTAACAGTAATTTTAATGCTGCTAGTAGCTTGGTTTTTGTTTTCTGTAATGATTTCATATGAAGATATTAAAAAGCCTAGGTTTGAAAATCATTTTTGGAGTGTTATAACTGAGCCTCACAATATAAAATGGTTTTTGGTAGCCTTTATATTTTATGCTTTGGCAATTTTCAATCTTTTATTTAGTAGCTTTTCGACAGCAACAGCTGAAAAAGTTTTGAAGAAAATGCAACTTCTATCTTCTGCGGCTTTTAGTTTAGGACATGGAGGAAATGATTCTCAAAAAGTAATGGGAATTATTGCGGCAGCTGTAGCCGTTTTTATTAAAGACAATCCAAATTTTGATTTATCTGGATTTATATTAGATTTGAATGTTCAATTACCATCAGAAGCCAACGGAGTTAAAATAGATGGAATCATGCCAGAATGGATTCCTTTAACTTGTTATACAGTTATTGCATTGGGAACGCTAAGTGGCGGATGGAAAATTGTGAAAACAATGGGGTCAAAAATAACCAAAGTTACCGCATTTGAAGGTGTTGTGGCTGAATCTGCAGGAGCATTAACTTTGTTTATAACAGAGCATTTCAAGATTCCGGTATCAACAACGCACACTATAACGGGTTCTATCATTGGAGTAGGAGTTACTAAGAGAGTTTCGGCTGTACGTTGGGGTGTAACAGTTAAACTTCTTTGGGCTTGGATTTTGACTATTCCAGTTTCAGCTTTACTTGCTGCCTTAGTATATTACTTTATGCTTTTGTTTTAATGTAAATACTTTATTTAATATATACTCCTAAAGTTCTTAGTTCTTTAGGAGTTTTTTTATATTTGCAAGACACGAAAATCAAAAAAACAATGAAGCTTTACTATTTAATATTTTGTTTGCTTTTTATAACTATTTCCAACTCGCAAGTAACCATTAAACAATCAAAAAACGATAATGATTTGAAGTTATCTGCAATACCATATTACAGTTTTGGAAAAGGAGTTGGTATTACATCACCAGATAGTTTATTTCAATTTAATATTCGTTTTCGTTTGCAAAATAGAGTTACATACATTGATAACGAAGATGAAAAACCTTTATATGATGGACAAATACGTCGATTGAGACTTAGATTTGACGGGTATGTTGGTTCTCCAAAATTGCTTTATGCAATACAATTATCTTTTGCTCCTGGTGATGTTGGAGAAATAAAAGAAGGTGAAAATATCAATATTATTCGTGATGCAGTTGTTTTTTATCGTCCAAATAATCATTGGAATATTAGTTTTGGTCAAACTAAATTACCAGGAAATAGACAGCGTGTGAATTCTTCTGGCGGATTACAATTGACAGATAGAACCATAAATAACACTAGATTTACAATTGACAGAGATTTTGGTTTTCAAGTCCATAATATGAACGAGTTTGAAGATTCCTTTTCATACAATTTTAAAGCAGCTGTTTCTACTGGAGAGGGCAGAAATGTAACAGATAAACCAGATGATGGTGTTGCTATTACTGGTAAAGCGGAACTCTTTCCGTTTGGAGCATTTTCTCGAGATGGAACCTATTTTGAAGGAGATATTGTTAGAGAGAAAAAGCCAAAGTTTATGATTTCTGGTGCTTTTCAGCAAAATAATAATGGTTTAAGAACACAAGGTCAACTAGGAAACGACTTATTTGAAGCTAGAACAATGAAATCTGTTTTGCTTGATGCAATGTTTAAATATAAAGGTTGGGCTGCAATGACAAGTTATATGTCAAGAACTACTAATGATAATGCTGTAACTATAAATCCTTTAGATAATACTAAATCAAACTATGTTTTTGTTGGAAATGGTTTTGATTACCAAGTAAGTTACAATACAAAGAAGAACTATGAGTTTATAGGTAGGTATTCGCTTCAAAATGTTGGAAATGATATTGAAATTAGAGCTCCAAGAACTAAACAATATTCATTAGGTTTAACAAAATATATTTGGGAACACGCATTTAAACTTCAAAGCGAACTTACTTTTGACAAACTTTATTATTTTGATGGAACAACTAAAAACAACTGGTATTTCCGTGTTCAACTTGAAATTGGAATTTAGAATTTTGCATTAAAATTTAGAAAGTGGCATTTTGTCATTTTTTTTATTTTTCTAATGTTACGAAATTGTTAAGTAAAAGTTTTTTTATTGTAAAATAAGTTATATATTTGTTATCGAAATATTAATTAAAAACCCAAAGTACTTATGAAAAAGATGATTTTAATTACGTTAATGATGGTTTCAGGAGTAATTTTTGCACAAGGAGAACCACAATTAGAAGCAGTAGGACAATTGGTTAAAGCAACTTATTATTACGATAATGGAAACGTACAACAAGTAGGTTACTTTAAAGACGGAAAACTAGAAGGAAAATGGACTTCATATACTGAGAATGGTGCTATACAAGCAATTGCTGAGTATAGTGATGGAGATAAAACAGGAAAATGGCAATTTTTTGATAATGCAGTTGCAGTAAAAGAAGTTGATTATTCTAAAAATCAAATAGCAGTTATAAAAGATCTTAACACTAAACCAATAGCTGTTAAAAATTAATTCAAACGTTTGTTATAAAAAGGAAAAGTTCGTCTAGTGATAGACGAACTTTTTTGTTAAAAAAAATATTAAATTATTGTATCAAGTTAGTTCCGCTAACTGTTGACCATGCACCAGTTGTTAATGAAGCACCAGTTGCAGTATTTGAAGTTGTATAAAAACCATCAGGAAAAATAACAGAAGTAACCGTTGATGTACCGCCAAATAGAGGAGTAGTTCCGTTTATTTTTACATTAGTAAGTTTAATTTTGCTTGCGTTAACTTGGTTATTATTAGTATTAGCATCTTGAATTCTAACAGCTACAGCACTTGCATTTGTAGTATAACCATCAATTAAAATGTTAGAGTATTCGCCATTACCTTGATTTTTAAACTGGATTGCATCATATTCAGCAGCATTATTTTCTGTCAATGTTCCAGCAGCTCTTTTTAATGTAATGTTTGAAACTTTTGGCCAAAATGAATTGTTATTGTTTTTACATTCTATTTCCATACCAAAGTTTCCAGTTCCAGTTTGATAAGCATACCAATTTGAGCTTAATTGACCTCTCCATCCATCTTGCCAGTCATAAGAATCGTCAAAGTTTCCATAAGAAATAGCATTTATCAAACTTACAGTACCACCATAAAACTCAAAACCATCATCAGCTCCTTTGTAAGTAACTAAATTTTCCAATACTGTACCTGAACCAACTGAGTAAAATGAAAAGCCATTCATTTCAGAATTACCATCATTAATTTTTTTACCAGCGTATTCTACACGCACATATTTTAATGATCCACCATTGTGTTCTGCATTAGCACCTCCATAAGGTAAGTTTAAGCCATCTTCAGAATATGCATTTGTTGCACCACCAACAGCTACAATAGGTGCGTCTCCATACATTATAATTCCTCCCCATGAACCTGGTATTTGGGAAGTTTCAGTAAATATTACAGGTTCTGCTGCAGTTCCGTTTATTACTAGTTTTCCACCGTTTTCAACAACTAAAGCATCAGTACCATCAGACAAAGTAGCTGTAAATTTTGAACCTGCATCTATTGTTAAAGTAGCACCATTTTTTATTCTAACGATACCTTTTAATGTATAATTTCCAAATGCCAGGGTTCTGTTTGTAGTTAAATCACCCGTAATTTCGCCCACAACTGGAACTTTAACTGTTGGCGTTTCATCGTTGTCTTCTGAACAACCTGTAAACAATAAACTTAATGCTGTCAAGCTTAAAAATAATTTTTTCATGTGTGTTTGTTTTTTAGATTTATAATTATGCAAATATATTTTTAGCATATTACTTACTGATTAATCAATTATTATTAAATTTTTAATATTATCACACAATGTAAATTTTTTGTAAATAAAAAATCCTGCCGAAACAGGATTTTTGTTAGAATACATAACTTACATTTAGGCTAAACCCTACACCCCTTTTAAAATCTCTCACTATTAGCGATTGTTCTATAATTGGTGTTTTATTGTTTGAACCTAATTCAAATTTTTGAACAGGATTTAATATGTTGTCTGCGGAAAACTTAACATTTATATTTTTAGTTAATTTACTAGAATATACAAAATCTAATTTTTGGAATGGTAATTCATAAATATGATCAACACCGGCGCTTCCCACAGAAAAAATGCTTTTGCTTTTTACACCATACACTAGAGAAACTGTGTTTTTAATATCTTTTCCAAGAGTAAAATCATATTTAGCATCGGCATTTAGAACCCAATTTGAAGCTCCTTGCAATTCTCTTGAAGAATTATTTTCTAATTCATTTTCTTCACTAATTTCTACTTTGGTTTTCATTAGTGACGCATTAAAACCCACTGATAAGTCTTTTAAAGCATAGGAAAGATTAGATAATTGGAAAATTGTTTCAAACTCAGCTCCGTATAAGTTTGCTGATTTAGAATTTTTGTAGGTTGTTAAAAGGGATGCACTTGGAATAAAAACGCGCTCTATAGGGTCTTTAATATTTTTTGCGTAAACTCCGACTACAAAAATATCTTTTTTGTCTGATAAAAATTCATACTTCAAATCAGCATTTAAGTTTTGGGTATCTACTAAGTTTAAATTACCAAGTTCTACATCACCGTCAGCATTAACAAATTTTATGGGTAATAATTCCATTAAAACTGGTCTTGTGATAGTTTGAGAAGCTGCAAATCTTATATTTGATTTCTCGTTTAATTTGTATTTACTGTTAACAGTTGGTAAGAAATAATTTTTTTTAGAATCATTTTTAAGATATGGATCGTTAAATTCAATTGTTTTGTTATTACCTAACTCACGATATTTAATAATTCTGCTAGAAGATTCTAATCTTATACCTCCATTAATTTCTAATTTTTTAGTAGCATTGATTAATATATTTACATAACCAGCATTTACAAATTGGTCAAACTTTTGTTTATAGGAAACGTCAGATTCTTCTCTTTCAAAAATTAATCCATTTGTAATATCATCTATAATTTCTCCATTAATAGTGTTTATGTTGGTGTTTGTTTGTAAACCAGTATTTATAGGGATAGTAGAGAATAATCTATAGGTAGCACTTAAATTATTTCTGAAAGAGTTAAACCCTACAGATAATTTATTGGTTTTACCATCTATTTCTTTACCAAAATTATAATTATACTCTAGCAAACCACTCATAAAATAGTTTCCTTTTAGTGTAAAATGTTGACGGTTTAGTGTGCTACCTCCATAAGTATTTGAAAATGTACCGTCATTGTTTTTTAAACCAACTAAAAATTTTCTGTCTGGTAATTCATATAAAGTTTTTACATATCCTATTCCACCTCTTATACTTTGTTTGTTATCAGATGTCAATTTGTAACTTGTTGTCAATTGATTGTTAAAGTAATCGGTTTGTTCAAACTGGTTTAAACGAATAAATCTATTGGGAGTATCTTTTTGATTTTGTAAAAAACCTAATTGATCTTCAATTAAATTTTCAGTTGTTCTTATAAACATCGAATTAGTTGCTAATTGAAATCTATTTGATTTATATTTTAATCCTACCAAAGCAGATGTACTGGTAATATAATTATTTGATGTTGTTTTTAGATTATTGTTATATTCATTTCCACCTTCAATAAAAGTCCTTTCGACACCTTCTCTAAGTTGGTATCTATTGTCCCAATTTAATGATACTAAATATGTAAATGAACGACTATTTTCAAATTTAAACTTATTTGAGTGACTAAAACTAATTGAATTGTTTATAGGAGCTCCAACCTTATCAACATTCCATGAATTATTTTTATATGAATTTAAGTATTCAGTAGAGTTAAGTCTTACATTACCAATGTTTCCATACTCTTTAGGTAGTTCTCTATACTTTTTTTGAATACCAAAAAAACCTTGGTCATTAGTAGCAGTTTCAGATAGTAAAAAATCTGTAGTATTGTTATTGGTAACATAACCAAATCCTACACTTAATTTTGTTTGAGATGTTTGAGGTTCAGAAGTTTCAACATTAATAGTTGCACCTGCAAAGTCTCCAGGCATGTTTGCATTAAATGTTTTGTAAACACTTAACACACCAACAATATCTGTAGGGAATAAATCTAATGGTATTATCTTTTTAAATGGACTATTTGATGGTACTTGTAAATCATTTATAAGTAAGTTGTTGTATCTATTTTCTAAGCCTCTTACGAATAATCCTCTAGACTCAACTTTAGTTATACCTGTTACTTTGGTTAATCCTTCTTCAACATTACTAATTCCTTTGCGATCCATTTCTTGTGCACCAATACTTTGTTTCATTTCAACAGCTTTCATCTGCTCTAGCAATAGTGCCGACTCTTTTTCTCTGTTTTTTCCAGCAGATTTTACAACTACATCTTTCAATGTATAATTTCCAGAACCAAGACTACAATTTAGTGTTGAAGTTTCACCAACTTTAACGGTTACTGATTTTTCAACGTTTTCATAACCAATAAAACTAAATTGAACAATATAATTTCCAGGATTTAAAGAAATTGAATAATTTCCAGTTTCATTTGTGGTAACTGCAATTGAAGTTCCTTTAACAATCACATTTGCAAAAGGTAAAGCTGTGTTGCCAGCTTCTTTATCGGTGATTACACCCGATAGTGTTCCTTTTGATTGAGAAAATGAGAATGTTACAAAAAGTAGTGTAGTAATAAGTAAGTTAAATTTCATCGTTTAGCTCGTTAATTTTTTTTGCAAAGAACGGCTTGAAATGTAAAATTGAAGTTACTTAAAGTTTATGATTTGGTTTAGTTAATATTACCTAAAAGTTAAGATGTTAAATTAAATCAATGTTTGATTGGGTATATAAAATACAAAAGCCAATCTGGAGCGATTGGCTATTGTGGTGAGGTGTAACTTCCTTTCGGAATCCTCGTTGCAAATATAGCACTAAAAAATGGATTTTCTTTTGAAATATTTTAAAAAAGTAAACTTTTTAGTCAACTTAAAATTGAGTTTTCAAAAAACTTTTTATATTTGCATCATTATAAGCCATTTAAAAAAGTATATGCCATGTTAGTAAAAGTATTCGGTAGCGCCGTCTTTGGCGTTGAAGCCACGACAATCACTGTAGAAGTAAATATTGATAAAGGTGTTGGGTACCATCTTGTAGGTTTACCCGATAATGCCATTAAAGAAAGCAGTTATCGCATTGCTGCAGCACTCAAGAACAATAACTATCAACTTCCTGGAAAAAAAATTACCATCAATATGGCACCTGCCGATTTGAGGAAAGAAGGTTCTGCTTATGATTTGACATTAGCAATTGGAATTCTTGTTGCTTCTGGTCAAATTAGAGCTGATGATGTTGCCAAGTATGTCATTATGGGTGAATTGTCATTAGATGGAGGTTTGCAACCAATAAAAGGTGCTTTGTCGATTGCAATAAAAGCTAGAGAAGAAGGGTTTAAAGGCTTTTTTCTGCCAAAACAAAATGTAAAAGAAGCCGCTATTGTTGACGGATTGGAAGTTTACGGAATTGAAAATGTAACTGAAGTTATCAATTTTTTTGAAGGAAAAGAAACCATTGAACCAACAATTATTGATACTAGAGAAGAATTTAATAAAACACTAGACTTCCCCGAATTTGATTTTTCGGATGTAAAAGGGCAGGAGAGCATCAAACGCTGTATGGAAATTGCTGCTGCTGGTGGTCATAATATTATTTTGATAGGGCCGCCGGGTTCCGGTAAAACAATGTTGGCAAAGCGTTTACCTAGTATTTTGCCTCCAATGACTTTGAAAGAGGCTCTAGAAACCACCAAAATTCATTCGGTTGCTGGAAAAATTAAAGATGCTGGTTTGATGAGCCAACGACCTTTTCGATCACCGCATCATACCGCATCAAGTGTTTCTTTAGTTGGCGGAGGAAGTTACCCGCAACCTGGTGAGATATCGCTTTCGCATAATGGTGTTTTATTTCTTGATGAATTACCCGAATTTAAAAGAGAGGTTTTAGAAGTAATGCGACAACCGCTTGAAGATAGAGAAGTTACTATTGCTAGAGCAAAATTTACTATAACATATCCTTCATCTTTTATGTTAGTGGCAAGTATGAATCCGAGTCCGAGTGGTTTTTTTAATGATCCTGATGCTCCTTTAACATCTTCTCCAGCAGAAATGCAAAGGTATATGGGTAAAATTTCTGGTCCATTATTAGACAGAATTGATATACATATTGAAGTAACACCAGTTCCATTTGAAAAACTGACCGAAACTAGAAAAGCCGAAAGTAGTGTTGAAATTCGTAAACGTGTTATTGGCGCAAGAGAAATTCAAACGAATCGTTTTGCTGCATTTGATAATATACATTACAACGCCCAAATGAGTTCAAAGCAAATAAGAGAATATTGTGCGTTAGATGATGATTCTTTGCAATTATTAAAAACAGCTATGGAAAGATTAAACTTGTCTGCAAGAGCTTACGACAGAATTTTAAAAGTTGCTAGAACAATAGCTGATTTGGAAGCATCAGAAAATGTAGTTCCTAATCATATCGCAGAAGCTATTCAGTATAGAAGTTTGGATAGAGATGGTTGGTTGGGATAAAAAAAATCGTCTAGTTTTATAGCTAGACGATTTCTATTTTTTTTAAAACAAAATGACTATTGAAACAATACTTAAAAAGTTGCTCCTTGTTCTATGTTAACAGTTTGACATCTTTATAAAATCGATTTATAGCTCTAATCCATTTAATACTTTATATTTATTAATTAGCAGACTATTATTTTAAATTCTAATCCACTTAGAAATTATTGTTTGAAGTGTATCTTTAACAATTGGTTTTGAGGCATAATCGTTCATGCCTACATTTAAACATTTTTCCTTTTCACCAATAACTATGCCAGCGGTTATTGCAATAATTGGAACGAGAGTACCAAATGACATTTTTCTAATTTCTTGAGTTGCTTGATAACCATTCATTACGGGCATTTCAACATCCATTAAAATAAGGTCTGGCTTCAAAATTGAAAATTTTTTAACAGCTTCTTTTCCATTAATTGCATCATAAACGGTTGCGTTTGGTATAATTTGTTTAACGAGTGTTTTAGCGAGAAGCATATTAATTTTATTATCTTCAACAATCAAAATTTTATAATTCTCTTGCCCAAAATCTATAGTTTTTTTTGTTTCTGTATTTTCTATTGGTTTCAGAATTAATGCTTTGTTCTTTATTGATTCTGAACCCTTGAAAGTAATTTCAAAGAAAAATTCACTACCTTCTTTGTATATACTATTTATTTGCAATTTACTTTTCATTAAAGAAAGTAATTGATTTGAAATTGTTAACCCTAAGCCCGTTCCTCCAAATTTTCTTGTTGTTGAATTATCACCTTGTGAAAATGCATCGAAAATTTTATCTATATATTCTTCTTTTATTCCTACACCAGTATCTTTTACTGAAAAGCGTAGTTTAAAATTAGAATTTTTTGTTTTCTCTAACAAATTTATTGAGAAATGTACCGATCCTGTTTTAGTAAACTTGATGGCATTACTTAATAAATTAATCACTATTTGCTTTAATCTAATACTATCTGTAAAAATATATTTGGGAATATTTTCATCTACAGAAAAACTTAAATTTAAATCTTTTTTTATTGCTTCATACTTTACTAAAATAATAACTTGATTAGATAATTCACGAATATCAGATTCGGATATATTTAAATCTAATTTTCCTGATTCTATTTTGGAAAAGTCTAAAATATCATTAATTATTTCCATAAGTAAGTTTGCTGACTGACTTATAGTTTCCATGTAGTTTAATTGAGTCTTCTCTAGTGTTATGTTTTTTAGCAAATCAGTAAAACCAATAATTCCATTAAGAGGTGTTCGTATTTCATGACTCATATTTGCCAAAAAATCTGATTTTGCCTTATTAGCAGCTTCAGCAAGTAATCTTTTTTCTACTGCTTTTTCATTTTTCTTTCTATTGGTTATATCAATAAAAATACCTTCAATATATTCAATTTTGGAATCTTTTTTTATGACATCTCCAAACTCTTCAACCCAAACTATTTTTCCTGCTTTATTATAAATTCTATAGACTTGATGAATTTTACGACCTTCTTTTATTGCATTTTTTTGATTTTCGACAACATCGTCTTTCTCGTTTGGATGAATCAAGTTGCTATATACAATTTTGTTTTCTAGAAAATCTGATTTTGGAAATCCAGTTAAATTTTCAATTTCATCGTTTATATAAACTTTGGTAAAGTTAGGGTCGTTTTTAGATAAATATACGGTTCCTGGGATATTTTCGGCAAGTAATTTAAATCGTTCTTCGGTTTCGGTTACAAGATTATCGCTTTCATTTCTTTCTATTGCTGATGTGATGTTGTTTGCCAAGTTTTGAAGAATATTTATTTCATCTTCTGACCAAATTCTCTCATTAGTACAATCGTCAAAACCAATAAATCCATATAGTTCATTTTTAATAAAAATTGGAATATTGATGATTGATTTTATATTTTTTTCGACAAGACTTTGTTTGTATATTTCGTCTTCTATATTTTTTACAATAAAGTTAAATGATTTATTTATTTTTAGTAATTCGATATATTCTCTAAAATTTTCATGAGGAAAACTTATAATTGCTTCTGCATCTATAAAAGTTTTTATAGTATCGCAAACCCATTCATACTTTTGAATAACAATTTGATTTTCGGCATCATTTAAATAGAAATAGGCTCTATCAACTCTTGCAGCTTTTCCTATTATAGCTAGTGTTTCATTGCAGTTACTAAAAATATTTTTATTTTTTATGAAGCTATTTGTAATTTTGGTTAGCGCAGAAAGAAGTTCACTTTTGTATTTTACTTTTTTCTCAGTTTCTAGACGATGGTTAGTTTCTATAAAAATAGCTATAAAGTCTGATATAGATTGCACAAAATTAATATCTTCAGTATCCCAAATTTTAATTTTTGTATTTGACTCTAAGCATAAAACACCTTTTAGATCACCATTTAGATATATAGAAGTATCCAGCATTGATTTTATTTGGGTTTCTGGAAAGTAGACTGGAATAAACTCTTTTAAGGCTTTCTTTTTATATACGTCACTTGCAACAATAATATGTTTTTTTTCTATAGTTTCAAAATAGGTTGGATAATCCTTTTTGTATAAAATCATATTATACTGAAAGGTATCGGTGTTTTGTTCATAAAGTTTTGTACACACAATTTTATCAGGATAATATTCCCAATAGCTAACTCTGTTAATATCAACAATTTTGGTAATTGATTTTAATATAAAAATTAAAAAACTTTTAAAATCTACATTTGAAGAAAAACTTTTTAAGGTTAACTCATTTTTAAAATCATCGTATTTTTTAACTTTTATCTCTTTATATTTTTTTTCAATTTCAAGTTTCTTTAAGATTGTTATATCTCTAGCAATTGCTGAATAGCCTGTAATTATTCCTTCATCATTTCTATTTATACTGATTTTTTGTGAAAGCCATATTGCTTCACCATTTTTCTTTATAATTGGATAATCAAATGCTTGTTTTATTATTTCTTTGGAGTTGAGGTAGTTTTTTAAGAACTCGCTTGCTTTTTTTATGTGATCTTTTCTTATAAATTTTGAATAATGTTGATTTATAGTTTCTTCAAGTGTATAGCCTAGACTTTCTTGTACAAACTTGTTTAGATAGGTAAAATTACCATCTTTGTCGGTTTCAAAAATTAAATCTGTCGCATTTTCAATAACATTATTATATTGATTATGAATTTGTTGGTATTGAGTAATGTCTTTTCCAATTGAAACAATTGTATCGTCAGAAAATATTTTGTCTGTCCATTGAATGTATTTAAATTTTCCATCAGCACATTTTAGTTTTCGGACATAAATTTTATTTTCAATTTTTTTTGTGAAATTTTTTTCTGAATTTTCTGTTAGTATCCAAAAATTTTTGCCAATTACTTGTTCAGGATAATAACCAAGAATTTTTGTAATGCTCTCACTACAGTAAATTACCTCAGATTTTGTATTTATAGCAATAGACAGTGAATTGTTTTTGTCATCAATAGAACTTGCATAAAGAATATTTTCGGTATTTGTAATTATGGATAAATATCTTAAGTAATTAACAAAAGCAATTAGTATAGAAGAAATCACAATTATGAGTGCTAATTTGTCTGAAATTAAATGTTGCGTGAAGGTATAGAGATATAAAAACCCCAAGAATGTATGAAAGAATATAAATTCTTTTAGAGTTTTATAAATAGTAAAAGAAAAATATACAATTAGTAAAAAAGCACTATAAGTTATTAGGTTAAATTCTCTAGTTACAAGATTGTTAAATTCAAATAAAAGGTAAAGAATATATATAAAAGTAAAAATAACTCTAATATTTTTTACTAAAAAAGGAATTTTTTTGATGAATAGATATAGTAGTAGTAATGTGAAACCTATAGAAAAGTTTATGATAGCTAATGTTTCAGGTCTTAAATCATAAAAGCTATATATTATTTCTGTTAAAACGATTAGAAATCCTAAAAAAAATATTGATGCACCGTATTTGTCGCTGTTATATTTTAACTGATAATATTTTTTAATATAATTTGCGTACTGTTTTTTATTCTTTTTGTTTAAAATAAATGTTATGCCAATAATACATATAAAAGCAAAACTAAAAATCCATTTTAAGTTCGGATTAAGCATTGCTATATTTTGAGCATATTGACTCATGGTTAAATAGAGTTGCATTTGCATTGTAATAATACAAATAAATTAAGGTAAAGTTTAGCATTTATATCAATTTGGGACTTGAAATATGTATTCAAATTTAATAAAATTGCCTTACAAAAACTATTAATTTGATATTATTTTTCATAAATTACTTTAAAAAACCAGTAGATTTATGATAAAATATTTTTAAAAATGTATGTTATAACATTATTGTTAAACCTTAAAGTTTAGTCAATATCCATTTTGCAATTTTCTCCTCTAATAAATCTTTATCAATCGGTTTGGAAATATAATCATTCATACCAGCTTCTATACATTTTTCCTTTTCACCGACAACGGTTCCTGCTGTTAACGCTATTATTGGAATGTGATGACCTGTTGGTGTTTTTCTAATTTCAGATGTAGTCTCATAACCATTTAAGACAGGCATTTGAACATCCATTAAAATTAAATCTGGTTTTAAAATTGAAAATTTATTAATAGCATCTTTACCGTTTTCGGCTTCATATAGTGTTCCATTTGGAATGATTTGCTTTATAAAGGTTTTGGTTAGAAGCATATTTATTTTATTGTCTTCAACAATTAGAATTTTATAATTTTCTTGACCAAAATCAAATTTCTTTATTTTAGCTAACTCAATTTTTTTTATTTTTTTATTTGTAGAATTACTTGTTTTAAATACCACATCAAAAAAGAACTCACTTCCTTCTTTATGGGTACTATTTAGTTCAAGCTTGCTTCCCATTAATTCAAGCAATTGATTGGAAATGGACAAGCCTAATCCTGTTCCTCCAAATTTTCTTGTTGTAGAATTGTCTCCTTGCGAAAAAGCTTCAAATATTTTATCGAAAAATTCTTTTTTAATTCCTATACCAGAATCTTTAACTGAAAAACGAATTTTGTGTTCGCTTAAGTTTAGATTTTCTATCAATGAAATAGTTAGACTTACATAACCAGTATTTGTAAATTTTACCGCATTGCTTAATAAGTTTATTAATACTTGTTTCAGTCTTGTTGAATCTGTATAAATAGCGTTTGGAACTTCTTTTTGAATTTTAAATTTTAAATCTAAATTTTTTATATCTGATTGATATTTTACTAGACTAATTACCTGGTTAGTAAGTTCATCCAGATTACATTCGGTAATTTCAAGATCTAATTTACCTGCTTCAATTTTAGAAAAATCAAGAATATCATTAATAATTTCCATTAGAGATTGAGCCGATTGGCTGATGGTATTCATGTAATTTTTTTGAAGATCTTCAAGATTCGTACTCTTTAGTAAGTCTGTAAAACCTATAATACCATTAAGTGGAGTTCTTATTTCGTGACTCATATTGGCTAAAAAATCTGATTTTGCCTTGTTTGCAGCTTCGGCATATTCTTTAGCTTTGATAGCGTCTTCGTTAGTTTTTTTAGAAGTAATATCAAAATAAACGCCACCTATAAAGTCAACTTCGTTATTTTTTAAAATTACATCTCCAAATTCTTCTATCCATATATAGTTTCCATTTTTATGTTTTATTTGATATATTGAATGAAAAGGTTTTTTATTTTTAATACAATTTAGTTGATAACTAGTTGTTTCTTCTAATTGTGTTGGTAAAATTAAATCAACGAAATGTAGCTTATTAGTAATAAAATCATCTTTACAGTACCCTGTTAATTTTTCAATCTCATTGTTTACATATAGTTTAGTCGACTCTTCATCATATTTTGTTAAATAAATTGTACCAGGAATAGTTTCAGAAATTAATTTGAAACGTTTTTCACTTTCAATAATTATATTTTCAAATATATTTCTCTCAATAGCAAATGATATGTTGTTACTTATTGTATTTAAAATAGTTAACTCATCATTTGACCAATCTCTTTGTATGTCTGAATCGTCAAAAACTAATGTTCCATATAACTCATTATTTACAAAAATTGGAATAAAGAGTATCGATTTAATTTCTAATGATTCTAGGTAAGTTTTAAATTCAATATCATCAATATCCTTAACTAAGTTGTAATAATTATTTTTTTTCAGAATTTGTTTATGTGGCTCGCTTAGTTTACTATATGGTATTGTGCGATTTGGTTCATTCGATTCTTTTAAGTGTTTATTTTCTTTAGACCATCTATACTTTTGTATATATACTTCATTCGCAATATCGCTTTCAAAAAATGATAATCCACTTACTCCAAGTGTATTACCAATAGCATTAAAGGTTGTTTCAAATAGAATATCGTTGTTTTTATATCTAATAAACTGTTCTGTATTTTTTGCAACAACAGAAAGCAAATCACTTTTATAAGCAAGTTTTTTTTCGGCTAAAATTCTTTGATTTGTTTCAGTTACTACTGCTAAAAAGTCAGCTAATGAGCGGGCAAAACTTATATCTTCATTGTCCCAATCTTTAAATTTGGCTGTACATTCAAATGACAGTATTCCTACCATTTTACCTTCAAGATATATTGGTGTGTCTATCAATGAGCAAATATTTTCTTTTGGAAAATAGTCAACTATAAATTCTTTTAGATCTTCTGTACTATATACATTAGATGCTACAATTTGAATTTTATTTTCAAGCGATTCAAAATAATTTGGATAGTCTTTTTTTAAAAAAATTGTATCATATTCAAATTCATCTTTGTCATAATTATATAATCTTTTGCACTGTATTCTGTTTTCATAATTCTGCCAAAAACTTACTCTGTTTACATCAACTTTGATAGCTATAGTTTTTAATATTCTTTCTAAAATTATTTCAAAATTGATAGTTTTCGCATAACTTTTTGAAGATAAGTACTTAAAAGCCTCATTATAAATTTTTGCTTTTTTCTCTTTAATTTGTTTTTCAAATTCAATTTGTCTAATTTGAGTTATATCTCTTCCAATTACAGAATAACCTATAATTTTATTGAATTCATTTTTTTTGTATGATATATTTTGTGATAGCCATATTTCACTTCCATTTTTTGTAATAATAGGAAATTCCAGTGTTGGAAAACTTGTTACTTCTTTTGGTGTATTGTTATAAAAATCGTATATTTTTTCTTTATAATCTTCACGAATTAATTTTGTAAAATAAAATTGAAGTATTTCTTCAGAACTATATTCAATAACTTTCTCAAAATATTTATTGATGAATGTAAATTTTCCATATTTATCAAGCTCATAAATATAGTAGGAAGCATTTTCTACAATATTTTTATACTGATTTTGAAACATTATTTGCTCGGTTACATCTTGACCAATTCCAATAATGACATCATCTGAGAATTTTTTATCTTTCCATTGAATGTATTTATATCCCCCGTTTTTACACTTAAGCCTTCTAACATATAGACGATCATCTTTATAATTATCATGATATGCTTCTCCTATAAATTCTTCATCACCAGTAAGTTTCCAGTAATTTAAGCCCATTACTTCACTTGGCGAATAGCCTAAAAAATCTTTTATTTGTTCACTACAAAAAAAGACTTCACCTTTTCTATTAGTTACAATAGTTATAGAATTTCCCTTATTTACAATTTTATCATTAAACAAGAATTTATTTTGAGTTTCAAGCAATGTAACATGTCTAGCTAAGTGTACTGTGGTAATTACTAAAAATGAATTAAATAATATAATTACAAGATCATTTGGTATAATACCTTTGTTATAAATACTTATTGTAGAAACTAAAGTTATAAATATAAAAGTTAAATATTGTAAAATGTTTTTGAAAGCAAAGTAAGATAGAAAAAAAACAAGAATTAAACCAACATATGATACAAGTTCAAAAGGTTTAAATATAATATTATAACATACAAAAAGAAAGTAACTGATAAAACAAAAAATAAAAATTGAGCTTAATCTTTTAGAAACAAATTTATATTTTAATGCTATAAAATAGATTGAAATTAAAACTGCACCAACTATATAATTGATAATTAAAAGGCTTTTTTCTCTAACTTGAAATAATTCATTTATTGATTCAACAATTGGAAGTATAATTCCCAAAAAGAGTAAAAACAGTGAATATTGTTGCTCTTTTGGCTCATATTCTGAAAAGTTAGTTTTTAATTTTACTTTTAGTTGTTTTTTGATTACCATATATACCAATCCCACGATCAGTATCGAATTTATTATAAAAATAATCAAATTATCGGTTTTAGATAAATTGATAAATGATAAAGTTGAAATAGGATTCATAATAACTGCTTTCAAATATTTTAGTAAATTAGTAAATCTTTTTCAAATAATCAAAATCAATTTAACAAAAGAGCTATTATTTTTCTAAACAATAGAAATAGAGTTAGTTATAAAAAAAATAGGTGTTAAAAAACACCTATTTCATCTATTTCATCTTTGTTTTCAAGAGGAACAATATTCTTATAGACTATATAATATAGAGAAAAAAGGAATGGAATAGTAAAAATAATTCCTATACAAAGTGCAAAAATACCAAGCATAACAAATAAAAAGGAAACAATTATCAATGCTAACAGCAGTAAAGGTTTTTTTAGTACCAACCTACTACTCATTGTTATTGCTTCAAAAGCTTTTAGGTCTGAAAAAATGATTAATGGAATTGTTAAGAATGTTAAAAACGAAACTACATACGTAAGTACATTTCCTAAAAAAGGAACGCCAGCAAATTCTATTGTCATGCCTATACCTGTTCCAACAAGAGTAATTATTGAGGAAGAGATGAATAGTTCTTTGAAATGATTTGTTTTGAAGTAATCAAAAACATTGTTTATGCCAAATGGTTGATTGGTATCAGCTAAATAAGCCATTTTGATAAATCCAGCATTTATTGGACTTAATAAACCTGCAAAAATGGTTGAAAACACTATAAAACCAACTAATGCTGTATTTGTCATAAATTCAGGATTTAAACCCATTAGCGTTTCTGTATAGTCAGAAAACCCATAGATAATTCCAAAAATTGCAATTATAAATGCTACAAAAACTATCGAAACTAATAATAGTGCAACTCCGGCAATTCCCCATATTTTCTTAAAGTTGTCAAAGGTTTTTTCAAATACTAATCCAAAATCTAGTTCGAATCCTTCATTTGCAATTTTTTCAATTTTAGTATAATTTTTTTCCATATTTAGTAAGATGTTATTTGTTATAGAAATCCCCAACGAAATCCTGTATAAAAGTCGGCTTGTTTGCTATTTTTTTGATCTAATAATGAGGTAATTGCAGATCCTGAGCCTAAGTAAAATCCGCCAAGTCTAAAACCAAATCCAGCATTAAAACCAGATATTTCACTATCAGACAAAGGTACGTATGCTTCAAAAAAACCTAAATTAATTCTTGGAGTTACTGTAATATAATTTTGTGCTGTAATTTGATCATTATTAGCATCATCAGAAAGTTTTTGTTGGATAAAACCAGAAATGTATAGTTTAGAAACTAATTTTAAATCAGCATATGCTACAAATGTTGTTGGAAGTTTTACAACAAAGTCGGTTTTGTCTTGACTGTTTACTAAATAACCTTTTCTAGTTAAGGTACTTTCAATGTCACCTAATTTATCAATATTTTGTATTTCTGCTAAATTAAATCCTAATGGATTATCATTATTAGGATTTGAATCAGATAAATTTTGACGAATATCTAATTGATAATTAGTATTATAATTATTATCATCTTTAAACGTCATAGAACCAATATTTTTTATAGATGCTCCTATACTTAACTTGTATTTATTTTTACTTTTTACTACATCTAAAATACTTTTATCTTTTCGTTGGTAACTAACACCAATATCGCCAACAAAACCATTAAATCCGCCAAAAACAGATTTAGAGTAATCACTAAAATCGGTAAAACTGTTAGCTAAGTTTCCAGAATAGGAAATATTTAGTCCAGCTGTAGCATTGTTTAAATATAAATCATTCCCAACTTTAGTTATTGTTCCTTTGAAAGCAGATAAACCAACATTAGAGTAGGAACCAGGAAACATTAACTTCATAGTAGCACCAACACTAAACTTGTTATTTTCACTATCTAATATTGTTCTAGCCAAAGATAAACCTACTTCACCCCAAGTTGTACCTACAACTCTCTGATTATTTGGATAATTAATTGTTGTGCTCAAACCACTTGAAATGACATCATTTATCAATGCATCTCCAAGATTGGCATCTACATTAACAACATTTAGTTTACCATTGGCTTTTGTCGAAACTCCAAATCCCCATTTTCCAATTTTCAATCCAACACTTGGACCATATATTTCAGCATCTAATCTTGCATTTACAGCTTCACCAGGAGCAAAAAGAATTTTTTCAAGATTTTTTCCAGAAATAATATCTTCAAATCCTATTTTGTTATTGGAAGCATTAATACTGAATCCATATAAGTTAACTTCAATTTTTTTGGTAGCATTAGCAAATTCAGCTGGATTCATTGCGCTAGACAATAGCCCACCTCTGCTTGATGTGGTTAGTCCAGCAAAATGTTCTTGCGAAAATCCTACTGATGAAATTATGAAAAGTCCAATAATGATTATTTTTTTCATACCTATTTATTTTTTTGATTATAACAAAGATATATTTTTTTGGTATTTAAAAAATAGTTAAACAACTATATTTTTATATTGAACTCCATATTGAATCAGATGGAACAGGAGCAACAACCTCAATTTTTTCTTTAGAAACAGGATGAACGAATGCTAATTTTCTTGCATGAAGATGAATTCCACCATCTGGATTGCTTCTATCAAATCCATATTTTAAATCACCTTTAATCGGACAACCAATAGCTTGAAGTTGAGCACGAATTTGATGATGACGCCCCGTATGTAAATGAACTTCAAGAACGAAATAATTGTTTAATTCTTTGATTATTTTATAATCTAATGAGGCGATTTTACTTTCAGGAACTTCTTTTAAATGTGCTTTTGAAGAATTATTTTTTTCATTTCTTTTTAGAAAATGAACAAGTTTATCATCCGTTTTAGGTGGTTTATTTTTGACAACTGCCCAATAGGTTTTTTGGGTTTCTCTTTCGCTAAACATTTTGTTTAAACGTTCAAGAGCCTTACTTGTCTTAGCAAAAACAACAATTCCAGTTGTGGGTCTGTCTAATCTATGAACAACACCCAAAAAGACATCACCAGGTTTGTTGTATTTATCTTTGATATATTCTTTTACTATATCAGAAAGCGGTTTATCTCCAGTTTTATCACCTTGCACAATATCTCCAACACGTTTGTTAATCACAATTATATGATTGTCTTCGTGAAGAATTTGAAGATTATTTTTATTTGAAACTATTTTTTCTGCCAAAATTATTATTCACTAATTACTATTCACTAATTACTAGTATTGTTCATTCGCATTCGGAAAGTCTTGACTTTTTACATCTGTAACATAACTTTCTATTGCCTTAGTCATTTGATTATATAAATCTAAATAGCGTCGCAAAAATCTTGGACTAAATTCGTTGTTCATTCCTAACATATCGTGAATTACAAGAACTTGACCGTCAACACCACCGCCAGCACCAATTCCGATTACAGGAATCGAAATATTTTTTGCTACTTTTTCGGCTAAATGTGCAGGAATTTTTTCTAAAACCAAAGCAAAACAACCTAATTTTTCTAATAATTTGGCATCTTCCATTAATTTTTCGGCTTCAGCATCTTCTTTAGCACGAACTGTGTAAGTTCCAAATTTATATATAGATTGTGGTGTTAACCCCAAATGTCCCATGACAGGAATTCCTGCATTAAGTATTTTTTTTATTGAATCTTTAATTTCACTTCCACCTTCCAATTTTACAGCATGTCCACCAGATTCTTTCATGATTCTTATAGACGAACGCAAGGCTTCTTTTGGATCAGATTGATAGCTTCCAAAAGGTAAATCGACCACAACCAAAGCGCGTTCAATGGCACGAACTACACTTGAAGCATGGTAAATCATTTGATCTAGTGTAATTGGTAAAGTCGTTTCGTGTCCAGCCATAACATTACTTGCTGAATCTCCAACAAGAATAACATCTACGCCTGCATTGTCAACGATTTTTGCCATGGTAAAATCATAAGCTGTTAACATTGAAATTTTCTCACCATTGGCTTTCATTTCAATCAATGATTTGGTTGTAATTCGTTTGTAATCTTTTTTAGATACTGACATGAATATTAGATTTTAAATTTCAAATATTATTTTTAATGGTGTAAAAGTAATAAAATCGATTAGTTTTGTAATAAATAGAATTAAAAATATACTAATATATACAAAATTACAAATTTGTTCAAAAATGAAAAAAACAATAGTTCTACTATTAATTATTTTTACTAGTTATATTCAAGCACAAAATCAAGAAATTCAGAAAGTTATTGAAACTTTTTTTGAAGGTTTTCATGCTAAAGATACTGTTAAAATGAAATCAGTTTGTTCAGATAAAATCATTCTTCAATCTATTATGGAAAATGCAAAAGACGCTAAATTATCAGATGAATCAGCTAATGAGTTCTACCATTCTATTGCATCAATTCCGAATGATTTTAAATTTGAAGAAAAAATAGTAAATTATTCCATTCAAGTAGATGGAACTATGGCTCATGTTTGGACGCCTTATGAGTTTTATATTGATGGAAAATTTAGTCATTCGGGGGTAAATGCTTTTATACTTTTTAAAGAAAATGGTAGTTGGAAAATTATTTATTGCATTGATACTAGAAGGAAATAATTCATGAAAAAAGCACTCACAATTTTAGCGCTACTTATTTTTAGTCAACTATTTTCTCAAGAAAAAAGCGAACTTAAAACCACTTTTTCAGGATTTGTAGAAACATACTATTCCTATGATTTTAATCAACCATTAACCGATGCAAAATTGCCATTTATGTACAATTACAATCGTCATAATGAGTTTAATATCAATATTGGATTACTACGTGCAAAGGTGGAATATGAAAATGCTTATGCAGTACTATCTTTGCAATCAGGAACTTATGTTGACGATAATTATGTCAACGAAAAGATAAAATATCTAAACGAAGCCTATGTTGGTTTGTATCTTGATAAATCAAAAAAACAATCTGTAGAAGTTGGAATTTTACCAAGTTATTTAGGATTTGAATCATCAACAACGGCAACTAATTTAACCTTAACACGTTCTATTTTAGCTGAAAATTCGCCTTATTTTATGACAGGTGTAAAGTACAATTACAAACCATCAGATAAATGGAATTTTGCTGCTTTATTAACCAATGGTTGGCAACGAATCAACAAACCTCAAAAAGATGTTTCGCCTTCATTTGGAACTCAAATTATTTATAAATCATCTACAAATTCAACTTTAAATTGGAGCACTTTCGTAGGAAAAGAGTTTAATGGAATTGATTATACTATGCGTTATTTCAGTAATTTATATTTTGATAAAAAATGGAATGACAAATGGAGAACTATTGTAGGTTTTGATTATGGTTTACAAGATTTGAGTTCAAAAAACAATACCTCTGCATCGTGGTTAAGTCCTGTTTTTATTGCCCAATATTCAATAAATCCAAAATGGCAAACGGCATTTAGAACCGAATATTACCAAGATGAAAAGAATGTGATTATTGACATAAATGACGAATTTAAAACTCTTGGTTTCTCTTTAAATTTGGATTATTTACCCAATTCAAAGTTAAAATTAAGAATCGAAGCTCGTTACTTTGATAGCAAGAAAGAAGTATTTGCTAAAGGTTCTGATTTAGTTAATTCAAATTTCTTTTTGACAACTAGTTTGAGTTTTGAGTTTTAAGTTGTTAATTTTCAAGCACTAAAACTCGTAATTTTGGAACAATAATTCAAAATTGTATAATTTTTTTGAAGATTTGAATTTAGTTTTACCGTAATCTTTTAAATAGAAAAATTATAGAAATCAAGATTTATGTTCTCGAAAAATCAATAACAAACAAATTAGTGCATTTTTGATTCCAGTAAATGATGAAAACCTTACAGTTTTAGCTATGAATTCATAAATGGAAGTTGGTAAAAATGAAATTATAAAACTGCAATCAAAGAAATGGTAATAACCTAACTACAACTACTTTATTTTAAATCTACGTGTAAATTTTATTTAATAATTCCTTCAATGGCAATAGCATTCAATGATTTTAGTAAAATTTTCCCATTTTTATCAATTAAGAAAAACTTCGGATTTGAATATGAATTAAAATCTTCTTGATACGCTTTTTTAGGATCAACAGATTTTAAATTTAACCAGTTTGAAATATTTTTTTCCAACACAAACTGTTCCCATTTTGATTCGTCAGTGTCATTTAATATTGAAATTAATTTTATTTTTTTGGTAGGATATTTGTTTTTTATGTTTTCAAATGCTGCTTGTGCTTGTGGCATTGTAACCTCGCAATGATGACAAGTTGGACTGAAAAAAGCTATAAAAGTATAGTCGTTTTCAGGATAAATTTTTGAAAGAGTATAGGAAGTTGAATCTTTATCAATCATTGTAAAGTCAGGAATTTTTGAATTCATTGGATTCTTTAAAATAGAAAGATATGTGTTGTTATTTTTGTTTTTATCTGAATCTGAGAAATTATTACACTTATCAACTTCAATATAATTTTTATATAAATGAATATAAGAGCTTTCTAAATTTTCAGATTCATAATAACTCAAGTTAGACACAAGCCATTTAGTATAAATTTTATAATTCATTGATGAACAAGGAATTCCTTTCAATAATAAATCAATACTTTTAGTATAATTTTCGTTGTTTATTGGTAAACTTCTTATGTAATTATAAAGTAGTTTGTAAATGTTTGGCAATAAAAATATTCGTTTATCATTTTTGTCAATTGAAGCAAAGAAATCATTGCGATATTTTAGCTGACTTTCAATATCTTTTGGATTGGATTCATTGATTTTGTTTTCAATTTTAAAAAATAAATTTAAAATTGAATTTGGATATTTTTTAAGAATATTTGAACGTAAATTTATCTTTTCTTCTTTACTAAGTTTGTCAGAGTTAAGCTGAAAATCAATAAAATCTTTATTTATATTTTTTGATAAGCATGAAATATTGGTGATTTTGGTATCTATTGAAAGTTCAATTTTTGAGCCATTGTCAAGTGCAATTTGGATTGCATCATTTTGAGATTTAAGTTTGATAAAATAAATGGCTCCAATAATCTTTTTCGTTACTTTGAATACAACTCTTTGCTCATTTTCTGAAATTGATATACTATCTGCTATTACTTTTTTCTTGGTTATATCATATAAATAATAAAGTTGAAGTTTTTCGTCTTTTAAATTTTTAGTAGTAAGAACAACTTCATAACCATCTGTATTTGCCAATTTTTTAATTGCTTTTTTTTGAGAATATGAAGAAAAAATACAAGTTAAAAATGATACTAAAAGTATTTGAATATTTTTTTTCATTTTTTAATAATTTATATTTCACTAACAATCAGCTACATTCACCGCAACTGCCAAACCACCTTCTGAAGTTTCCTTATATTTAGAATTCATGTCTTTAGCGGTTTGCCACATGGTATTGATAACTTTATCCAAAGGAACTTTAGCATTTTTCGCATCGGTTTCCATGGCTAATTCTGCTGCATTTATTGCTTTAATTGCTCCCATTGTATTTCTTTCAATACACGGAATTTGAACCAAACCACCAATAGGATCACAAGTTAAACCTAGATGATGTTCCATTGCAATTTCAGCTGCCATTTGTACTTGATCTGGAGTTCCACCCATAACTTCACACAACGCTGCTGCTGCCATGGCACTAGAAACTCCAATTTCTGCCTGACAACCACCCATTGCTGCTGAAATTGTAGAACCTTTTTTGAAAATACTTCCAATTTCTCCAGCAACCATCAAAAATTGTTTAATTTCTTTATCACTAGCTTCGTGATTTTCAATGGTTAAATAATACATTAATACTGCTGGAATAACACCAGCACTTCCATTAGTAGGTGCTGTTACAACTCTTCCTAAAGCCGCATTTACTTCATTAACGGCTAAGGCAAAACACGAAACCCATTTTAGAATTTGTCTAAATTTAACTTCTGTTTTTCTAATAGTTTCCAGCCATTCTTGAGGATTATTATAATTAGATAAACCTATCAAACCTTGGTGCATATCAAAAGCTCTTCGACGAACATTTAATCCGCCAGGTAAAATTCCTTCGCTGTGGCAACCAATGTACATGCATTCTAGCATGGTATTCCAAATGCGCATTAATTCGTTATGAATTTCGTCTTCCGAACGCATAGATTTTTCGTTGTCATAAACAACTTCTGATATTTTTCTGTTTTGAGCGGTGCAATAATCCAATAATTCTTTTGCATTCTGAA
The DNA here is from genome assembly GCF_044377315.1 of Flavobacterium sp. Lineage (GTDB taxonomy): Bacteria > Bacteroidota > Bacteroidia > Flavobacteriales > Flavobacteriaceae > Flavobacterium. Next base: position 46,122 of record NZ_JBILJG010000010.1, read on the forward strand.
TTGGATAAGGAAAAGCACACTTTATTTGAAGTTTCTTTTTGGCATTCGCACGTTCTTCTTTTACTACAAATCCGCCACCAATAGAGTAGAAGGTTGAGGTGTACTCTTTTTTAGAAGTAAAAGCTGTAAACATCATTCCGTTAGCATGAAAAGGTAAAAAGTTTTTATTGAAAACAATATCTTTTTCAAAATCAAATGGAATTAAAAACTGATTTCCTAAGTTGAGTTGATGCGTATTTTTTATAGAAGTTATGATTTTATCAATATTTTCAACAGGAATATATTCAGGATCTTGACCGCTCAAACCTAACATAACAGCCAAGTCTGTTGCATGACCAATGCCAGTTAATGATAGTGAACCATATAAATCAACTTTGACGCGAGTGGTTGTGTTGAGAATATTTTCATGATTTAATTCTGCCAAAAATCGTTCTGCAGCACGCCAAGGTCCAAGTGTGTGCGAACTCGATGGTCCAACACCAATTTTTAACATATCAAAAACCGAGATGCATTCTTCCATAAAGAAAAGTTTAATTTGAAAGACAAATATAAATGAATAACTGAAAAATAAATAGTTTTGTTGGTATATAAATATGAATTTGATAATTTTCAACAGAATCTTTATACATTCAACTTAGTATTTGTTCTCTGAAAATGTCAGTTTGTCATATAAATAACTGTCATTTTTCTCTAAAACTGACAATTAATTCTCTTTTTGGCTATGGCATAATCATTGCTTTTAGTCAGGCAAGTTACAAAATTGAATTTTCTAAAATTAATTAAATATAAAAATGGGAAAAATAATTGGAATTGATTTAGGTACGACTAACTCATGCGTTTCTGTAATGGAAGGACAAGAAGCTGTTGTAATCCCTAACTCTGAAGGAAAAAGAACAACGCCTTCAATCATTGCATTTGTAGAAGGTGGCGAAATCAAAGTAGGTGATCCTGCTAAAAGACAAGCCGTTACTAATCCAACAAAAACGATTGCATCTATCAAACGTTTTATGGGACACACTTTTTCTGAAACTACTGATGAAGCAAAAAGAGTTCCTTATTCAGTTGTAAAAGGTGATAACAATACACCACGTGTTGATATCGATGGTCGTTTATATACTGCTCAAGAATTGTCAGCTATGACACTTCAAAAAATGAAGAAAACTGCTGAAGACTATTTAGGTCAAACAGTTACAGAAGCAGTTATTACTGTTCCTGCTTACTTTAATGATGCGCAACGTCAAGCTACAAAAGAAGCTGGTGAAATTGCAGGTCTTAAAGTAATGAGAATTATCAACGAACCAACTGCTGCAGCTTTAGCTTACGGTTTAGATAAAAAAGGACAAGATCAAAAAATTGCGGTATATGATTTAGGTGGTGGTACTTTTGATATTTCTATCCTTGAATTAGGAGATGGAGTTTTTGAGGTATTATCTACAAATGGGGATACTCACTTAGGTGGAGATGATTTTGACCAAACTATCATTGATTGGTTGGCAGATGAATTCAAAGCTGAAGAAGGAATTGATTTACGTCTTGACCCAATGTCATTACAAAGAATTAAAGAAGCGGCTGAAAAAGCTAAAATCGAGTTGTCATCTTCTGCTGAAACAGAAATCAACTTGCCTTATGTAACGGCTACTGCTTCAGGACCAAAACACTTAGTTAAAAAATTATCAAGAGCTAAATTTGAGCAATTATCAGATTCTTTAGTAAAACGTTCAATGGAACCAGTTGCTAAAGCTTTGAAAGATGCGGGTTTATCTACTTCAGATATTGACGAAGTTATCTTAGTTGGTGGTTCTACAAGAATGCCAAGAATTGCTGACGAAGTTGAAAAATTCTTCGGTAAAAAAGCTTCTAAAGGTGTAAATCCTGATGAGGTTGTGGCAATCGGAGCAGCTATTCAAGGTGGTGTTTTGTCTGGAGATGTAAAAGATGTATTGTTACTTGACGTAACGCCTCTTTCTTTAGGTATCGAAACTATGGGTGGTGTAATGACCACATTAATTGAGTCTAACACTACAATTCCAACTAAAAAATCTCAAATATTCTCTACAGCTGCAGATTCGCAACCAACTGTTGAACTTCACGTTCTTCAGGGTGCAAGAGCAATGGCTGCTGATAACAAAACTATCGGACGTTTCAACTTGGATGGTATTCCACCAGCACCAAGAGGGGTTCCTCAAATTGAAGTTACTTTTGATATTGACGCTAATGGTATCATCAAAGTTTCTGCAACTGATAAAGGAACTGGTAAATCACACGATATCCGTATAGAAGCTTCTTCTGGATTAACAGCTGAAGAAATCGAAAAAATGAAAAAAGATGCTGAAGCAAATGCCGACGCTGATAGAATTGCTAAAGAGAGAGCTGAAAAATTGAACGAAGCTGACAGTATGATTTTCCAAACTGAAAGTCAATTGAAAGAATTGGGAGATAAATTATCTGACGATCATAAAACAGCAATTGAATATGCATTAACCGAATTAAGAATGGCACACCAATCACAAGATTTAGAAGCGATTCAAAAAGGTTTAGACAATGTAAATGCGGCTTGGAAAACAGCTACAGAAGCAATGTATGCTCAAGGAGATCAAGCCGCTCAAGGACAACCTGCTCAACCACAAGGTGAAGCACAAGGTGACAATGTTCAAGACGTTGATTATGAAGAAGTCAAATAATTAGATGATTTTCAATTAGAAAATTAATTTTTATAGAAAACCGAGTTAGCATTAACTCGGTTTTTTTATGAATAGTATCCAAAAAAAAACTAAATATTAGTTTGAAGTTTTTCATACTTATTGTGTATGAATAAAATTATAATTCCAAATACTACTGATAAAACCAATAAAATTACATTCAAAATTCCTTCGGTATTAAAGGATAGTTTAATCATAATTGTAGAGATAATAAAGCCTGAATTTCTAATAACAGTACTAAACTTGTCAGAATGTAAAAACGAAAATAGCAAAATTAAAACATCTACTAAAATTAGAATAGTAAAAAAATCTTCAAAGAAAATTTTATTTATATCTTCAAATTTGTAAACTAAAGCATTTACCGAAAAGAAACTTTTTTGTATCCAATTTATAAAACTATATAAAGATAGAAACAATAAAACAGGTATTAAAAATGAAGCAATTCTTATTTTAGTTAGAATAAATCTTTCTATTTTTTCGTTACTAACTATATTCTTTTTTTGCAAATCGCTTAATCTGTAAAAAATAAAAATTAGAAAAAACAAAACTACTACCGCTACAATATCATATAAAAAAATTAAATCGTACTTAACAGCAAACCAATTGCTGGTTAATTCTAAATTAGAAATGTCTTTAAAAATTCTTCTAATAATAATTAATAAAATAATTTCATATTGTTTACCTATATATATAGTAGTTGATTTTGGAAGATAATAAACTAATAAATATACTTCATAAATAAGTATAAATGAAAAAGGGGTATAAATAGCAGCTATAGGATTGTTGAATAATTTTGTAACTAATTCAAGATGTATAAAATCAAGTTTATTTAGAAAAATTAACATCAAATGAACTATAAAAGCAAAAATAGAAATGTAAATAATTACATGTTCACTTTTGTCTTTAAACTTTTCATTTAAAAAAAAATTGAATAACGAATGTATTTTCTTCATAAACATAATTTTTATTCAATAAATAATAATTGTTAACCCTAAATATATTTATTGTTTGTTATTAAACTTTCTAATCATATTAAAAATAACGGCTACATGAGGAAAAGTAATAGCAGCTAAAAAGGAAAAAAACAATGCGTTGAATATTTTTTCATCTTTAAATAGTAAATAGAGAAATGCAATGCCAAATAATGAAGCTATCCAAAATACAATTCCTGATTTTATATACTTTTTTAAATTTGAAAAATTAAATTCTGAGTATAAAAACTCAATTTGATTTATAATTGATGGAACACTATGCCATAAAACAAAATAAATAGCAAATCCCCATATCAAACTTGACGAAATGAAAATTATAGAAAAGACTACTAAATAAAAGCTTTCAAGTAATAGTAGATTTCTTATTTCAACTATTTTAATATATAAGTATAAAAGCATACTTATAAAAAGAAACCCAACTCCTTTTAAAAGTAAATCAAAATATGACTTTGAGATTGTAATTGATGAAATTTCGAAAATAATAGATTGAACTTCTTTTTGATGAAAATTAAATAAAATAAGTAGTAACGTAATACCGTAGGTTAATTGAAATAATGTTACAAAATATTTATTTACATAATTCTCTAAATTTTGCCACTGTTGCTCTCCAAAATGATAAGCACTCACAAGAATAAATAGAAGTAATGCAATAAATGGAATTTTATAAAAACACACTATACCAATTAATACTACAATAATATAATAGCTCATTATTTTGTAGTAAGAAACTTTCTTTTTTTCACTGTTTAATCTTTGAATCAGTTTCAAATCATTTGCTCCATGAAGAATTCCTAAAGAAAATATCAGCGTAAATCCTATTAAAATCTGAATTTTTTCTGAAAAAAAGGAATCTATCCACAAACAAAAGAAACTAATTAAAATTACTACATGTTTATATTTATACATAAACAAATGTTAAATTTATATTTATTTTACAAAAATATTGAAAATAATTTAAAAAACGCATTTTATTTTTTTATTAATTTTATATATTTGTTAAATAAAATTTTTATTAACCCCAAAAAACAACTAAAATTTATGTCAAACTTTATGTTACTTTCTAGTTTAGTTTCAAGAATGTTACCAAATGATTATGTTGGTTTCACATTTTTTGTAGGATGCATGGCAATGATGGCCGCATCAGCTTTTTTCTTTTTATCATTAAGTCAATTTGATAAAAAATGGAGAACTTCAGTCTTGGTTTCAGGATTGATTACTTTTATTGCCGCAGTGCATTATTTTTACATGCGTGACTATTGGGCATCTTTTCAAGAATCCCCAACGTTCTTCCGTTATGTAGACTGGGTATTAACCGTTCCATTAATGTGTTTGGAATTTTACCTTATACTTAAAGTTGCGGGTGCTAAATCTTCATTACTTTGGAAAATGATTTTTTATTCACTAGTAATGTTAGTTACCGGATACTTCGGTGAAGCTGTTGACCCTGCTAATGCTTGGCTATGGGGATTAGTTTCTGGAATAGCTTACTTTGCAATTGTGTATGAAATTTGGATGGGTGAAGCCTCTAAATTAGCTAAATCTGCTGGAGGAGCAGTTTTAGAGTCACATAAAATTTTATGCTGGTTTGTATTAGTTGGTTGGGCAATATATCCACTAGGTTATATGCTAGGAACTGATGGTTGGTACACAGGAATTTTAGGAAAAGGTAATGTAGATGTTGCTTACAATATCGCAGATGCTATAAACAAGATAGGTTTTGGATTGGTTATTTATAATCTAGCCGTTAAATCTTCTAAAGAATAGTTTTATTCAGTTTTATTGATTATAAACCGTCCTATTTTTAGGACGGTTTTCTTTTTTATATTTACAATAGATATTGTATATTAGCCATAATTATTTTAACTAAATATGAAAAACGGAATTTACATAGTAGCCTTTTTGGTTTGTCTAACAAGTTTTGGTCAAAAAAAGAAAAGTGCTACACCAAAAGCTACTGCTGGATTAGCAAAAGTTGATAACCTCATTGCCGAAGTCAAAAACGGAAACTTTCAAGTATCTATTACTGAAAAAGGAAAAGAAGTAGATGCCATAATTGTAAAAAGTGCTGACAAATCGTTTGAACCAACAGGTTGTAAAATAACTTCTTTTAAAACAAGTAGCATTTCTTTGTACTTACTTTCTTGGCAAGAAAAAACAAATACTAAAACGCCAACAAAAACCGAAGATATTTTAACTATTTATACAAAAGTATATGATATTACCTCCAAAAAAGAAGTGTTTTCAAATTATCAAATCACGAATAATATAACCGAACAAGTTTTTCTTGACAAAAACAAAACCGTTTCTGAAACACAAAACAAAATTAGAAGAGAAGGTTTTGAATTTACTTTAAATCCTGATGGTTCGATTACTCAAAAAAGTAAAAACCAAGAAAATAAATGGGTTTATGATGCTACTAAAAAAGAATATTTAGATGCAAAAAAGAAAAAATAAAAAGTAAATTTACAACAAATTCGCAAATTTAATTTTCAGTATTTTTAATTTGCGAATTTGCGGTTTTATTATTTGTTGATTCTTATCTCAAACATTTTATCCCAATTTTTACCAGTAACAAATAATGTTTTGGTTTTAGAATTATAGGCTATACCATTAAATTCATCTGTGTCAGGAAGTTGAGTTCTCAAACTTAATAATTTGCTAAAATCTAAAATTCCTTCAACTTTTCCTGTTGCAGGGTCAATAATAATTACCGCTTGTTTTCCGTAAATATTACTGTAGATTTTTCCATCAATCCATTCCATTTCATTTATACTTGGAATTTTTGTGGTTGAAGAGTAAACATTTACAAAATCAAGTTGCTTAAAAGTGGCAGGATCTAAAATATGAATTCGCTCTGAACCATCATTCATATATAAGTTTTTGCCATCTGTTGTCAATCCCCAGCCTTCCATAGTTTTAAAGTAAGGAAATGTTTTTTCTTTCACAAAAGTATCAGCATTGTAAACATAAGCTTCATTATTTTGATAAGTCAATTGGTACACTTTATTATTCAAAATGGTAATTCCTTCTCCAAAAATGTTTTCAGGAAGCTCAATTTTTTTATACACTTTTCCTGTTTTATAATCCGTTTTTCTCAAACTTGAAATGCCCTTTTCTCCTGATGATCTTCCAGCACCATTTCCTGTTCCTTCATAAAGAGTATCTCTGTAAAATTCTAGACCTTGCGTATATGCGGCTGTATCATGCGGATAGGTGTTTACAATTGTATAGCTTAGCAATTTTGGTTCAATATTTGAAACAACTTCAATCCTAGTAGAATCTTGCTCAATTTCTCCATCAAAATAGGTTGATGCTTTTATACTATGATAACCTAATTTTTGATCTTTTAATTCAAATGAAAATTTAGCAGTTCCTTTACTTGAACCAATTATAACGTCATCCATATTATAAACAACACTATCAATTTTTTCCGATTTTGGATTCAAAATTTCTAATGAAAGTTGGTCTTTTTGGAAGTATTGTGCCTTTAATGCATTTTCATTTATGCTAAACAAATCTTCTTTCTCATCATTACAACTTGCAACAAAAACGGCTAATAAAATGATTACTAATAGGTTATAATTTTTCATTTATTCTTATAATTTTATACTCCACAAATATATTTATAAAGCTGTTAATTTCTTGCAAAAATATAAAAAGATTGTATCTTTGCACTGGCAAGTCCTACACGACCAGCTCCTGCAGACTCCTCCAGGATGGGAACATAGCAAAGGTATGTGGTTGTAGCGGTGCGATGTAGGTCGCTTGCCATTTTTTTATTCCGAACTTGATTCGGAATTTTTTATTTATATTTGATTCTAAATTTAAATTTTCCTTTGATGAAATTATCTTGGCAACTTGTTCAACTAAATTTAAAGGAAACATTTTCAATTGCTTACGGAAATTATTCTTTTAGAGAAGCATTGATTATTTCATTGTACCAAAACAATTTTTCAGGTTATGGCGAATGTACCGCTATCGATTATTATCAAATAAATCTAGCCGATTTTGTTCAAAAATTAGAATTGATTCAAACCCAAATTGAAAATCAAAAAATCATTCATCCTACTGAATTTTATGTTTTTCTTCTAAAATTAGAATTGCCAAGTTTTTTACGTTCTGCTCTAGATTGCGCTTATTGGGATTTATTCGGAAAATTAGAAAACAAAAGTTTTTTAGAATTAAATTTAATTGAAATAAAAAATCTTCCAGAATCTTCCATAACGATAAGTGTTGCACCAATTGAAGAGCAAATTAAAAAAATAAAAACTTCTTCATGGAATAAATTCAAAGTAAAATGCAATGGTTTCAATCAAAATGAAATTCTATCTTTACTCGAATTGGACTATCAAATTGCTTTAGATTCTAATGGAAGCTTTAAAAAAGAAGATTGTAGTTGGCTTGAAAATCAAGAAATAGTTTCAAATTTTTTATATTTGGAACAACCAATGCAAAAAAGTTCAGATAATTATCATTCCTTGCACGCTGATTTAAACGCTAATTGGATGGCAGACGAAGATTGTCAAGACGAAACGAGTTTGGAAAAATTGAAACCACATTATAAAAGTATCAATATCAAACTTGTAAAGTGTGGTGGTTTGACTCCAGCTTTGCAAATGATTACCAAAGCCAAAAGTCTTGATTACAAAATAATGATTGGATGCATGACAGAATCAACCATTGGAATTTCGGCAGGAGCAGTTTTAGCGCCATTATGTGATTTTACCGATTTAGACGGCGCGAATTTAGTAGCTAATGAAATTGCAAACGGAACAAAAATTGTAAACGGAAAAATTCAATTATCAGAAAAACCAGGATTAGGGATAAATATAAATTAAAGAGGATGAGATTGCTTCGTTCCTCGCAATGACAAAATGGAAAAAGTTGTACTTATAACAGGCGGTTCATCAGGAATAGGAAAATCTATTGGAGAATTTTTGCACAGCAAAGGTTTTATAGTGTATGGAACAAGTCGTAATCCTGAAAAAATAGACAATTCAGTATTTCCGCTATTGGCTTTAGATGTTAGGAATGTTGAAAGTATTCAAAATGCAGTTGCAGCAATAATTTCAAAATCGGGTAGAGTAGATGTAGTGATTAACAATGCTGGTGTTGGAATAACGGGTCCAATTGAAGAAATTCCAACAGAAGAAATCAAAAATAATTTTGAAACCAATCTTTTTGGACCAATTGAAGTTATGAAAGCTGTTTTGCCACAAATGCGTTCTCAAAAATCGGGTTTAATTATCAATATAACTTCAATTGCAGGTTATATGGGTTTGCCCTATCGCGGAATTTATTCAGCATCCAAAGGCGCTTTAGAACTAATTACCGAAGCTATTCGTATGGAAGTCAAAGGTTTTGGAATAAAAATTACCAATGTTGCACCAGGCGATTTTGCAACCAATATTGCGGCAGGTCGTTATCATGCGCCAGTTATCAAAGGTTCAGCTTACGAAGTTCCTTATGGTAATACGCTCAAAATGATGGATAAACACGTAGATAGTGGTAGCAATCCATATGAAATGGCAGAAGCAATTTATAAGATTATCCAAAATCCAAATCCGAATGTTCACTATATAATTGGCGTTTTCATGCAAAAGTTTTCAATTGTTTTAAAAAGAATTTTGCCTGATAAAGTATATGAAAAAATGTTGATGAATCATTATAAGCTTTAACAATTGCAAAATTTAACTTCAATGACAATGTAAATTCAGATATTTTATTTTTGCAATTGATTTTCTAATTGTCATTGCCATTGAATTTTGAATTCGTAATTTTGCACTTTATATAAAAAACACAACTAAATAAATATTATGAAATTTTTTATTGACACAGCCAACTTAAACGACATTAAAGAAGCACAATCACTTGGAATTCTTGATGGTGTAACAACCAATCCTTCGTTGATGGCAAAAGAAGGAATTACTGGAAAAAACAACATTTTAAAGCACTACGTTGACATTTGTAACATTGTTGATGGCGAAGTTAGTGCCGAAGTAAATGCTGTTGACTACAACGGAATGATTAAAGAAGGTGAAGAATTAGCCGATTTGCATCCTCAAATTGTAGTTAAACTTCCAATGACAAAAGAAGGTGTAAAAACATGTAAATACTTCACCGATAAAGGAATTAAAACTAATGTAACGTTAGTTTTTTCTGCTGGTCAAGCATTATTGGCTGCAAAAGCTGGTGCAACTTTTGTTTCTCCCTTTATTGGTAGATTAGACGATGTTTCAACAGATGGTTTGAATTTGATTCAAGAAATCAGAGAAATTTATGACAACTATGGTTATGAAACGCAAATACTTGCCGCTTCTGTTCGTCACACAATGCACATTGTAAATTGTGCCAAAATTGGAGCTGATGTTATGACTGGACCACTTTCGGCAATTTTAGGTTTATTAAAACATCCATTAACAGATATCGGTTTAGCTCAGTTTATAGCTGATTTTGAAAAAGGTAACAAATAAAAATACAAGTTACGAAATACAAAATACAAGGAATAAAAAAGCGATTTTCATTTTTGAAAATCGCTTTTTTAGTTTATGCTCAAAACTTCCAACCTTGTATTTCGTACCTCGTACCTATTTTAATTCTTCTTCAAATTTTACATCAAAAATGTTGGTAAAGGCATTTTTTATCAAACCTTTTTTGTCTAAAATTATAGTACGATGCACTTTGGTTATAGCCCATTTTTCTTTTAAATCTTCAAAATCGGTACATCTATATTCTGAAATTCCGTTGAATTTGTATTTTGCCAGTGTTTTTGTCCAAACATCTTGATCTTTGTCAAGATTTACAGCAACAAATTGATAATTAGGATATTTTTGTCTTAAAGAAAGTAACTTTTTATGTGTCGCTTCCAAATGTGAAGATAATTTTTGTGTCCAAAAGAAAATAACAGTTTCCTTAGTCGAAATTTTATCACTCGAAAACATTTTGCCATTTGTATCAATAATATTTACAATTGGAAGTTCAAATTTTGGACGTAATAACTGAATGGCATTTCCAATTTTTAATATTTCATTCTTATGACTTTTATCGGATGAAAGTTTATAATATTTATCAATAAAAATGTTGTTATTCACCACATTTTGATCTTCTAATAAATATTGAAAGGCAATATTATTTAGAATTTTATTTTTTACTTTTTCATTTTTAATTAGCGTATCAACAATGTTTAGTTTGTTGATATTGGTTTTTAATTCTTTATCAACTTCTGTTAAATGATTGTGGTACAGTATTGTAGATTTATTGTTTAACATATAGGAAACATACATTATAAACGGCGCATAATCAGAAAATTGACTTTCATTAAAATTTATTTCCTTTCTAAAATCGTAATAATTTTGGGGTATTTTTTCGTAAACATCTTTTCCAGTTCTTACTCTATAAACTTTTGGATAAAGTTCTTTTTTGGTATAATAGCTAAAGTCTAGCGCTGCTTTTGCAAACTTATCAAAATCTTCACTCCATTTAATTTCTTCTTTTTTGCTTTCGTAAAATCTAGTATTTGCTTTTTGAGTAGAATCTATTTTTGAATTGAATTTATCAAAATCATACTCAAAAAGGGAAAACATATTGTTTTTATCGGCTTCATTTTTCAAATATAATTCCATTAAGAAATTATTTTTTTGATCTCCACGACCACAAAAAGCTAGTGAATTATCAAAATCTTTCGCATCAATATGAACCATCAAACTATCATTTTTATCAAAATAAATATATTGATATTCAGGTTCATTTTTAAAACTATATAAACCTGGAGCAAGAGAATCAAAAGAAAAGAAAAAACGGTTTTTTTCATCAAGCTTTACGCTGTCAATTACTTCAGAATCTTTTAAAAAAAGGATGTATTGACTTGTTGGATTTGTAATTTCACCTCCAAAATAGGCTTGAAAATCCTTTGTGTCGGTTGTTTTTTTGCAAGAAAAAAACGTTGAACACATCGAAATTGTTGTAATTACAATAAAATTTAATTTAATAAAACAGTTCATTTTTGATAGCATCTTAAAACAAATATATTCAGTTGAAGTGATTATTTTTGTTAAGGCATCGTTAAAGTTATATTTTATGCATTACAACAGGTGTAAAATATTCATTACTAGTGATATAGTTAATTACAAAAGTTGCTACTAAACCAATAATTAGTTTTAAACCTATTTTTTCTTGCTTTCAACAAATAAAAAAATTATACCAAATAACGAAAACTACAACATTAATCATTTTTACTATGATTCCTTTAGAAACCAAAAAGTCAATCAAATTATTTATTCCAATTATTTTTCAATTTTAATAAGAGACAAGTTAAGTTACATTTATCGGTTACATCAACTATCGAAAAATTGCAATATAATCAAGTTTATTTTCTATTCTTTTATATAAGTTCATTTCAAAACAAACAATTCCAATTTAGCAAGAAATATCTTTTTTGCATTTGTAGATTATTTATATTTACAAACCCTAACGACTATTTATTAGTCACTATTAACTAATTACAAAAAAATATAATGAGTTACTATACAATAGACAATTTAGAGCATTATTTTAAAATGTATAAAAAATCGGTTCGTGAACCAAGAAAATTTTGGGATAGAGTAGCCGATGAAAATTTTACGTGGTACCAAAAATGGGAAAAAGTAATGGAATTTGATATGCAAGAAGCTAAATTCAAGTGGTTTGTTGATGCAAAAGTGAACATTACTAAAAACTGTATCGACAGACATTTGGCTAAAAAAGGCGAAAAAACTGCAATCATTTTCGAACCAAACAATTCAAGTGAAGAAGCGCAACATATTTCGTATAACGATTTGCATGCAAGAGTTTCCAAAATGGCTAATGTTATTCGTGAACAAGGCGTTAAAAAAGGAGATAGAGTTTGTATTTATCTTCCAATGATTCCTGAATTGGCTATTTCTGTTTTGGCTTGTGCTCGAATTGGTGCTATCCATTCTGTAGTTTTTGCAGGCTTTTCTTCTTCGGCTGTTTCGGCTCGTATCAATGATTCTGAATGTAAAATGGTCATTACTTCTGATGGAAGTTACCGCGGAAATAAAGTCATTGACCTTAAAGGAATTGTAGATGAAGCTTTAGAAAAATCGCCTTGTATTGAAAAAGTTTTGGTCGTAAAAAGAACCAATTCGAAAGTAACCATGAAAGAAGGTCGTGACCAATGGTTGCAACCATTAATGGATGCTGCTATTCCAAATTGTGTAGCTGAAATTATGGATGCAGAAGACCCTTTATTCATTCTTTATACTTCTGGTTCAACCGGAAAACCTAAAGGAATGGTTCATACTACGGCTGGTTATATGGTTCAAACTGCCTATTCTTTTAAAAATGTATTCAATTATAAAGAAAATGATATTTATTGGTGTACTGCCGATATTGGTTGGATAACGGGACACTCTTATATTCTTTATGGACCACTTTTAAATGGTGCTACAACTTTAATTTTTGAAGGCATTCCATCGTATCCAGATTTTAGTCGTTTTTGGGAAGTAATAGAAAAACACCAAGTAAATCAATTTTATACTGCTCCAACCGCTATTCGATCTTTGGCAAAAGAAAGTTTAGATTTTGTACAACGTTTTCCGTTAAGCTCACTTAAAGTTATTGGTTCAGTTGGTGAGCCAATTAACGAAGAAGCTTGGCACTGGTACAATGATCACGTAGGAGGAAAGCGTTGTCCGCTGGTTGACACATGGTGGCAAACAGAAACAGGTAGTATAATGATTTCGCCAATTCCTTTTGTAACACCAACAAAGCCAACCTATGCATCGCTACCATTACCGGGAATTCAACCGGTTTTAATGGACGAATTGCGCAACGAAATTGAAGGAAACCAAGTAACAGGAAGTTTGTGTATCAAATTCCCATGGCCATCAATGGCTCGAACGATTTGGGGCGACCATCAACGTTATAAAGAAACTTATTTCACCGCTTTTCCCGGTAAATATTTTACAGGTGACGGTGCTTTGCGTGATGAAGTAGGTTACTACAGAATTACAGGTAGAGTAGATGATGTAATTATTGTTTCTGGGCACAATTTAGGAACGGCGCCAATAGAAGATGCTATCAACGAACACCCAGCTGTAGCAGAAAGTGCTATTGTTGGTTTCCCACATGATATTAAAGGAAATGCACTTTACGGATTTGTTATCTTGAAAGAAAGAGGACTAGGGCGTGATAGAGATAATCTTACAAGAGAGATTAACCAACAAATTTCTGATCAAATTGGTCCAATTGCCAAATTAGATAAAATTCAGTTTGTATCTGGTTTACCTAAAACACGTTCTGGAAAAATTATGCGTAGAATATTAAGAAAAATTGCGGAAGGTGACTTCTCTAACTTTGGAGATATTTCAACCTTATTAAATCCTGAGATTGTTGAAGAAATCAAAGACGGAAAACTTTAGTTTATTTTATTTGCATATCCGTAATCGTTAGATTTTTTTGATCTACTTCTATCTATAAATTCTTTAGAAGTAGCGCTGCCATAACTTTATAACCTTCAAGATTAGGATGAACGCCGTCTTCTCCGTATTTTTTCAGCAAGCCTTTTTCGTTGTCAACCATGGCGTTGTAATAATCTACATAGCTTATTTTGTTGGTTTTGGCGAAATTTTTAAGTCGTAAATTCAATTCAATCACTTTGTCGGCTGGTTTCAGTTTTGGATTCCAGTAAAAATTATTGGCTGGTAAAACCGAACATAAAATGACTTTGATTTTGTTTACCATAGCCAATTCAACCATCGCAATGATATTTTTCATGATTTGGTCAATAGTAATTGGACCTGTATTTTCGGCAATATCATTGATTCCAGCTAATATTACAACGGTTTCAGCTTTCAAATTGATTACATCTTGTCTAAATCGTAAAAGAATTTGTGAGGTTGTTTGCCCAGAAATTCCTCTGTTGATATAAGGGTTTTCAGTAAAAAAAACGGCGTCATTCACTTTCCAAAATTCGGTTATAGAATCGCCCATAAAAACTACACTTTTGTTGGTAGCTTTTAGACTTTTATTTTCAGATGCGTATTTGGTTAAATTAGCCCAATCTTTGTTCATATTTTTTTGACTAAAAACGAATAATGAGAGTAAATCAAAGCTCTATAAAAATCGTTTTATTTTATATAGTATTAAAAACAAAAATAACTTTTTTTAATTGGATTGGTTGGTAAGTAGTATAAAAAAACAGAAAAATGATTTTGATAAAAAATATAACTAATTATAAATCAGTAACTAACAAATTAGTTTATATTGTATTTAAAACCTACCTTTGCACCCAATTTTAAAATACAATATGAATAAATTTGAACAATTAGGTCTGAATGAGTCGTTACTGCTGGCGATCAAAGATCTAGGATTTGAGAATCCGTCAGAAGTGCAAGAAAAAGCCATTCCAGTCTTATTGGAACAAGAAACAGACTTAGTAGCTTTAGCACAAACAGGTACAGGGAAAACGGCAGCTTTTGGTTTTCCACTGATTCAAAAAATTGATGCTGAAGACAGAAGTACACAAGCGTTAATTTTATCACCAACGCGTGAGCTATGCTTACAAATCACCAACGAGATTAAACTTTACTCAAAATATGTAAAAGGATTACATACAGTGGCAGTTTATGGTGGTGCAAGCATTACAGAACAAGCCCGAGAAATTAAACGTGGAGCCCAAATTATTGTGGCAACTCCAGGTAGAATGCAAGACATGATTAATCGTGGTCTTGTAAACATTAAAAACATCAATTATTGTATTCTTGACGAAGCCGATGAGATGTTGAACATGGGTTTTTATGAAGACATCGTATCGATTTTATCAGATACTCCAGATGAAAAAAACACTTGGTTATTCTCGGCAACAATGCCTGCAGAAGTAGCCAGAATTGCAAAAAAATTCATGGTTTCGCCAGCAGAAATAACTGTTGGAACTAAAAACTCTGGTTCAGCTACCGTTTCACACGAATTTTATTGTGTAAACGCAAGAGATCGTTATGAAGCGTTAAAACGTTTAGCAGATGCTAATCCAGATATTTTCTCAGTAGTTTTTTGTAGAACAAAACGTGATACTCAAGCAGTTGCTGAAAAATTAATTGAAGATGGGTATAGCGCAGCAGCTTTGCACGGAGATTTATCTCAAGCGCAACGTGATGGTGTAATGAAATCTTTCAGAGGTCGTCAAATTCAAATGTTGGTTGCTACTGACGTTGCAGCTCGTGGAATTGACGTTGATAATATAACGCACGTTGTAAACTATCAATTGCCTGATGAAATAGAAACCTATAACCATCGTTCAGGCCGAACTGGTCGTGCTGGTAAATTAGGTACTTCTATCGTAATTATCACCAAAAGTGAGTTACGTAAAATTTCATCTATCGAAAGAATTATTCAACAAAAATTTGAAGAGAAAACAATTCCTTCTGGAATGGAAATCTGTGAAATTCAATTGTTGCACTTAGCTAACAAAATCAAAGATACTGAAGTTGACCACGAAATAGACAACTATCTTCCTGCCATCAACGAGGTTTTAGATGGTTTAACTAAAGAAGAGTTAATTAAAAAAATGGTTTCTGTTGAGTTTAATCGATTCATTAATTACTACAAAAAGAAACGTGATTTATCAGGTGAAAAGGGTGGTGAAAGAAGCGAAAGAAGTTCTGAACCAAGAGAAATTAGAGCAGGCGATCCTGTTAGATATTTCGTAAATATTGGTTCAAGAGACGATTTTGATTGGATGCAATTGAAAGATTTCTTAAAAGAAACATTAGACTTAGGTCGTGATGATGTATTTAAAGTAGATGTAAAAGAAGGTTTCTCTTTCTTTAACACTGATGGAGAACATACTGACAAAGTAATGGAAATCTTAAATGGTTTTGATTTAAACGGAAGAAGAATAAACGTTGAAATTTCTAAAAATGATGGTGGCGGAAGACGAGACCATAATGGTAGAAATAGTGGCGGAGAAAGACGTGGCGGTTTTGGTGGCGAAAGAAGAAGTTCTGCACCAAGAAGTGGCGGTTTCGGACCAAGAAAAGAAGGAGGATTCTCTGATAGAGCTCCAAGAGATGGCGGTTTTAAAAGTGCAGCTCCAAGAAGAGAACCAGGTGGTTTTGAAAGAGGCGAAAGACCTGCAAGAAGATTTGATTCTTCAAGAACAGAAGGAAGTTCAGAAAGAGCTCCAAGACGTTCGGAAGGTTTTGGTGATGCATCTAGACCAAGAAGACCAAGAAAAAGCTAATTCATTTAGTTAATTTTCTTATAAAAAATTAAAGACTACAATTTTATCTTATTTGTTTTATTACTTTTATCGTTTTAAAACCCAAATATGAGATATTTTGTAGTCTTTTTTTTAGTTGCACTTGCTAACACCGTTGGAGCGCAAGAAGCCACAACTACTCAATCAATTTCTGGAACAATTGTGAATGAATTCACTTTTATACCAGTATCCAATGTAAATATTATTAACTTGAATAAAGCAAAAGCAACTGTATCCGATTCAAAAGGATATTTTGAGTTGATCGCTTCTGTAAATGATACTCTACATTTATCCATGGTTGGTTTTCAATCAATAAAAATGCGTATTACCAATGACTGGGTTAAAAATAAAACGACCACAATAAAGTTAACCGAAAAGGCCATTGCACTTGAAGAAGTAATTATCCAACCCTACATGTTAACTGGTTATCTTGAAATTGACACCAAATTAATTCCTTCAAGAGAAAATTACCGTTATAGTATTTCTGGATTAGAGCAAGGTTATGAGGCTGGAGAATATTCTCCTAGTGCTTTTGGAAAAATTATGGGTTCTCTATTCAATCCTGCGGACATGTTGTATAATTTTTTTGGAAAAAAACCTAAAGAGTTAAAAAGACTTAAGGAAATGAAGAAAGACCCTTCAGTTAGAGCAATGTTAGAAAATAAGTTTGATAGAGAAACATTATCAATGATACTTGGAGTTAATAAAGACGAAATACCAGAATTATTACAACGATGTAATTATTCAGAAGCTTTCGCAAAATCAGCAAATGATTTACAAATTCTTGAAGCCATCACACAATGCCACGAAGAATATAAGGTTTTGAAGAAAAAATAGTTATTTTTTTTCAGAATAATACCGCTCCTCAATTCGCTCAATATCTTTGATGGTGTTTTTAGCCCAAAGCAATCTTTTTTCAAGAATTTCTTCTTCGGATAATTGCCAATTAATTCCTGAAAGTCGTAATCTGTTAGTTATATCTTGAATGATAATAGCTGCCGAAACCGAAATATTCAAGCTTTCTGTAAAACCAACCATTGGAATTTTCAAATAACCATCGGCTTGGTCAATAATTTCTTGAGAAAGTCCATCTCTTTCAGTACCAAAAAACAAAGCACTTCTTTTAGATATATCAAATTCATGAATTAAGCATGAATCATTATGTGGAGTTGTAGCAATGATTTGATAACCTTTTCCTTTTAGAGTATCAATGCAATCTTGAACGGAATTAAATCGGTTAACATCGACCCATTTTTGAGCACCCATTGCAATTTCTTTATCAATTCGTTTACCAAATTTTTCTTCAATTACATTTAGTTCTTGAATCCCAAAAACTTCGCAACTTCGCATTACAGCACTAGTATTATGCAGTTGAAAAACATCTTCAATGGCAATTGTAAAATGGTTGGTACGATTTTTTAAAACTTCTAAAAAACGTTCTTTTCTTTTTTCGGTAAGTATATTTTCTAAAAAGGCTAAATAGTCTAAATCGATCATTCTAATTTTTTTTGCAAAAATAGTAAAACAAGATTTAATAAAAAGAATCGTTATTTTTTACAACAAATTCAGTAATTTTAGCATTCAATTTTTACAAATGAAAAAGAAGTTAATTGTTTTAACAGGTGCAGGAATTTCGGCAGAAAGTGGCATCAAAACCTTCAGAGATGCCGACGGACTTTGGGAAGGTCATGACGTAATGGAAGTTGCTTCACCCGAAGGTTGGTTAAAGAATAAAGAATTGGTTTTAGATTTTTACAATCAAAGACGAAGACAATTGCAAACGGTTGAACCCAATATAGGTCACAAAACATTAGCCAAATTAGAATCTGATTTTGATGTGCATATCATCACTCAAAATGTCGATGATTTGCATGAAAAAGCAGGCAGTTCAAAAGTGTTGCATCTTCATGGCGAATTACTAAAAGTGAGAAGCACCAAAAACGAAAACTATATTTTAGATTGGAATTTAGATTTGAACATTGGTGATGTTGACCCAAACGGTAACCAACTAAGGCCTCACATTGTTTGGTTTGGTGAAGCCGTTCCAGCACTTGAGCAAGCAATCGAAATTACACAACAAGCTGATTATTTTGTAATTATTGGAACTTCTATGCAAGTCTATCCTGCAGCTGGTTTATTGCATTATACCAATAAAAATGTGCCCATATTTTATATCGATCCAAAACCTACCACTATTTATGATTTAGCAAATTTGTTAGAAATAATTCCGATGAATGCAACCGAAGGTGTTCCTTTTTTACAAGAAAAATTAGTGAGTTATCTTTAAAAAAAATCAACTAATCACTAATCACTAATTACTAATCACTAAATTTGCACTTTCAAAAAACACACAACAACATGCAACTAACAGAATTAAACGCTATTTCTCCTATTGACGGACGATACAGAAGCAAAACCGTTTCGCTTTCTCCTTTCTTTTCAGAAGAAGCATTAATAAAATATAGGGTTTTAGTAGAAGTAGAATATTTCATTGCTTTATGTGAAGCCAATTTGCCACAACTTTCAGGTGTAAACAAATCCGTTTTTGAAGATTTGCGTAAAATTTATACCAATTTTTCAACCGAAGATGCACTTTGGATAAAAGAAACTGAAAAAACTACCAATCACGATGTAAAAGCGGTTGAATATTTCATCAAAAGCAAATTCGACGGCTTGGGTTTAGAGAAATATAAAGAGTTCATTCACTTTGGATTAACTTCTCAAGATATTAATAATACCGCGATTCCTTTATCAACAAAAGAAGCTTTTGAAAAAGTGTATTTACCAAGTTTAATTTCGGTCATTGCCAAATTAAAAGAACTTGCAATAGAGTGGAAGGATGTTCCAATGTTAGCCAGAACGCATGGTCAACCAGCTTCACCAACTCGTTTGGGGAAAGAAATTTTAGTATTTGTAGAACGTTTAGAAGAGCAATTACGATTGTTATTCAATATTCCGTTTGCTGCAAAATTTGGTGGTGCAACTGGAAATTATAACGCGCACCATGTAGCTTATCCAACAACCGATTGGAAACAATTTGGAACTGATTTTGTTGAAAACGTATTAGGTTTACAGCATTCTTTTCCAACCACACAAATAGAACATTACGACCATTTTGCAGCTTTTTTCGATGCTTTGAAAAGAATAAATACTATTCTAATCGATTTAGATAGAGATGTTTGGGCGTATGTTTCAATGGATTACTTTAAGCAAAAAATAAAAGCAGGAGAAATTGGCTCGTCAGCCATGCCACATAAAGTAAATCCAATAGATTTTGAAAATTCAGAAGGAAATTTAGGAATTGCCAATGCGATTTTTGAACATCTTTCTGCTAAATTACCTGTTTCAAGATTACAACGTGATTTAACCGACAGCACGGTTTTAAGAAACATTGGAGTTCCTATAGGACACACTTTAATAGCTTTTGAAGCAACTATAAAAGGGTTAAACAAATTAGTTTTGAACGAAGTTAAATTTGCAGAAGATTTAGAAAAAAATTGGGCAGTCGTAGCCGAAGCCATTCAAACAATTTTGCGTCGTGAAGGTTATCCAAATCCTTATGAAGCTTTAAAAGACTTGACAAGAACCAATGCCGTTATCAATAAAGAAGCCATTCATAATTTCATACAAACCCTAAAAGTTTCTGATGAAATTAAAGTAGAGTTGATGCAGATTAGTCCTAGTAATTATTTGGGGGTATTAATATAAATATTGTTATAATTTCTTTAAATCTGCTTTAGTCATTTTGATTGAAGCAGATTTTTTGTTATTTTAGTAAAAATTAAATTTATGTCTATCTTTTTAGCAGCATCAGCCGTTCATTTACCTGATTTGATAAGTGATTTAGGTTTAATCCTAATTACTGCTGCTATTGCTGTTTTATTGTTTAAAATGCTTAAACAACCTTTAGTTTTGGGTTATTTGGTAGCGGGTTTTTTAGCTGGTTCAGAGTTTGACTTTTTTCCAACGGTTCAAGATGTCAATAGTGTAAAAGTTTGGGCGGAGATTGGAGTCATTTTTCTTTTATTCAGTTTAGGTTTAGAATTTAGTTTCAAGAAATTAATGAAAGTAGGAGGAACGGCATCCATAACTGCATTGACGCAAATAATTACCATGGTTAGCATTGGCTTTTTTGTAGGTCAGATGTTGGGTTGGAATAAAATGAATAGTATTTTTCTAGGTGTAATTCTCTCTATTTCATCTACTACCATTATTTTAAAAACTTTTGATGAGTTAGGCGTCAAATCTCAAAAGTTTGCTGGCAACGTAATTGGTTCTTTAATTGTTCAGGATATTATTGCCATTTTGATGATGGTTTTGCTTTCTACAATTGCAGTAAGTCAACAATTTTCTGGTATGGAACTGGTTTTTTCTGTTTTAAAACTGGTATTCTTTTTGACCATTTGGTTTGTAGTTGGCATCTTTTTTATTCCAACATTATTGCAAAAAGCCAAACATTTATTGACTGACGAAATGATGTTGATAATTTCATTAGCACTTTGCTTATTGATGGTTATTTTTGCTGCAAATGTTGGTTTTTCGCCAGCACTTGGAGCTTTTATTATGGGTTCAATAATAGCCGAAACAACACAAGCCGAACACATTGAGCATTTAGTAAAACCTGTAAAAGATTTGTTTGGAGCTGTTTTCTTTGTTTCTGTTGGAATGCTGATAAATCCTGATACACTAGTAGAATACGCACTACCTGTCGCTATTTTGACATTGGTAGTTATTTTTGGACAGTCAATCAGTTCAACAATTGGTTCGTTACTATCTGGACAACCTTTAAAACAATCCATTCAAGCGGGAATGAGTTTGTCACAAATAGGTGAGTTTTCATTTATTATTGCCACATTAGGATCAACTTTAAAAGTAACAAGTGATTTTCTATATCCAATAGTGGTTGCTGTATCTGCAATTACAACATTTACAACACCTTTTATGGTAAAATATGCGGTACCTTTTTCTGATTTTTTAGAGAAAAAATTGCCAAAACGTTGGGTAAAACGAATAAAATTGTATAGTTCAAATACTGAAGAAATTAAGTCCGAAAGTAATTGGAGAATTGTTTTAAGAAGCTATCTGACACAAGTCATCATTCACTCGATTATAATTATTGCAATAATTTTACTTTCTTCTAATTACTTACTACCATTAGTAAAAGATTCAAAATCGGGAAATATAATCGCGGCACTTATTACAATTATAATTTTATCTCCATTTTTATGGGCGTTGTCTCTTAGAAGAGTAGCAGTTAAGCAAGTTCAAATATTGATAGAAGAAAAAAAACACCAAGGACCAATAATTATGCTAGTTTTTTTTAGAATAGCACTTACCTTATTTTATATTGGATTTGTTTTGAATACATTTTTTTCTGCAGGAATTGCTTTTATTGCTTTTTTAGTTGCTGTTTCTGCTTATATAGTATTTCCTAAAAAACTTCATGCTATTTATCAAAAAATTGAAACACATTTTATGTCAAATCTTAATAACAGAGAAATAAAGAAAGAAAATAAAAGACAAAGTACACTTTCGCCTTGGGACGGACATATGACAGAGTTTGAAATTGCACGCGAATCAAATTTGGCAGGCAAAACACTTCAAGAACTAGCTATTAGAGAACAATTTGGAATTAATATTGCTTCGATAAAAAGAGGTGATATAATGATTAATATTCCAACACGAACTGAGCGTATATTCCCTGGTGATGAAATTAGTATTATTGGAACAGATGATCAGGTTAAAGATTTTAAAGTTTTTTTAGATAAAAATGAAATTGATATTCCGGAAATTGTTGATGAAACTAATATTATTTTGCAAAAAATCGAATTAAAAAATAGAGTTTGCATAGGAAAAACAATTAGAGAGTCAGGCATTAGAGAAAATACACATGGAATTATAGTAGGTGTGGAACGTAACGGAAAGCGTATTCTTAATCCTGAATCACATTTAACTCTTCAAGAAAGTGATGTTTTATGGATTGCTGGAGAAAAGAAAAAAATAGCTGAATTTTTGATGAAATAAAAAATCCGTTTTGTGATGCAAAACGGATTTTAAGTAAACATTTTTATTAAGTATTAACTAGTTGGTTTTTCAGCTTTTGAAATTTTGACTGTTAATTCTTCAGCGCCATCTTCAATATCCATGAAGATTTGGTCACCAACAACAATTTTGGAAGTAATGATTTCTTCGGCAAGTGCATCTTCAACATATTTTTGAATGGCTCTTTTTAGTGGGCGAGCACCAAATTGTTTGTCAAAACCTTTATCTGCAATAAATGCTTTTGCATTGTCTGATAAAGATAGGTGATAGCCTAAATCTTTTACACGAGCATACAATTTTTTCAATTCAATTTCGATAATCAAATTGATATCTTCTTTTTCTAAGGCATTGAAAACAATAACATCGTCAATTCTATTTAAAAACTCTGGTGCAAATGTTTTTTTCAAAGCATTTTCGATAATACTTTTTGAATTATCTTCAGCATTTGCAACTCGTGCAGCTGTTCCAAATCCAACGCCTTGTCCAAAATCTTTCAGTTGACGCGCACCAACATTTGAAGTCATGATTATGATTGTGTTTTTAAAATCGATTTTGCGACCCAAACTATCAGTTAAATAACCATCATCTAAAACTTGCAACATCATATTAAAAACATCTGGATGCGCTTTTTCGATTTCATCTAAAAGTACCACACAATAAGGTTTTCTTCTAACTTTTTCGGTTAATTGCCCACCCTCTTCATAGCCAACATATCCTGGAGGTGCGCCAATTAAACGAGAAATAGCAAATTTCTCCATGTATTCACTCATGTCAATACGGATTAACGCATCTTCAGAATCGAATAATTCTTTAGCTAATACTTTTGCCAATTGTGTTTTACCAACACCTGTTTGCCCCAAGAAAATAAAGGAACCAATTGGACGATTTGGGTCTTTTAATCCTGCACGATTACGTTGTATAGAACGAGCAATTTTTAACACAGCTTCTTTTTGACCAATTACTTTATTTTCAATAAGTTCAGGAAGTTTTGCTAATTTATTACTTTCAGTTTGTGCAATACGATTAACAGGAATTCCAGTCATCATAGAAACAACATCCGCAACGTTATCTTCCGTAACTTGAATTCTATTATTTTTAGAATCTTCTTCCCATTGTTCTTGTGCAATAGCAAGGTCTTTTTCTAATTTTTTCTCATCATCACGAAGTTTAGCAGCTTCTTCATATTTCTGTCTTTTTACCACCGAATTTTTTAGCTCACGAACTTCTTCCAATTGACGTTCTAAATCCAAAATTTGTTTAGGAACATCAATATTTGTAATGTGTACACGAGAACCTGCTTCGTCTAAAGCATCAATAGCTTTGTCTGGTAAAAAGCGTTCAGACATATATCTATCAGTCAATTTTACGCAGGCTTCGATAGCTTCATCGGTATAAGTTACATTGTGATGGTCTTCGTATTTGTTTTTAATATTATTTAAAATTGTAATTGTTTCTTCAACCGAAGTAGGCTCTACAATTACTTTTTGGAAACGTCTTTCTAAAGCTCCATCTTTTTCAATATATTGACGATATTCATCTAATGTTGTGGCACCAATACATTGTATTTCGCCACGAGCTAACGCAGGTTTAAACATGTTAGACGCATCTAAAGAACCAGTGGCGCCACCAGCACCAACAATTGTATGGATTTCATCAATAAAAAGAATGATATCGTCGTTTTTCTCCAACTCATTCATTACAGCTTTCATGCGTTCTTCAAACTGTCCACGGTATTTTGTACCAGCAACTAAACTTGCTAAATCAAGTGTAACAACTCTTTTTCCAAAAAGAATTCTAGAAACTTTCTTTTGTATAATTCGCAATGCCAAACCTTCAGCAATTGCTGATTTTCCAACTCCAGGTTCACCTATAAGCAATGGATTATTTTTCTTTCTTCTACTTAAGATTTGAGAAACTCTTTCAATTTCTTTTTCACGACCAACAACAGGGTCGAGTTTGCCTTCTTCTGCCATTTCTGTCAAATCACGACCAAAGTTATCTAGAACTGGTGTTTTAGATTTTTTATTTGATTTATTAGCTGGGTTGTTAAAACTATCGCCTTTTAAACTGTCATCTTGACCTGAATCTTCATTATAAGATTCATTTCTTGGCAAGTTTTCTATAAAATTATTTTCACTTGGTGTCATATTCAAATATTGTTCTTTAGCCAAATCGTAATCGATTTTTAATTTATTCAAAAGCTTTGTGGTAGGATCGTTTTCATTTCTTAGAATACACAACAGTAAATGCGCCGTACTAATAGAAGTGCTTTGAAAGACTTTTGCTTCCAAGAAAGTTGTCTTTAATGCTCTTTCTGCTTGTCGTGTTAAGTGAAGATTTTTTTTATCATTGTTTACCAATACATTTGGATTGGCTGGACTTAAAACTTCAACTTTTCTTCTCAAATGGTCTAAATCTACTGCCAAATTGTTCAAAATAGAAATAGCTTTTCCATTTCCATCTCTCAAAATCCCGAGCATTAAATGTTCAGTTCCAATAAAATCGTGTCCTAATCTTAGGGCTTCTTCTTTACTGTAAGTTATTACATCCTTGACTCTTGGTGAAAAATTATCATCCATTTTTATCTTTATTTTCTAATGTAAATTTATTGATTTTATATGAGAATTGCAAAAACTATTCCTCACCAAACTCTTGTCAGCTAATTGACAAAAAAATATTTAAAAATAAAAGCTAAGTATCAATTAACTTATTAACTGAATTTGGATGTAATATTGTTAATAAATTGAGTAAAATTATGTTTAATTTTCTTTCTAAAAATTATCGAAAGGTTTATATTAGCAGGATTTTTAATTACTAATAATTTTTAATTTAACTATATAATATGTCTGACGGAGAAAAGTTAATTCCTATTAACATAGAAGACGAAATGAAATCAGCTTACATCGATTATTCGATGTCAGTTATTGTATCAAGAGCATTGCCAGATGTACGTGACGGATTAAAACCTGTACATCGTAGAGTATTGTATGGAATGTATGATTTAGGAGTAACTTCAAAAACTGCCCATAAAAAATCGGCCAGAATTGTTGGAGAAGTATTAGGTAAGTACCATCCTCACGGTGATACTTCTGTTTATGATGCTATGGTTCGTATGGCGCAAGAATGGAGTTTGCGTTATTTATTAATTGATGGTCAAGGTAACTTCGGGTCTGTAGATGGCGATAGTCCAGCTGCAATGCGTTATACCGAGGCAAGAATGAAAAAAATGTCGGAAGACATAATGGCAGATATAGATAAAGAAACAGTTGATTTTAAACTAAACTTTGACGATACTTTATATGAGCCAACAGTTATGCCAACAAGAGTTCCTAATTTGCTTATTAATGGAGCATCTGGAATTGCAGTTGGTATGGCAACCAATATGGCACCTCATAACTTGACAGAAGTTATTGACGGAACTTTAGCTTACATCGACAATGAAGAAATTGAAATAGATGAGTTAATGACACATATAAAAGCTCCAGACTTTCCTACTGGTGGTGTTATATATGGTTATGAAGGCGTTCGTGAAGCTTTTAAAACAGGTCGTGGTCGTATTGTTATGCGTGCCAAAGTAGGCTTTGAAGAAGTAGAAGGTCGCGAATCTATCATCGTTACTGAAATTCCTTATCAAGTAAATAAGGCTGAAATGATTAAAAAAACAGCCGATTTAGTTAATGATAAAAAAATAGAGGGTATTGCCAATATTCGTGATGAATCGGATAGAAATGGCATGCGTATCGTTTACATATTAAAAAGAGATGCCGTTCCGAATGTTGTTTTAAATACTTTATATAAGTACACGCAATTGCAATCTTCTTTTAGTGTAAACAACATTGCATTGGTGAAAGGAAGGCCACAAATGTTGAATCTAAAAGATTTGATTCACTATTTTGTTGAACACCGTCACGATGTAGTAGTACGCAGAACACAATATGAATTAAGAAAAGCTGAAGAAAGAGCACATATTTTAGAAGGTTTAATCATTGCTTCTGATAATATTGACGAAGTTATTGCTTTAATTCGTGCTTCTAAAAACACTGACGAAGCTCGTGAAAAATTGATGGAACGTTTCAAATTGTCTGATATTCAATCTAGAGCAATTGTTGAAATGCGTTTACGTCAGTTAACAGGTCTAGAACAAGATAAGTTGAGAGCTGAGTACGAAGAAATAATGAAATTGATTGAGCATTTGAAAGCATTATTAGCAAGCAAAGAACTTAGAATGCAATTAATTAAAGATGAATTAATCGAAATTAAAGATAAATATGGCGATGAGCGTCGTTCTATAATTGAATATTCGGGTGGTGATGTAAGTATTGAAGATTTAATTGCCGATGAAAATGTAGTAATTACAATTTCGCATGCTGGTTATATCAAAAGAACGCCATTAACAGAATATAAAACTCAAAATAGAGGTGGAGTTGGTCAAAAAAGTGCAGGAACAAGAGATCAAGATTTCTTAGAAAACATGTACGTGGCAACTAACCACCAATATATGATGTTTTTTACTCAAAAAGGAAAATGTTTCTGGATGCGCGTTTATGAAATTCCTGAAGGAAGCAAAACTGCCAAAGGAAGAGCATTGCAAAACCTTATCAATATAGAAAGTGATGATAAAGTAAAAGCATTTATCTGTACACAAGACTTAAAAGATAAAGATTACACAACAAGCCATAACCTTATTATGGTTACCAAAAACGGTATGGTTAAGAAAACTTCGTTAGATAAATATTCTAAACCAAGAGTTAATGGTGTTGCAGCTATTACTATTAAAGATAATGACGAACTGCTTTCTGCTGAATTAACAGATGGAAATAGCCAAATTATTTTAGCTGTTAAATCTGGAAAATTAGTTCGTTTTGAAGAAAGCAAAACCCGTCCAATGGGAAGAACTGCCTCTGGAGTTCGTGGAATTCGTTTGAAAGACGAAACCGATGAAGTAATTGGCATGGTTTCTGTAAATGACATGAACAGTGAAATTCTAGTAGTTGCCGAAAACGGATACGGAAAACGTTCAAGTTTAGAAGATTACAGAATTACAAATCGTGGAGGGAAAGGTGTTAAGACATTAAATATAACTGAAAAAACAGGAAAATTAATTTCGATAAACGCAGTTACAGATGCTGACGACCTGATGATTATTAACAAATCTGGATTGACTATTCGTATGGCGGTTGAAGATTTAAGAGTAATGGGTCGTGCAACGCAAGGTGTAAAGTTGATTAATCTTAAAGGTAGTGATGCCATCGCTGCGGTGACAAAAGTTATGAAAGATGATGTTGAAGAAGTCATTGTTGATGAAGACGGAAATGTTATTGAAGCTGCCGTAATCGAAAGAGTTAAGCCCGTTCTTGAAGTTCTTGAAGAGGATGATGTTGCAGATGACGATGACGACGATGATGATGAAGTAGAAGATGAAGCAGACGAAGCTGAAGAAGACGATTCTGATGATGAATAATTAATTAATTCAGTACAAATTCCAATACTGTTTTATTATTGGAATTTGTATCATTATAAATTTTAAATTAAAACCTAAAAAATGAAAAGTAAATATGTACTACTAGCGTCAGCATTATTGATTTCAGTAAGCAATTTTGCTCAAAAAAATGAAATTAAAGCTGCAGAAAAAGCACTAAAAGCGGGTAATGCTGTAGAAGCAAGAACACTTTTACAACAAGCCGAACCATTACTTACAGCAGCTACTGATGCTGAAAAAGCACAGTTTTTATTTGTAAAAGGAAATATCGCTTTAGATTTAGCTACCAAAAACATTGAAACTTCAAAAAATCTTTCTGAAGCAGCTAAAGCATTTCAAGATTTAGTAGCTGCCGAAAAAGTAACTGGAAAATCTAAATATACTTCGCAAGCTACAACTTCAATTAGTGATATTAAAAACAAATTAGTAAATAGCGCTGTTGAAAAAGGAACAGCCAAAAACTATAAAGAAGCTTCAGCGTTACTTAAACAAGTATATGATTTAGATATTAATGATTTAGAAAAATTGTATTATGCAGCAAGTTATGCTGTAAATGGCGGCGATTATGAAACTTCTTTAGCTTATTATAATGAATTAAAAAATAAAAATTATTCTGGCGAAGGAACTTCTTACTATGCAAAAAGTTTGATTACTGATCAAGAAGAAATGTTTAGTACAAAAGCCGAAAGAGATAAAATGGTTATTTTAAAATCACATAAAGAGCCAAGAGATGAAAAAATTCCTTCTAAAAAAGGGGAAATTTACAAAAACATCGCCTTGATTTATGTGCAACAAGGTAAAAATGAAGAAGCAAAAAAATCTTTATCAGAAGCTAGACTAGCTAATCCAGATGATACATCATTAGCAATGGCAGAGGCAGATTTGTATTTAAAATTAGAAGATTTTGCGACTTACAAAAAATTAGTAACTGAAGTTTTAGAAAAAAATCCAAATGATGCAGATTTGTTTTATAACTTAGGTGTAATTTCTTCAAAAACAAATAGTGCTGATGCAGAAGCTTATTACAAAAAAGCAATCGCTATAAAACCAGATTATATAAATGCTTATTTGAATTTAGCTATCATAAAGTTAGATAGTGAAAAAGCTATCATTGACGAAATGAACAAATTAGGAACTTCTGAAAAAGATAACAAACGTTATGATGTTCTTAAAGCAAAAAGAGAAAATATTTTTAAAGAATCATTACCTTATTTAGAAAAAGCCTTTGAATTAAAACCAGACAATGAAGATGTTTCAACTACATTATTAAATGTATATGGAGCTTTAGAAATGACTGCACAGAAAAAAGCACTTAAAGCAAAAATAGGGAAATAATAATTTATTAAACATACAAAAAAAAGGTTCAAATGTGAACCTTTTTTTTATATAATTTTTTTAATAACTCTTAGTTTGTGAGTATGTTTATTGACTTCGGCGTTATAAATGCCAAGATGATCTAAACGGTCAATTCGTACTTTTCCGCTAGCATGAATTATATAATTATCATCCATAATAATTCCAACGTGAATTATATTTCCCTCTTCATTGTCAAAAAAGGCTAAATCGCCAGGTTCACTTTCTTCAATAAAACTTAAAGCTTCTCCTTGATTAGCTTGTTGTGAAGCATCTCGTAATAATCTATAACCATTTAGTTTGTAAACCATTTGTGTAAAACCAGAACAATCAATTCCGAAAGGAGTTTTTCCACCCCATAAATAAGGTGCGTTCAAGTACATGAAAGCGGTATTAATTAAATTTGATTTTGGTTTTTGCCCGCTTATTTTTAAACCCTCAAAATCATAATTTTGAGTATTAATTTCATTGTGGCTCAAAAATGAAAGCGAAGCGCCAAGAGGAATTGGTATTAATAAATTATTTAGGCCTGTTATATATTCTATCAAATCAGAATTCAAAATAATTGAATCACTTGATAGTTGCTGATAATCAGCTTCGGAAATAATTTGAAACTGTTTAGAATCTATCCATCCTTCATATCCATCATATTGCAATTTGATTTTCGTCCATTGCTTTTGTTGTTCAAGAATTTCAAAATGTTCACCAAACAAAACTTGAGAAACAATTTCACTTCTATCGCTAGGTTCAATTCGCAGAGGAATAATAGCAAGATTACAAATTCCGAACATTTACTTATTTTTCAGTTATCAATTTTATTAATTAAACTCTTTCAATCACTATAGCAGAAGCACCGCCACCACCATTGCATATCGCCGCAGCTCCAATTTTAGCATTATTTTGTTCTAATACATTGATTAGGGTTACAATAATTCTAACACCAGAACAACCTAACGGATGACCAAGCGAAACTGCGCCTCCATTTACATTTACTTTACTATTGTCTAATCCAAGAATTTGAGCATTCGCTAATCCAACAACTGCAAAGGCTTCATTGAATTCGAAGAAATCAACATCTTTTACTGAAAGACCAACTTTGGCTAATGCTTTTGGCAATGCTTTAGCTGGTGCAGTTGTAAACCATTTAGGTTCTTGAGCAGCATCTGCATAACTTTTTATATAAGCCAAAGGTTTTAATCCTAATGATTGTGCTTTTTCTTCGCTCATAATTACAACTGCTGCAGCACCATCATTTATAGTTGAAGCATTGGCTGCTGTAACAGTTCCATCTTTAGTAAAAACAGCATTTAAAGAAGGAATTTTATCCAATTTTACATTTGTAAATTCCTCGTCTTTAGTTACCATAATTGGTTCGCCACGTCTTTGCAGAACAGCAACTGGTACTACTTCATTATCAAATTTTCCAGCTTCCCAAGCTTTTGCAGAACGTTCATATGATTGAATAGCAAAAGCATCCTGAGCTTCTCTAGTAATTTTATATTCAGAAGCGCACAAATCTGCACTAACACCCATAGCATTGTTGTCATAAGCATCAACCAATCCATCTTTTTGCATTCCGTCAAGCATAGAAGTTGGTCCAAATTTTACACCATTTCTCATGTGAACATAATGAGGAATCAAACTCATATTTTCCATTCCGCCCGCTACAATAATTTCGGCATCACCAGCCATAATTGCTTGTGCGCCTTGCATAACTGCTTTCATTCCAGAAGCACAAACTTTGTTGACTGTTGTAGCAATAACTGAATTTGGAAGTCCAGCAAAAAGAGCCGCTTGTCTTGCAGGAGCTTGCCCAACACCAGCTTGAATAACGTTACCCATTATTACTTCATCAACTAAATTTACATCTAAGTTAATTTTTTCTAAAGCGCCTTTTATAGCAGCAGCTCCAAGATGTGGAGCTGTAACAGTAGATAATGTACCCATAAAACTTCCAATTGGAGTTCTTGCTGCCGAAACGATTACAACTTTTTTCATGTTTAAGATATTTTGTGTGTTACAATACTATTTCGATTTTGTGTAAACCAAATAAGTATCATAAATATATGATTGTTTGTTTGATTTGCAAATTTACTATTTTTTAATTTAAAACCATTTTTATATGAATTTTTCATAATTAATTTATTGTTGACAAAGTATTTTTTCTATATTAGATTGATTTATAGTTAGTTTAAAAAAATGTTGTTTTATTATTTAAAAAAAGCATCTAAATTGTTGTAAATATTATAATGAAACGTTACATTTGCAACCGCTTAAAGAGAAAAGTTCTTATTTTTATATATTGAATTTGGAGAGTTGCCTGAGTGGCCGAAAGGACATGTTTGCTAAACATGCGTATGGGAAACTGTACCAAGGGTTCGAATCCCTTACTCTCCGCATTTTTCGGGGTGTAGCGTAGCCCGGTTATCGCGCCTGCTTTGGGAGCAGGAGGCCGCAGGTTCGAATCCTGCCACCCCGACTTTTAATAGTTACTATTAAAAATGGTTCCATAGCTCAGCTGGATAGAGCAACGCACTTCTAATGCGTAGGTCGAAGGTTCGAATCCTTCTGGGATCACACTTAATTACTCGAATACCTTATTTTTATGGTGTTCGAGTTTTTTTTTATCTTTGTGTGACCTTTTATGAGACTTTAAATATTGAGTGCAATGTATAAAAATGGTGTTACATTTCCAACTTATCTTTTTTTTCAAAATGATTTATTACAGATTGATAATTTAACTTCGATTAAATACCTGATTGAGTCATCTAAAAAAATCTGTTTAGACGATAAGAGTAATTTTCAATTTAATATAAACCTTGTCATTAATGAAAATAATTTTTCAGAACTAATTAGAACTTTTTTAATTCTCTTTCCCTATATAAAATTTTCCCCTTCAGAAGAATGTATTGAAATTACTGTAAAGCCTAAATATATTGATTTACCTCAAATTAATAATCTTTTTGGAGACAGGGTTGATTTGGAATTCATTGATGAGTTGGTTGGTGTATTAAAGGAAAATACAAATGTTGAATATTTTGATGAGACTTTGTTTTATACAAATTTTTATAATGTAGTTTATAAATTATTTTTCATCGATTTGTTGAAGTGTTTTAAGATGACGTTGAAAAATGAATTAATGTTTGATATAAAGCAAGAGTTGGAAAAATATAAAGAATATGAAAATATAATTTTAAATAAAAAATACTTCACGGAAATACAATACGAAAAATGTCGAAGTTATGTATTGAATTTTAGAAAATCGCTTAAACCATCTTCTAAAGTTGACATCTACGATAAATTACTTGAATTAAATGATTGCGTAGAAGTTGATAATAAAAAATTATTAAATTTTATTTTTGATTGTATAACGTTTAAAGAAAAAATATCGATAAGTTCACAGAATAAAACTTTAAGGGAATTTCATTGGAAATTAGGACGTAAAATTTTAAAAAAGTCCTTTTTAATCTATGATAGCCCTAATTCTCTATCTTTTGTTAAAGAATTCAGTAAAATGAGTTTGCGTTACCATAATAAATAAATTTTGTATTCCAAGTTAAAATCGCTCAAATTCCACTCTTAAAATGATTAGAATTTGAGCGGTTTTCTATTTTCTATGACTACCCAAGTCTATAAATTTGCTTTTATTAAATAATCTCAAAATAAAGCAAGTATGAAGAATTTAATTAAACAAAAATTTTTTAGTAGAGCAGAAGCATCAGAATTTTGGCGATGTAGTGAAAGAACAATAGATAGAAGAATTAGGGATGGGTTAATTAAAGCAAAAAAATTATCTCCTGCTAAAGGAGGTAGGGTTTTAATTTACATTGACAGTATGAGCGATGAGTATTATAATTGTTAAACTCATAAGCAAATGAAACATATTTTTACCAAAACCTTTTCGAGAAGGACAAAACAAGGATTTATTTCCATACGAAAAGCAACAAGTATAAAAGTCTATGAAGATGAAACCAATCAACAATGGATTCCTTTTACAGACCTTGAAGTCATCAAATATAATCGAGCAAAAAAGATTAGACTTTTCTTTGAAACTTATTCGTGCAGGGAAAGATATTCCCTAATAGAATACGTGATTGACCATTACGACAATGATAAATTAGATAGGTTCTTTTTTGCGCTCAAAAAGGCTTTAAAAGAAAACGGTTCGGAACTACTCGGATTTATCCGTCTTGTAGACATCGGAGAAAGTGGAGGTGTTCATCATCACATAGTTGTATCGATACCGAAAATAAATGTCAAAGGTAAAGAATTACCGAAACACCTTAAAAGAACTTTTAATGGTCGGAAAGTACACGGAGAGTTTGTGAAAAACATTAATAAAATAATGAACTATTATATACCGAAGGAAATAGTCGAATTAGGTATCAGAAAAAGAACGTTTGTTCGTTCGCAAAAGTTTAAAGAAATAAAAGCAAACTTTTTAAACAATATTCACAACACATCACTAAAACAAATAATCAAATACTAACATATTAAAACGAATTACGATGGTAAATAACCCAATAAAAACAAGACTTTGTCCTTACTCAAATACAATGTTTGAAGCCAAAAGACAAAATCAGATTTATCGCTCTGCTTCTGATAGAATTTCTCACAACAATTTGCTTAATAATTTACTTCGTAAAAAGTTAAGTTTTATCAATAAACAATTACTTAAAAATTACAAAATTGCCGATGCTTTAATTGGCGATTTTACTGATGTTTCTGTACATAAACAATTTTTACGTGGAAAAGGATTTTCCTTCCAAATGTTTACTCACGTTTCAGATAAAGAAGACGAAATAGTTTTTGGATTATATGACATCTCATTTTTGAAATTAACCGATGAAGATTATTACTATTTATACCGAACAAAATGATAGACTACGATTTAAACAAAATAAAGATTTTACCTGCCGACCATATCGCTCTTAAAGACTATGATTATGCTGTAGGGGTTGACAAAAAAAATAAAGTATTAGAAAAAATGGTTTTTGGACTAATCACAGCAGGAGTGTTAGTTTTAATTTATTATACAATAAAAGATGCAGAAGAGAGAAATAAAAAACAGAATTAGTGTTGGTAATATGAACCAAATTCTAAAAGAGCAATTATTTAAAGACAAGTATGT
>NZ_JBILJG010000036.1:0-19550 GCF_044377315.1 Flavobacterium sp.
CTTAGTGAACTTCGTGTAAAAACTTCGTGGTCTTCGTGGTTCAATTTTAAAAGTAAAATAAATAACATCTAAGTTAACTCAATTTTAGTAAATTTGGGATTGATTTTACCACAAAGAACACAAAGAAGGCAC
This sequence comes from Flavobacterium sp., assembly GCF_044377315.1. GTDB lineage: Bacteria > Bacteroidota > Bacteroidia > Flavobacteriales > Flavobacteriaceae > Flavobacterium. The sequence continues at coordinate 133 of NZ_JBILJG010000036.1, forward strand.
AAAGAACACAAATCTTAGTGAACTTTGTGTAAAAACTTCGTGGTCTTCGTGGTTAAAATATGAAAGCAACAATAAACAACTTCCAAATCGATTTATCAAAACCAATTGATATTTCCATTCCATTATCTAATACTGATAAAAATCCGATTGCTTGGTACATCGAAAAACCTGAAATTGAACCTGTGAAGTTTGGCGATTGGGTTGGAAAAGTTTCAGAAGGAAGCTCTACCAATTTCAACAATATTTTTTTCAATCCGCATGGTCACGGAACGCATACTGAATGTCTCGGACATATTACCCGTGAATTTTACAGCATTAATCAATGTTTGAAACAGTTTTTTTTTACTGCCGAATTAGTTTCAATCAAACCAGAAAATATAAATGATGATTTAGTAATTACGAAACATCAAATAGAGAAAGCATTAAATGGTAAAAATCCTGAAGCAATAGTTGTAAGAACTTTACCTAATTTACAGAGTAAAAAATCCATCAATTATTCCAAAACCAATCCGCCTTATTTAGCTGAAGAAGCGGCAATTTTTATACGAGAAATTGGAATTCAACATTTATTAATTGATTTACCAAGCGTTGATAGAGAAGAAGATGAAGGAAAATTGTTGGCGCACAAAGCCTTTTGGAATGTGAAAAATGTAAACAATTTGAACGCTGATGCAAGATTGAATTGCACCATTACCGAAATGATTTTTGTGTCAAATGATATTGAGGATGGAAATTATTTGCTTAATTTGCAAATAGCTTCGTTTGAGAACGATGCAAGTCCTAGCAAACCAATTTTATATATAATAAAGTAATACTACTATGTAAAACTGAAAATATGAAAAAAAAATACTTCACAATTTTTCTTTTTGTAGCATTAATAAATTCAAATGCTCAAGTAACCTATACATCTGCTAACTACGCTTCGGTTGGAGACAGTTTTTATATAAGTTCGGCAACCAATTTAAATTTAGATTTTGAAAGTACTGGAACAAGTTTTAATTGGAATTTTGAAAACTTAGTAGCAACATCGCAAGTTCAATTACAATATAGAAACCCAACACAAACGGGCTATTCACCTTTTTTGTTTCCATTTATATACTTTCCTGGCAATACCAACTTATCTTCTACAAACGGAATATCAACCGGCTTGAATATTCCAGGTCAACCTATAGAAATTTCGGATGCAAATGACTATTACAAAAAAAGTTCTACCGATGTAAGACAAGTTGCTTCGGCTTTCAAACTGGGTTATAATGGCATTACAATTCCGGTTCAAAATCAATACTCTAGTCCTGATATCATTTATCAATTTCCAATAAACTATGGAAATATGCATACTAGTAATTCTGAATATACGACAACAATACCCACAATTTTATACAGAAATAGACAGCTTACAAGAACAAATACAGTCGATGGCTGGGGAACAGTAACAACTCCATTTGGAACTTTTTCAAATACTTTACGAATAACAACCAATTTAGTTGAAAATGACACGATTTCACTAGCAGGAAATGGATTGCCAAGAATAATTAGAACAACAAGAGAATTTAAATGGTTGGATACATCCAAAAAAGTTCCTATACTAACGGTAACACAAAGTAATGTAAATGGCAATTGGTTTACTACTAGTGTTGATTATCTTGACAATTTTCAAGCTTTTCAAACTACTGCCTTTTTTATATATGCTCCACTTACACCCAACGCTGGTGATGAGGTAACTTTTCAAAATTTAAGTACAAATGCTATTAACTATTCTTGGAATTTTGACGATCCATCGAGTGGTGTATTAAATACGAGTACTTCACAAAACCCGAATCATGTTTTTAGTGCAAACGGTGTTTATCAAGTTACCTTAACGGCAAGTAATGCTTCTTTTAGTGATACGATTACAATTCCGGTAGTAGTTGGAAATATTTTAGGCATTTCTGATGTAGCATTAGCATTAGACACAAAAATAAAAGTTTACCCAAATCCATTTTCAAGTAAAATAATTATTGACAATTCAGTTCCCAATTCAGAATATGAATTGATAGATAGTTCGGGCAAAATAATTTTCAAAGGAAAAGAAATACAAAAAATTGATTTTTCTTCTATAAATAAAGGCTTGTATCATTTAAATTGTAAAGCAAATAATGAGATTCAAACCATTAAACTTTTGAAAGAGTAATGCTTTATGAACATTCAACAACTTTATGAATTTTGCCTTTCTAAAAAAGGTGTTACCGAACATTTTCCGTTTGATGAAGATACTTTAGTATTTAAAGTTGGTAAAAAAATGTTTGCGTTAACATCATTAAAAAAGTTTGAAGATGGTAGTCCTTCTATGAATTTGAAATGTGATCCTGAAAAAGCAGAAGAACTTCGTGCCGAATATGACGGAATTCGTCCAGGTTATCATATGAGTAAGATTCATTGGAATTCAGTCGATTTTAATAAAGATGTTTCAGATAAAATGATTTGTGAACTAATTAATAATTCGTATGATTTAGTTTTTAAAAGTTTGACAAAAAAAGTACAAATTGAGATTAACGAAAATTAAAGTCATTCGTCTATACTTTTTTTGCCATTCATCTACACTTATAGTTAGCCTAACGAAAATAAAAGCAAATTGATATTGTTTAAATTAGTTTTGAAATTAGACAAATAAACTTAAAATTAAAGATGACCAATTCATTAAACATTCTTTTAATTGAAGATGATACAATCGAAGTAATGAAATTCAATCGAGTTATAAAAACACTTAATTTGAATCATAAAATTATTATAGCTAATAATGGCGAAGAAGCTTTATCAATATTAAAAGATAAAGAATTTAGTCCCGATATTATAATTTTAGATTTAAATATGCCAAAAATAAACGGTATCGAATTTTTACAAATACTAAAAGCAGATGAATATTTAAAATACATTCCAGCTATTGTTTTAACAACATCTAATAATCATAAAGATGTATTAGTGTGTTATAAAATTGGTATTGCAGGTTATGTTTTAAAACCATTAAAATACGATGATTATGTTGAAAGAATTAGAAAAATGCTCGAATATTGGAGCACCAACGAATTAATCTCGCAATAATATGTACGGAATAGTAAACAAAGCTATTGAAGATTTAGTAATTGCCAATTTTGGTGAAGAAAAATGGGAAGCAATTAAAGAAAGAAGCGGTGTTGACATCGATTTTTTTATTAGTAGCGAACCTTATGATGATGATGTGACTTTTAAATTAGCCATTGCTGTTTCTGAAGAAATGAACATGTCGGTTGGTGATGTATTAATTGCTTTTGGAGAATGGTGGGTAATTAAAACTACAACCGAAAAATATCCAGGATTAATGGATTCAGGAGGAGACAACTTAAAAGATTTTTTAGTAAATTTACCGAACTTTCATAATCGTGTTATGCTAATTTATCCAAAATTAACACCACCAGAGTTTAAAGTAAGTGATATTACAGAACACGGTTTGAATTTGCATTATTTTTCTAAAAGGCAAGGCTTGCAAGAATTTGTTCGCGGATTACTTCAAGGATTAGGAAAAATGTTTAATTCGCCGATTACATTTGAATTAATTCAAAGCCGAGATGAAGGAAGCACACATGAAATTTTCAAAATAAATTGGTAATATGAATGCATTAGAATTTAAATTTAGTGAAGATAATTTCAATCGATTATTTCCTTTTTTTATTCTAATAGATACTACCCTAAAAATAAAAAGTTTTGGAAAAAGTATAGCCAAAATTTGTCCCGAAATTCAAAACTCATTTTCATTTATTGACTGCTTTGAAGTGAGTAGACCAAGACTTGAAAATCCAACTTTCAAAGATTTAGTATTTAACACTAATCAACTGACTGTTGTTAAATCTAAAAAAAGTGAATTAGCACTTCGAGGACAATTTGAACTAGTTGGTAATTCGTTATTGTTTGTTGGCTCACCTTGGTTTAATTCGATGAGTGAAGTAGTCGAAAAAAAGCTAACATTACATGATTTTGCTTTGCATGATCCACTTTTGGATTTACTTCACGTATTAAACAATCAAGAAAATACTTCTAAAGAGTTGAAAGAATTGTTAACTACAATTAACAATCAAAAAAATAAATTAAAAAAAGCCAATAGAGAAATCCACGATATTGCGCTTTTTTCAACTCAAAATCCTGATCCATTAATTCGTATTGACACTAATGGAAATTTATTAAATAGAAATCCTGTAGCCGAAAAACTTTCTTCGTTTGTATTCGATGGAATTAATTATGAAATAGAAGATTTCTTTAAATTTATAATTACCAAAATTGACTTAGATAAAGAACGCTTTATTTTTGAAACACAAACCGATGGAAAAGACTTTTCATTTGTTTGTAAAAGTTTAAAAGAAGAAGGGTATGTCAATATTTATGGAAGAGATGTTACCGAACAGAAAAAAGCGCAAGAAGAATTAAACCGACTATCATTAGTTGCTAGTTCTAATGAAAACGGAATTGTATTTACTGAACTAGACGGAAAAATATTTTGGTGTAACGATGCTTATGTCAAACATTCTGGATACTCTAAAGAAGAAATTATTGGCAAAAAACTAACTGAAATTGGCGTTATAGAAGAAACAGATAGAGACGAACTAAAGAAAATGACGGTTTCATTTTTTAATGGTCAACCTTTTGATGTTGAGTTAATACATGGAAGAAAAGATGGAAGTAGCTTTTGGGCAAAAACCAAAGGACAACCAATTTTAAATTCTAATGGAGAAGCGCTTCAATTTTTTACTATGATTGAAGATATTTCTTTAAAAAAGCGCTACGACGAAAGTCTAAATACAGAAAAAGAAAAATACAGAAGCATTATTGCTAACATGAATCTCGGACTTTTAGAAGTTGATAAAAATGATATAATTACCTTAGCGAATCAAAGTTTTACAGGTATTAGTGGTTACTCTTTTGATGAATTAATTGGTAAAAAGGCATCTGATTTATTGCTAACAAATTACAGTAAAATAACAGTTAAAAGCAAGGAAGTCATTCGTGAAGAAGGTAAAACCGATTCGTATGAAGTGAAAGTGATTAATAAGTTGGGGGAAAATCGTCATTGGTTAATTAGTGGTGCCCCCAATTATGATATCAACGGAAAAGTTATTGGTTCTATAGGAATTCACCTCGATATAACCGAACAAAAAGAACAAGAAGAGCAACTTTATTTATTGTCATTAATTGCTGAAAAAAATATAAATGCAGTTATAATTGCTGATGCTGATGGTATAATTGAATGGGTAAATAAAAGCTTTTTGGATATGTCAGGTTATCAAATAGAAGAGATTTTGGGTAAAAAACTCGGACACTTATTGCAAGGCGAAGAAACCAATCCAGAAACTGTTAATTATATGAAAGACAGTATTTCTAAAGGATTGCCTTTTAACTGTGAGGGCATTAATTATTCTAAAAGCGGAGAAAAATATTGGGTTAGTATTCAAGGTCAAGCTTTATACAATAAAAATGGCGAAATTGTAAAATTCTTCGCCATTGAAGAGAATGTTACTAAGAAAAAAGAACTAGAACAACAGCGCGAGTTTTTAGTAAAAAGTTTAGCAAAAAGCAACAAAGAACTTGAAGATTACGCAGCCATTGTTTCGCACGATTTAAAATCGCCTTTACGAAGTATTCATTCGTTAATTTCTTGGATTAAAGAAGATAACGATAAAGAGCTTAACGAGCAAACAACACAATATCTTTCGATGATTGAAGGAAAAGTCGAAAAAATGGATCACTTAATTGAAGGTATCTTAACCTATGCAAAAATTGACAAAGTTGATGTTGTTTCCGAAAAGATAAACACTCAAGAAATCATCCAAAACATCATTAATATTATTCATATTCCTAATCATATTTCAGTTTCCATAACTACTAATTTGCCAATAATTTATGCAGATCGATTTAGAGCGCAACAATTGTTTCAAAACCTCATTAGTAACGCTGTAAATCACAACGATAAATCAATGGGTATTGTAGAAATAAGTTGTTCTGAAAAACCTAAACATTTCATTTTTTCAATTAAAGATAATGGTTCAGGAATTGCGCAAGAAAATCAAGAAAATATATTTAAAACATTTCAGTCGTTAGAAAAATCAGAAAAATCTAATGGCTTAGGACTTTCAATCGTTAAAAAAATCGTTGATACTTACAATGGTAAAATTTGGATAGAAAGCGAAATCGGACAAGGAACTACTTTTTTCGTACAATTAAGTAAAAAAAATCTTTTCTAATGAAAATAGTTCAAGCCTCAAAACTAGAAAATCAAGAATGGAAATTCTTACAAGAAAAAATTGAGCTAAATAATCCTTTAGTGTTGGTTTTCGCGAATCGTTATTTGTTAGAAAATGAAACTATTATTGCCGATATTCGCAACCAATTTCCTTATGAACACATCGTTTTTGGTTCTACTTCAGGTGAAATTATCTGTTGTAATGTAAATGATAATTCCATTTCTGTAACGGCAATCGAATTTGAAAAAAGTTCTTTTGTTGTAAAAAGTGACAACATTTTAAAGTACGATAAAAAAACAAAGCCACTTGGTAAAGCGTTGTTTAATGAAATACCAAAAGAAAATTTAAAACATCTTTTTGTAGTTTCAGAAGGCAGTTTTGTAAACGGAAGTTCGTTAATAAATGGATTAGAATTTAACAAAGATCCTTCAATTTCACTAACAGGTGGAATGTGTGGCGATGATGCCCGATTTGAAAAAACAGTAGCATCGTATAAAGAAAATCCTAAAGAAGGAGAAGTGGTCTTAATAGGGTTTTATGGCGAAACTTTAGATATTTCTTTTGCTAGTTTTGGAGGTTGGGTTCCGTTTGGTCCAGAACGAAAAATTACAAGTTCTAAAGCCAACATTCTCATTGAAATTGATGGTATTCCTGCTTTAGATTTATACAAAAAATACCTTGGTGAGAAAGCAAACGAATTGCCGCAAGCATCGTTATTATATCCATTAAATGTCACTCCAAAAGGGAAAAATGAACCTGTTGTTCGAACTATTTTAAGCATCAATAATGAAAATAATTCTATGGTTTTAGCTGGTGATATTCCTGTTAATTCGAGAGTGCAATTAATGATGGCTTCCATTGATGGCATTGCTGATGGCGCACAACACGCAGCCGAAATTGCCATGAAAAACCGTAAAAATCCACCTCAAATAGCACTAATTGTAAGTTGTGTTGGTCGTAAATTGGTCATGAACCAAAGAGTTGAAGAAGAAATTGAACAAGTAAGAGAAGTAATTGGCGAAAATATTCCAATCGCAGGATTTTACTCCTACGGAGAAATGGCGCCATTTAACGGAAATTCTTCTTGCGAATTACACAATCAAACCATGACTTTAACTTTGATAAGCGAATAATGAATACACTTTTAAAACGACAAATTGAAAAAAAATTAAAGAATGGGTTGAACGATATCGATCAATTTTTTAATGCCGTAGACGATTCTTACAACAACTTTGAAAGTCAAATTTTCTTATTGCAACGGGCTATGAAGATTAGTTCCGACGAGTTATTTGAGGCCAATCAAAAGCTAAGAGATGAAGCCAAAAGTTTAAAAGAAATTAATATAAATTTAGAAAATATTCTAAATTCGATGAATTTAGAAAATAATTTTTTAGCTAATTCAACGCTATTAAACTCTTCCGATTATATAAAAGAGCAATCGTTAGAAATTGTAAGAATCAATAAACAACGTGAAGAATTACTCCAAAATTTAGAAAAGCAAAATCAAGCACTGAATGATTATGCACATGTTGTTTCACACGATTTAAAAGCACCTTTGCGAAGTATAGATTCTTTAATTAGTTGGTTCAAAGAAGATAATGCCGAAATATTAGATGAAAAAAATAAACAATCACTCGATTTTATTTTGTCAATTGTTGAAAAAATGGATTTACTAATCAAAGGTATTTTAGTTTATTCTACTATTGACAAGCTAGAAACAGAAGATAGAACTATAGAGTTGACTATTTTAATAGATGAGGTTGTTAGAACTATTCATGTGCCAAATCATATAGAAATAGTTTTCAAAAATGAAATGCCAAAAGTATATGGAAACGATTTCAGATTCAAACAATTGTTTCAAAATTTAATTCAAAATTCAATCAAATTCAATGATAAAGAAAATGGATTTGTTGAAATTGGAAGTAACGAGAACGAAAATGAAATCGAATTTTATATAAAAGATAACGGAATCGGAATTAATGAACGCTATCAATCCAAAATATTTGATTTGTTTTCTAAATTAGAAAATAATGATCAATCTTCTGGAATAGGGCTTTCAATCGTGAAAAAAATAATCGATTTATATGGCGGTAAAATTTGGCTAGAAAGCCAAGAAGCAATAGGAACCACGTTTTATTTTACCATAGTAAAGTAACTTCTTTTAAATAATTAAAGAGTAATTCTAATTAAAAATGGATAAAGATCAAATTATTAATCAACAATTGCGATTGCAACAACTATTAATTAGTATATCTACAGAATATATCAATGCAGATTTACAGAATATTGATGGATTGATTAATAATTCGTTGCAAAAAATGGGTGAATTTGTTGAGGCGGATAGAAGTTATATTTTTTCTTATAATTTAACAGATAATACTACAAACAACACACACGAATGGTGCGCTCCTGGAATTGAGCCAGAAATACAAAATTTGCAAAATATTCCAGTAGAATATATTCCTCAATGGCTAGAAGCGCATAAAAAAAATGAAGCTTTTTATATTCAAGATTTAAGTAAGTTGCCAGATGATGGTGAATTTGGATTAAAAGCAATTCTAGAACCACAAGGAATACAAAGTTTAATAGCAATTCCAATGATTAAAACAGGAGAACTCATTGGTTTTGTTGGTTTTGATTCGGTTAAAAAATTATTTGATTACTCTGAAAACGAAAAAAATATTCTCTTTGTTTTTGCTAACATGCTTGTAAATGTTATACAACGAAAAGAAAACGAAGAACGAATAAATGAGCAAGAAGAAAAAAAAGAAATTCTATTACAAAATCTAGAAAAGAAAAATCAAGCGTTGAATGAATACGCACACGTGGTTTCTCACGATTTAAAAGCGCCTTTGCGAAGTATAAATACTTTAATTAGTTGGTTCAAAGAAGATAATGCCGAAATATTAGATAAAAAAAATAAACAATCACTCGATTTTATTTTGTCAATTGTTGAAAAAATGGATTTACTAATCAAAGGTATTTTAGTTTATTCTACTATTGACAAGCTAGAAAATGAAGATAGAACTATAGAGTTGACTATTTTAATAGATGAGGTTATTAGGACTATTCATGTGCCAAATCATATAGAAATAGTTTTCAAAAATGAAATGCCAAAAGTGTATGGAAACGATTTCAGATTCAAACAATTGTTTCAAAATTTAATTCAAAATTCAATCAAATTCAATGATAAAGAAAATGGATTTGTTGAAATTGGAAGTAACGAGAACGAAAATGAAATCGAATTTTATATAAAAGATAACGGAATCGGAATTAATGAACGCTATCAATCCAAAATATTTGATTTGTTTTCTAAATTAGAAAATAATGATCAATCTTCTGGAATAGGGCTTTCAATCGTGAAAAAAATAATCGATTTATATGGCGGTAAAATTTGGCTAGAAAGCCAAGAAGCAATAGGAACCACGTTTTATTTTATATTACCAAAAAAATAATGGAGAAACCAAATTTAAACTACATCAATCAGTTATCTGGCGATAATGAAGAATTTAAAGCTAAAATTATAGGAATTTTAAAAAAAGAATTACCTGAAGAAGTAGCTTTGTATCAAAATCATATTCAAACTAAAAACTTGAAATTAGCCGGGGAAATTGTTCACAAACTAAAACATAAAGTTTCTATACTAGGTCTAGAAAAAAGTTACTATATTGCCGAAGAATTTGAAGGAAATTTAAAAGAACAATCTACAAAACTTCAATCTGAATTTGAATCTATTTTAAAAATGATGCAAGATTTTGTAGATACGTTATAAACTTTTTTTTGGCGTATGAACTGCATTATTATAGATGATGAAGAAATGGCAAGAGCAATTATAGCTCAAATGATTTCTAACCATAAAGGATTAAATTTAGTTAAAGAATTTTCAAATGCCATGCAGGCCATTAAATATTTGAATCAAAATCATGTTGATTTGATATTTTTAGACATTCATATGCCCGATTTTACTGGATTTGATTTTATTCAAACCATAAAAAGTCCACCAAAAGTTATTTTAGTAACTTCCGATAAAAACTTTGCCATCGAAGCTTTTGAATACGAAAGTATAGTTGATTATTTAGTAAAACCTATTACCGAAGTACGTTTTCAAAAAGCTATTGTTAAAGTAAATGCAGCTCAAATTTCTAGTTCAAATGCGTCTAAAGAAGTTAAGTTAAATGCAGACGATACTAGCAAAGAATTCTATGTAAATATTGACAGACGTTTAATTAAAATCGAATTCGACTTGGTAACTGTTGTTGAAGCCAAAGGCGATTATATTCACATAAAAACCGATTCTATAAACTACGTTGTTCACTCTACTTTAAAGAAAATAGAAGATAAATTGCCTAAAGATTTATTTCTAAAAGTACATCGCTCTTACATTATAAACACCAAAAAAATCATCGATATTGAAGACAATTCGGTACTTATTGCCAAAGATGTTATTCCGGTAAGTCGCGCCAATCGTCCTGAATTGATGAAACGATTGAATTTATTATAAATTAGTTTTAAATATCGGTTTACTTAAGAATAACCAATTCAAACGAAATCCAAATTCGCTATAAGTAAATCCTGAAGCAGCTGCCGAAGCAATATTACTTTTTAATCCGTATAGGTTAACCAAAAAACGGTCGGAAAATTTATAACCCAATTTAGCCTGAATTCTATAGGTTGATTGTTTATCTAATTTTTCAATATATTGAAATCCTGTAGCTAAATTTACATTGTAAAAAAGAGAATTATTTTCAGTTATTTTCTCATCTTTTAATAATTCCACAAAAACTTCATATGCATTAAATTGACTCGGACTAAAATATACCGTTGGCAATTGGTCTTTAAACGAAATGAATTGGTAATTGAAACCACCTTTTAAAATAGGTTTCGATAAAAAGCTATAATACAAAGAGGTAAATAATAAATTTCTAGTATTATTATCTGATTGAGTTGTATAAAAATATTGCGTAAACCAACCCAATTTAAAGTTTGAACCAATATTATAATTGAAATAATAGTTGTTTGCAGCAATTTGCTTGTCGATTAAATCGGTGTTGAAATTTTGCAAATCACGTTTGTAACCAATTTCTAAATCTTGCAATTTCATTGGTTTCATCTTAAAATAAGAGTTAAATAATAATGATGTATAACTTGCTATTGTTGAGCTAGCTGAAGTAATTCCACCATCAACATAAAAACTAATTTTTGGATGAAATTTATACAAAGCACCGACCAAGAAATCATTGGCATTTGCACTTACATTGGTAACTGAATTTTCAGTTTTTCTATATTGATACGTAGTATTCATTGACCATTTTGTAGAAAGTGGAAACGTTATTAATGTTCTAGAAGTAATTGCTGTATTATTTCCGTTATCATACGAATAACTCATTTTTTCTTCAAGGGCTGGAGTGTGTTCTTCATTTAATTTTTTTAAGAAATTCATCGAATCATTCTGATTTTTGAAGATCTCTAATGTTTTATAAACGGCTTTGTATGCGTTATCAATTTCTCCTGAAGCATTATAAGCATTTGCAACACCAAGATTTCCATCGAATGATTTGGAATCGTTTACCAAAATATTTTCGTAATATCTAATACTGTCTTTAAAATCACTTTTATAAATAGCCAATGTTGCTGAAAGCGCTAATAGCCAATTTTCGTTTGTATAAAGGCGGTTTAATTCTGTAATTTTAGTGGAAGCTAATTTGTATTTTTTGTTCCAAATAAGTGCTTGGATATAGCGCTCTTGCGTTTGTTTGATTAGTTTTTCATCTTTGGTTTCGCCAATTTTTGCCATTGCTTTTTCAGAAATTTCAAGCGCTTTGCTTTCTTTTCCAGCAATATGTTCTACTAATGATAAACCGTTTAATGCTAAAATAGGATCTGATGTAGAGACTAAATTATAGGTTTCTCTTCCTTTTACACTATTTTTAGTAATCAAATACAAATTGGCTTTATTCAATAACGTTTCTTTATCATTTGGAAAATCGGTTAGAATTTCATTGTAAAAATTTTCGGCTTCAGTGTACTTTTTTGCAAAAATCATCTCATTTGCAGAACCTAATTTGATGTACTTTCTAGAAATCAAAGCTCCGCCATTTGCTGGAGATAGTTCCAAAGCTTTATTTATGTATGACAATGCATTGTTAAACTGTTTTAAATTGGATAACGTATTGGCAAGACCAAGATGCGCTACAAAGTTGGTTGGATTTTCACTAACTAACGTAGTGTAATAGATTTTTGCATCATCAAACTTTTTATTCCAAAGCAACGATTCGGTATAATTCAATTTTATTTCTAAATCATCTGGATAGTTACTTTTTAATCTTGTAAATAATACTAGAGCTTTTTCAGGTTGTTTGTTCAACCCAACTGCACGAGCATAACAAAGTTGCGCTGTTTTGTTTTGAGGGTACTCGTTTAATATAGTAGTAAAGAAAACTTCGGCTTTATCAAATTCGCCTTTTTCAAGATTAGAGAAGCCTTCACTCATGTTTTGTGCTTGACCTATAAAACTATAAGTAAAAATAAAAAGAAGTGTTATTTTTTTAAATAATATCATTCGTGAATAGGTAATTATTAATGAGTGCAAGTTAGTCATAAACCTTTGATATTTCATCTACAGCAACTTACCATTCGTCGAAATAATAGCGATGACTCTTGGCTAAACGTTAAAAATTTGCTTCAGAAAAAAGAAATAAAGAACAAAAAATAAAAATTATCTTACTATCTGTTTATTCTTATAATCCTTTACTAGTGCTATTTACAAGCCTATCAAATATTTTTCTTCAAAATAGCTCTTTTTTAGCTTTAATTATGTAGTAGCTCACGCATTTTAAATGGATAAAATTATTGAAATGTATCTTCAAAAATTCAAAGAAATTGAAATGAAAAAAATGGAAAATATTTTAGTTAGATAGGTATAAAAAGGCAGGTTTTGTTTTTCCTTTTTCATCAATGAAACCAAATTTTTTCTGTCTATTTTTTTGCCAAGGCCATTTTCCTGCTACTTGATTTGGAATAACAGAAAAATCATATAAAGTCCATGACATAAATGCAAGATTGTTCTTTTTAAATAATTCCTGCATTTTTTTATGGTATTTGGCTTGTTTATATATAGTTGTTCCCTTCCAATTCCATAAACCTCTGTAGGATGGTACTCCAAATTCCTGAATAACAACAGGTTTTTTTGTAGATTTATCTACTATTTCAAATTCAGTTTCAAAATTTTCAATGGCATTATAAAAATGATAGGAAACAATATCTACTTTATTTTCTAAATTGGTGGCTTCATATGAATTTGACCATCCAATTGTAACCAAATGATAGGGGTCATTTTCTTTAATAACAGTCATCATCTGTTGCAGCCAATTTAATACATTTTTTTTGCCTCGATTTTCAAAATCTAAATTAGGTTCGTTTTTAATATCCCAAGCTAAAATAGCTTTATGATTTTTGAATGTTGAAACAATTTTTTCGGCATGTCGACTTGTTAGCGTCCAGCTTTCTAACGAATAATCACTGTAAAAGTCAAATAAAGTTATTATCACTTTTAAGTTTTTTGTTTCTGCCAAATCTAATAAAGTTTTAAGCTTTACTAGTTTTTCGGGTTTGATAGCAGCTTTACCAAAATCGTCGTATTGAATAAAAATTCGAACCGAATTTAACCTTGCTTCTTTGATAATATCAAAATCTTTTGCAATTGTATCTTTGTTAAATAAGGCGCCAAAAGTATCCCAAGGTGAATTTTTAGGATAATAATTAATTCCTTTAATTGTAAAATCGGTATGGTTGTATTTTATCTTTTTACCAACAACTTTAAATTCTGGATTGACTTTTAAAGTATCCTTATCATATGGTTCTGGTTTCATTTTCTGAAAGTGACGAATCCGCCAAAAGCCATCTTCCAAAAGCATCATAACTTTGTAAGTCGCTGTGTCTTGAACTTCTGAAATTAATTTTTTGTCTTTAAAAACTTTTTGAAATTCGATGACATTTTTATCGGTAAAAACTACTTGTTGTCCATCTTCACTGTAAAATTCTAATTTCGGATTGTGTTTTAAAGTAGTGCTTTCAATTGTGATTTTGTTTTTCAAATTATAATCAATGCTTTTGTACAAATTCACTCGAGCATTTTGTGTGTAATAATCTGCTATTCCTTTTTTTTTATTGTTTTCTAATGATTTATTTTTGATGTACCATGAAAATAAATAGTCTTTTTCAATTGATTTTAAATTATAGGGATCCATTTCTCTGCCCGAATTATTCAATTCTTCCCAAATAACTTTTGGCAAATAAGTAGTTACAGTTTCTTTTTCCAAATGCAACATCGTAGTTCTATCGGCACCAGAATTCAAATATTCTAAAATGCTGCTCAATCCAAAAAGCAATAGTACATTTAGTAAAATAAATAAGCTAATCAAGACTGTTCGAATCGTATTTTTATTATTTATTAAACTCATAATTTAGGGTTTTTGTTTGTTTGGTAATTCCTAATGTTTTGATTTCAAAACGATAGTTTTTTTCTTTATAAAAATCTTCCGAAAATTTGAAAATTGCCAATCCTTTTGAAGTGTCTTCTTGTAAAGTAGTCACTAATTTATTTTTATTAAAAACAGAAACAACCACCTTAATTCCGTCAGGAACCAATTGATTCATAAAACTTTTTATTGGTCCAACAGTTAGTGTTCTATTTTTGTTTGAAAAAGAATAATTAAATGTTGAAATAATTGGTTTGTAATTAATCGTTAAAGTATTACTTTCGGCAATTCCAGTTACAAATCCTTTAACCAAATAGCTTTCTTGATGATCGGGATGCAAAATTTGAGATGAAGCAATTCCGTTTATCGTTGTTCCAAAAGTTTTCAATACCAAATTGTTTTTAGTTTTGATTATGAACGAAACCAAAGTTCCATCGCTAACTACATTTTCATATTGATCTTTTATGCAAGAAGTTGTAAAATACGTAATCTGATTTCCATCGGCAAACTCGTAATTTCTTTTGTAATCTATTGTAAAATCGGTAGCAATATTGGGATAGATTTCGGTTTCAATTTCTTTGGTAGCAATGTTGTCACATTCGGTAGAAACTAATAATTTTCCTGATTTTATTGGAGAAAAAATATTGTGCCATGCAACAAAGTCTTTCGTTTTTAGATTAAGATTTGTACTATTTTCCAAAAATTGATACTTTAAAATTACATCGGTATTTTCCTTTTTTGGATTGTCATAACTATCGGTTGGAACGGTCACCATCTCTGTGAATTCAATTCCGCCTGCTAAAATGGTTCGTGGACCAAGATAATTTTCGATAATCGTTTTGGTTGCATCATTGGGAATAATTTCAAAAGTCCCTAAATTTCTTGTTTTATCATTATGGATTAAAAACCATGAAACTTCACCTGTTTTTTTACAATAATTTTTAGGAATTTTAAAAATGTAATTTCCTTTTTCAATTGTTGCATCAAGTACTGTTTTTCCGTAGGAATGAATGATGAAAAGTTGCGGTTTTTTATTTTTATATTTAGAATGAAATTCCAGTTCAATAGTGTTTCCAGCGATAAAAGTCTTAGTTTTAGAAACCAATTCAAACAAAACTTTTTTATCAGAAACCAATGTAGTTTTGAATGCCAAAAGGAGCAATGCACTTAGTAAAAACAATATATAAATCGTTTTTTTCATTATCTTGGGTTTCCTATATAATTATTTATTTCGATTTTTATGTAATCAAATCCGTTGCCTTTTACTTTTTGCAATTGCTCGTTGTTTTGATTAGGTTTACGATTTGGGACAACTGCTTTCGATATTAACGCATTGTCCATGCCATTTACAAAACATTTTTCTAACGATGATTTTAGTATTTTGCAATGCGTTAAGTTTAGTAATTTATAATCAAAATAATTTTTGCGTTGCACACGAATGCCCTCACGCATAAAGAAATGATCAACATATATTAGTTCTTTCTTGTCATTATAATATGAAACTAAAATTTCAGGAATCGTAATTTCTTGAATTCCAAAATTAAACAAAGTTCCTTTTATGTGATTGTTTTCGATAGCAAAATCGGAAAGTGCTACTTGTGTATATAAATCGTTTATTGTAACATTTCCTTCACAATGAATGTCAAATGACACAGGTTTTTCTTTAATTTCTATTGAAGAAAATTCGTTCGGGTTGAATGTTTTTGACTTTATATCAGTGTTTTTTATCCAAGCAATGTCCTCAAAATTAACTTTAAAACTGGTAATTTCTTTAGGCATTAATTTATGCTTGATTTCGTATTTCGAATTGAATGAAGCTAATATCTTATCGTTTCTATTATATAAAGTAGCTTTTAAAACTACATCGGCAGGAGTATTGTCAACATTTTGAACTTCACCAATTATGATATATTGTTTATTGTATTGAATTAGTTTTGCCGATAAAATTTCTAAAACAGGTTGTTTCAAAACATCATCGTGATAAGTCATTTTTGTGGAAACGGCTCGTCTTCCGTGTTTGAAATATTCGGTTACGTTATTGGCAAGAAATTGATCTGGCGGAATATCCAAATCTATTTTATTTGGAACAATATACCATTTGCCTTTTTCTTTAATAACTTCATGTGTATAGTTTTTTTCAATGATTTCCAAAGGCGTCACCCATTTGGTTTTAGCAATAATTTTGGCTGAATTTTCGGTTTGCTTTACAATTTGAATAGCAATCGCATCCATTTTGGCATACGAATTTAAAATGCCATCTTGCACCGCTGTTTCCAGCATAAATTGCGATAACGATTTGTTTCCTTTAGGATCTAAATAGGAATGTGCTTTTTCAAATTCTTTAAGATCAATCGCATCATAATAAGCTTTTACAATATTTTTTGGGCTTAATTGTGACGAATTGTTAATATAAAATTGATAGACAAAATAAAAGATGCATAACAATACCATTGCAGTCCAAATATGAAGTATCGTAACTAGCTTTCCTGGAAATTTTTTATAAGCAACAGTAAATTTGAAAAAATCGGGTTGGGTAATTGGTTTCAGCTTTAAAGCTTGATATAATAACATCTGAATATTCAAAATAAAAGCGATAATCACCGATAATAACGGAATAATTCCCCACATCAATTTTTGATACAAAGGCACTTCTTCAAAAGGAAGAATTTTGGATAATGGCGGAACATTTATTTTTTCCCAAACCATGATTCCGTTTTCCAATTGTGTTAATCGATGCCAGCCACAGAAATATAAAATTGGATCGTAGAATTTATCGTTAGAAAAAACATATTTAAGATTATATTTTTCTGGAACCGTTAAAAATTGTTGCAGTGAGCCAATACCTTCCATGCCTTTAAATTTTGAATTTTCCAGACGTTCAACAGCTCTAGATGTTAGTTCGGGCAATCGTCGAGCCGAATGGTAATTTCCATCAACCGTTAATGCTTTGGTTTGGTACGATAAAGTAGCCATTTGATCACCAAAACCCAAAGGCAAATAGCGCCATTGATCGTGTTGGTCTTGGTTTATGAAATTTAGAATAGGTAACGTATTGATTTTTTGAGGTTGAAACGGACGAAAATAACCTAATGTTATGGTAAAAATTGCTATAAACAAAAACGAACCTACAAACAAACCAGAAATAATTTTGTAATAAACAGAACCAAATCGTTCTTGCAGGTTAGTTCGTAAATCGCCTCTCACTAATCGATATACAAATTCGCCAAACATGGGTAAACTCATTATGGCAGCCCAAAGTGTAAATCGGTCGAGTGTTAAAATATTAAATGCGTTTGAACCTAAAATTTTTAACGGAATAGGAGTAGTTCCACCAGTTCCTAAAATGGTTAATAATGTCAACGATAATCCAAAGAAAATATAGCGTTTGCTGTAATATCGATAAAATATATAAGGTAATAAAAACAATAAAATTCCCCAAGGAATAACAAAGAACATTAACCCGGATGTAGTTACTTCTAGAAAATTATCACGACTTCCATGTGGAATTGGCACTTGTGTTATTGGATTGTTTTTAGAATTAATCCAATACGGAAAAATACAAAAAACAATTAAAAAAACAGATGTAAATCCAAAAGCTATGATTCTTTTTACTAACAAAAATGTTGTTTGAAAAAATAATTTAAGGTTTACTTCTTTGTATGAATTCACTTTTTCTCTAGCAACATCCAAAACCACCATTCCAATTAACGGAAAAATAAAGAAAATCATTCCGAATATAGGCGTAACATGATGCGAACAAACGGTTACAGCAATTAATGAAATAGAAGTGAAAAAATATTTTTTTCGTCCAGTTTTTATCCAAAGATAAATTTCTGGCAACGCGTGCATCAAAATAGAAATTCCAACAATACTAGGCAATTGACCAAAAACATGAAGTGATTCAACAAATGAAGAAGAAAAAACGGCTACCAAAGCAGCAAATCCAGCTACATTTCGATTGCCTGTAATTAAAACCGAAAATCGAAAAACACCTGTAATAAAAAGAAGAATAGTAAGTATGGCAACGGTAAATAATCCAAATTTTAATCCACCAATAAACGACAACAATCCAATACATTGGTGCACTAATGGCGGATAACCCATAACGGTAAAGCCCGTGTACCAACTGTAATTCCATGGTTCAAACCAACTTGTAGCATAATGATTACCAAAGAATAAATGGATTAAAGCATCATACGTATTTTCTAAAGTAAAGAAAATAGCACTTCCATGGAAAACCAATCCAATTAATAATGCAGTTAGTAAATATTTATTCGACTTTTCTCTCACAAACTATAAGTGCTTTCTTGATGATGTAAATATAGTAATAAACATCATATTGTTGAGTATTATATATCTACAGAAAAAAACCATTCGTCGACACTTATTTATTCTTTGGTCTAAAAAATAAATTGTAATTGAAATTTCAGTATACTTTTGATGCGAACAATAACAATAAAAGACATAAAAAAATGAAAATATTAATTGTAGACGACCAAGAATTAGTTTTGTTTTCGTTAGAAAAATGTTTAGCCGATTTAGGTTATGATGTAATCACTTCAAATAATGTAAATGATGCTATTGTAAAATATGATACTTATGCTCCAGATTTAGTTATTTCCGATATTAATCTGCCAGTTTATGAAGGTAAATTAAGCGCAGATAACCATGGGGATATAGAAGGTAAAAGTTCGGG
>NZ_JBILJG010000037.1:0-19151 GCF_044377315.1 Flavobacterium sp.
AGTAGGCGGTGTTCTCGGATTGTTTGCATTAGGTTTTATTTTTAAAACAGTTAATTATACTGTACACAATTTAAAAAATCTAAATGCTACATTAAAACGATAATAATAGAGTACACCCAAAATTGTGATTAGATAATTATGTTGCCAAGAACCTTTTCAACAACTAAAACAGTCAATTTCAAACAATAATAGGGTGTCTATATACCCAAACCTATAAATGTGATAAAATGAACATACTTTACACAAGAATTTCAACAATTGAACAAAAGAATGACCGACAAGTAAAAAATGCCAAAGATTTTGATTATGTCATTGAAGATAAATGTTCAGGTGCTACACCTTTTTTTGAACGTGATGGTGGCAAACGAATTGCAAAAATGGTCTCCAAAAATGAAGTAACCAAAATCTCGGTTCATTCCATCGATAGATTGGGTAGGGACTTGTTGGATGTTCTTAACTCTATAAGTTTCTTTAATCAAAAGGGGATTTGTATTCAATTCATTCAGCAAGGTTTACGAACTTTAGATGACAATAATAAAGAGAATCCGATTTCTAAAATGATTATTTCAATACTTGGTGTTGTAGCAGAGATGGAACGAAACCAAATACGAGAGCGACAGTTAGAAGGTATTGCAATAGCAAAGGCAAAAGGAATATACAAAGGTCGTGCAAAAGGAAGTACACTTTCAAATTTAGATTTTCTAAACAAACCAAAAGTTAAAAAAGCAATTGACTTAATAGAAAAAGGATACAAACATTCTGAAATTGCCGTAATAGCAAAACTGCATCCAAACACTTTATCTAAAATTAAAAAAACTTATAAGTTAGTAAACAATGAAAATTAAATTCAAATTAGGGCAAATACTCTGTGAAAGATGTAGTTTAAAAAAACCTGCCAACCAACGATACTATTATGTGGTCATTCAGGAAGAGACAAATGATAAGTATTTAGTAATACAAGCCATCAACTCAAATTCATTGTATGTTTCGGGGACGTCAATAAATCCATCACATCCTGAAGAGGATTTGGTAATTACTCAATTAAAAGCCTCCTACTTACTAAATCAAGAAATTACTGTAATGGACTCGTTTTTCAATAAGCCTGTAGTTTCAGATGCTATAGGGTATGATGGAAAAGATACGATTATTAAGTTTACACCTGTAAATGATGATTTAATTGGAAATGTTTATTACGAAATAAAAAGCAAAAAAAACTCAACCTTTTCAGGTTATTTATATAGCGAATTTTACCGCAAAGAAAAATTTGTTAAAAATTATAAGCAATAAATAATCGAACTATTATTTGGTTGTTTTTTGTTCGTACGTTTCTAATAAAAAAATGGTCATTGTCCCTGCCAAATTAACTGCCAATTCAGCGTGTCTTGAAAGGGGTTTAACACTAATTGTCTTTTTACCGTGTGAATCGCTTAATTTATTTCGCAATGCTCCAAGTCCGTTTATTACTGTTTGACATCCACTTAAAATTTGCTTGAATATTTGCTCTGTGTGTTGGTCAGGAGCAAGATTAAGTTTTTCGGAAGTTATTTTATATAACTTGGGAAGTTCCAAATCATCTTCATATTCAACTTTTAAATCATCAAGTATGAATTTACAAGTTGTTTCTATTAAAGTTCTTGCTGTAGTTATTGCTGCTTCGGGGTCAGTGCTTTTTCGCTCCATTGCTTTTCTCCACTCCGAATTAATATAGTCTTGATTGAACTTTACAAGTGTTGAAGAAACACTTTCGTTAACTAAATCATTTTGGGCTATTTCTAAATAATTTAAAACTTTTGAGAACTCATTCCATATAAATTCTCTTCTTTCAGGGTAGGTAGAAAACTTGAGTTTTATATATTGCCAAAATTGCTCAACTGTCCTTGCTGTAAATACAAAATCAGGTAGAAAAGATTTAATCTCTTCATTGCTAATTATTCCTTTTCGGAGTTGTATGTATGTATCATTATCTCTGTTTTGATTAGTGGCTACATCAATTAATAAATTCTGAAAAGCCTCAACACTTATTTGAAGTTCGCTCATATTTTAACGTTGCATAAATTTAGTAATATCACTTGGCATTGCAGGGGATGAATCATCTTTTAAAAGACCCGTTTCTGCTCTACTAAATAATGATTGCATTATTAATTGTCTATCTGAATCTGTAACATTAGAATCTTTTAGTAATGCTAAATAAAAATAAGTTAGAGTATGTCTTTCTTCACAATCTCTTGCTAAATGGAATGAACTAAACATAACTTTTGAAACCGCTTTGATACAAAAGGCTATTAAAGATAATAGTGTAATATAAACTATTGACCAACGAATTGCGGCACTTTTATCATCTCCGAACCAAGATGAATATATTTGTTCAGGAGCTTTCCATAATATTTCACTTAATGACCAAGCCGCAATAAAAATTAAAGCAATCATTACACCTAATGCCCACCAACCTTGATTTCTTAATGTTTTTGCTCTATCACTCCAATATATAGCAGGTTCTTCGAGTTTGAGCTTTTCTTTATAAGTTGATTCAAGGTCTTTTATTGTTACATTACTGTCGTAAATTAATTTTTCATACACACTTTTTGTTTCATCAAACCATTTAGATATTAGTTCTTCTTTACCAATTTTTAACTCATCTATCTGCTTTATATGCTCTTCAAAATCTTCATTTGTGTTTTTTAAATGAGTAATTAATTCTTGTTCTGATTCAGAAAGATATTTATGAAATTCGCTTCGGATTTTGGATAATGATAGTTTTTCCGCGTTACGCCTCTCTGTTAAATCGGACTTATCTTTTTGCTTAAATTCGTAAGCAAGTATATAACCAATTAGATTATCACGACCGTTGGAATTTAAAGAATTTCCATTTGTAATGAAGTTATAAGCCGCTGAAAAATATTGTGGTGTTTCAGTATTAATTTTTAATAAAAATTCTGTTTCAGGACAATTGAACACAAAAGGGAAACTGCCCACATTATTTATACTATTGATAATAGTTCTCCAATTACCTTGTAAAGTTGATTCTTCGCTTTGGATATAAGAATTTACAAAATCTAAAATTTGTTGTTTTAATCTTAAAAAATAATTTTTTGAATTCTCAAATTCAGTAGGCAGATTTTCAGTTTTATCCCAACCCTCAATTTGTTGGTTTAAAAACTTATAAATTGCAGAAATACCTTTTTGTTTTATTGAAACATTTATATAAGGAAAGTTAAAGGTTTCTTCAACATTTTTGAACCAATCAATATCATTTGCCTCTAGAATTTTTTTGTTGAATTCTGAATTTGTCATTTCTTAAAATTATTAATTAAAGCTATAATGCAGCCTCGAGAGCAACTACATCATTGTAAGAATTTACAGGTTGGCTATTAAAAGACACTTCATCATCAGTATAATTTAACTGTGATGCTCTTTGTTGAATAGTTGCCCAAGCCTGTGCTTTGGTGTTATAAATTTCACTTTCTCCTATTGCAACAGATGATTTAGCACCTTTAGGAGTAATTGCTGTAGAAATATTTGCAGACCATCCTCCTACAACTTCGTTTTCGTTTAAATTGATAAAAATTCTTGCCATAACTATTGTTTTATTTATTATTAATATGATTACTCTTGTAATTAAACCTCCTCCTTAACGCCCCAAACCTCATTTATTTTATCTTTTATCTTTTGCTCAAAAATTGAAATAAGTTGTTTGTTGGCAGCTACTAATTGTTGTTCTTGTTCTATAAAATTAACGATATTAGACTGTTCTTCAATTGATGGAATGGGTATTTTTACACTAAAATAGTTTTTTGGATATATAGCAGCAACACTCGTTGTAGCGTCAACAAATTTCCTTAACTCTATTTTCCATTCGGGCATATTTAAAATAAAATTAGCGAAATAAGGATTTAATCGTTGGTTAAATCTTACACGCATAATGTTATTATTGAATAGGTACTTGTTGTTTTCAGCATTAAAAACTGTTGATTTTCCAACTAAATCAGGGGTATTTCGTGTATTATATAAAAAATCATCTTTCTTTAAGCAATATTTTTCAAATTCTTCTTCTGTTGCATTTACAAAAACTAGTTTATTTAAAATCAGTTGACCATCATAAGTTATAGTGTCCATTTTTAGGTATGGATAAGTATAACTCTCATTTTGTTCACCCTTATTTCTGACTAATCCTGTTTGGGTAAATTGAACAAATTCTCCCAACTCTACCATTTCCCATTCTGGATTGATTTTTATAGTTGGTTTATAATTATCAACCACCATTTTTGCACCATCAATAATTTTTTGATAACCCTCAATTTCTTTTACTATTTGCTCTTGTATTTCAATTGGTGGGAGTGGAATTTCTAATTGTGAATATTGTGAAATCCAATATCGTTTGTGTTCTGATGCATTAAATTCAATTTGCTGAATTAAATAGTACAAATATTTAATATTTGCTAATTCCTTTTTTTCTTTTAAAATCTTCATTGCAGAGGATTTTACTTTGAAAGGAAAATCTACATATTTAGTTGATGTTGTAAAATCATCAAAAATAATAACAGGTAAATTATCAAATATTCCTTGTTCCTCATTTGTATATCCAAGAACAAATGATTTTCCTGCTGTTAGTACAGGGGTTTTAAAATTATTATCATAATTTTCAGATTCAACAATGTACTTAGTAGGTTGCTCATAATCCAAAACTTCTACAAGTTTAACTCTTTCAAAATTTGTATAAAAACCTACTCTTTCTAAATATCTATCACCACTTAAAACAATATCCTTATTGCCAACAATTTTTTCTTTTTCAACCAAAGCACAAATACTACTGTACTTCTCTAAATCAAAAGCTTTACCCGAATTAATACTTTCTTTGTAGGCGTTAAAGGCTTCTAATGCTAAAGGTAAATCGTTTTTGTCGTGTTCTCTTCGTTGTGCTCCTAAATCGTAACCATCGTTGCTTACTTTAATAAAAAGCACGTGGTTGCTTTTCTTGGCTAATTGTTTGTCCAACATCAATATGCTTGTTTTAACTCCGCTATATGGGTTAAAACAACCCGCAGGTAAAGAAACTACGGCAATTAAACTATCGTCCACTAACATCTTACGCAATTGCTTGTAAGCCGTTTGCGTAGTGGCTACAATTCCGTTAGGTACAACAATACCTGCACGACCATTTTTAGTTAGGTGTTCAGCAATGTAATCTGTAAATAAAACTTCCGCTTTATTGGCTTGTACACCAAACTTTTTATGGGGTCTAATGCCTCCTTTAGGTGTCATAAAGGGTGGGTTTGCCAATATCACATCAAAGGTTTCGTTCCATCTGTCCTCACTGCTTAAAGTGTCGTATTCAAATATTTTTGGGGTTGTAAATCCGTGCAAGTACATATTTACCAGACTCAACCGCACCATATCAGGACTAATGTCATAACCATAGAAATTTTCGGCTAATTTTTTACGGTCGTCAGGTGTTAGTTTATCACCTAAACGCTTGTCGGTGTTGTTTTGTAAAATATGTTTGTAGGCACTTAATAAAAACCCTGCCGTTCCACAAGCGGGGTCTGCCACTGTTTCGTGTTTCTGCGGATTCAAACAAGCAGCAATAAAATCAATAACGTGTCTTGGAGTTCTAAACTGTCCCGCATCGCCTTGACTACCCATAACACTCAACAAGTATTCAAAAGCATCTCCTAATTTTTCACTATGGCTGTACTCAAACTCATTGATGTATTTTAAGAACATCTTTAAAGTGGATGGGTCTCTATATGGAAGATAGGCGTTCTTGAAAATATTACGAAATAATTCAGGTAAATTAGCATTGGTTTGTAACACATCTAATGCTTCACTATACAAGTCAAGCACTTCTTTTCCACCTAATGATGGGTCAAATAATTTTCTCCAACCAAATTTTTCATAATCGCCTGTAAAGAATTTAGGCATACCACCTAAATCAATGGATTCCTTGTCCATATCATCCATAAATTTATAGATGAGTGCAAGAGTAATTTGTTCAATTTGGCTTTTAGGGTCGGGTACTTTACCTACTAATACGTCTCTACAATTGTCAATGTTCTTTTTTGTAATATTGTCTAACATAATTTAGGCGGCTATAAATTTGTCCATTGGGACGTAAGTTTTAATATAATTTGGAATAAAATCTCTCATTTTAGGTTCTACCCGAATAAAATCGTCTTTACTCAAAGTAGAAATAGTATTTAGTGCAGTATAATCTTTGGTGTCTATTACCTTTCTCAATTCAGGGTCAGTCAAGTATGCCACAAAGAAATAACGTAATGCTTGTATATCAGAAACTTCAGCAACGTCTATAGTTGAAATAAACTTCTCAAATTCCTCTTGAAGTAAAACGTCTTTGCTTTTGATTTCGTTACCGTTAAAAATCATATCCAAAATTTCTTTAATGGAGATTTTTCTATCAATTTTTAAGGCTCTACGAAGTTTGTCAACGGTGTAGTTGCTTCCCTCTTGTTTCAAATATTTTTCAAGTGTTAAGTAAGAAGCGGTATCTAAATTGCCTTCCGCCATTGCACGTTTAATATCAACATCTTGTTGAATTTCTTCTTCAAATTGCTTAAAAAACATATTATCCACCTTCATTCCATCAAGTCCGATAATTGTTTCATTAAACTGTAAAATTATATCTTCGTTTGTGTATTCAAAACCGTCTCTTTTAGGCTTGGTAACTACTATTGGAGGAACGCCACCCTCTATTGGTTTTAAACTTGGCAAGTTAAGTACTTGGTCGTAATTGTATTTTTCTTCAAAATACTCACATACAGCAAAGAAATCAAATAATTTGAAAGTAGTCTTTTTTACAGAAAGTTCCTGAATTTCAAATCCGTCATTGTATTTATGCTCAAATGTGTGGATTCTTGTTCCTCTACCTTTTAACTGAATAAACTCCGTAGGAGAGAAAATAGGGCGCATTATGGCAAGATTAAGAATGTTAGGGCAATCCCATCCTGTCAGCATCATTCCAACAGTAACACAAACTCTTGCTTTACTCGTTTTATAATCCATCAGAATATCATCGTCCTTTCGGAATTGGCTATATCCTAATAACTTATCATTACTAAAGTCAACTGTCATTTGCTGACTGCTCATTACATTGGAAGTTACCTGTACAGCAAAATCACTTTTATATTTTCTTGCCCATTTTTTATCGGCATAAATATTAATCAATTGCACCAATTTAGAAGCGTGTTTTTGGCTAACAGCAAAAACTAAACTTTTACCAAATTCTCCTGTAATTGGGTCAAGCGCACCGTTATCAATAAATGTTTTAGCAAACAAAGCATTTGTCTCATCAGAAAAAAACTTTTTCTCAAATTGGGATTGTTTGTATTGAACCTCTTCGGTAACTTCTTCGCCTGATTCGCTAATACTTGTTACAAGTGCTGAATAGCCTTCATCCGAAAGTAGTTTAGTAGTTACGTCAGTTCTTGCGTCAATTACGGTGGGTTGAACAAGTATTTTATCTTTTGCACCTTGAGCAAGTGTATAACGATAGGTTGGTATTCCACTTTCACAACCAAAAGTAGAATAGGTGTCTAATAGCACTCTTTTTTCTAATTCTCTTGGGTCGTCAAAATTCTCTACGTCTATATTCTTCAGGTAATCTTTTGGCGTAGCAGTTAGTCCCAACTTGTAACCTAAGAAATATTCAAAAAGTGAACGGCTATTTCCGCCTCCTACCAAGCGATGAATTTCGTCACCCACAACTAAATCAAAATCGGTTGGAGAAAAGTGGCTACGGTACTTATTGTTGACTAATAATGATTGGATAGTGGTAACAACAATTTCTGCTTTTCTCCAATCACTTTTATTTTCTTTATAGACAACAGCGGTTAAATCGTTTTTTAAATAAGTATTAAAATCTTTTCTCGCTTGTTCCTCAAGTTCAAGTCGGTCAACTAAAAACAGTATTCTTCTTGCGTTTCCTGTTCTGTAAAATAACTTCACAACAGCAGCGGCAGTAAGGGTCTTTCCAACACCTGTCGCCATTTCAAGTAAGAAGCGTTTTTTACCTTCTTTAATTTTCGCTTGAATACTTTTTAAGGCATCAACTTGGTAGTATCTTAAAAAACGAATCTTTTGATTTTTAATAAATTCAGGTCGTGTGGCTTCATTTTGATACTCAGGAAATTCGGCATAGTTGGGTAATTGTGTAAGCGCAATGTAATCGTCGTTAATTACCTCCGTATATAGTTTTTCTGTTATAGGTTCGTATGTAGAATACGATTGTAAAGATGCCTGTGTCGGAAAGGTTGTAATTATTTCAGGATTGCCCTGTTCAATGTTCCATAAGTAATGGATGTTACCATTCGATAGAATGATAAATTTGACCTTATTTGCAATTGCGTATCTTCTTGCTTGTTCTTTTGCAGATAGAGGCTCAATAGATTCTTTTTTAGCCTCTAATACTACCAATGGATTATTCTTGTCATCTAACAAAAGAAAGTCAATAAGACCGCCTTTTGCTTTTTCAAAGTTCTCTCCTAAATCATCAAACTTAACATTGCTTTCTAATGATATGTTGGCTTTACCATCATCGGAATCAAAAAACCTCCAACCTGCTTCTTCAAGCAATTTGTTTATTTTAATCCGTGCTTTTGCTTCTAAATCGTTTGACATAAATTTTGTTTAATAAATCTTTTGCAATTTAGGGAAAATTTGCATTTTTATTGTAAAAATTATTCTTAATAAGGATTAATATTACATCCAATAAAAATTATTATATATTTGTAATAATAAAATATCGTAACTAATAGCGTTTTGCTATATTTCTTGTCTTGTATAACCGACTAATTATTCAAAAGGAACAAGGAAGTATTGTGAGTCGCCTCCGTCGAGGCGTAGGCTTTGTATATACTTTGTTCCAAGTACTTTAGTCGGACTTACAAGACAGGTATAATGCAATTGTCCTACGCTTTTAGTTTTAACCAAAACTTTAAATTCTCTTTGGGCGGAGGAAAACTAATTTATTATGAAAAATTTATTAAAAAAAATGGCAATATTAAGTATTGCGATGTTAGTCTTTGGATGTTCTGAAGATGGAGCTACAGGAGCAACGGGTGCAACAGGAGCAGCAGGAGCTAATGGCACTAATGGAACTAATGGAACTAACGGAACTAATGGTACTAATGGTAATGCAAATGTTATAGGCTTAGCTGACGTAACAACTACACCCGCTTCGTGGACTCCTACAAGTCCATCACAAACTTTTTGGAGTACAACCCTGCAAATACCAGAAATAACACAAGCCGTATATGATAGAGGAATTGTTAGTGTTTTTAAAAAGTTTCAGGGTGGTATTTGGAATCCTTTGCCTTACTCTTATAATAATGAGTCTTGGAATCAAGGTATTTTTCTTGGAGGCATCAATATCTTTTGCGTTAGTAATAGCGGAAATGCTATTAACAATCCTGCCGCACAAACTTTTAGAGTTGTGATTATTACCGCTTCAAATAGAATGGCAAACCCCAACACAAATTGGAATAATTACGACGAAGTAAAAACCGCCTTGAAATTAAAGGATTAGGTAGATAACTTATAACTTCTTAAATCAGGCTATTAAGCCTGATTTTTTTATTTTAAATAGTTAGTAATATGGGCAAAAAGAAACTAATTTACCGCACTCAAACCAACGAATTGAAACGAACAATCTAAGAGGCTATTCGAGAAAAACTTTTTGAGCGAGTGCAATTTCATAAATTCTTCAAATAAAATATCACCTAAGAAATTGTTCAGCGATTCGCCATTAAAAAACAAAATAAGGCGGTTTAAGAGGTTTTTTTAAGATGTTTTAGAGATTTAGGCTAAAGACCGAAGGGCTGCCATATTCGCTCTCTAAGCATCTACAACCCTCAATATTGGATTCTTTTAATTTGGTGCTGTAAGGATGGAAGTTCATTATCCCGTTCCTGTTCTCCCCAACTTTTGTAAACCTCTCTAAGCCCCTGCTATCAGGGCAAAGTTCCAAAAAAAGACCTAAAACATTGATTATCAGGGGCACAAAGTTCCAACCCCCGCCAATGCTAGAAAGTTCCAAAAAAAAGTTTAACACCTTGATTTTCAGGGACACAAAGTTCCACGAAGATTTCGTCAAAAAAGGTCAAAGTTCCAAAAAAATGGCTAAAACATTGATTATCAAAGACACAAAGTTCCACGAAGATTTCAACAAAATTTTTAATCATCAACAAAAATCAGACTGATTTAGGTCAAAACCAAGAGATTATTTTCAAATTTTTTAATTTTTAATTATCTTTTTCAAACTTATTCAAATATGGAAAAACAAATACTACTTCACAGCATTACACCTGACGAATTGAAACAAACAATCAGAGAGGTTATTCGAGAAGAACTTTTAGAAGTCAAAAAACAATTTCAAGAAAAAGATTCAGAAATTCTGATGACAAGAAAAGAAACTTGCGAATTTTTTAAAATCGACAGCACAACGCTTTGGCATTGGACTAATAAAGGAAAAATTGATAGTTACGGCATTGGTAATAGGCGTTATTACAAGAAAGAAGACTTGCTGAATAGTTTGGTTCTTTTAAATGTAAAAAGGGCTTAAAAAGCCCTTTTTAAATCTGTTAATTAAAAAAATCATATTCTAATAGTTCTTGTGCTTTTTCCTCTAAACTAACTTTAATATATATCATTAGACTCTCTACTGATTTATGACCTGAAACCAACATAATCAAATGGGGAGGAACTTTTTGCAAATAAGCATTTGTACAAAAACTCCTTCTTGCAGTATGAGTGGAAATAAATTCACATTTTGGCTTTGTATAAGATTTTTTTATTCTTCCTTCGGTTCTTTTTAAAGTGTAAGAACCTGTTATCTTTGCCTTTCTACAAATTTCCTTAATTCTTTTATTTATTTCTACACTATTTAAACTTGGAGGTAGTTTTCCGTCTCTTTTTTCAAGTATAAGTTTAATGTATTTATTTAATGGAGCAAAAATTTCAACACCTGTTTTATTTGTTTCTTTTTTCAATAATCTTTTTCCCTTTTGCAATTCAGAATAATGAGGATTTTTTAAAAATTCTAATAGGTCTTCAATCCTTAATCCCGAATTACATTGAATAATAAAAATATCTCGCACAATATCATCTCTATTATCATCTAATTTTAAATTTAAAATTTTATCAAGTTCTTTTAAATTTAAGTATGGATGGTTTATTTCTTCTTTAATTTTGGAGAAATATGATTTTTTGAATTCTACGTTTGAATGATGGTCAAATTCAAAGGAAGATTTCATAATTGTTTTTAAATTTTTTATGATAGTACCAATATAATTTGTACTGTAATTTTTGTCATACAGATACTCTAAAAAGTCATAATAAAACGTTCTAATAACATCTTCAAAGTTAAGTTTTGTAAGACCTTTAAATTTAACATATTTCTCTAACACTTTTTTTGTACTTTCATAACTTTTCATAGAATCTATTTTAATTAACTTCTTAGTCGATTCTGCAGGTACTTTAGTAAATGTTTCTATATAAAATTTAAAATAACTTGTTACATCATATTTAACAACTTCCTCTTTTTCTTTTTCTTGTATTACTGTTTTTTTTCTACCAAGTAATTCATTTATGATTGAATCATAAACAACTCTACACTCTTCGTTAGTAATGCTATGGAAGTTATTATTTTCAATCAGATGTCTTTGAAATCCATTTTGAATAGTTTCAAGTTTCTCATTTATTTCTTGTGCGTTTGGCTGACTTGGGACTTTTAGTTTGCATTTTTGATTTTCCCATTCTTTGATGTTTCTAACTTTGAAAAATGTACTGCTTCTAAAACGAATTTTTTCATTTCGGTACTCAAAATAGATTGTTTTTTTTTGTTTTGTTTCTCTGACATAGAATTTTGTGCTCATCTTACTTTATATTTGAAATTAATTATATAAATTTACACCAAGCATAAAATGTGCCCCAAAAATGAGTCCCAAAATGAGTCCATTATTGACCCAAATGGCAATTATTGTCAACTCAATTTAATGGTTAATGCTTTGATTAATATAAAAAGACGTCATACAATAGACAGAAGTGGAAATAAAACGACAGAAGTTCTATCCTTCTGGGATCACTAAAAAAACTCGTTGATTTTCAACGAGTTTTTTTGTTTAAAACAATAAATCATGAAAAATATCTTTTTTTTTATTTGTTTTTACGTTTCTTCATTTTTATATTCTCAAACGGACACTACTTTTGTAAATCTTAAAGATTATAGTTCCGAATTTGTTTATGATATGAAATATGCCTCACATTCAAATTTTTTAAAAGAAAAGGTTTATGATTGTGGAGAATGTTATTTGAGATTAAAAACTATTATCTCATTGATTGCAGCTAATAAAAAGTTTATTGAAAAAGGATATCGAATTAAGTTGTTTGACTGTTATCGACCTCTAGATATTCAAAAGAAAATGTGGAAAATTGTTTCCAATCCAATATATGTGGCTAATCCTGAGAAAGGTTCTATTCACAATCGTGGTGGAGCAGTTGATATTACACTAGTTGATAGTGATGGAAATGAATTAGATATGGGAACGACATTTGATCATTTCGGAGTAGAAGCTGCTCATTTTTATGAAAATTTAACTAAAATTCAGAAAAAAAACAGAAAAATTTTGCGGAAAATCATGATAAAATCCAATTTTCAACTTTTTGAAAGTGAATGGTGGCATTACAATTTGAATGATTCTAAAAAAGATCCACTTTCAAATTTTAAATGGAAATGCGATTAGTTTTCTTCGATACAATGAAAATAATCTAGAAAATAACTTTCCGGCTTGTATATTTTAGAATCTAATTCGGAAGTGAATTCTTTTTTCATAATATAATCTTCTGTATCAGCTGAAAATTTGATTCTTATATAGGATATTCCAGATTCTTTCAAGGCTTGAAAATCATCTTTTCTAAACAAAAAATATCCTGTTAAGATTCTGTTATTTAATTTCTTATCGTCACGAATCATATTGCCGCAATTATCTTGTTCGGCATGAATAAGAGTAACAATTTTTCCATTATTGAGCTGAATGTATAACCTTGAAGTTTTATCAAAACATTTTGCTTTAATAAAATCGTAACTTTTTTCGATAAATTGAACATTTAAAGACGGAACACCATCAGTTATAGTTAGAGAATTGAAAATATAACTTGCTTTTCCTCCAAAGTTTTTTTCATAAACTAAATATTCTTTTGTTGATTTATAAGTTCCAATAGAATCTTTAACGTCTGTTGTAAATTCGCAAGGTTTTTGGGCTAAAAGAGTGGTAGTAGCAAATATAAAGAATAGGACTATTTTTGATCTCATGTTGTAAATTATATTTTTTTGCAAAGTAAAACTATTTTACTGTTATTTAAATCGGTTGTAAAAAAACAATAGCGATTTCCACCTTCTTTTATTTTCCATTTTTTTCGAATTGCTTCAACAGTTTCAGGAAAATTTCTTGTTGTAACATTTGCTTTTGTGTTTTCTAAAAAGGTTTTCATATCAATTTTAGAATATGAAAAGCAATTTTCAATCTCAAAAATTCTGCCAGGAAATTCAATTATAGCATTTGAAGTATAAAGATGTGAATGTTGGTGTAATTTTTCAACTGGAAAAATATCGCAAATTGTATTAAAACCTCCAGATTTCATGATAGCATTGTTTGGTTCGTATAGATATTTTTGTGGTAAACTAATACTTGAATAAAAGCCTGAATCATATTGAAAATCAAATCTTTCAATTGTATTTTTGTTACTGTTAAAGGTTTTGATTTTAATATCGTTTGAGTAGTTTTTTTCAATAACCCAAAGTAATTCTTTTACTTCATTTTCTATAGCTATAATGTGAATTTCTTTTACATTTTTTAATTCAGATAATCCTGCGGAAATGTCTAAAATGGGTGCCGTTTTTAACAAAATATTGTTTGAATATTCCAAATAAATATCTATTAAATCAGGAACATTTGGTAAACAATCTTTTAACATGAAAACTTTTCCTTTGGCATCATTTCTTCTTGAAGGATCAATATAAATCCAATCGAATTTTTGATTCAAATTTTGTAAAACTTCATAACTATCACCAGAATAGAAATCTGAATTTTTCACATTTAATTGTTCGAAATTATGTTTTACAATTTGAGAAAGTTCTTCATTTAGTTCGCAGTGAACAATTTTATCAACTTTTTTGGAGAAAAAATAATCATCAACACCAAATCCACCCGTTAAATCAATCAAATTTTTACCAGAAACCAATTGCGATTTATATTTAGCTGTTTGTTCTGATGAAGTTTGTTCTAACGAAATTTTGCTTGGATAAAGAATGTTTTTTTTGAAAAAAAATGTTGGAAGTTTGTCTTTAGCTTTTGATTTGCAACTTATTTGATTTATGATTTCAATCCAATTTACTTCTGGAAATGGATTTTTTTGTAAAGCTAATTTGACAACTGAAGTTTGTAGATTATCTTCAATAAATTGCTGAATTTCTGTATTTAATAATAAATTATTCAAAACAAAAATTAATTGTTAAAAATATAATTTATAATATTTGCACCCATTTTCAAGGCTTTTGTTCTCACTTCTATTGGATTGTTGTGTACTTCAGGATCTTCCCAACCATCTCCCAAATCGGTTTCATAAGTATAAAGTAAAACCAATCTAGATTCTATAAAAACACCAAATGCCTGTGGTCGTTTGCCATCGTGTTCATGAATTTTTGGAATTCCACCAGAAAAAGTGTTAGGTTTTTGAAAAATGGCATGATTTGCTGGAATTTCAATCAAATCATTATTAGGAAATATTTTTTTGATTTCTTTTCTAACAAATTCATCCATTCCGTAATTATCATCAATGTGTAAAAAACCACCAGAAACCATATAATTTCTAAGATTTTTTGTATCAGAATCACTAAAAACGACATTTCCGTGACCTGTCATGTGAACAAAAGGATACGAAAACAAGTCTGGACTACTGGGTTCAACTGTTGAAGGCTTTGTTTTTATTTTTGTATTAATATTTTGATTGCAATATTTAATCAAGTTAGGAAGCGAAGTCGGATTTGCATACCAATCGCCGCCGCCATTGTATTTTAATAAGGCAATTTCTTGAGCAAAAGAAAGGTTTATAATAAGAAAATAGAATACTAAAAAAAATCTCATCATTTGTTTTATTCATTTGTAAAGGCAACGCTATGACAAGCCACAATTGCTGCTGTTTCTGTTCGTAATCTTGAGTTGCCCAAAGATACAGGAATATAATTATTCTCTAAAGCCAATTTAATTTCTTTTTCAGAAAAATCACCTTCAGGACCAATAAGCATTAGTATATCAGTCGATGGCTTTACAGATTCTTTCAATGTTTTTTTAGAAGTTTCTTCGCAATGAGCAATATATTTTGTGCAATTAAACTCTTTTTTTAAGAAATCTTTTAAAGCAATCGGTTCGTTTAATTTGGGTAAATACAATTGGTTGGATTGCTTCATAGCAGCAAGAATAATTTTATCAAATCTATCGGTTTTGACTACTTTTCTTTCGGAATGATCACAAATAATTGGTGTGATTTCGCTAACGCCAATTTCGGTTGCTTTTTCAAGAAACCACTCATATCGGTCGTTCATTTTGGTAGGAGCAACTGCTAAATGCAGTTGATAATTTTTTTTATCCGCTTTTTCAAATGTTATAATCCTAACAGTACATTTAGAATCAGATGCCAATGTTATTTCGGTTTTGAATAAATAACCTAAACCATTAGTAACAAATAGAATATCGCTTTCTTTTTTGCGTAGAACTTTGATAATATGTTTACTTTCTTCTTTATCAAAAATAAAAGAACTCAAATTTTCATTGATGGTAGCATCGTAAAATAATTGCATTTTTTTTGGAGTATATAATTCTATTTATCTTTTTTTTATTTCAAGATGTTCAAATGAATAATTGTGATTTTTTATAGAAGAATTTACTCTTCTAATAAAACTTTTTATGTTAAAAATACAATCGATTTTATCAATTTAACTTCAAGATAATCATTTTTATTTTCGTTAATATGGTTAAATTGAATCTCTATGGTAAAATTCAAGTTTTCATCAATAAGACTATAAATTGTATTTTTGTTATGTATTATTTAATGCAACAAAATTTACTTTTTGAGTTCTAATATATGTTTCGAAAGTTATTACAAAAATACGATTATAAACTGATTGTGCAAATATCTGATTGTTAATTGCATATAAAAAAACATTTGCAGTTGTATATTCTAAAAGCAGTAGTTTAATTATTAAATAGTAAACTAAAATTCGATTCTAGCTTTAGAAATTACGTTTTGTGTTTCAAAATGTTCCGAAAGGTATTTTTGATAACCTACAATTCCTATCATAGCTGCATTGTCGGTTGTATATTCAAATTTTGGTACAAATGTTTTCCATCCATATTTTGCTTCAGCTTCTTTTAATGTTTTTCTTATTCCTGAATTGGCAGAAACGCCGCCACCAATTGCAATACTATTTATTCCTGTTGCAACTACTGCCGATTTCAATTTATCCATCAAAATCTCAATAATAATATTTTGTATCGAGGCACAAATATCATTCAAATTTTCATCAATAAAACTTGGGTTTTCAGCCACTTTCTTTTGAATAAAATACAAAATTTGGGTTTTCAAACCAGAAAAACTAAAATCTAAATTTGGAATTTTAGGTTTGGTGAAACTAAAAGCTTTTGGATTACCCAATTGTGCATATTTGTCAATTAATGGACCACCAGGATAGGGAAGACCTAGTATTTTGGCACTTTTATCAAACGCTTCACCAACAGCATCATCGGTAGTTTCTCCAATTATTTCCAAATCAAAGAAAGCATTCACTTTTACAATTTGTGTATGACCGCCAGAAATTGTTAATGCTAAAAAAGGAAAAGTTGGTTTATCATAACCTTCTTCGTCAATATAATGTGCTAAAATATGGGCATGCATATGATTTACAGCAATTAACGGAATTTGTAAAGACATTGCCAATGATTTTGCGAATGAACTACCAACAAGCAACGAACCCATTAATCCTGGACCTTGCGTAAAAGCAATTGCATTTAACTGTTCTTTTTTTACACCCGCTTTTTTTAATGCTACATCTATTACTGGAACAATATTTTGTTGATGTGCCCTAGATGCAAGCTCCGGAATAACACCACCATATTGTTGATGAATTACCTGATTAGCTACAACATTAGACAATACTTTATCATTTTGTAAAACAGCCGCTGCTGTATCATCACAAGAACTTTCGATAGCTAGAATAAAAACTGACTTAATTTGCATGAAAAGGCACGAATTTTGAGTTATATTTGACAATTCGTTCTAAAAAAATTATTTTTACAAACGTTTACAAAAGTATATATTTTATTTAAGCTAATTTGTTCAAAAAATCTTAAATAATTTTTAGATTAATTTAAAAGCATACATTATAAAAAAATTCGGAAAAATACTGCTACGTTCCCTATTGGTACTTTTGTTGCTTTTATTGCTTTTTGCTATTGCTTTGACAATGCCAAAAGTGCAAACCTTTTTTGCTAAACAACTTACCGAAAGAATTAATAACGACTACAAAACAAATATTCAAGTTGATGAAGTTGCTATAACCGTTTTTGGTGGTGTTAAACTCAAAAAAGTGATGATTCGCGACCATCATAAAGACACACTTATTTTTGTTAAAACTATAAACACTAATATATTAGATGTAAAAAAGCTTCTTGATACCGATTTGTTTTTTGGTGACATAAGATTGAATGGTTTGGTTTTTAACATGAAAAATTATAAAGGTGAAAAAGACAACAATCTTGATATTTTTATTACTTCTTTTGATACTGGGAAACCATCAACTAAGAAGTTTTTAATGAAAGCCAATAACGCATATATAACTAATGGTAGATTTATTCTAACAGATGAAAATAGAGAAAACCCAAAAGATTTGGATATAAAAAATCTTAATGCTTCTTTGAGTGATTTTAAAATTTATGGTTCAGATGTTTCCTTAAATATTGATAAAATGTCGCTTTTGGACCATCGAGGTTTGGATGTAAAAAATCTCTCTTCTAAATTTACTTATACCAAGAAAAACATAATTCTTGATAAATTAGATTTGACAACCGAAGAATCTTTGGTAAAAGGAAAGGTTACTTTGAGTTATGAAAGAAAAGATTTTGCAGACTTTAACAACAAAGTTCTTTTTGATATTGAATTAGATATAGCGTCGTTATCAACTAATGATATTAGACATTTTTATAAAGAACTTGGAAAAGATAGAAAATACAATCTAAATGCTGATTTAAATGGAACGCTGAATGATTTTTTTGCAAAAAACAT
Source organism: Flavobacterium sp. (assembly GCF_044377315.1). Classification (GTDB taxonomy): domain Bacteria; phylum Bacteroidota; class Bacteroidia; order Flavobacteriales; family Flavobacteriaceae; genus Flavobacterium. Next base: position 18,346 of record NZ_JBILJG010000037.1, read on the forward strand.
GATTTTGATAGATTCTAATAATTCTCAAATTATTGGTGATGTAAATTTTAGAAACCTTTTTGGCAAGAACGGGCAAGAATTTTACATGAAAGGTTCTTTTGATAAAGTAGTTTCAAGTTATGATGATTTGATAGCAACTTTACCCAATGTTTTAGGAAAAAAATTACCAAGTTCACTCAAGAAATTAGGAAGATTTAATTTGGATGGTGATGCCCAAATTACTACCACAACTATTGATGCTGATTTTCACCTAAAAACGGTTTTAGGAAATGTAAAATCAAAATTAGAAATGTCTAATATTGATAACATAGACAATGCAAAATATAATGGAAATATTGTTTTAGAAGATTTTAATATAGGTAGTTTTTTGAACCGAAAAGATGTTGGAAAAGTCAGTTTAGATGTTGATGTTGACGGAAAAGGGTTTACCGAAAAATACCTTGACACTAAATTTTCGGGTGCTATTTTTAAAGTTAATTACAACAATTATAATTATACCAAAATTATAGTAGATGGTTCGTTCAAAAAACCTATTTTTAAAGGAAAAGTTTTTATAAATGACCCTAATTTATTCTTGGATTTTGATGGTTTAGTTACTCTTGGTAAGAATGATATGGTTTACGATTTTCACACCAAAGTTGATTATGCCAATTTGATTAAATTGAATTTCGTAAAAGATACAACAGCCATTTTCAAAGGCGATGTTTCAATGAAAGTTTCAGGTACAAATCTTGATAATTTGAAGGGAACAATTTATGTTAACCAAACCTCTTATCAAAACAATAAAAACAATTATTACTTTGATG
>NZ_JBILJG010000049.1:0-5045 GCF_044377315.1 Flavobacterium sp.
GATAATTCAAACATAAAATCTTCAGGAAATCTATTAATATTTCTTCTAACAGCTTGTTTTAAAACTCGTGTTTCTATACCATAAAGCAATGCTAAATCTCTATCAATCATTACTTTTTGATTTCTAATAAAGTAAATTTTATTTGAAATTGTTTCTTCTGAAATAATCAAATTTTGGCTCATATTATTTGTTTTATGGATTATATTTTATTTTAGCATCGACTGAAACTGTTTTAACTTACCACTTTTACTTCTTTGTAATTTATCTTTTCGAGTAAAAATAAAATTCAAATAGTCTTCAAGATACAATCGAATAGCTTTTTCAATTTCTAAAATTTGGTTTGAATTCAATTCTTTTTCACTTACATATTCAATCTCAAAAGTGTCTAGTTGGGTTTGTTTTACAATGAATTCTTTCACATTTCCGTCGTCTTCAATGATACTTTTGGTAACATAATAAAAAGTCAAACCTGGCGATTTTTTTCCGCTTGGCAAAATAGCAACATCATTTGTTCTACCAATTAATTTCTTAAAAATAGGTTTTTTTAAAGTGCTTTTTTCATCCAAAATCCCAATATCACCAATGTCATATCGTATAAATGGATGTGCTTTGTTATAGAGAGAAGTAATCACAACGCGCCCTTCTTGTCCATAAGGTAAAACGTTGTTATGTTCATCAATAATTTCAACAAATAAAGTTTCGGAATTCACTTGCCATTCTCCATTAGGATTTTGAAAAGCAATTAAATCAAGTTCTGAAGCTCCATATTCATTTACAATAGGAATTCCAAATTGATTTTCTAGCAAAATTTTGTCGTCTTCAAAAAGCATTTCAGATGTAACCATACAAACTTTCAAAGTAGGGCAAATGTCTTTTAAAACAATATTTTTTTTCTGCAAAAATTTGGCAAATAACACTATTGAACTCGTGTATCCATTGATATAATCAAATTTTTTAGTTTTGAAAACAGCCAAATATTTTTCTAAAACTGCATCGGATAAATTAAAAACAGAAAAGCGATATCTTCGACTTAACCAATCTTTTAAAAGCTCTTTTTTGTTTCCAATAAAATCTAACGGAATGCCATAAAAACGAGCTTGATACGAAGTGTTAAAATCGACTCCAAACCAACCAAATCTAAAAATTACACTTGCCCAAGTTAGTGCATGACAAGGTTTGTCTTTAGCAAAAATAAACGGATCGCCACTTGAACCTGAAGTTTTATTTACATAAATGTTTTTGGGTGTAAATCCTTCCGAAAGTCTTTCTTTCAATGGTTTTTGAAAGTTTTTTTTGGTCATTACGGGTAAATTTTCCCATTTTTCAAAAGAATCTTTACCGACCATTTCACGATAATATGGATTGTTTTTTAAATGATATTCGGTAATTTCCGTTCTTTTTTGAAGTACATATCCTTCATAATTTTCATCAGAAACAGAGAGAATTTTTTCAAAAGCAACTTTGGCTTTCTTTATGGGAAAACCATTTAAAATAAGTGATAAGTCGAAAAGTTTGAACACGAAATGTCTATTTTCATCAAAAATAGCAAATCACAAAATGATAAACTAAAAACTAAAAACTTTTTATCATTATATCTTCAAAACAAACTATTTTTGCAACACAACATAACAACACACACAATGACAATTTTACTACTAGGTTCGGGCGGAAGAGAACACGCATTAGCATGGAAAATGCTTCAAAGTAAACAATGCAAAAACCTTTTTGTAGCTCCTGGAAATGCCGGAACTTCCGAAATTGCAACAAATATTAACCTAGACATTTTGAATTTTGAAGAAATAAAAGTATTTGTGCTAAAAGAAAATATTTCAATGGTTGTGGTTGGCCCAGAAGATCCATTGGTTCATGGAATTTATGATTTTTTCAAAAATGACGCTCAATTAAATACTATACCAGTAATTGGACCATCAAAAGTTGGTGCGCAACTGGAAGGCAGTAAAGAGTTTGCCAAAGAATTTTTAATTAAACATAAAATTCCAACCGCAGCTTATGATAGTTTTACGGCGCAAACGGTTGAAAAAGGATGTAAATTCTTGGAAACTCTACAACCTCCATACGTTTTAAAAGCTGATGGATTGGCGGCAGGTAAAGGTGTTCTAATCATTCAAGATTTGGATGAAGCGAAAGATGAACTGAGAAATATGCTAGTTCATGCTAAGTTTGGACTAGCAAGTTCAAAAGTGGTTATTGAAGAATTTTTAGACGGAATTGAGTTAAGCTGTTTTGTTTTAACCGATGGTAAAAATTACAAAATTCTTCCAACTGCAAAAGACTACAAACGAATTGGAGAAGGCGATACAGGATTAAACACAGGCGGAATGGGAGCCGTTTCTCCAGTACCATTTGCAGATGCAATTTTGTTAGAAAAAATTGAGAACCGAATTGTGAAACCCACAATTGATGGTTTCCAAAAAGACGCAATAGAATACAAAGGATTTGTTTTTATTGGCTTAATCAACGTAAAAGGTGAGCCAATGGTAATAGAATACAACGTTAGAATGGGTGATCCCGAAACAGAAGTTGTGATTCCAAGATTAAAATCTGATTTGGTAGAATTGTTTCAAGCGGTTGCTGATGAAAAACTAAATGAAGTTTCATTAGAAATTGACGAAAGAAGTGCTGCTACCATTATGGTTGTTTCTGGCGGATATCCTGAAGATTATGAAAAAGGAAAACAAATTTCAGGTATTGAAAATATTGAAGATTCGCTAGTTTTTCATGCTGGAACAAAATTAGAAAATGGAAAAGTTGTTACAAACGGCGGTAGAGTAATAGCGGTGACATCTTTTGGAAATGATTTTCAAGAAGCCACAAAAAAATCTTATCAAAACATAGAAAAGCTACATTTTGATAAGATGTATTTTAGAAAAGATATTGGCTTAGACTTATTTTAAGAAAGAATGAGCTGTTGTATCTTGGTTTTCTTCGTTGTTGTCTTGATGAATAGCTAATTGTTTACACCAATAAACTATATAGTAAGCACAAACAATCATCAAAATCCAATTGAAGATATTGGCCAAAAACCAGTTTGACAACTCTAGTTTTCTAAAAAAGTTTTGAGGTATAAAAAGAATATTTTCAAAAATCCACTGTATTCCTTCGAAAAATGTTTTCATTTTTTAAACAAGTATTATATTTACATTTACAAAAGTATAAAATATCCTCATGATAGCAAGTGTTTTTAGAAAATCTACACCAATTAATTACTTATTTGTTCTTTTAGCAACGCTTTTTTTCTATTTTTTCTATGTAATAAATCATGGAACAGTAGAAATGACGATGATAGAAGTAACAAAAAAAGGAGCTGGAATTAGTATGCTTTTGGCTTCATTATTTGTTGTAAATTTTATCATAAAAAAAAATGGTCTTAGCAAAGACAGTACTTACGCGGTTTTTTTCTATTTATTACTAGTCTTGTTTTTTCCAACGGTTTTAGAAAACTTAAGATTGTTTGTCGCTAACTTTTTCGTACTTTTAGGTTTACGAAGACTAATCTCGCTTCAATCATTAAAAGCCCCGAAAGAAAAAATATTTGATGCTTCTTTATGGATATTTCTAGCAGCAATTTTTCATTATTGGTGCATTTTGTTCATTATATTGGTTTTTGTATCCATAATTTTTCACGTTTCAAGCGATTATAGAAATTGGATTTTACCTTTTATTGCATTTTTAACGGTGGCAATTCTATTTATAGTTAGCGCCTTAATTTTTGATAAAAACTGGACAGACTTATTCCTTCAAAATGCAATTATTGACATTAGAATTGAGTATTTCCAATCGGTTTATGAAAACATCTCACTTTCATTATATGCGACTGTTGCATTGTTTTTTGTAGTTTCATTTTTCTCAACATTGTCTAATCGACCAATGATTTCGCAGTCTTCGTACAAAAAAGTAATTATGTGGTTTGTTTTAGGAATTGTAATTTATTTTTTGTCGCCACAAAAAAGCAATGATGTATTAATCTTTACTTTTGCGCCATTAGCCATAATGGCCACTTTTCATATTGAAACAGCACAAAATAAGTGGCAAAAAGAAGTTGTAGTCTATTTTTTGGTTGGCTTGAGTTTATTTAGCTATTTTTCTCAATTATAATTTACTTCCGTAAGCTAAATCGCCAGCGTCGCCCAAACCAGGAACAATATAGTTTTTCTCATTTAATTTTTCATCAAGCGCAGCAACCCAAAGATGACAATTTGCTGGAAGATTTTCCTCAAGATAAGCAATTCCTTCTGGAGCGGCAATTACAACAGCAAGATGAATTTCTTTAGGTTTTTGTTCCAAATGCAATTTGTTTAAAACAGCCACAATCGATTGACCAGTTGCCAACATTGGATCAATCAAGATCAAATTTTTATTTTCAAATGAAGGAGCAGCTTGGTATTCGACCAAAATTTCAAATGCATCATCATTATTTGGATGGTGTCGATAGGCAGAAACAAAACCATTTTCGGCATTGTCAAAAATATTCATAAATCCTTGATGCAAAGCCAATCCGGCACGAAGAATTGAGCATAAAACCACATTGTCAGCAATAGTTGTTGTGTGTTTAATTCCAAGTGGTGTTTGCACATCAATGCTTTTATATTCTAATGTTTTACTTAGTTCATAAGCCATAATTTCGCCTATTCGCTCGATATTTTTTCTAAAACGCATACTGTCTTTTTGAATGGAAACATCACGAATTTGAGCCAAAAAATGATTAAGAATACTGTTGTTTTCCGAAATATAATGAATATGCATAATTTTGTTTCAAGTTTAAGGTTTCAAGTTTCAAGTTTAAAAGTATAAAAACTATCTTTGTAAAAAAAATATATCGTTATGTTTTCAAAATTTGCTTATTCTATATTTGAACAAAGTATCAAAGATTATCATGTCCATGACAGTGTTGATCAACCTATTAACAATCCATATCCAAAAGATAAAATTGAACATTTATTATATTTTAAAAACTGGATTGACACAGTTCAGTGGCATTATGAAGATATCATTCGTGATCCAAATATTGATCCTGTTGCAGCGCT
>NZ_JBILJG010000050.1:0-4803 GCF_044377315.1 Flavobacterium sp.
ATTGTCTAATTTTTGAATCAAATTATACGCTTTTACTAACTCTTGAATACTCGCTGATGGATTTTTAAAATCAAAATTTTTCTCCACTGCATTTAAGATTTCACCAATTGCATTTCCGCCATTTACACGGTTCCATGATGTGTCAATTCCTTCAAAAAGATTGGTTTTGTCTGTTATATTTTCGCCTTTTAAAAGCTCTAAATATTCGTCTTCTTCTCCACGAGTACCAGTATTTCCAAAACCTTGCGACTGATGACAACTGCGACTTAGTGCAGCAATTTCTTGATTAGATTTTCCAACCGATTGATAATAAACGCCTGTTTGCAATTTGCTCAAATTGGATTTATCGGCTTTTTCAAACTTTTCTTTGCTTCCGTAAAACCACCAAGAAGTATTGAAAAACAAACGCTTAGGTTGCCAAGTAGTAACCAAGCTCAACTGATTTGGAAAAACAGTTTTGTCATTTGCCATATCAAAAGCATCAAAACTCAACATAGCCGAAGCAGTATGATGTCCGTGAGTAGTTCCTGGCGAACGGTGATCAAAACGATTGATAATAACATCGGGTTGAAACTTACGAATTGCCCAAATTACATCGCTCATTACTTGATCTTTATCCCAAATTTGAAGTGTTTCGTCAGGATTTTTTGAAAATCCAAAATCGTTTGCTCTCGAAAAAAGTTGCTCACCACCATCTATTTTACGGGCTTCGATGAGTTCTTGTGTTCGAATAACGCCTAATAATTCTCTCAATTCTGGTCCGATAAGATTTTGTCCGCCATCGCCGCGAGTTAGAGATAAATAAACTGTTCTCGCCTTTTTTTCGTTGGATAAATAAGAAATTAATCGCGTATTTTCATCATCAGGATGCGCAGCAATATATAAAACCGAACCTAAAAAGTTCAATTTTTGAATTTGATTGTAAATCTCAACTGAATTGGGTTTGGCTGGTCGCTGCGAAAAGGCGTATAAACCAATAAATAAAAGTAGAAATGAAGTAATTATTCGATGCATTTGCGTTTGGTTTTGGCAATAGCTTCAAATATAAAGATTATTATGAGTTGAAATGTATTTTTTGAATTTCTTTAACAAATGAAAACTACAAATTTCCTGTTTTTGTTTTCTGACTTACATAATTTAGTTGATGTTCGGCAACATAATTTCTAAACAAAGTAAGCAATGATTCATAATATTTTTGAAGGTTTTGAACATTCACCGCTGGGCGACTATCAATTGGGATTGTTATAGGCATTTCCTTTAAATACTTGGATAGTTCAGGAAAATTTTCTTGAATTACCATGGTCAATTTCATAATCTTTGCATTAATTTCTTCTTCGGTTTCCATTGCATTCAAAATTTAAGTATGATTTTTTAGAATGGTAAAATTACGTATTAAAAATGAATTTATCTGTTAAATAATTATATACGCGTTCCGTAGGTAAACCAACAACATTTGAGTACGAACCTTCTATTTTAGCTATACCGATTAAACCAATCCACTCTTGAATTCCGTAGGCACCAGCTTTGTCAAATGGTTCATAATTTTTAAGATAATAATGAATTGCGTTATCAGATAATTCTGAAAAAGTTACACGTGTAATTTCGTGAATGGTTTCAGAAGAATGCATCGTTTTGAAACAAACCGAAGTAATCACTTCATGTGTAGCGTTGGATAAAGATTTTAAAATTTGAAAAGCATCGTCATAATTTTTTGGTTTCCCTAAAGCTTTCTCGTTTTGCCAAACTATTGTATCGCTTGTAATTAAAATTTCATTTTGTGACAACTCATTACTGAAAGCATTGGCTTTTAATTCGGCTAAAAAGTTGGTAATTTCTGCTGCTTTTAAAGTTGGTGGATAAATTTCTTCAATATCTTTCATCCGAATTTCAAAATCTAAATCTAAATCTTTGAAAAATTGCTGGCGTCTTGGCGATCCAGAAGCTAGGATGATTTTGTACTCTTTTAAAAGTTCTTTAAGCATTGTAGTTAATGTTAAGAGTTACAATAAAAACCGATACTATTCCGAAGAAAATAATCCATTTTAAAATTTTGCTTAATTGCGAAAAATCAGCTTTTGAAGTAGCATTCCAAACTTTTACCAAGCAAAAAAGCAATGGTGCTACCACTAAAACCAAAGTGTAAACTGTGGCATAATACAACTCATTTACCATCAAATGTTCATTGACATAAATGAGCAATACAACCGTTGAAATTGCTAGTAAAACAGCCACGATTTTGGTCGTCCATTTTATACCAATAGTAATAGGAAGCGTGCTCATTCCTTGGCTTGTATCGCCTTGAATATCTTGCATATCTTTTACAATTTCACGAATAAAATTGATTACAAAAGCAAAAATGGCATAATCTTTCAGAATAGAAAACATCAACGTCATGGATTGACGATTATCATCGGCTGTTGCAGGAAAAATATCGAAAACACCCACAATCAAAACGCTAATACTCAGTAAAAAAGCAACGGCTAAGTTCCCAATTAAAAGCATTTGTTTGAGGTTGGTTGCATAAAAATAAAGCAAAGCCGAAATCAGGATAAAAATAGATGCAAAACCTGGTCGCATGATTAAATTTGATAAATAAAATCCAATAGAAACACCAACCAAAGTCACACCAGCGTAGATATAATAAGCTGTTGTTTCGGAAACCGATTTACCAACAATTACCTTTTTGGGTTTGTTTTCTTCATCAGTATCTTGGTCAAAAATATCGTTGATAACGTAACCACCAGCTGCAATCAAAACAGTTGAAAAAACCAACAAAGCATATTGCCAGTGTGTTAAAGCGGTTTCAACATTTTGCAATTTTAAAAAACCGTATCTAAAAATCAGCTGCATAAAAGCAAGCAAAAGTAAATTCTGGAAACGTATTAATTTTAGGTATTTCATGTTTTGGAATTCATTTGGGCAAAAATAGTTTTTTAAAGAAATTCAAATGCAAATTCTTGAATAATTTTGTTGAAATTTTAATAAATTTTAAACTTCAATAGCGCTAATTTTTTCAAAATTCAATTCAGAAAAATCAGAAATCACCCAATTAGCTAAAGAATAATCTTGTAATTTGGAGTTGGGACTATCGTAACCTATGCAATAAATTCCAGCAGCTTTTGCAGCTTTTATTCCGTTGGTGCTGTCTTCTATTACGATGCAATTTTCTTTTGGACAATTAGATAAAAGAACAGCGTGATTAAAAATGGCTGGATCAGGTTTGGAGTTTTCAAAATCTTCACCCGAAATTATATGCGTAAAATATTGATGCAAATTAAAACGATTGAAAATTCGATTAATCGTAACCTTTGCCGATGAAGAAGCAAGGATTAATTGCATTCCGTTTTGGTGTAATCCTTTTATTAAATCTTCAACACCATCAAGCAAATGTAAATCTTCTTTTTGGTCAAAAGCTTCATTGAAAAGTTGTCGTTTGGTATCTATCAATACCTCAACATCTTGAGATAATTGAAAATGGTGTTTCAATTTTTGAAAAACATTTCGAGTCGAATTTCCTGTAAAAGAAGCATACATTTCGGGAGAAACGAAAATAGAAAGTTGTTCAAAATGTTGTCTGAAAGCATAATGATGAACAGGCTCAGTGTCAACAATTACGCCGTCCATATCGAATATTACGGTTTGTATCATTTTGTTTATTTTATTTTGATAGTGTCATTATTTACTTCTATCCACCAAAATTCTCATCCTTAAAACCTATCAAATACAACTTGTCTTTGGCACGTGTAATGGCTGTATAAAGCCAGCGAATATAATCTCTATCGATGCCATCTGGCAGATATGGTTGTTCTACAAAAACGGTATTCCATTGGCCACCTTGCGATTTATGACACGTTATGGCATACGAAAACTTGACTTGCAATGCATTGAAATATTCGTTTTCTTTCACTTTTTGAAACATTTTATACTTAGTTTCGCCTTCATAATCTTTCATCACTTCTTGGTACAATCGGTTGGATTCATCGTATGTTAACGAAGGTGATTCGCTAGTAATTGTATCAAGCAATAGCACGGTTTCAAATGGTTTTTGGTTGGGATAATCGACCATTCTTATTTTGACATTAGCAAACTTAAAAGTGTACAATTCTTTGATAGAGAAAATCTCTAAAACTTCAATTATGTCGCCATTGGCAATAAATCCGGCTTCGTCTTTTTCTTTTAACCAAAAATAATTATTCTTAACTACCATCAAATAATCGCCCGTAGAAAGTTCGCTTTCTTTATCCAAAATTTTGGAACGAATTTGTTGGTTATATTGATTGGCTCTTTTGTTGGAACGCACAATAAATGCCGTATCTTCAATGCTATAATTGCTATAAGCTTGGTTGATGGCATCTTGAATATCATAACCATCCGTAAGCCGAACAATATCTTTGAAACCTTTTAATTGAAATTGAAAATCGTCAATAAAATGGCTTTTGAGTAGTTCTCGCAAATCGGTTGCGTTGTACAAAATTCCGGAGTTTTCTTCCTGACGCATTACTTCATCAAGTTCGATACTGTGAACGGTTTTGTCATAATGCATGGCAAGCGTTTCGGTTTCTAATGCTGGACTTACATCTAAATTTACAGGTGGCAACTGCGCTGTATCGCCCAAAAGAATCATTTTGCAATTGGTTCCCGAATAGATATATGAAATCAAATCGTCGAGCAAGCTACCGTTTTCATAAAGTTTAGAATCCGAACTTGTATCAGAAATCATCGAAGCTTCATCGACTATAAAAATGGTGTTTTTGTGTTTGTTTTGTTGCATGGTAAACGAAACGCCACCACCACTCGACTTCT
>NZ_JBILJG010000013.1:0-63855 GCF_044377315.1 Flavobacterium sp.
TTGTGTTATCTGAAACACTTACGTTGATTGTTCCTGTCTCGTTAGGACACAAACTCGTTGTTCCTGTAGCTGATAACGTCCACAATGTGTTGCTTGGTGATACAGTATAATTGATAAAATTTGTACACCCAAGAATATCAACAGTTATAGTATAAGTTCCTGTTTGAGTTATTGCTAAACTATTTCCTGTTTCTGAACTGGTTGTTCCGTCAGGTAATAAATACGTGTAAACTTCTGGCGAACCTGTTGTGTTATCTGAAACACTTACGTTGATTGTTCCTGTCTCGTTAGGACACAAACTCGTTGTTCCTGTAGCTGATAACGTCCACAATGTGTTGCTATTTACTAACTCAACATCTTCAGAATTTATACATCCTGAATTATTTACAATACAAGAATACATTCCGTAGTTAGTTCCAGAAATAGTAATGGAATTATTTGTTTCCCCATCAAGATTAACTCCTAAATATTGCCATTGATAAGTAACAAGATTACTATCAAAACTATTATCAGTTGGAACTACAGAAATAATTGTAATTTCTTGAGGACAAATAGAAGTGTCTCCTGCAAAAGTAAATTCAGGAGTCAAATCTTGAACAGTTAATGTAAATGAAACAACTTGATAGCATGATGTTCCTAATTTATTCACTCTCACATAAATAGTTTGAGGATTAGATGTATTAACAAATGTTTCTGGAGTTGTAATTCCGTTTGCTAAGTTGTTTTGATCAGCATCATTAAAAGATGTAAAGAAAACCGCCGTGTGTGATCCTGGTACAAAAGGAGCTAAAATTGATGCTTCATTTAGAGTTAAATTGAATGTTGAAGTTCCGGTTGGAATACAATCAGTCAAATTTTGTGGTGTTCCTGCTATTTGATCTTCTATAAATTCAATTGTAACAAAATCTGTTTGAATACAAGTTGATGCACCATATTGAGCATTTAATGTGTATACTCCTTCGTCTGATACATTTAATGTTGAATTATTTTCATTAGGAATAAGAAAAGAATTTTTAAACCAAGTAAAACTATAAAATGCAGGATCTAAACCAGAATCAATTGCGACAACATCACCTGGACAAATCGCATTTCCTGATGCTTCTAAGAAGTCATTTCCTAATTCAATATTTCCTATATTAAAACTATCACCTTCCAAAAATACAGCAGAGTCAAAAGCAGAGTCATTTTGATCAGCAATTACTAACTTAATATGATATTGACCTCCTGGTGTTACATCAGAAGTTGCGGTTAAAGGAACAGTAAATCCATTAAAAGCTATTGGATCTCCTAGTGGGTTGATTCCTGGAGATCCAGTTCCAAACGCTGGACCAAAAAAGCTTCCAAAATAGTCAACATTTTGAGATTCACAATTTGGATTAAATTGTTGGTCACGAATTGTTACCACAGAAACTGGGGTTGCTGAATTTGGTAATACAGCAAGATTACTCACAGTACCAGTTGTCAAATCTGTTAAAATAAAAGCGAATGAATCTGAAAAACCACACTGCCATTGTCCATATTCCTCTGATGCAAATATAAAATTAAAACTAATAGGTGAAGAAATTGGAGTAAAATCAAATTCCAATATAGATGCATTATTTGAATTCATGGCGGTTCCTGTTCCAGCAAGCACAATTTCTTCAAGTTCATCATCTCCTGTCCATAAAAAATTACCCTCACTTAAAGGTGTTATTATATTATTCGGACCAGAAACACTAGCTGCATTTCCTGTAGATAATACAATTCCATCAGCAAATGGAAACTCCGAGTTGGCTCTATTAAAATATCCTATGCCATTAACAGAACCAAAATTTGTTCCTGTAGATGTTGTTATATTAGTAACATTGGCACAAGTAGTATTTAAAAATACATCTTCAATCAATTGTTGAGTGGAATATTGAGTTGTATTAGCCGTAATTGGCGGCAAAATTCTTCCTATACATAAATCAAAAGTTATGTCTTGAACAGTTGCTACAGCTGACCAAACTCTTATAAAATATGTTTGCCCAACAGTTAAACCATTTGCAGTACTTTGATTTGGATCGCTACAATATAATAGTGTTAAATTATTACATAACCCTGAATAAACTGCATGATTAATATCAACATTTGTTCCTTGAACATTTAAAATATCTATTATCTGTTGAGTGCTATTGGCAACAAAGCTAAACCAAATATCATCGTCCTCTGTTCCTGCACATGTGGTTCCGCCTTGAGTTGAAGCAGTAGCGCCAGCTAAAGAACCTGGTGTGGTTTGATTACAAATTAACCCCCCGTTTACAACCGCAACAGTGGCGGTATTACAATTGTCATTAACAACAGCGGCTGGAGTAGTAATACAAACTTCAAAAGTTGCGGTTTGAGATAAATTTGCACCGTTGGTATATACTCTGATTTTATAAGTGTTTCCAATAACTAAATTTGTTGCAATACTTATATTAGGATTACTACAATAAAGTTGTGTTAAAGTTCCACAATCTGAACCTAAATAAAAAGTATGATTAATATCTGTTGCAGTGCCAACAATATTGTTTATGTTGATAATATGTGTCGTACTTGTTGCAACAAAATTAAACCAGACATCATCGTCTGTATTACCAGGACAAACAGGTGAAGTTAATGGTAACGAACCCGATGCTCCTAATGTGTTACCAATAGCAAATTGAGTACACTCTCTATTTGGATTTACAGGAACATTTATTGACCCTGCACAATTGTCGTTTATCGGTTTTGTTATGAATGAGATTGGTGTCAAAATAGTCCATCCGCTTATCTCAGATACAGGACATATTGCTCTAACATAAAATTGATAGGTCGTTTGGGGATTTAGACCTGTAACTGTTACGCTAGAAGTTCCGTCAACTAAGTAATAAAAACCCGATCCAACAGAAACACCTACTAAAGTTCCAACTATTGGGTTTCCGTTTATTGGTGCTGGTGTTCCTTGAGGCGTTACAAAAACTTCCCATTGAGTTGCCGTTCCTTGTTCTGTCCATGTTAATGTTGCTTGACTTGTTGTAATTGTAGTAACATCAACGGCTAATGGTATTGGTTTTAAACAGCCTGTTGGGGTACAATTACCAATTGAATTATACAAAACTGTTTGTGGAGTTCCTTGTCCTGGTTCTTTTATAAATAATGTGTCAAAAAATGGACTCGCAAAAGTAAATCCTATTGTGTCGGGAGAAGTTCCCGCAACGCTCCAATACAAATCATAAGGCACGTTTGGACACAATTTTACAATTATTGGATTACCATTAACTTGAGCTGTACCAACTGTGCTAACAATAATTCCGTTTTGACGTATTTGAAGTCTTGCTCCATTCCAAGTATTAGCGCCAATGCTTCCATCTGTATTATAATTGTTCAACCATATTCTATAATCACACATTTCTGTATCCAAACATCTAAGTGTGTTAAATACTTTTACCGCTGTCCATTTGCTTTTGTTAGTCGAACTACATACTGTTCTAATGTAGTAAAAGTAAATTTGCGCTGCATTTAATCCATTTATTGTATATGGCGAACCATCTGGAGAAGTTACTGTCGTCAATATTTGCCCCGGAAAAGATGGATTATCTGAAGGAATAGCTGTTGGTAATGTCAAAGTAGGACTTGGAACTAGCAAAATTTCCCATTGTGTATCCGTTGGTGAGCCATTTACCCATGTAAAAGTAGCTGAACTTGTTGTTATACTTGCAGCGGTAACATTTGGCAAAGTTGGTCTTGGGCAAGATGGTGGCGTTGTAAATGCTCTCGGACCTGCCACTAAGCTATTGCCATTTGTTTCACCACAATCATTCATAACATAATAATTATAAGCCGTGTCTGGAACTAATCCGGTATATTGAAATTGATTTGCTAAACTTCCTTGCCCAGCAGGAACAGCAACCCATGGAGCACCCGGATTAAAAGGCACTGGAGCTAAAACAACTAATGGTGTTACAAGTGGTGCATCTATAACGTCACTCACTGCTACACTAGCAGTAGTTAGACCATTAACAGTAGCACTATTTGTAACAGAACTATTTATAACATCAGCTGCTGTAATAGTATAAGTTGCTATTGCTTTTCCAAAATTTCCTGGAGGAAGTACAGCTGGAATAACTGGAATTGGATTTGCACTAATTAATGGATCAGAAATAGTTAAACTATTTATTGGCAAACCTCCTGTGTTAGTTACATAAAATTCATATTTGATTGTATCTCCTTCTGAAACCCCCGTTATTTCAGTAACTTTTTTGGTTAATAATAAACTTGGTGTAGCAGGTGTGACAACTGGCAAAGCCAATACCCAAGCAGATTCTGTTGGTGGTGTTGTACTTGTCCAATATAATGGAGCAGTCACAGTTGGAGGAACTCCAACAGTATCCACTACCATTGTGCCCAAGTTCAAAGCTGTTGGTTTAGGACATTTTGGCAAAGTAGTCCAAACACCTGAGTTGGTTGTCCAAGGACTTGGACCATTGTTAGTACAATTTATTTGTACCCAATATCTATATTGCGTATCCTGTTGTAATCCTAATGTTTCTGGAATTGCAAAACCTGGTAACACATTTTCTACCAGAAATGTTGTTGAGTTATTCGGAGTTGGAATGCCATCAGGTACTGTAAATGGTGCTGCGCTAATATAAACATCATACGTAAATCCTAATCCTGCGGCCCATGTTGGCACCGTCCAGTTAAGTGTTGCTCCGTATGCTGTTATTGAGGCAGTACCAAGTGTTCCTGTAACAGCTTGACAAACCGGAAAATCACATTCAGTAATAGCCGTTCCATTTGCACCAAAAATAATTGTCCCTACATTTGGAGCACTATTAGATGGCATTGTAAATAATGTTTGTCCAAATGAGTTTCTTACAGAAACTCCAATTTCTGCAGGTGATGTTCCGCCAACTGACCAAAATAATTCAAAAGGCAAATCATCACATAATGGAACAATAACATTTTGTGAACCTCCTGTTATTGTTGCTCCTATAGTCGCAACGACAATGCCTCCTTGTCTTACTTCCATTCTTCCGCCTTCCCATCCATCACTGCCAATATCAGTTAGTGCAAATGTATAATTACATTGATCTTCAATAAGGCATTGAGTTGTAGTGAATAAAAATGGTCCAACCCAAGGACTGAATGTCCCATTTCCACAATCTGCTCTAACCCAATATTGGTATTCAGTTCCTGCCGCTAAAACTGTTCCATTTTGCATTGTTGTTACTAACGCAGTTGGATTGAGAGTTGCAGTTGTTCCAGTGGTATTTGGTATTTGCTCATCTTTTAACTGAACAAAATATTCCCAAGATGTTGCTCCTGTTGGTCCTGTCCAGTTTAAAGTTGCACTTGTCATACCAGCAACAGCAGTTCCGCTCGTTGGTGGATTACATGAAACTTCTTGTATAGTTAATAAATACTCAAAACTAAAAGTTGCTGCTGTTGATGAAATTAGAATATAATAGGTTGTCCCACCTACTACATTTAAAGTTGGAATTGTTCTCACATTCCCATTATTATTGGCAATACCAGTTACACAATTCACTCCAATGTCTGCACAACTATCATAAACAAAAATACCTGTGTTAGTCACTCCAAAAGGATTCATAGATATAGTGATTTGTCCATCTGCTGCAGGAGTGTATGCATAAACTACATCTTGACCCGCAAGATATGTACCAGTTCCTCCACAACTTGTTCCTGGTGAAGTTTGGGTTATATTGTCTCCATAAACACTTGTGTTGCTTTGATCTGAAAAAGGTAAATCTAAATTTGTAATTGAAAAAGAACAACTTCCACACAATGCCCCTTCTTCTTTCGTTTTGAAAAAATAAGGGCCTGCCCAATTACTTGTTCTACCAGGCCCACATACTGCCTGAACATAATAAGCATATTCTGTGCCAGGCAGTAAGTTAGTTAAAAGATTACTTGGATTGTTTGGCAACCCAGAATTAGTTTGAAAAATAGAGTTTCCAGAAGTTCCTTGGTCAAAAGGATATAAACCAACCTCAACATTAAATAAACTGGCATTTGCCGGGTTAGTCCATTTTATTCTCGCTGAATTACAAGTTGTTTGTTCATGACTAAGATTTATTGGTTCAACACAACGCAAAGCTAGTTGAACATTATCAATTAACCATCTATCTCCTCCTAATGTTGTCCCTGGTTGGGTATGAACTTTAACAAAAGCAATGAATAATTGCTGACCTGTTTGAGTCATATTTATAACCTTTTCATTATATTGGTTAAATGCAAATCCTTCGTTTAATTCGGTTTCTGTAAACTCCTCAAAAACAGTATAAGCTGATAGAATTGTTGGATCACTATTAGTAGAAACCCTAATTTGATATAAAGTTCCAGAATCTCCATTCAATCCTTGTCTTGTAAAAAAACGAAGTTGTTCGTTTGGTCGCATTAGTCTTCTTGGCATAACTAGCCAATCTTCTGATGTAGCATCTTGACCATTAAACCCTCTGGCTACATCGGCAGCTCTACCAATACTATTGAGGGCTAAGGCAGCAGAAGATGGAACCCAGTTGGAAATAGGTCCTACTCCATTATCAAATGTTTTCCAGTCTCCAGAAATTAATGCCCAGTTTCCCGAAGCATCAGGAGCAGAAATCCCTTCAAAATCTTCATTAATTTGTGAAAAACTTGACAAAGAAATTAATAAAAATAAAAGTGAGTAAAATTTTTTCATAATTATGAAAATTTAAAGTAGTTAGTGATTCTTTGGTGTTATGGAAAGATTCAAATATAAGGATTTATTCAAGAAAAATTATGAATTATAGATATAAACGACAAAATGTAAAATACAATAGTTGTAAATACGTACTTTTTTAAAATAAAAAATAATTATTTTAAATTTTTTATCAAATTTTTTTTTAAAAAAACCAACTTGCCACAAAAATGGCAGTAATCACACAAATTAAATCTACTAAAAGCATTGTTCCTAATGTGTATCGAGTGTTTTTTATATTAACCGAACCAAAATAAACTGCAATTACATAGAAAGTACTTTCGGCACTACATTGAAAAATACTGCTCAATCTTCCTGTCATCGAATCGGCTCCAAATGTATTCATAGAATCAATCAAAAATCCTCGCGAACCAGCAGAACTAAATGGACGAAGCAAAGCAACTGGCATCGCATCTATAATATCTTTGCTAACACCCATATTAGAAAAAACAAAAGCAATCCAGTTGCTAATTATTTCAAATAAGCCACTATTTCTAAATAATGAAATGGCAACTAACATTCCTAAAACATAAGGAAAAATAGTAACTCCTGTTTTTACACCATTATTTGCTCCAGTTACAAAAGCTTCATAAACGGTAGTATTTGCTTCGGTAAATTTCTTTTCTTTAATAAATGATAAAATCAAGGTAAAGACAATAATTACAACCAAAATCAAAGCCGAAAGATTAGATGTAAAATAGTTTTTACCTATCAAATCTAATTGATTTACATACATCAACAATCCAATGATTGCTCCTATAATTCCCATCAATCCTGCAACCAAAGAGACACTTTTAAAGTTAATTTTTTGTTTAACTCCTACTATTAAAAAAGCGGCAATTGTTCCAATAAAAGAGGTAATTATACAAGGTAACATAACATCTGCAGGATTTGTAGCGCCTGCAGCAGCACGATATCCAATGATTGAAGTTGCAATTAAGGTAAGTCCAGAAGCATGCAAACACATAAACATAATTTGCGCATCACTGGCTTTATCTTTTTCGGGATTTATTTCTTGTAAACTTTCCATGGCTTTTAACCCAAATGGTGTAGCAGCAGAATCTAAACCAAGGAAATTAGCTGCAAAATTTAAAGTCATATAAGAAATGGAAGGGTGATTTTTCGGAATACTAGGAAAGACTTTTACAAAAACTGGGCTTAAAATCTTTGCCAATTTTTGTGAAGCACCAGAAATAATTAGTAGTTCCATCAATCCGCAGAAGAAGGCTAAATAGGCCATTAGAGGCAAAATCAAATCAAGTAAAGTGCTTTTACAAGTTGGCAATAAACCATCTGATTTTTGAACTCCACTATAAATTTTAACTACTTTATTTTTATAAACATAAGTAGTATCAATAGTAAGCGTATCACGATTAATCACCATTGTTTTTTCGGGTGCTTTAGCGATGCTGTCTTTAATAAAAGCTGGCAATTCGGATATATATTTTTCAGAAATTAAGATAGGATCATCTTTTTTTCCATTTAAAACATGATCAATTGTGTAGCTTTTTCCAGAGAATAAACTAGTAATCACAAACACAATTGATGAAATAAAAATAACTAACCAAAATCTACTTAATACCATGATTTATTTTTTGGTAAATATAAAATTTATTAAACTTGAAACGAAATTATTTTAAAATCCAATTATAGTTTACGACCTTTGAACAAAATCATTTTATGAAACTATTCGTAACAGGCATTGGAACTGATGTTGGAAAAACCGTAGCATCAACCATACTAACACAAGCGTTGGAAGCTGATTATTGGAAACCTGTTCAAGCAGGTGATTTGGATAATTCTGATAGCCACAAGGTGAAATCTCAAATCTCAAATTCTAAATCTCAAATTTTTGAAAACAGTTATAAACTCAATACACCTGCAAGTCCGCATTTAGCTGCTGCAATTGACGGAATCACAATTGATTTAAAAAAAATAATTGAACCAAAAACAAAAAATAATCTTGTAATTGAAGGCGCTGGAGGCGTTCTTGTTCCTTTAAACAATGAAGATTGCATCATCGATTTGATTCAAAAAGATTACAAAGTCATCATTGTTTCTCGCCATTACTTAGGGAGCATTAATCACACGTTGTTGACTTTTGAAGCTCTAAAATCTAGAAAAATTGAAGTTTCCGGAATCATTTTTTCTGGTGATGAAAATAAAGCTACTGAAGAAATAATTCTTTCTAAAACAAAAGCCAAATTTATAGGAAGAATAAATAATGAACCGTATTTCGATCAAAATGTAATTCAGTATTATGCTGATAAGTTTAGAGACTCACTTTTAACATTATAAGAGAAGAGAAAATAGAGAATAAAATATAGACTTACTTATCTTTGCAAAAACATTTAGCGATTAGTATATTCTATTCTCTATTTCAATATTCTAAAAAAAATGTCACTTTCACAACGAGATAAAGCCCACAATTGGCATCCGTACACGCAACATAAAACAGCTTCTGATTTTCCTGCAATCGTAAAAGGGAAAGGCGCTTTACTTTGGGACGAAAACGGCAAAGAATACATCGATGCCATAGCTTCTTGGTGGGTTAATCCTTTTGGCCATTCTAACCAAGTTATTGCTGATGCTATTTATGAGCAGTTAACAACTCTTGAGCACGTTTTATTTGGAGGATTTACACACAATAAAGCAGTAGAATTATCTGAGAAATTAATTGAAATTCTTCCATTCAATCAACAAAAGATTTTCTATTCAGACAATGGTTCGACAGCGGTAGAAGTAGCTATCAAAGTTGCACTTCAATACAATTTTAACAAAGATATTAAGAAAACCAAAATCATCGCTTTTGAAGATGCTTTTCACGGAGATACTTTTGGAGCAATGGCTGCAAGCGGAATTTCATTTTTTACAGAAGCCTTCAAAGGTTCACTTTTAGAAGTCGTTCGCATTCCTGTTCCAACAGCTGGAAACGAAGAAAAAACACTTAAATCTTTAGAAAATTTAGTCAAAACCAACGAATTTGCCGCCTTCATTTTTGAACCATTAGCACTTGGTGCGGCCGGAATGGTAATGTATTCTCCCAAAATTTTAGAACAATTAATTACTGTTTGCAAACAAAATAATGTCTTCACCATTGCCGACGAAGTCATGACTGGTTTTGGTAAAACAGGAAAAAATTTCGCATGCGACTATTTAGTCGAAAAACCCGACATGATGTGCTTGTCAAAAGCCTTAACAGGTGGCGCAATTCCAATGGCAATTACCACTTTTACTCAAGAAATCTTCGATGGGTTTTATGACAACGACACCAACAAAGCTCTTTTACACGGACATACATTTACTGCAAATCCGACTGGTTGTGCTGCAGCCTTGGCAAGTATTTTTCTATTACAAACTCCTGAAATTCAGCAGAATATAAATAAAATAAATCAAAGTCATTTGGCTTTTGAATCTAAAATAAAATCACATCCAAAAATAAAAACTACAAGAGTTCTCGGTGTTATTTTTGCCCTAGAAATCAAAACCGATTCTCAAGAAAGTTATTACGGAACCATGCGCAACAAACTCTATAATTTTTTCATCGAAAACGGCATTATTTTGCGCCCAGTTGGAAACATTGTTTACATTTTGCCACCGTATGTAATTTCCAAAAATCAATTAGAAAAAGTCTATCAAACTATCGAAAAAGCATTAGAAATAGTGTAATTTTGTAACTTAACCACAAAGGTCACAAAGAATGCACTAAGTGCGCTAAGCTTTGTGTTCATCGTGATCGCTTAGTGTACTTAGTGGTTAAATTTTTACTATTGAAAACTAAAATCGCCATAACATCACTTGCTTCTATTTCTCCATTAGGAAATAATCCTGAGGCTATTTGGAAAAATTATCTTTCAACCGAAACACTTTTTTTAAGTAAAATTTTCAATGGTCAACCTCAACATGTAGCCACAATTCCAGCAGAAATAAGAAACAAAATTGAAATTTTAAAACAATCTGAAATCAAATACAAATCATTAGATGAAACGGTTTTGCTTTCTATTTTAGTTTCGCGTCAAGCCATTAAAAATGCTGGCTGGAAAAACGGTGATACTTTCGGAATAAACATTGGTTCTTCTCGTGGTGCAACTCAATTATTCGAAAAACACCATAAAGAATTTCTCGAAACTGGAAAAACGTCAACATTAGCATCGCCAACTACAACTCTTGGAAATATATCCTCTTGGGTTGCACACGATTTAAAAAACAATGGCCCCGAAATTTCACATTCTATAACCTGTTCAACTGCTTTACACGCCGTTTTAAATGCCGTTGCTTGGTTACAATCTGGTATGGCTACCAAATTTCTTGTCGGTGGAAGTGAAGCGCCATTAACCGACTTTACAATAGCACAAATGAATGCTTTGAAGATTTATTCAAAAGAATCTGATGAATTTCCGTGCAAAGCTTTTGATTTGACAAAAACTAAAAACACTATGGTTCTTGGAGAAGGCGCAGCTGTAGCTTGTTTAGAATTGGATAAAAAAGAAAACGCATTGGCCTATATCGAAGGAATTGGCTACGCGACAGATGATATTGAACACAATATTTCCATTTCTGATGAAGCCAATTGTTTTCAAAAATCTATGAAAATGGCTTTACAAAACACCAATCTCGAAGATGTAGATGCAATCGTTATGCATGCACCAGGAACTTTAAAAGGTGACACTTCTGAAGTCAAAGCCATTCAAAAAGTCTTCGGGAAAAATCATCCAATACTTACTACCAACAAATGGAAAGTAGGTCACACTTTCGGAGCATCGGGAATGCTAAATATGGAAATGGCTATTTTAATGATGCAACACAATCAATTTATTGAAGTCCCTTTCGCTGAAAAGCAATTTCATAAAAAACAAATAAAAAAAGTATTAATAAACGCTGTTGGTTTTGGCGGAAATGCGGTTAGTGTTTTATTGAGTAAAGATTTTTAGTTTCGAGTTGTCAACTGAAAATTATTTCTCCAATTCTTTTACTTTTTCGTAAACAAGTTCGCTTTCAAAACCCTTTCGTAGTAAAAAGTCGCAAAACTTCTTTCTTTTTTTTAATGAATTTCGTTCGTGCAAACTTTCCCAATTTCTTTCGGCTAGTTTGTCAAATGTTTCATGATATTGTTCTTCCGAAAT
This sequence comes from Flavobacterium sp., assembly GCF_044377315.1. Lineage (GTDB taxonomy): Bacteria > Bacteroidota > Bacteroidia > Flavobacteriales > Flavobacteriaceae > Flavobacterium. The sequence continues at coordinate 11,851 of NZ_JBILJG010000013.1, forward strand.
TTCTTTTAAAGCAGTTGTAATATTACGTTGCGAAATAGTTCTAAATTTCAATTCGCTAACTATTCGAACTCTTCCCCAAGATTTTATGCGATGTTTTCCTCTTGCAAATGAACAAGCAAAACGCTCCTCATTCAAAAAATTTTGGTTAATTAAATAACTAACTATTTCGTCAATTTCATTTTGTTTTTGTCCTAAATCCCAAAGCTTTGAAACAACCTCTTTATGGCATCGTTCTTGATAAGCACAATAAGCTTCCAATTTTTTTTTGGCTTCTTCAAAAGTATAAGAAATTGACTGGTTCAAAATGATTTAATTTTTTTTAAAAAATTAGAAACTCAAAATTAATGTTAAAAATTGAACGAAATTCATGTTGCATAGATTTTATTTAAATTTTTAAAAATGTTCTATAATATTTTTATATCTTTATATTAAGTTACTCTTGCACTAAAATTAATAGCAAAATAACAATAATTTTATACTGAAATATAAGCTTTTATTTGTTATTTGAATACTTTTGAATTATGAAAAAACAATTATTATTTTTATTTTTAATAGCAGTCACTTCTTTGAACGCTCAAGTTGGTATTAATACACCAACTCCACATGTTTCTGCAGAATTAGATATATCCTCAACTTCTAAAGGATTACTTGTCCCTAGATTAACTACTTCGGCAATTAATTCGTTGTCTGCAACTGCTTCTGAAGGGTTGATAGTCTTTGATACTAACAAAAAAATCTTTTTGGGTTGGGATGGTACAAAGTGGCAAATTTTTGGTAACACAAATAATTCATTAGTGTCTTATGCTAATTGGGAAGTGGGTGGCTTACCTGGTGGAACTAATAATTTTGGCCCTTCTCCTTTTGCTGGTACAATCAATCAAATTACTTCGGCAAGTTTGGTTCGCGGTTCTGGATTAAACTCAACCACTACTGGTGCTACTGGTGCTTGGGGCGGAAATGGGTTTGATTATTTAACCTTAGCAAATGCAATTACAAACGGTGATTACGCAACTATTACTTTATCATTGCCATCAACTGCCGTTTATTCTTTTGTTAAAATTGCAGCACATAACTTTAGAAGATCCACGACTGGTCCAACAAGTGCTCAATGGCAATATTCAATTGATGGAACAACTTTTATCAATATTGGAACTCCAATTGCTTTAGGTAGCACAGCCGGGGCTGGTAATAATGTTTCTGAAATCCCTTTAGATTCTTACTATGATCTTCAAAATATTTCTAACATTACTGTTACTTTTAGAATTGTTGGATACGGCGGAACTGGAGGAACTTGGTACATAAACAATACAACTGGAAATGATTTAGATTTTATAGGAACGGTTGAATAATTCAATAATCTTAAAATTAAAAAACTCTTGTTTATTGAACATGCCCCAAATAGTGTCTAAACTTTTGGGTGCAGTCTATATAGCAAGAGTTTTTTAATTTATTTACCTTTAATTGAAGCTTCTAAATTTCGTTCGATCTTGTGCTCAGGTCTTGTCCATTTTGGTTTTTCTCCTAAAGCTTGGTATTGAGAATCTTCGGCTTCAACTGTTTTAGGTTGCATTAATTTGATGAATGGTTTTTGTGGCATTAAACCAAGCGTTTCAAACATTTTCATATCTTCATTTACATCTGGATTTGGAGTTGTCAAAAGTTTATCTCCTGCAAAAATTGAATTTGCTCCAGCAAAGAAACACATTGCTTGTCCTTCTCTACTCATTTCAGTTCTTCCAGCAGAAAGTCTAACTTGTGTATCTGGCATGATAATTCTGGTTGTTGCTACCATTCTAATCATTTCCCAAATTTCTACAGGCTTCTCATTTTCCATTGGAGTTCCTTCAACAGCAACAAGTGCATTTATAGGTACCGATTCTGGTTGCGGATTTAATGTTGATAAAGCAACTAACATTCCTGCTCTATCTTCAATACTTTCTCCCATTCCTATAATTCCACCACTACAAACGGTTACATTTGTTTTTCTAACATTATCTATTGTTTGCAATCTATCTTCAAAACCACGCGTCGAAATTACTTCTTTATAATATTCTTCTGAAGTGTCTAAATTATGGTTATAGGCATAAAGTCCGGCTTCGGCTAATCGTTGTGCTTGATTTTCGGTAAGCATCCCCAACGTACAACAAACTTCCATATCCAATTTATTGATAGTTCGAACCATTTCAAGAACCTGATCAAATTCTGGTCCGTCTTTTACATTTCTCCAGGCTGCTCCCATACATACACGAGAAGAACCGCTTGATTTAGCACGTAATGCTTGTGCTTTTACCTGATGAACACTCATTAAATCATTACCTTCAATATCTGTATGGTATCTTGCTGCTTGTGGACAATAGCCACAATCTTCTGGGCAACCACCAGTTTTTATAGATAATAAAGTAGAAACTTGAACCACATTTGGGTCGTGATTTTCTCTATGAATCGTTGCTGCTTCGTACATTAAATCCATTAAAGGTTTGTTGTAAACAGCTATGATTTCTTCTTTTGTCCAGTTATGTCTTGTTGGAGTCATTTTATTTATTTTAACAATGTTTCAAAAGTAGTTATTTCAATAATAAGAAACAAAGATTAATGTTATTTGAAACTAAGGTTGTTTAATATAAGTAATTACTGATTGTTTATCCTTTTCGATTTGTTTCTTCAAATCCTCTAAAGAATCAAACTTTTTTTCGTCACGAATTCTATCTAAAATTGTTACCGATATAGAAGTGTAATAAATATCTTTATCAAAATCAAAGAAATAAACCTCAATAGTTTGATTTTTTCCATCAACAGTTGGTCGATTTCCAATATTCATCATTCCAAAATGGATTTTTTCATCAATAGACGATTTCACAATATAAACACCGTTTTTTGGAATAAGTTTGTATGCTTCATCTATTTGAATATTAGCAGTTGGAAAACCTATTGTTCTTCCTAATTGTTTTCCTTTTATAACTTTTCCTGAAAAAGAATATTGATAACCAAGATATTGATTAGCAAGAACTATATTTCCTTCTAATAAAGCCGTTCTTATTTTGGTAGAACTTATGGCAACTTGGTCAATTTTTTGAGCAGAAATTTGCTCCACTTCAAAATTGTATTTTTTTCCAAAAATTATTAAATCATCAATCGAGGCGCTTCTATCTTTACCAAATCGATGGTCGTGACCAAGAATTATCTTTTTGATTTTTAATTTTTCAACTAAAATTTTGGCAACAAATTCTTCGGCTGATAATTGTGAAAATATTTCGTCAAAGGGATGAATAATTAAATTAGAGAGTCCAATTTTTTCAAGTAATTCGATTTTTTCGTTTATGGTGTTCAATAGTTTTACACCCAATTCATGAGCCAAAACCATTCTTGGATGTGGAAAAAAAGTTAAAATTAAACTTTCATAATCCGAATTTTGGGCATCTTCAATAATTTTTTCAATAATTTCTTGGTGCCCAATATGAACTCCGTCAAATGTTCCAATGGTAACAATTGACTGTTTTTGACTAACATAACTCGAAATAGAATTGAAAACTTTCAAACTTTAAATTTTTGTGGCAAAAATATATTTTATAAAGGATTAATAATATAAAAAAGACAACTAAAATCTTCAATATTTGTTAAATATATAACTGATAACTATCAAAATAAAAAATAAATACTATTTTTACAGTCTATTAAACAAAAAATGAAATGAAAAAATTATTACTTTTACTAACAGTTTTACTAACTGTAAGCAGTTTTGGTCAATCTAATTTATGGCAAAAACTGGATTCAAAAGATGTTGTTGGTCTTGAAAAACTTCCAAGAGATTCTAACCCAACTAAGTACCAATTGTATTCATTAAACTTTAATGAATTAAAAAATGTGTTGGCTTCTGCTCCTAAAAGATTATCTGGAGAAGTTTCTAATGTTATTGTAGCTTTCCCGAATGCTGAAGGAGAATTGCAAAATTTCAGAATATATGAAGCTTCAGTGATGCACCAAGATTTGGCGGCAAGACATCCTGAAATTCAAGCTTATGTTGGAAAAGGAATTGATGATAAAACAGCAACTATACGTTTTAGCACAACTCTTTTTGGATTACATACAATGACATTTGCAGCAGATAAAAGCGCTTCTTACATTGATCCATATTCTAAAGATTTAAATCATTATATAGTTTATAATAAATCTGATTTAACAACTAATAGAGTTTTTGAATGTGGAGTTGTTAACGAAACTGATATAAATCCAGCCGATATTGATACTAGTGAAATTGCTTTACGTGCTGAAAATGGCTTATTCAAAACATATCGTTTAGCTATGGCTTGTACCATAGAATATGCAGGATTTCATGTTAGCGCAGCTGGTTTAAATAGTGGAACTTTAGCACAAAAGAAAGCCGCCGTTTTAGCAGCAATGAATGTAACAATGACAAGATTAAATGGAATTTACGAAAATGACATGGCACTTACTATGGTATTGGTTCCTAACAATGAAAATATTATATTTATAACTTCTGATAGCTTCTCAAATACAAATCCAGGCTCTCTAATAAATGAAAGTCAGACCGTAATTGACGCAACTATTGGTTCAGCTAATTACGATATTGGTCACACCGTTAGTACAGGAGGTGGTGGTCTTGCTCAAAAAAATGTACCTTGTACAGGAAGCAAAGCTAGAGGAATAACTGGTTCTGACGCTCCGGTAGGAGATCCATACGACATTGATTATGTAGCTCACGAAATAGGACACCAATGGGGTTGCGACCACACTTTTAACAACTCATGCGATGGCAATGTAGCACCAACAAGCGCATTCGAACCTGGAAGTGGAAGTACAATTATGGCTTATGCCAATATTTGTCCGCCTAACGTTCAAGGTGCCTCTGACGCATATTTTCATGCAAGAAGTATTTTACAAATGATAAGCCATGTTAATGGTACAGGGAATTGCGGTGATATTTTGCCGAATAATAATAGTGCTCCAGTAATCGCAGCATTACAAAATTACACAATACCAAAGTCTACGGCTTTTGTTTTAGACGCGCAAGTAACAGATGCTGATGGTGATGCCTTAACGTATTGTTGGGAACAATATAACTTTCAAAGTTCTACACAACCACCACTAGCAACTAGTGCTTCTGGTCCAAATTATAGATCGTTAATCCCTTCAAGTTCTTCTAAAAGATACATGCCTGTACTTTCAAGTGTTTTGGCTGGAAATTTAACCCCTCAATGGGAAGTAACCCCATCTGTTGCAAGAACTATGACTTTTTCACTTTTAGTTAGAGATAATGAGCTGGTAAATGGTGGGCAAACTAAAAGGGCTACCAACACAGTAACCGTTAATGGAACTGCTGGTCCATTTACTGTTACATCACAATCAACTCAGGAAGGTTGGGCAGCGGGTTCAACTAAAACTGTAACTTGGAATGTTGCAGGAACAAATGTCGCGCCAGTAAATACTGCAACAGTTACAATTAAATTATCAACAGATGGCGGTTTAACATTCCCACATGTTTTAGTAGCTGGAACTCCAAACGATGGCTCAGAAACAATAACTGTTCCTAGTTTACCAGCATCTCAAACTTGTAGATTGATGGTAGAAGCTGATGGAAATATTTATTATGCTGTAAACTCTACAAACTTTTTATTGGGTTATTCTGTAGCAACAGAATGTACAACATATAACTATACTGGCCCCGCATTTGCTCCTGCAGATGGTTCAAATTCATTTACTGTAAAAACTATAAATGTGCCTGTTGGTGGTACTATTAGCGATGTAAATGTAACGATTAATGCAACGCATCCTAATATACAAAACTATTTTATCTCAATGTCTAGACCTAGTGGCAGTTTGATAAATATTTACAACCAACAATGCGCTGGAAGTGCTAATATGAACATAACATTTGACCAACAAGGTTCTGTGCTAACATGTGCAAGTCCTACATCAGGAACTTATATTCCTCCAACTAGTGCAAATTTGAATACATTAAATATAAATGTTCCTGCAGGTAATTGGTCTTTTGGTTTCAAAGATTTAGTAGCCGGAAATACTGGAACTATCAATTCTATAGCTCTAGAAATTTGTAGAAATGTCGTTACATTACTAGCTAATGAAGAATTCTCATTTCAAGATTTAGCAATATATCCAAATCCAAATAGTGGAGAATTTACTGTTCAATTTGCTTCTAATTCATCTAACAAAGTAGGTATTGAAGTTATTGATTTAAGAGGTAGAAAAATATTTGAAAACCAATATGCTAATTCGGGATTGTTTAATCAAACTATTCAATTAGATAATGCGCAATCAGGAATTTACCTAGTTTCTATTACTGATGGAGATAAGAAAATTGTTAAGAAAATTGTGGTTGAATAATCACTGAAACAATTATATACTAAAAGAGTTCGCTAATTGCGAACTCTTTTTTATTTTAATCTAATTGAAATATTTTTTATTATCTTCGGAACTTCTTTTATTTCAAAATCTAAATCTATTTTATCTTTTGTTATTTTTAGATTTCCATTCTTTACTTTAAAATTTCCTGCTTGTCCTTTACAATAACAAAATCGACCAAATAACATTTTTACATTTTGAAGATTTTCATTTGAAATAGTTTCTTCTTTAAATTCATTTTCTATTTCAAACACAATTTCTTCTCTATAATTAGCATCTTGCAAATCTGCTTCAACTTTTTTATCGTAAGTGTATTTGATCACTTTATGCTTCAAATCATCTTCTAATTGATAGTATAAACTTCCTGTTCCATCATCAAGAACAGTCATTTTTTTGTTCTCAAGAATTTCTATTTTGCAATCTCCTTCTTTTGGACACAGACTTTCAAGAACAATTTTTTTTGGGTTAACCTTTACGGTTTGTTTGGAACAATTACATGAAAACAAAAAAAGACTAGCTAGCATAATTGAATAATTCTTCATAACTATTTTCCATTAAAAGTTGTCATTGTGTTTCCTATACCAGAAGTTCCAAATGAAATTACTACTTCTGAAGCTACTTCCAATCGTTCAGGTAATTTTTCTTTTTCAACCTCATCCCATTCGCCTAAAACATAATTTACTTGTTGTCCTTTTTTGAATTCATCACTTATTCCAAATCGGAAACGGGAATAATTTTGAGTGTTTAGCAATAAATTAATGTTTTTCAATCCATTGTGGCCACCATCACTGCCTTTTGGTTTTATTCTTATTGTTCCGAATGAAAGATTCAAATCGTCAGTAATTACTAATATGTTTTCTAACGGAATTTTTTCTTGTGTCATCCAATAGTGAACGGCTTTCCCACTAAGATTCATGTATGTGTTTGGTTTCAATAGAAAAAAGGTTTTTCCTTTAAAACGATATTGTGCCATTGAACCTAGCTTTACAGTTTCAAAAGAAATTGAATTTTTTTTGGCAAAATAATCTAAGGCTTTAAAGCCTATATTATGCCTTGTATTGAGATATTCTGCACCGATATTTCCCAGTCCAACAATCAAAAATTTGTTCATAGTATCAACAATTTTCGTTTCTTTTTTTGGTAAAAACCAATTGATAAAAGTCTTAAACATACATTATCCAACAATAGCCGGTTGCACCCATTTGAAGATTTTATTTTCTTCTGGCAATACCAACCTTTCCGAAATTTTAGCCATTCTTCCTGGTAATTTCATCAAATAATCTCTTGCTTTTTCTGCTTCGTCTGTAAGTCCAGATATTTTATCTATTTGCCATCTATCTACAAGTTTTTGCAAAATCTCTACATAATCATTTGCAGTGTAAACCCCTAATTTTTGTGCAGAGTTAGAAAATTCTTCAAAAGCTGTACCAATTTTTTCTCCCGATTCTCTTAAGAAAACAGCTGGCATTGTAATTTTAAGTTTCATCATGTGCTGAAAAGCCAACATCATTTCGGATGGATCAACCTTAAAAATTTGATTCACAAATTCAGAATAAGCGTGGTGATGACGCATTTCGTCACCAGCGATTAACTTACATGCTTTTGCCAATTTTTTATCTCCATAATCTTTAGCTATTTGAGAAACTCTATTGTGTGAAACATAGGTTGCAAGTTCTTGAAAACTAGTATAAACAAAGTTTTTGTATGGATCTCTTCCTGTCCCAATATCAAAACCGTCACTTATTAAATGTTGTGTTGTTATTTCAACTTCACGCATGTTTACTCTGCCCGACAAATACAAATATTTGTTTAGCAAATCACCATGACGGTTTTCTTCTCCAGTCCATTGTCGAACCCATCTTGCCCAGGCATTTCGCTCTACATTATCAACACCTTCAACATCCATCAACCATGATTCGTACGTTGGTAATGCTTCTTCGGTAATTGTATCTCCAACCATTGCTACCCAAAAATCATAAGGTAAATCTTTGGCTATTTCTTGTAATTCTTTAACGTCTTCAAAAAAAGTTTCGCTTTGAGAGTCAGGAATTAAGTCTGATGGTTGCCAGATTTTTTCAACCGGAATTAAAAATTCGTCTATAAACGAATCTACTTTATTTTCTAGAAATTGCATTACTTCTAGACGGATATTTTTTATTGACATTTTTTTAAATATTATAAATTTTTATACTCATTAACTGATTCAATAACTGTTTTTTCTGTTTTTTCGATTAATTCTTCAAATGAAAAATCTTTCACAGCCATGGGTTCGTGAATTATAAACTCAAGTTTGTTTCCTAAACCCATTGGAAAAGCACCAAATTTAACCATTTTCCATGAATTGTTTATACTAATTGGTACAACATAGGCAGAAGGAGCATATTTAAACAGAATTTTCAGACCACTTTGAGCAAATTCTTTTGGTTTTCCTGTTTTACTTCGAGTTCCTTCTGGAAAAATTACAGCTGAACGATTGTGCTTTTCTATATATAAAGAAAGTCCTTTAATTAATGGAATGGCTTGCTTAGGATCTTTTCTGTCAATAAGAATAGAACCGCCGTGTCTTAGATTATAAGAAACACTCGGAATTCCTTTTCCCAATTCTTTTTTACTAACAAAACTAGCATGATGTTTTCGCAAATACCAAATAATTCCAACTATATCATACAAACTTTGATGATTGGCAACAAATAGTACAGGAACATTTTTTGGTATTAATTCTCTATTTTTAAACGTGTAGGTTGTTCCTAGAAGGTTAGTACATTTGGTAAGAAAAAAATTTAAACAATCTACACTTTTTTTATGCGCTTGGTAACCAAAAACATTGAAACAAACCCATTGAATTGGATGAAATACAACCAAACACAAGCCAAAACACAAATAATAAATTACCGAAATTGGATAGGATATAAGCTTTTCCATTGCTAAAAAATTATTGGCTAAAATAAGGTAATTAATTAACTTACACAATTGTTCTAAAAACAGAACATTCACAAAGAAATTGCTAAATGTAATTATCTGATAGGATATTTTATAGGGTTTTGAGAAGTATGAAACACCGCATTTAAGAATACCGTTTCACTAATTTCATCAACAATAAAGAAAGCTACAAATGGGAATTTATCAAATGGTAAAAATCTGTAATTATTATCGTGAATCTGGTAAAAAGGGTTGATTTGTAAATTTTTATATGTTTTTTTGAAGTCTTTCAAAAAATCAAAAGCTACTTTTTTGCTTACATTAGAAACATAATATTCAACTGCATCATCTAAATTTTTAACCGCTATTGGCGAAACGATTATCTTATAACTCATACTTCTTTTTCAAATCCTCAAAAAGCGTTTCGGCTTCTGTATAAGTTGACTTGTCGGAATTAAGTTGACTATCTAATACTTGTTGTTGTTCTTTAGACAACTCATAAGGTTTGCTTTTTTTTTCAGATTCTACAAGCGCATCAATATAAACCATAACACGTTCTAAAACACTTTGAGGAGCATTTTTTAGTTTTTTAGTTAATGTGTCAATAGAGATCGTTTCCATTTTTCAATAATTTGAGCTGAAAATTATTTAATCCTAACAAAAATACAAAAAAACAAATAACTTAGAAAACAATCTTTTTTTTCACATTCATATAATTTATACTTCTAAAAAGCAAACTGATAAATTAACTTACACAATTGTTCAAAACTCAAAAAAGGAATCTGATTTTACATTGAAAAAATAATTATTTTTACAAAAATTAATACCAATTAAATGAAGGAAAAGATGAGTTCAGAAAAAGAAGCCAAATTAAAAGCACTACAACTTACACTAGATAAATTAGATAAAACTTACGGAAAAGGAACCGTAATGAAAATGGGCGATAAAGCCGTTGAAGAAGTAGAAACTATTTCTTCTGGTTCGCTCGGATTGGACTTAGCTCTTGGTGTAAATGGTTACCCAAAAGGACGTATTATTGAAATTTACGGGCCAGAATCTTCAGGTAAAACAACCTTGACACTTCATGCTATTGCTGAAGCTCAAAAAGCAGGAGGAATTGCAGCTTTTATAGATGCAGAACATGCTTTTGATAGAAATTATGCAGAAAAATTGGGTGTTGATATTGAAAATCTAATTATATCACAGCCTGATAATGGAGAACAAGCATTAGAAATTGCCGAGAACCTAATCCGTTCTGGAGCTATTGATATTGTAGTAATTGACTCGGTTGCTGCCTTAACACCAAAAAGTGAAATTGAAGGCGAAATGGGTGATTCTAAAATGGGATTACACGCTCGTTTGATGTCACAAGCCTTGAGAAAATTAACAGGAACTATTAGCAAAACTCACTGTACAGTGTTTTTTATAAATCAGTTGAGAGAAAAAATTGGTGTTATGTTCGGAAATCCTGAAACTACAACAGGTGGAAATGCATTGAAATTTTACGCTTCTGTTCGTTTAGATATTCGTCGTTCATCTCAAATAAAAGATGGTGAAAACGTAATTGGAAATCGAACAAAAGTAAAAGTGGTTAAAAATAAAGTGGCGCCACCTTTTAAAGTAGCCGAATTCGATATTATGTACGGTGAAGGGGTTTCTAAAACAGGTGAGATTTTAGATTTAGCTGTAGAATTTGAAATTATCAAAAAAGCGGGTTCATGGTTTAGTTATGGCGAAACCAAATTAGGTCAAGGTCGTGATGCAGTGAAACTTCTTATAAAAGACAATCCAGAATTAGCTGATGAGTTAGAACAAAAAATAAAAGCACATATTAAAGCATTAGCAGAAGCTTAACAAATGAAATCCGTGTAAAAACGGATTTTTTTGGTTTAAAACGCAACCTTTTTTAATTATTGGCTTCTTATTAAAACAACAACTAATAAACTTTTAAGGTATGAAAAAAATTATCTCTTTATTATGTCTTATTCTTTTGACATCTTGTTCAACTGATTTGCTAAACAATACAAATGGCTCAGATTTAATACAACAATCTGGAACCAACAAAGTCCTTTTATTAAAAGTCGATTACACCACCAATACGTTTGAAGGAGGAAAAGAGTTTACTTTTGACACAAACACACCAACTTTTTCTACCAATTATCAATATGTTCCGCCTGGAGATTTTGGTTCTATAAAAATATTCTATACAGAATTAAACTCGCTTCTTTTTTACGGAGATATTATTTGGATGGGAACTGGCGATATTCATTTTCCAACCGATTTTCAACCCGAAAGTTCTTTTGAATATGCTTTAACTGCCGATTATTACAACGAACCAATCTATGAAAATATTTTTGACCCAAATGTCTATCCAGCTAATATGCCTTTGCCTCCATATGATTATTCAGTTGTTTGGACTCAAATTCAAAGTTTAATAAAAGTAAGAGAATATAGAAATGCAAATCCAAATGCAACATTAAAAATATTTCTATACCAACCAAGCGTCGGCTTTGGAGATCCGGCAACTTGGAAATGGGTAATTATTTTAAAAAATTAATACTTTGAAAAAGACAATCCTTTTATTTCTAGTGTTTTTTTGTGGAAATATCTTTTCGCAAGTTGATAACACTTCAACAATAACTAGTTTGCAAATTGCTCCAGAAAACCCAACGGTTAATGATCAGATACAACTTACTATTAATGCATTATGGAGTTCTGGAAGCTGTGAAATGATCAGTTTTACAACTTCGAATTTTGGTAATTCGTTTGAATATAACTTTTTTTATGATGTTGGAGCTGCTACCTTTATCTGCACCAATTCATCAACAATAAATCTCGGAACATTGGCAGCTGGAGAATATACCATAACTTGCTATATCAACAATAATTATGCGCCTTCTATGCAATATGAACCAATGACAGTAACGTTTACGGTTACTGGCGGAAATCTACAAAATCAGAATTTTGAACAAAATAATGCCATTATTGCCTATCCAAATCCGGTAACAGATTTTTTGACTATCGAAAACCAAAAAAGTAAATCGGTAACGATTTTTAATGCTTTAGGACAAAAAATAATCGAAAAAAATAATTTGCCAAGCACCAAAACAGAATTGAATTTTAGCGATTTTCCTAAAGGAATTTATTTTCTTTCTTTTGAAAATAATTTTACTAATTCTCTCAAAATCATAAAATTATAAAGTATGAAAACATTTTTAAAAATACTTTTTCTTTTTATACTTTTAGTATCATGTACAAATGAAACTACCAAAATAAATCAAAACCCTATCAATGCCATTGAAGGCTCTTGGTCGTTGGTGAGTGTTTCGGGCGGATTTGCTCCAACCATCAATCTAGACCCAAGTTGGATAACGTATCACTTTGGTCAGAATTTAACGGTTATCAACAATAATCCGAGTATGACAGCTCAAAGTGTTGGTCTTGAAACTGGTTCATATGCCTATTCATTCAATGAAAATTCTTCAACTTGTGGTATGGCAAATTTTTATAAAGTTTCTATTTCAAATTTTATTTCAGATTTATGCGTAAAAATTGAAGGCAACGAAATGATAATTGATACCGGAATTGCTGCTGATGGATTATTGTACAAATTTGTACGCAAAGGATGTGGAACACCAGAACCTTGTAATTTGCTCGTTCATACTGCTGTTGATACTGCGTTAGTTCCTGAAACTGCAATGGTTAATCAAAACATAACAATTACTGTCAAATTTACTGTTAATGATGGCTGTGGCAGGTTTGGCTATATAGCTGAAAACAACTCTGGAAATACTAAAACCTTGAAAATATTTGCTCGCTATGTAGGATGTACTTGTACGTTAGCCTTAATGGAAGTACAGACTATTTACAATTTTACACCAACCACAACTGGAGAGCAAATTATTAAAATCGAACAACCTGATGGCACTTTCTTAACCCATTCAATCAACATTCTATAAAAAAATTGACTTTAGAACAAATCATTTCGGGTTGTCAAAAAAATGAGTCTAAAGCTCAGGAGCAACTCTATGTTTTGTTTGCAAAAAAATTATTTGGTTTATGCCTTAAATATTCTAGCAATTATAGTGAGGCAGAGGACAATTTACAAGATGGTTATATTCAAATTTTTAAAACTATAAATCAATATAAAAATCTAGGTTCGTTTGAGGGTTGGGCAAAAAGAGTGATTATAAACACCGCAATTAAAAAGTATAGAAAAACCAAACATCTAGAAATTATAACCGAAAATATTCCCGAAACTGAAGATGTAGAAGTCGAAATAAACGAAGAAAGTATTTCTATTGATTACCTGTTAGAGCTCATTAAAGAATTGCCCGAAAGATATCGATTGGTTTTTAATCTCTATGTAATTGATGATTTTTCACACCAAGAAATTGCCAATTTATTAGAAATTTCAGTAGGAACATCTAAATCAAACTTGTCGCGAGCACGAATGATTTTAAAACAAAAAATAGAAGCAAAAGCAGCACAAAACATAATTCATAAATCGTTATGAAGAACTCAAAAAAAATAGATCGATTATTTCAGGAGAAATTCAAAGATTTTGAGGCAACTCCAAATGAAAAAATCTGGAAAAACATCGAATCTTCACTTCAAGAAAAAGAAGGAAAAAGAAGAATAATCCCATTTTGGTGGAAATTTTCTGGCATTGCAGCACTTATAATTGTTAGTATTTTTATTGGAAATCAATATGTTGAAAACTCAAAATTCAAATTCAAAATTCAAAGCAAGCCAACTGAAAGTAATCGAAGTACCAATTCTCAAGAACAAAATTCCAAAAATGAAGTTGTTACTAAAACAACTATTTCTAACGATGAAATAACCAATAAAAAAAACGCTATTGTTACATCTGAAAAAGTAAAAAACAAGGAAGAAATATCGAAACAAAATCAAAATTCAACTAGTGAAAATAAAAATTTAGTAAACGGAAATAAAATTCAAAACGTTAAAAATAAAGCAGTTGTTTCAAACTCTTCAGCTTCAAAAGCTATTAAAAATAAAAAACAAAACCCATTTTTTTTTGTAAATAATTCAAATGAAAATGCGGTAGTTTCTAATAAAAATAAAAGCAAAAACAGTCAAAATTCTTCTGAAAAGAACGAACTTAATTTGAATGAAAAAAACAATGCTATTGACAATAATGCACTAGAAAAAGCGAACCAATTATTAGAAAAAAATAAATCGAATGCTATTGTTACAACAGATTCAAAAGTTAAAAACACAAGTGAAACCGATATAAAAATATCTGAAAAAAACATTCCTAATTCTAAAAAAACAACTAATCCTGAAGTCATTGCAACAATTACTGACCCGAGCAATAGCGAATTGGCGAAGCACACCAAAAAAGAAGATGAGATTGCTTGGTCACTCACAAATTCAACCAATGAACTAGAAGCTATTTTAGCACAAAAAGAAAAGTATAAAAAGAAAAAAAATCCATCTGAAACCAATCGTTGGCAAATTACATCAGCCATAGCGCCTATCTTTTTTGGTTCAACTTCTGATGATTCTCCTGTTGATGCCAAATTTAATAACAACTCAAAAAGTTACGAAAATAGCTTGAGTTACGGTGTTGGCTTGCAATACAATTTGACCAAAAAATTAACCATTCGTACCGGAATCAACAAACTAGATTTAGATTATACCACTAACGATGTAGCCTTTCTAGAAAACACCCAAAATTCAGAAAGTTTGGTAGCTGTTTCAACAGAAAACACGCTTCAATTTGTGGCCAATGGAGCAAATCCTGTTGATGGCTTCACGCTGGCTTCCAATAGCGTATACAAAGGAACACTTCGTCAAGAATTCGGTTATTACGAAATTCCTTTCGAGTTGTCGTATGCCGTTATCAATAAAAAAATAAAGGTAAATGTCATCACAGGTTTAAGCACGCTTTTTCTTGATGAAAATGCTATTTCACTAACATCCCAAAAATATAATATGACACTTGGTGAAGCTAATAATGTCAATAAAATTAACTTTAGCACCAATGTTGGTTTGGGAATAAACTATAATTTATACAAATCTTTCTATCTTAATCTCGATTCAATTTTGAAATACCAAATGAATACTTTCAATTCAAATTCGGGCAACTTTAATCCTTATATCATTGGGTTGTATTCTGGATTAAGTTATAAATTTTAGGTTCTTAAACTTAGGTGGCTTTTTAGTTTAAAATTGGAAAAAATACCTCAGTTGATGCTTTTTTTTAGGTCATCCATCAACTGGTTATAAATAATTTGTCGCGTTTGTTCATTCAACTTTTTTACATCTTCTTTGTTTTCAATATCCAACCCTTTTGTTTCAATAATAGGATGAATTTTGGCGCGCATCAAACCTGGACTTCCGCTAAAAAAAGTATACGAAAAACGTTTTTTGTTATCAGGAAAAGTAATCGGCACAATCGGAATCTGGTGTTCAATCGCCAACCTAAAAGCACCATCTTTAAAACCATCTAACACAACCGATTCGTCAGCAGGAACACCGCCTTCAGGAAAAATACAAATACTCAATCCTTGATTTAGTCTTTTCTGCGCACGATTAAAAACTTCCATTCTGCTTTTTTGACTGCTTCTGTCCACCAAAATACAAGTACGTTTATAGAAAAAACCAAACAACGGAATTTTTGACAATTCTTTTTTTCCAACAAAAACAAACGGATTTTTGACAATCGCCAACATCAACATAATATCTGCCATCGACGTGTGATTGGCAACAAACATATAGCTTTTCGCTTCATCTAAATTCGCAGTATCTTTAAGTTTATAGTAAAATCCGGAACCGTATAAAATACATTTGGCCCAAATTCTAGCCATCACAAAAAAGTAAGGATACCATTTTTCTTTTAAGATAGAAACTACCAAAAAAGGAAACATCACCAAAATTGGAATTGCCATCATTATATAAAACCAAACGCGCCAAAGCGTCCACAACACTATTTTTATAATTCGCATTTTTTTAATTAGTAACCCATCATTCGGGCTTTTTATAATCCATGTTCCTGCTATCCGCTATATCTTTTCTTTTTTAAAGAAAAAAAGAAAAGGATGTCGCTCCTATCAGGGTTAGAAACTCAATCTATGGGCTTCTTTTTAACTTTTTTTTATATGTGTAAATTATATTTTTTAGTTGTCACATATAGAATCGCAAAATTATCGGTGTTTGTTTACAACAAACATTTTTTTTAGTTGCGATTTCAAAGATAACAATTCATCGCAAACTTTTTAAGAAAACAATTATCTTTGCGGTTCAAGAAAAGTAACACCATGTCAAAAATACTCACAGGCGTACAAAGCACAGGAACTCCTCACTTAGGCAATTTACTAGGTGCCATAATTCCTGCCATTGCATTATCTAACCAACCAGAAAACGAATCGTTTCTATTCATCGCCGACTTGCATTCGGTAACACAAATAAAAGATGGAAAAACCCTTCGTGAAAACACCTATAGCACTGCCGCAACTTGGCTAGCTTGTGGATTAGATGTCAACAAAGTGGTTTTTTACCGCCAATCAGATGTGCCACAAACAGCTGAGTTGTCATGGTATTTGAGTTGTTTTTTTCCTTTTCAACGATTGACATTGGCACATTCATTCAAAGACAAAGCCGATCGATTAGAAGATGTAAACGCAGGATTATTTAGCTATCCAATGCTAATGGCTGCCGATATTTTACTATACGACGCCGAAATTGTACCAGTAGGAAAAGACCAATTACAACATATCGAAATCACTCGCGATGTAGCGTCTCGTTTTAATTTTCAAATGGGAGAAACCTTCGTTTTACCCGATGCCAAAATTCAGGAAGAAACCATGTACATTCCTGGAACTGATGGTCAAAAAATGAGTAAATCACGCGGTAATATCATCAACATTTTCTTAGATGACAAAGCGTTGCGCAAACAAATCATGTCTATAGAAACTGACAGCACACCGCTAGAAGAACCT
Organism: Flavobacterium sp.; assembly: GCF_044377315.1. GTDB lineage: Bacteria > Bacteroidota > Bacteroidia > Flavobacteriales > Flavobacteriaceae > Flavobacterium. The sequence continues at coordinate 29,115 of NZ_JBILJG010000013.1, forward strand.
AAAAACACCGAAAGCTGCAAGATTTTTGCACTATACAAACTGTTAGCAAACCCAACCCAACTAGCAGAAATGAGCGAGAAATACGCCAACAAAAATCGCGATTTTGGCTACGGCCACGCCAAGCAAGCCTTATTTGAATTGATAGTAGAAAAATTCAAAACCGAAAGAGAAAAATACAACTATTTCATGAACAACCTTCACGAAGTAGATGCCCTTTTAGCCATAGGTTCCAAAAAAGCTGGAACAATTGCCGATGGCGTTTTAAATAGAGTTAGAGAGAAATTGGGGTTTTTGTAAAAAGGTGAAATTATTATGAAAAAAATTATAAGTTCTATTACATTATTTTCAAGTTTTTTAGTTCTAGGTCAAATTAATTTAATAGAGATAAATTCATATAGCGATTTAAACGGAACTAAATTAGTAAGTTTAACGAGTGATAATTCATTATGGACTAGTAATGGTTTAGATGCTTGGACACAAATCAACACAACTGAACTACCAAAAAACATTGAAATTAAAAAATTAGGTTCAAAATCAAATTTAAATTTAAATGAAAGTAAAACCGATTTAATTTTAATTTTAGAAGATAATTCTATTTGGAATTTGGAGGACGGAATTTCCAAATGGGTTAAACTACAAACTACCAATTTACCAAACGATGTAAAAATTAAAAATTTTAAAACATATGCTAAATATAATGGATTCTTCGATTTTGAAACACGCTTAGTTTTGGTTTTAGAAGATAATAGTATTTGGTGGTCTGACGGAGAAACAGCTTGGGAAAAAATAATAAACACCGGTTTACCACAAAACTATTCAATTACAGCTTTTAATACTTATCAAAAACCTTCAATGTTTGGAACTGAGACAAGACTAATTATTACTTTGTCTGATAATTCATTTTGGTGGTTTGAAACTGATGAGGAAAATTGGAGGAAAATTGAAACTAAAAATTATCCAAAAGAAATGTTTATTTTACATACAGATGCTTACATGAAAGCTTCAATAGGTAGTATAGAGGGTAGAATAATTTCTGTTTTTAATGACAATTCAATTATGTGGATGGCTGTAAAAGATTCTAATTGGATAAAATTAGAGTCAACTGAATTGCCAAAGGACATTAAAATAACCAAAATGAATGTATATTCAAAACTAAATATGATTGGTAAGGGTACACGTGTTATTTTATTGTTAGAAAATAATGAATTATGGGGTTGGTTAGCAGAAAAACAAAGTTGGGAAAAAATAAACACTTCAGGTATACCAATAAGCAATTAAACAACTTTACCGGAAAATGAAGAAAATTTATTTTAATTTATTACAAATCATCACTTAAAAAAACTGATAATACATCACTTACTACTTCTTAATGACTATTTATGATTTGAAAATATTTATTTTCAATTTGCACAATTTTAGAATTATATCACCTCAAACAATTTTCCTGGCAAAGGACGAATTACACCTTTCAGTTCCATATTCAGTAAAATAGAAGAAATTCTAAAAATAGGAAAATCACATTCGAGAGCAATTACATCTAGTAGTTGCTTTCCGTTTTTTTGGAGGTAATCGTATATTTTTTGTTCGTCATCTTCAAGTGTTACAAATAATTGTTTTTGTACTGGTTTTTCTTTTGAAGTCTTTTTTTCAAGCTCCCAATTCAAAATATACATAATATCAGCTGCCGAAGTTAGCAAATGGGCGCGTTGTGTTTTGATCAAATCGTTACAACCTTGACTGTATTTATCTGTTATTCTACCTGGTACTGCAAAAACATCTCGGTTGTAGTCATTTGCCAAATTGGCTGTTATTAGCGAACCGCCTTTTTCGGCACTTTCTATTACAATTGTGGCTTCTGCCATTCCGGCAACAATACGATTTCGTTTTACAAAATTCTCTTTATCAGGATTGGAACTGCTCCAAAATTCGGTCATAAATCCACCGTTTTGCTCCATTTTGCCAACATATTTTTTATGGGTTTTAGGATAAACTTGATTTAGACCATGTGCCACAACGCCAATAGTTTGCAAGTCGCAATCCATAGCCGCTTGATGAGCGACAATATCAACACCATAAGCAAATCCGCTTACAATAATTGGGTTTAAAGGCGCTAAATCTTCTATCAGTTTTTTGCAAAATTCCGTTCCGTAAGAAGTGATTTGACGTGTTCCGACAATGCTAATAATTCTTCTATTATTCAAATCGATATTTCCTGAACTAAATAGTAAAATTGGACTATCAATGCAATGTTTCAATCGCTCAGGATAGTTTTCATCTTGAAAAAAAGCAACCGAAATGTCATTTTCTTCAATAAATTTTAATTCTTCTTGTGCTTTTTCAAAAACAGATTTATCTCTTAGATTTTTTAAAAGAATAGTTCCGACACCATCTATTCGGGATAAGTTGGATGGTTTTTCTTTAAAAATTGATTCGGCATTTCCGCAATGTTGCAGTAATTTTTTGGCAACAATATCACCTACACCGTCTATTTTTTGCAAGGCTAATGTGTAATAAATTTCTTCGTGGCTCATACTAACTATTTGAAGGCGAAAAATATAAAATTTATTGCAATTGTTAATAAAATTTTTAAATAAAATTTTTAAACCATTGTAGTTTGTATAACTTTGTTTCTATGAATTTAGAACACTACATAGGTCAACTTTTATATAGACATCAGTGCGTAACTGTGCCAGGATTTGGTGCTTTTTTAACTGAAACAAACTCTGCTTTTTTAAACGAGAATACCAATTCTTTTTATCCACCAAGAAAAGTTGTTTCTTTTAATTCAAATTTAAAAAACAACGACGGTTTGTTAGCAAATCATATGGCTTTATCTGAAAAAATAAGTTATGATAATGCCGTTTCATCCATTGCAACAGAAGTTAGTCGTTGGAACTCCTCTTTGTATTCAAATGAAAAAATAACGTTAAAAAACATTGGTGCTATTTCATTAAATACTGAAAAAAAGACCGTTTTTGTTCCTTTTGAAAATACCAATTATCTAAAAGAATCGTTTGGTCTAAATACTTTTGTTTCACCATCTATAAAAAGAGAAGTGGCCAAACATCTTGCTATTGTTGAAGAAAAAATTGAAGAAGAACAGTCTATTATTGCATTGCCAACAGAAAAAAGAAAAACACTTTCGTATCTTAAATATGCTGCTGTTTTTGTTTTAGGATTGGCTGGTGCTGGTTATTTTGGCTATGATTTTTACGAAAATAGGTTAGATGAACAAACGTTTATGGTGGAGTCTTCTGTTCATAAAAAAATGCAAACCAAAATTCAAGAAGCTACTTTTTTTATTGAAAGTCCGCTGCCTTCGGTTACACTTACTGTAAAAGAAGATAAATTGAATTATCACATAGTAGCAGGTTCTTTTAGAAACGAAGAAAATGCTGCTAAAACCTATAACAAATTGATTTCGACTGGCTATAAAGCTAGAAGAATTGCTCCTAACAAACATGGTTTATATCCTGTTCTTTTTGGTAGTTATGCCACTTTGCAAGAAGCAAATGAAGCCAAAGAAAAAATACAACAAGCAGGAAATTCTGATGCTTGGCTTTTGGTAAAAGAATTATAATACTCTTTTTTGTTATTTTGATAAAAGAGAAGTCTCCTATAGATTAACGATGGCTGATTAACGATTTTTTATTTTAGAAATTTTATAATGACACCTAAACATCCTTCAGAATCATTGACTATATTGACCGATTTGGTTTTACCAAGCGAAACCAATCCGCTGAACAACCTTTTTGGTGGTGAACTTCTTGCCCGAATGGACAGAGCCGCAAGCATTGCTGCCCGAAGACATTCAAGAAGAATTACCGTTACGGCTTCGGTTAATCACGTGGCGTTTAATCGTTCTATTCCGTTGGGAAGTGTTGTGACAGTAGAAGCTAAAGTTTCGAGAGCCTTCACAACTTCAATGGAGATTTTTCTAGATGTTTGGACAGAAGATAGAGAATCGGGAATAAGAACTAAAGCCAACGAAGCTATCTATACTTTTGTAGCTGTAGACGAAACAGGAACACCAGTAAAAGTTCCAGAAATTATACCAGAAACCGAAGAAGAAAAAACGCGTTTTGATGCTGCTTTGAGAAGAAAACAACTAAGCTTGGTTTTGGCCGGCAAAATGAATCCGCATGAAGCTACTGAGCTTAAAGCTTTGTTTACATAATAAAAATGGCTTCTAAAACAGAAGCCATTTTTATTACATATTACTCAACCAACTGGCTGGATTATTATAAGTTGTGTTTTGTGATATCATGAATTTCAAAACGGTTTTTCCAGAGTCGCCGTTGGTTCTTATTTTTCCTAACGTTTGCTTGGTTTGTACTTTGTCGCCTTTACTAACATTTACACTCGACAAGTTCTGGTAAACAGTAAAATAGTCACCATGTTGAATCATTACAGCTTTGTTTACTGGCGAAAGAACCATTACACTTATCACTTCTCCACCAAAAACGGCTCTTGCTAAAGAGCCTTGATCGGTTGAGATTTCTACACCGCTATTATGAACAATTAATGTATTGTAAACAGGATGCGGTTGGTCGCCATAAGCCAAGGAAACAAATCCTTTTTCAACTGGCCATGGTAATCTACCTTTATTTGATTTAAAATTATCCGCTACCAACTTGGCTTCGGGCGTTAAAACAATTTTAGTTGATGTTTCGGTTGCTTTTGTTGTTGCCGCTGTTGTTTTTGGATTCGTTTTTACATTAGCAGCAGCCACTTTTTTATTAGCCGAAGCAATCGCATCACGTATCAATTTGTTAATTTGACCATCAATACGTCTTGATTCTTGCTGTTTTTTCTTAATTTCAGCTGTAATTTGAGCTTTACTTTTTTTGATAGCTTTTGCAATTTCTTGTTGCACTAACTTTTCTTTTTCAAGAATTTTTTTCTCTGCTTCGTTGGCTTGTAATAGTTTTTCTTTTTCGATTTTTTGAACCACAATTTTTTCGGTGTAACCAGTCAAAGATTCTGTTTTGTATTTTATTTCGTCGCCTTGCATTTTGCGATAGCTAGCATATTGTTTCATATACTGAAAACGTTTATAGGCTTGTTGAAAATTTTCAGATGACAACAAAAACATTGCTCTACTTTGCGTTGAACGACTTTTGTAGGCTTTAACAACCATTTGGGTATAATCTTGTTTTAAAATTTCAAGATCTTTACGCAAACGGTTAATTTTTAATTGATTACTATAAATATCATCTCCTAACAACTTTGTTTGATGAGATGTTGTATTGATTAACTTTTGCTTTAAAGTAATTTTTTCATTCTGGATTGCTAATTGATTAGAAACCGTTTTTTCTTCTTTTCTTACTTTTTTAAGCATTTCCTCTTTTTCGCGAATTTCTTTTTGAATTTCGGCTTTACGCTTTTCTAGTTTTTCTTGTTGCGAATTTTGACTCCATGAAAATGAAGTAGTAAATATAAGTAGTAGGGTTAAAATAAATTTAGGCATATTCAAAAAAATTTATGCAAATCTAGTGAATAAATATTTGTTCGTAATTAGATGGAACACTATAAGGAAAAGAAAGCTCTTCGTTGAATGTAAACGCTTTATAATCAACTTTGATGTTGGTTTTTTCTTTTCCTTGTGTTGCTTCTACTAGCAAGCCAATTGGCATGTTAGCTTCAGGATATTCTTTGTAATCATCATACAAAATTTTCAACATTCTATTTTGCACAGGCTGATTGATTTGTTGTTTTTTTACTAAAAACTTGGAGGCTTCAAAAAAATATTTTTTTTCAATCGTCGCATCAGAATTTTCTAATTTATACAAACCTTCTTCTAAACTTGATTTGTATTTATTCTTTTTTAAATTGTCTAATGCTTGACCTATTAACATATTTTGCACCTTTTGAAAATCTAAATCGGTTCCTAACCAATCACTCAATGTTTTGTAATTTCCCTCAAAAAATTTCCCGTTCATTTTTTCATAATACTTTACGCCTTGAGGAGTTATCAATCCTTTTGCTATTGTAATTCCTAAAAAACGTACACTTACCAAAATCATTTCATCTTTCTTAATTTTGATTTCGGCGGTTACATTTTGACTTTGTTTTTCATCTTTATAATTGACATCAGCTTTTATATACAACGTAGAAAAGTCAGTTTTATTTTTATAATGATTTTCGATGATTTTATCAGAAGACATTGAGTTGCTTGCAGTGCCTTTTGCTAAAACAGCTTTGGTTTTGCATGAAACAATTGTAAAAAGTAAAAGTAGTGCTAAGTATTTCTTCATTATTTTTTTTGCTTCAATAGTTTTTCTGCTTTTGCAAAATAAGTTTCTTTCTTCTTTATATCGCCAAGACCAGCATATGCTTCGCTCAATTGAATATTGAAATTGATTTCTAATGCAATATCATCTACCAAATAATCCAATCCCATTTCGAGAAATTCTTTCGCTTTTTTAAAATTTGCCAACTGATTATAACCCAATCCAGCATAATAATACAATTGCGGTTGCATTGGATATAGATCGATTGTTTCGATTGCTTTTTTGCTTAAATCGTCAAACTGTTTGTTTTCGGTGTAAGCTTGCAACAAAAGTTGGGTTGCTTCCATATCATCTGGAGTGTTTTTTAAATGATTTTCTAAAAAACGAGCCGATTTACTCCAATTTTTCTTGGCGTAAAAAAACTTTCCTATTTCTTTGTTTACTTTGACTTCTTTGTCGTTATCAAAATACGAAATGGCTTTTTCTAAATCGGCATCGTATTGCGGTTTATCTTTAGAAAACAATAAAAATTCATTCAAAACTCGATGTTTTATTTTAGAATCTATTTTAACACTTGGCAAAACAATATTCATTGATTTTATGGCTTTTTCGCCATCGTTATTGCTCAAATGATATTTGAAAAGACTTACTTGTGCCCAATCAGAAGTTGGAATTTCTTTTTCTAAATCTTTGGCAATTTGGAGTGCTTTTTCTTCTTGATTGCTTGAAGAGTACAAGTAAATTAGAGAAATATAATTGGCTTCTTCTTTTGGGTTTTTCTTGATTAATGCAATTAAATTATCTTTTTCTGAACCTTGGTATCTGGCATCTCTAAGAATATCAGCTTTGTATAATTCTCTTTTGTCCGATTTTCCAATCGTTTCGTTCAAATCGTTAATTAGCGATAATGCTTTGTCATATTGCTTAGTGTACATGTAAAGCGAAACTAAATCTTCTTTGTATGAATCATTAAATTCGATCAGTTTTTGAACTAACGTTATCGATTTATTGTAATCTTTGGTTTCATACGTTACATCATACATTCCGTGCCAAAACCATCTGTTTTTTGGGTCGATTTTGGTAGCATTTTCATAAGCTTCATAAGCTTTATCGTAGTTTTTTAGATAAAAATAATTCTTGCCTAACTCAAAGAAAACTGTTGCGTTGTTAGGTTGTTCTTTTTGACATTTTTCAAGAGCTTCGATTGCTTTATCATAATTTTCAATTCCTTTTTGGCGTAAAGCTTCATAGAAAGAATCTTGAAATTTGTCTTCATTACTAGCAATGTCTTCTGGCTCGGCTTGCGCCAAAAGTGAAGCTGGAAAGCAAAACATTCCGAGTAAAAGACTAACTAAAATTATTTTTTTCATTTATTTTTTATTCTAAAATCGAATAATCTCCAATACTTATACTTGTAAAATTACCATCAAAACTAGCATGATTTCCTATCATTGCATTGTCTAAATTGGCGTTTTTTATATGAGCATGTGTTTGAATCAAACTGTTTTTGATTGTACTATCAATTACATGACAACCTTTTCCTAATGACACATTTGGACCAACAGTGGCATTAATCAAAACAACATCTTCGCCAATATAACACGGGGGAATGATAGTTGCATTTTCTTGTTTCACATCAAAATCTATAAGATGTTCACCGTCGTTGTACAAGAAATTCAGCATTCTGTTGTTAGTGTCAACGGTTACATCTTTGTTGCCACAATCCATCCATTCATCTACTTTTCCTGGTACAAATTTCATGCCTTTTGCCATCATTTGTTTGATACCGTCATTAATTTGGTATTCTCCACCATGAATAATATTGTTATCAAGAACTGACTGCAACTCATTTTTTAAAACGGCAACATCTTTAAAATAGTATATTCCAATAACCGCTAAATCGGAAACGAATTCTTTTGGTTTTTCGACTAATTCAATTATTTCTCCATTTGCATTCAGGTTTACAACTCCAAAAGCTTCAGGTTGATCCACTTGTTTTACCCAAATAACGCTATCGGCAGTTTTATCTAAATCAAAATCGGCACGAATAAGTGTATCAGCATAAGCGATAACGGCTGGACCACTTAAAGAATCTTTTGCGCACATAATGGCATGACCTGTTCCCAAAGCTTCATTTTGATAATAAATAGTTCCTTTTGCTCCTAATTTTTGTGCAATTGCTATTAATTCTTCTTCAACTTTTTTACCAAAACTTTCGTGAATGATAAATGCCACTTCTTCGATGTCTTGGTTTAAAACACCTGCAATATCTTCGACCAAACGGTGAACGATTGGTTTGCCTGCAATAGGAATTAATGGTTTTGGTATGGTTAATGTGTGCGGGCGTAATCTAGAACCACGACCTGCCATAGGTACTATTATTTTCATGTTAGCCCCCTAACCCCCGAAGGGGGAATTCCTATTAGGGGTCAATAGGATTTTATTAATTAATTCAATTTATATTTAACTATTTACACAATTTTGTCAATTCCCCCTCTGGGGTTAGGGGGCTTTACTTCACTCCAGTACTCCCAAAACCGCCTTCGCCTCTTGATGTTTCGGATAGTTCTTGTACTTCTATCCATTCGGCGCGTTCGTGTTTGGCGATTATTAGTTGGGCGATTCTTTCGCCGTTTTCTATTACAAAATCTTCATTGGATAAATTTACTAAAATTACTCCAATTTCGCCACGGTAATCAGCATCTACTGTTCCTGGTGAGTTTAGGACAGTGATTCCTTTTTTGGCAGCTAATCCGCTACGTGGTCGCACTTGTGCTTCGTAACCAATTGGTAACTCGATGAAAAGTCCCGTTTTTACGATGGTTCTTTCGAGTGATTTTAGTGTTATTGGTTCAGCAATATTGGCTCTTAAATCCATTCCTGCGGAAGCGATTGTTTCGTAATTAGGTAAATCGTGTTGTGATTTATTGATGATTTTTATTTGCATTTTTTTATCTTTATTTGTTGCAATTATGTTGTAATTCTGTTACAATTCTGTTATTTCAAATTATTGGTTTTTAAATGATTAGGTTTAAATTCGTTTAAAAAACGTTTAAAAAACGTTTAAAAAACGTTTAAAAAAATGTTTATTTTTTTACCATTTCCCAAGTAGCGTGTTCTGTGCTTATTATTTTTCCACTCATCCTTAATGCGCTCAAAAAATTAGTTACTTTAGTTTTCTTTTTCTTATCTGATAAAGTTGCGGAAAGTTTTGGAATAATTAATCCCTCAATTGCTTTTCGTTTAACCTTACCGTTCTTTTGAAGATATTTAACAATCATATCTTTAAAATAGGGATCGTCAAAACTTTTATTTGCAAAATACGCTGCATTCAACTCATCATCTTTGGTTGGAGCTATTGTTTTAAAAGACAAAAAGACATTTCCTTTCCTTCCTTCTATAAACTTACATTTCTTTAAATATTTGTATTCTTCATCAGAAATCGACTTTTGTTTCTGAACTTTTTCAAGTAAAAGAATATCCTCAAGAGATAATTGTTTGTTCTTAATTAAAATTTTTGCAAACTCTTCATTTAGAATCTTTCCTGTAATGGTTACTTTTACTTTTTGATTAGAAAAATCATAATCAGGCATTGGGAAAAATCTTTCTCTTTGAAAATTAAATATTTTACGTATTCCTCCACCTTGTGTTTCTATCATGTCAAGATTTTTCATCGCTTCTACTAAGAAGGGATTTCTATATGATTCCTCTGGTGAATCATTTAAAACTACGTCTTCAACAGATTTAGGCAAAAATGTTCCATAATTAGAAAAAACTAAATGGTCATCTTCAAACTCGACTACATTAATACGTGCTCCCTTAGAATAATCTTGATGGGAAATAGCGTTATTTAATGGTTCACGAATACAGAATGGATCATATCTAATTATTTCATCTGGAAAAAGTGTTCCTTCTCTTAAATATCTATATTTAAGATTTCTTATTTTTTTATAAACTTCATCAACTGCAAGAATTAGAGGGATTGAAAATATTTCAAAATCTTTATCTTGATTATCAACAGTTTTTAAATTCCATCTTATTTTTACCGTTGAATTTAAAAAATGTTCTTCTTCTTCTTTTCCTAGAAGAATAAAACATGCTCTTGTAATCTTACCCTTAATGGTCAACTTTGCTTTATCTAAAAACTTTGCAGTATCCCAATTGTCAATTTCGTGATTATATTTTGGATTTCTTTTTTTGAATTCTATTTTAGCTTTAGCAATTGCATTTTGGTCTAAATCATTGATTGTTGCTTTATTAATTATTTCTTTTGTCCAATCCTCTGATAACTTGACTTCTTCTAAAATTGCATCAAGTCTAGCTTTAGTTATTTGAACAATATTATCATCTATTCTCTGCCAACATTTTTTATGCGCGTAAACAGGAAGTCTATATTGATGCTTGGGAATTTTAAAAATCCAAATAGTTTTATTTGTATCTGAAGTGGTAAACTCTTCGATTTCAAAATTTTCTGATGGTAAATTGGTACAATTACCTAAAATCCTAAATTTTATATTATCGATGTTATAGTCTGTAAAATCTTGAATTCCAACGACATCCAGATTTCCATCTTTAATACCAATTATTAAATGTCCGCCTTTCATATTTGCAATAGCAGAAATATAGGAGATGACATCTTCTCCAGCTTTACCAGAAATCGAATTTTTTAATGACTTGAATTCTTTCCATTCACATTTTTCATTTTCTTTTGGAAAATTATCTTGGATATAATTCTTTAGTTCTAATTCTGTCATTGTTCTTAAATTGTATATTTTTTTCTAGCCGAGATGGTAATGGAAATCCTTTGTGGCAAAAGACTTTAGATTTTATTATGCTAAAAAAGCGACCAACGGAAGCTCTTTTTAGGATTATAAAATCTTGGCTTTTGACATAAAGATTGCAATGAACAGGGCGATTAGCTTCGTAAAAATACTATTTTCTTTTTAAAATTGAGAGTAATGTTTGTTTTTCGCTGCAATAAATGAAATATAGAAATGTTAGCACTAATCCGATTTTGATGAAATAATTTTCTCTGATGTACGGAATGTAAAAAGCGATTGCCGAAAAGAGAATTGTGAGTCCGAGATAGCTTCCGATTTTGTTTAAATCGTACGGAATTGGGTATTTTTTTTGTCCGAGTTGATAGGAAATAACCATCATAGTTCCGTAAGCAGCAATTGTGGCTACTGCTGAACCGTAATAACTTATGGATGGAATTAGCAAAAAGTTTAAAACTATTGTCACAAATGCGCCGATAATTGAAATATAAGCGCCGATTTTGGTTTTGTCAATAAGTTTGTACCAAACGGACAAATTGGTATAAATTCCCAAGAAGAAATTGGCCAAAACGATAAGCGGAACGACTTTGATAGCATCCCAATAATCGGGATTTGGTACTAGCAAATGTTTGAACAAATCGACAAAAGCGATTACGAATAAGGTTATGAACGAACCAAATATTACGAAATATTTTGTGATGGTTGCGTAGGTTTGTTGTGCATTTTCATTGCTAGCATGACTAAAGAAAAACGGTTCGATGCCCAACGTGTAAGCCGTTCGGAAAAGCACCATGAACATTCCGATTTTGTAACAAGCTGAGTAAGCTCCGATATCGGCTTTTGGAACTTTGAGCCATTCGAGTAGGATTTTATCGAAATGTTCATTGATGGCAAAAGCGATTCCGGCTATTAAGATTGGGAAGCCATATTTAATCATTTTTTTCCAAAGAGAAAAATCGAAATGCCATTTTATTTTGAAATAATCGGGTGAAACTACTACAAATGTTAGTAAACTGGCTATTAAACTTGAAACAAAAATATAACCAACTTCGAAGTTTTCGTAAAAAATAGTATTGAAAAATCCGCTTGGATTAGACTTGGCTAATTGTGGCAAAAGCAATAAAAAGAATAAATTTAAAGCAAAGTTTAGCGATACATTTCCGATTTTTATTACAGCGTAAACCATTGGTTTTTTGTTGGCTCGAAGTTTAGAAAACGGAATGATAGCAAGTGCATCTAGAACTAATATCCAAATGGTGTACGTTATATATTCGACATTAACATTTGCCCAATTGGATAGTGTTTTTCTATTTAATAAGGCTACTAAAAGAAATATTAATGATGTCCAAAAAAGTGAAATTGTTGCGGTTGAAATTACGTTTTTCTTGTTTTCTTCTGAATTATAAAATCGGAAAAAAGCGGTTTCCATTCCGTAAGATAAAATTACGTTGAAGAAAACTAACCAAGCAAAAATAATAGAAACGTCGGCGAATTCTTGTTTGGGTAAAACACTGGTATATATCGGATTTAGCAAAAAGCTAATCATTCTAGGCAAAACTGTTGCTAGACCGTAAATAACTGTTTGCTTAAAAAGATTTTTGTATAAACTCAAAATTGTTTTGATTGATTATGGCACAAAAATAACTAATTTCTTGGTCTTGCCGATGGATATGCTAAAAGTTCTTTTTCGGGGATATTTTTTATTTTATAAAGTTGGATTTTGTTTTTTACGGTAAATTCTAAAATAGCTTCGTCTTTTTTTAAAACAAAAGGGAAATCGGTTTTGGTTGTACTAATTTCAGGCACTTTATTTCCGTATTCGTTTGTTGGGTTTTCATCTAAAATTAAATCTGTTTTAGTTGGTTTGTAAAAGAAATTAGCGGTGTAAGTTGTTTCGTTGTTCCTTTCAAAACTGGCTTCTTTTTGATGAAAATAGATTTTTATTAAAACAACATCTGTTGGAAGTGCTTGTTTGAACTTGACATGAAAATTGGAACCACCACCCGTTTGTTGCTGACCGCCAACCCAATTTTGAAAATAAATGTTTTCTGTTGGATATGGAAGATTTTCGTTTGTTTCTTTGTTAGATGAACAGGAAATAAATAGTAGAAGCAGAATTATATTTTTCATTTAGTGTCAAAATTTAATATAAATGTATAAAAAAAAGGCAACTCTCGTCGCCTCTAATACTAATTTTAAATTAATCTTAACCTTTTATGCTTCGCATAAATGAGGATTGAAAAATCAAAGATTTTCTATCCTTTCAATGCTTCTGCACCACCAACAATCTCAAGGATCTCGTTAGTAATTGCAGCTTGACGTGCTTTGTTATAAGTTAATTTTAATTGATCTCTTAATTCGGTTGCGTTGTCAGTTGCTTTGTGCATGGCTGTCATACGCGCTCCGTGTTCGGAAGCAAATGAATCTCTAATTCCTTTGTATAGTTGTGTTTTCAACGATTTTGGAATCAATGTCAATACAATTTCTTCTTTGGAAGGTTCAAAAATATAATCTCCAGTTGAAGCTGGTTTATCAGATTGAATTGGTGCTAAAGGCAAAAATTGCTCTGTTTGAACGATTTGAGTAGCCGCATTTTTAAACTGATTGTAAACCAATTCTATTTTGTCATATTCTCCAGAAGTGAATTTTTCAGTAATAGATTCGGCAATAGTTGCTACATTTTCGAAAGTTAAATTATCAAAAACAGAACTTTGATTTGAAACAACTTTAGAAGTTTTACTTAAAACATCATTTCCTTTTTTTCCGATAGCAAAAACATCAACTTGTTTACCAGCATAATGGTCAACACGGTTTTTCACTTCTTTGATTACGTTGGTGTTAAACGCACCACATAAACCTCTATTAGAAGTAATTGCTACCACAAGCACTTTTTTAACTTCACGTTGTGTAGTAAATTCACCACCAGTGTCACCGTCTAAAGTTGCCGATAAATTTTGTAATAATTCCGTTAGTTTTTCGGCATAAGGTCGCATCGCTGTAATGGCATCTTGTGCTTTTTTCAACTTTGCGGCAGAAACCATTTTCATCGCAGAAGTAATCTGCATCGTTGATGAAACGGAAGTAATTCTATTACGGATTTCCTTTAAGTTTGCCATTTTGTTAATTTGTCAATGTGCCAATTTATCAATGTGCCAATTAATTGTCTAATTGACACATTGTCTAATTGACTAATTAATTATATTTTGCTGAAATTTCTTTAGCTGCGTTTTCGATAACATCTGTGATTTTGTCATCTAATTTTCCAGCTTTCAAAGCATCTAATGTATCTCTGTGTTTGCTGTTTAAGTATTGCAAGAAATCTTTTTCGAATTCTTTTACTTTATTTACAGGAACATTTCTTAACAAGTTTTTAGAACCTGCATAGATAATAGCTGTTTGATCTTCAACTGTATAGGGATCGTTTAGGTTTTGTTTCAAAATTTCAACGTTTCTTTTTCCTTTTTCAATAACGTTTAATGTTACTGCATCAAGGTCAGAACCGAATTTTGCGAACGCTTCTAATTCACGATATTGTGCTTGGTCTAATTTTAATGTACCAGCCACTTTTTTCATTGATTTAATTTGTGCATTACCTCCAACACGAGATACCGAAATACCTACGTTAATTGCTGGACGAACCCCAGAGTTAAACAAATCACCATCAAGGAAAATTTGTCCGTCAGTAATCGAAATTACGTTTGTTGGGATATAAGCAGAAACGTCACCCGCTTGCGTTTCGATAATTGGCAAAGCTGTAAGTGAACCTCCACCTTTTACGATTCCTTTTAAAGAATCTGGTAAATCGTTCATGTCTTTAGCAATTTCATCATTAGCGATAACTTTACAAGCTCTTTCTAATAAACGAGAGTGTAAGTAGAAAACGTCTCCAGGATAAGCTTCACGACCTGGTGGTCTTCTTAATAAAAGAGAAACCTCACGGTAAGCAACAGCTTGTTTAGACAAATCATCATAAACAATTAATGCTGGACGACCAGAATCACGGAAATACTCACCAATTGCTGCACCTGCCATTGGAGCATATACTTGCATTGGGGCTGGATCAGAAGCATTTGCAGCAACAATAACTGTATAAGCCATTGCTCCTTTTTCTTCTAACATTTTTGCGATTCCTGCTACAGTTGATGCTTTTTGTCCAATTGCAACATATATACAAAACACAGGTTTTCCTGCATCGTAAAACTCTTTTTGATTTAAGATAGTATCGATACAAACAGTTGATTTACCTGTTTGACGGTCACCAATAACTAACTCACGTTGTCCACGACCTACTGGAATCATAGCATCAACTGCTTTTACTCCTGTTTGTAATGGCTCAGTAACTGGTTGACGGAAAATAACTCCTGGAGCTTTTCTTTCAAGAGGCATTTCGTATAATTCACCTGTGATTGGTCCTTTACCATCAATAGGTTGACCAAGCGTGTTAACTACACGTCCTACTATTCCTTCTCCAGTTTTTAGAGAAGCAATACGCTGTGTTCTTTTAGCAGTAGAACCTTCTTTGATACCTGTTGATGGTCCTAAAAGTACCACCCCAACATTATCTTCTTCAAGGTTCAAAACGATTCCTTCTAAACCGTTTTCAAACTCAACTAACTCACCGTATTGAACATTTGATAGCCCGTAAACACGAGCAATACCATCTCCAACTTGAAGTACAGATCCTACTTCTTCTAAAGTAGCACCTGATTCAAAACCTTCTACTTGTTTTTTTAATATCGCTGAAATTTCAGCAGGTTTAATATCCGCCATAATTATTTATAAATAACTAGTTACTTAATTCTCTTTTTAAAACTTGTAATCTGTTGGCAACTGATGCGTTGTATTGCTTATCGCCTATTCTTAAAATAAATCCTCCAATAATTGATGGATCTATTGTGCTTTCTATTGTTATTTTTTTGTTTGAAAATGTTGCAATTTTTGCTAAAACTTTTGATTGCAAATCAGCATCCATAGCTATTGCTGTAGTTACCTTAGCAACTTCAATACCATTCATCTCGTCGAATAAAGTATTGTATTGGGTTGCTATATCACCAAGAATTTCAAATCTTTTATTTTCATACAATAAATGCAATAAACTTTTTGATACCGCATTCACATTAGAAAAAACTTCTAATAAAGCACTTTCTTTTACCTCAACTTTAGTAGTTGGATTGGCAATAAAATTACTCAATTCAGCATTTTCACTAATGGTTGAAGCTATTAAAGTCATGTCGTTATTTACCGCTTGTGCTGCTCCTTTATCATTAGCGATATCAAGGATTGCTTTTGCATAACGAATTGCTGCTCTTGTATTTGCCATAATTAGTTTAGTTTAGCGTCACCTAACATTTTTTCAACCAATTTTACTTGAGATTCTTTGTTAGATAATTCGTCTTTTAATAATTTTTCGGCAATTTCTAATGACAAGTTTGAAACTTGCGCTTTCAATTCAGCTACAGCAGCATTTTTTTCACTTTCTATTGTAGCTTTTGCTTGCTCAATCATTTTTAAACCTTGCACTTGTGCTTCATTTTTAGAATCTGCAATCATTTTCTCTTTCATTTCACGAGCTTCTTTAAGCATAGTGTCACGCTCTAATCTTGCTTCTTGCAAAATTCTTTGATTGTCAGCTTGTAAATTTTGCATTTCTTTTTTTGCATTTTCAGCAGAAAGCAATGCGTTTTTGATTCCGTCTTCTCTTTCGTTTACTGCATCAAGAATTGGTTTCCAAGCAAATTTCTTTAAAAGGAAAATCAAACCAATAAATAAAACTGTTTGTAAAATAAACAATCCTAATGAAAATTGTCCAAATAATTCTTCCATTATATATATCTTAATTAATTACTTTTTTACTAATTAACAAAAGCTGCAACCAACCGTTACAGCTTTTGAATTTTTTAGATTTACGATGCAAAAATTGCAGCGAAACCAATACCTTCAATAAGTGCAGCAGCAATAAGCATAGCTGTTTGGATTTTTCCAGTAGCTTCTGGTTGACGTGCAATTGCATCCATTGCAGAACCACCGATTCTACCAATACCAATACCTGCTCCGATAACTACTAATCCTGCTCCAATAATTCTAGGAATTTCCATAAAAATATGTATTAAAAATTAAACATTCAAAATTTGATATTAATGATGAGCTTCTTCATGATGATGCTCTTCGACAGCTGAACCAAAATACAGGGCAGCTAACATTGTAAATATATAGGCTTGCAACAAGGCAACTAATACTTCTAAAATCGTTAAAACAAACGCTAGTAAGAATGCTAATGGACTACCAAAAATACTGTCTGCTTTGTACATTAGTGCAATTAAACTCATTAAGACTACGTGCCCTGCTAACATGTTTGCGTACAAACGAATCATTAACGAAAATGGCTTGATAATGGTTCCTAATAATTCGATTGGTGCTAAAACAAATTTCATTGGAACTGGAACGCCTGGCATCCAGAAAATGTGTCCCCAATAATCTTTTTTAGCCGTAAATGTTGTTATAATATAAGCTATTATCGCCAATGATGCTGTAATAGCAATATTTCCAGTTACGTTTACTCCTAGTGGTGTTAAACCAAACATATTCATAAACCAAACAAAGAAGAATATAGTAAGCAAGAAACTCATGTATTTTCTATAATGTTTTTCTCCGATATTAGGAATTGCAATATCGTCTCTTACATATAATATAATTGGTTCGAAAAATCTTCCAGCACCTTTTGCAATTGAACCATTCTTTTTGTATGATTTTCCTAAACCTGCAAATAATAAGAACATCAACAATCCAGTAAAAAGAATCATTGTAACGTTTTTAGTAATAGAAAAATCGATTGGCTTATCATTTTCTACATGTCCTTTTTCATTTTCTGTAAAAGTTCCTGCAGCATCAGTTTTATAAATTTTTCCGTCGTGGTGATTTATTTTGTAGTAGCTTCCGTTTGATTCAGCAACCGCGTGACCGTGCTCAAATTTAGACGAAGAGAAAATATGAATTCCATTATCCCAAAGAATTACTGGAAGTGGAAAACCAATATGTTTTTCGTGACCTGATTCTTTTCCGTATGAAAATAAATGAAAATCGTGAGAGTCTAAAAGGTGGTGTTTTATAAATTCTTTTCTTTCTTCTTCTTTTTGTTCAGTTTCTGTTAACGCTTCTTCTGCAACGACAGTAATTTCGTGTTTAACTGGTAAGGTATCTGTTGAATTAGCAAGTCCTAAAAATGGCAAACTCGCCACTAAAGCTGTTATAATAAATTTCATCGGTTTCTTCGAAAACACCATAGCTATTCAATTAACTTAATTTTTACTTTCTAAAATTTGGTGCAAAGGTACATTTTTTATTACTATTCAAAAATCTTAAAACAATTTTTTTTGATGTAATTTTCGATTTATAGCTTTTTTATTGCTTATTGTTTAAAATTCTTATGGTTACAACGGTTTCTATTGTCAAAAAAACGACAAAAACGATTAAGAAATTAAATTTCTCAATAGCAACATTTTCTGATGTTGATTGCAAAATTGGTTTAACTAACAAATAGGACAACGCCATTTTGATAGAAGTTACCAATAAAAATGTTTGTCCGACGCTATTAATATTTTTCTTTTTTACTCGAATTAATAGGAATAAAATCGATAATGAACAAAAAAGGAAAAAACCAAAAATAGTTTCTATAGAATGCTTAAAAATTGATTCTATTGAAGGATAATAAAAACAAAAAACTACTTTATCAACTATATAAGCAAGTAGTGATAAAATTATAATTTGAATAAAAGGTAGCAGGTTTTTGAGAGTCATTTATTCTGAATTGTTAATGTCTTTTAATTGTCGGTTAATATTATAAAAAGCAATAGCTACGCCAACCATTGTTAGCACTTTTACGTAAATTCTGTGTGAGTTTGGATATTCGCCATCAAGCCATTTTCCGAGATAAGCAAACACAAAAACGATTACACCCATTTGAATAGGAATATTGATGAGTTGTAACCATTTATTAGTTTTGTTATTCTTCGGATTTTTGTCCACCTGATAGTAGTTTACTTTGATTCGTTTTCATTACACAAGTGGCATTAAATTCTGCTCCTGGTTCGATAGCTAGTTTTCCGCAGATAACTTCACCTGTTATTACTGATGATGCTTTTAGCGATAGGACTTCTTCAACTTGAATTTTTCCTTCAAATCTTCCTTCGATATCGGCGTTTTTACACAGAATATCGCCTTTTATTGAACCCGCTGGTCCAATTACGATTTTTCCATGAGATTGAAAATTTCCCATCAAGTCACCATCAAGTCTAAAATCAGCTTTTGATAAAATATCTCCTTTAATTATAGTTCCTTCTACTATTCGATTAGTTTGCCCAAGGTTTTCAGTATAATTTTTTTGTACTTTATTAAACATTATTTGTCTCTTTTATTAGTATTTGAATTTTGTAAAGTAGGTTGTAACGTTGGTGTTTGACCTTTATCATTTCTGGGTTTTTCTTGTGGATCATCTTCTGATAATGATGGTGGTTGGTTTCTGTTATTTTGTTTGGTTTCTTCTATAACCGGTTTTTTCTCTTCTTTTGGAGCCACGGGCCTTAATGGTGGAACTGGAGTTGCTGCTAAAGGTTTTGGGTCAGAATAAGGTGTTGTTAAATAAGTTTCAAAATTTTTCTTGATTTGAACTATTTTATAATTTTCATTTGATATAATATAAGGTGTATTTTTTACTTTGTAATCTTTAAATTCTTTTAGAATAGTTGCAATTCCTTTAGCACTTTCTTCGGTTGAAATTCCGTGAATTACTAAAAAATTATCTTCCATTGTATAGATATCGTTAGAAAGTGTGAGTTTACCAATGCTTCTTTCTTCTATAAATTTAGTTAGAATTTTATTTAATGCCATTGTATTAGTTTCTGTAGAATCTTTGGCTTTATATAGAATTTTCCAGCTTTTGGGAGCAATTGCATAAAATTCTAATGCTTCCATTTGAGGGATTTCTTTTCCTAAAAATGCTTCGGCTGTTTTTCCTTCTTCGCTATTTGGATAATTTAGCGCAACATAGTTTAATGATTTTTTGAATTCTTCAATTCCTTTGAGTTTACCTGTAACATTGGATTTTAATAATTCATATTTTGAAACGATATCTTCGCCCGAATATTGGTCGATGGCTTCGGTGGTTTCTGATAAGACTTTTTTGTAATCGCCTTTTAAATATTCTTTGTATAAATTATCATAAGTTGTTTCTGGAGAAGCAACTGCTAACTCACTTTCAGAATCAGATTTTGATAAAATTTGGGCATATCGAGAAGTTGGATATTGACTAATGATTTTGTCTTTCATTGCCAAGGCTTTTTCCTTATCAATTAGCTCGTAAATTTTATATAAATGATACATTGATGCCAACACTAATCTTTCTTCGGGATTGCTTTGCAGTAAATTTTCAAGTTTGCTTGCTGCTAATTTATATTCTTTGAACTTCTCTTTATAAATAAGTCCTAATTGGTAGTAAGCAAAATTTCTTTCTTTACTAATACTATCGTTTTCTTTTTGTGTTTTTGGTAATTGACTTATGTAAAACTCTGATGAAAATCTTGGGTCAACTTCTTCTTTTTTATTTTTATTTTCAGCAAAATCTTTCTCCTCTTCATCTGCAGTAAAGTCTGTCGTATTTGATTTTGCAGAAGTGGTTCTCCAATTATCTTTCAACGCTCTATTTCCCCACAATTTTTTGAATTCGAGTTTGCCAAATTCCAATGTTTGTTGGTTGTAAAAATAAAAACTTCCTGTTTTACCTATCGAATTATTCGCCGCTGGCACCTTGGAAACCGGTACTTTTTCATCTTGAACAGCTCTAGTTTTTTGAGTCATTTTTTCCATCATCTCAACAGCCTCATCACTATTCTCACTATTGCTACTTTTTGGATTATTTTGAGCTAGTATTGCATTTTCAGATTCTAATTTTTTTATAACTTCTTCTTCTTTTTTTAGTTTTGAAATGTAGTCTTCATAGAAGCTTTTTCTACCAGAATCTGACATAGCTACTATTTTCAGAATGCTATCGTTCCTAGTTGCAATTCCTTCATATTTAATAACATCATCAAGATTTAAACGCTTCTTTTTGATAAATTTGAATTCTCTAGTTCTATCATTAAGTTGCACTAATGTACTATCATAATATTTTCCTGCTGTTACATATTTAGCCTCATTAAAATAAATATCCGCTAAATTTCTGTAGTTAGAAGCTGCTAAATATTGGTCGTTGCCACGTTTTTTTAAAGAAATATTATAAAAGTCTTTAGCTCTTTTAAAATTTTTATTTTTCTCATAATACAAAGCCATTTGATGGTTTAAAACGTCTAAAAATGGTCTGTTTTCTCTGTCTTCTAATAAATCTTTAAATTTTTTCAAAAAGATAATTGAGTCACCTGGCGCTACTTCAAATTGTGCTGCTTGTCGAGCGTGTGCTTGGATTACATATTGTCTAGCCGCATTTCTATTCATATCAATAACCGACTGATAAGAAGCAAATGCACTATCTTTTAGATTTAATGATTCAAATAATTGACCTAGAATAAAATAATATCTTGATTTTTCTTCTTTTTTCTTAGTAAAATCACGTGCTACTTGGAGTTTTAACATCGCACTGTCTTTTTGTTCTAAATTAAGAAACGCTTGGGCAAGAGCGGCATTAGCATCAGCAAAAATTTGATCTTTAAATTTAATTTCTTTTAATAATTTGGTCAAATTAGTAACCGCAATGGCATCATTATCTAGACGCATGTTGGTTTTTTCTCTCCAAATTTTAGCTTCATAAATTTTATCGCTACTAGGATATTTGTACAAAATATAATTGAAAGCTTCTAATGCTGGAACAAAGCGTTGGTCATAATATCTTGCTTTACCTAACATTAAATGGGCTTCGTCCATTTGGGGGTTTTTTTCAGAACCTTGAATATTCATGGAATGTTTCTGAATGGCTTTGATGGCTTTGTCTTCGGCACGTTCAAAATTAGCGTTCTTTTTTTCTTGCCCCGGAATGGTTGCTTTAGTTTGGACAACTTGCATTCTTTCTATCGGAAGTTGCTCCCAAAAATTGTCATTGTATTGCGTTTTTAATTCTTCAATACCTTTGTTTAAAGCAATTCCGCCATTGTACAAAATGTTGTATTTGGTACTAAGGGCATGATTGTTTCTAGCTAAAAAAGTGTTTTTTTTGGTAGAACAAGCAACTACAAAAAGAACAACGCTTGCAGAAAATATGTATTTTAATAATTTGGTTTTCAATGTAAATCGTTTTTTAGTAATTAACTTTAAAAAGTCAATTTTAGTATATCGACTGGTAAAAGTACGTTTCTTTTTGATATTGTAAAAGTTTAAAATAAGTTTTTTATGATAGTTAGATTGTTTAGAAACAAATTTTAGAAAAAATAGTGAAGTTTGTCTTAAGTCATTTTCATACTTTTGCAAAAATTTATTTTTATGTCAAGCTTTTATAAATTACAAATCAAAGAAGTAAAAAGAGAAACGCCAAGCGCAGTTTCAATTGTTTTTAATATACCAAGTGAATTGAAATCTGTTTTTCAATTTGTTGCTGGTCAATATGTAAATTTAAAATTGACTTTAGACGGAAAAGAAATTCGTCGCGCTTATTCTATCTGTTCTTCGCCTAAAAGTGGTGAATTACGAATCGCAATTAAGTCGGTAACAAATGGTCTTTTTTCAAAATTTGCCAACGAAAACTTAAAAGCTGGAGATCTAATTGAAGTAAGTCATCCTGAAGGAAGATTTATTTTTGAACCAAATGCCGAAAAACAAAAAAACTATATTGGTTTTGTTGCCGGAAGCGGAATTACACCTGTTTTATCCATTCTTCAATCGGTTTTAGAAGAAGAGCCTAATAGCACTTTTGTATTGGTTTATGGAAACAAAACGCCTCAAGACACCATTTTTCATGCGCAATTACATGATTTACAACTTAATTATATAGGTCGTTTCTTTATTCATTATGTTTATAGTCAAGCCAAAGTTGAAAATGAACTTTTTGGAAGAATTGATAAAGCTAATGTAAATTTTGTTTTAAATTCCAAACACAAAGAAATCACTTTTGATGAATTCTATCTATGTGGTCCCGAAGAAATGATAAATTTGGTTACTTCTATCTTAAAAGAACACAATGTAGCTGATAAGAATATTAAGTTTGAATTATTTACCACTTCTTCAACCGAAAATACTGAGGCAACTAGCGGCGAAGGACATACCAAAATCACAATTTTAGTGGATGGTGACGAAACTACTTTTGAAATGTCGCAAAAACAAACCATTCTTGAAGCAGCTTTAAAACAAGGTCTTGACGTACCTTATTCTTGCCAAGGTGGAATATGTAGCAGTTGTTTAGCTAAAATAAACTCTGGAAGTGCCGAAATGCTTAAAAATTCTATTCTAACAGATAAAGAAGTTGAAAGTGGGCTAACTTTGACTTGTCAAGCTCATCCAAAATCTTCTGAAATTTATATTGATTTTGATGATTTGTAATCGTGTTATATAAATAAAGCTTTAAAAGCAATTTTTGTAGTTTTTGTATTATGGGAAAAAATCTATTATTAAAAAAATTTTGTTTTTTAGTAATAATCTCTTTTCTTTGTTAGTTAAAACAAACGTTATCATATCGTTTTTATTTAGTTAAATAACTAATCTTTATACAATTATGAAATTAAAATTACTAATTGCATTTTTATTTTCGTTCCCATTTGTGACATTTGCACAAGTTGGTATTGGAACAAATAATCCTGATAATAGCGCAGCACTACATATTAATTCTGCTTCCAATAATAGAGGTGTTTTAATTCCACGTATGACTTTAGCCCAAAGAAACGCTATTGTTTCTCCAGCAAATGGATTATTTATTTATCAATTAGACGGACAAGTTGGAGTATATTTTTACGATGCACCAACAACCTCATGGAAATCATTAGTTTCAGGATTTTGGAGTTTAGTAGGAAATTCTAATATAAATCCGTCAACAAATTATTTGGGTACAAATGATGCGCAACCACTAGTTTTTAAAACCAATAATGTAGAAAGAATGCGTATTTTAACAACTTCTGGAAATGTTGGTATAGGAACAACGGCTCCAACTGCAAAACTACATATTGTTGGTCCAACTGGGGCATTAAATTTTAATGACGGTTTTGAAGATAATACCATTGCTCCATTTACAATAGGTGGTGGCGGAACCAACTGGGGTACCACTAATACCGCTGGAGAATTTTCAGTAGGAACAAGAGGAGCAAGATCTAATAATCAAACTGCTAGCACTACAAATTTTATGCAATATATAACTGCGGTTATTCCTGCACAAGGCGCAATAGTAAGTTTTGATTTTAGAGTTAGCTCCGAATCTTGTTGTGATTTTTTACGTTTCTTCATTAATGGTGTTCAACAAAATCAGTGGGGAGGAGATGTAGCGTTTAATACAGTTACCTATAACTTAGCTGGTGGAGTAGCTTATACATTAAGATGGGAATATAGTAAGGATTCTTCAGTGAACACTGACTTAGACAGAGCTTTTGTAGATAATGTTTCTGTTGTATCTAACCCTGGTACACTTCGAATAGATGATGGTAGCCAGGCAAATGGTCAAGTTTTAATGTCTGATGCTACTGGAGCCGGGACTTGGTCGCCAGCAGGAGCGTTTCCTACCACAGTTTGGCTTACCTCAGGAAATGGTAGTACAAATCTAGCTACCGATTTTCTAGGCACTACAGATAATTTACCTTTAAAATTCCGTACAAATAATACTCAAAAAATGACCATTTTAGCCGATGGAAATGTAGGTATTAATATAGCTACTCCAACATCAAAGTTACATGTTGAGAATAATGCTCTAATTAATCCAACAATTATAGCTACTAATATGAACACCACCAATTCAACCACTTCAAATGGTGTTCGGGGTGAAGCAAGAGGAACAAGAATTGGATCTGCAGGTGTTACGGGAGTTTCAAATTTTATTACTGGCGGATCAAATCCTATGGGAGTAATTGGTGATTATTCACTATGGGGGGC
Organism: Flavobacterium sp.; assembly: GCF_044377315.1. Taxonomy (GTDB): domain Bacteria; phylum Bacteroidota; class Bacteroidia; order Flavobacteriales; family Flavobacteriaceae; genus Flavobacterium. The sequence continues at coordinate 54,172 of NZ_JBILJG010000013.1, forward strand.
AAGTATTTTTGGAATTGGTACAGGTGGTGCTACAACAGATATGCCTACTCTTGTTGATTATGGTGCCTTTGGAACCGTTAACAGCGCTGTAGGTACTGGTGTGTATGGAAGAAATAATAATGCTAGTGGTTTTGGAGTATATTCTCAAGGAAATTTTGCTGCAACAGGAACTAAATCAGCTTCTGTTCCAACTTCAAAAGGGAATCAATTGGTTTATTGTATCGAAAATCCTGAAATATGGTTTGAAGATTTAGGTGCGGGAAAATTGACAAATGGGACTGTACATATTAAATTAGAATCAATGTTTTTAGAAACAATTCATATTGATGAAAACCATAAAGCATCCATTTTTTTACAAGAACAAGGCGATAGTAATGGTTTGACTTATATTATGGACGCTGATAATAAAGGGTTTACTGTAATTGAAAAAGCAGGAGGGCGTTCTAATGTTGATTTTACCTATAGAATATTTGCCAAAAGACGTTTTTACCAAGATCATCGTTTTGGAGTTGATTCTGCGCAACCTTTTGAAAACAATTTGGTTAAGCATAAAGACGTTCCTGTTACAACAACAAACCCAAGAGAAATGAAAAAGTTTGTTGAAAAATACCGTAAAAAAGAAAAAAGTGAATTAATGAAAAATAATTAATTCTAATATTTAAACTTATTAATATGAAAATCAAATACATTTTCCTCTTATTTTTACTAGCTTCCATAAATGGGTTTTCTCAAATAGGGATTGGAGTAGCTGTTCCAGCAGCATCATCAGAGCTAGAGGTAAGTTCAACTACAAAAGGTGTTTTAATTCCACGTATGGATGAAGCACAGAAAAATGCTATAGTTTCGCCAGCAAATGGTTTACTTGTTTTTCAAACCAATGGTGTTTCTGGCTTATACTTTTTTGACACACCATCAAATTCTTGGAAATCAATTTCTTCTGACGGTTGGAATAATAGCGGAAATTCAGGTACAAATGCTACTAATAATTATATTGGCACTCAAGATGCACAAGATTTTTCTATTGTAACGGCTGATATAAAAAGATTTACTATTTTATCATCCACGCCAGCAAGTACTGCCGGTAATATTGGAATTGGAACAACTAATCCTCAGGAAAAATTACATATTGTAGGTTCGGGAACAACTTTGTTTTCGGATGGTTTTGAAAGTGGAATAGGCAGTTTTACTACTGGTTGTTCGGGTACAGGTTGTCAAAACTGGTCGGTTACTAACGTAGCGGGGCAGTTTAATTCTGGCACTCAAGCTGCTAGATCAGGACCAGCCGCTCCGACGACACTTACCGCCAATACTACTAATTTTTTACAATATACAACAGCTGCATTAGCTTCTGGAGGAAAACTACAATTTGATTTTAGTCTAAATTCTGAACTAAATGGTGATTATTTTAGATTTTATATTGATGGTGTCCAACAAAATCAATGGAGTGGTTTATTAGCCTACAACACGGTTTCATATACTTTAACAGCCGGAGCTCATGTTTTAAGATGGGAATATGCTAAAAATGGTTCAGTAAACAGCGGGAGCGATAGAGTTTTTATTGACAATGTTATTGTTTCAACCTACTCAGCCGCTATAAGAATAAAAGATGGTACAGAAGGTAGTAACAAAATATTATCTTCAGATGCCAATGGAAATACAACTTGGATAAATCCATCTACTCTTTTATCTGGAACCAACTGGAGTACAACTGGTAATAGTGGAACTTTATCAACTGACTTTGTAGGAACAACAAATGCTGCTACTTTACAATTTGGTACTAATAATACGCCTAAAATGTCTATTTTATCAAATGGTAATGTTGGCGTTGGCGTTGCTAATCCCGCTAGAAGACTTGAAATTTCTGCTGACATGGATAACTTAGCTGTTTTAAGAGGTATAAATACTAATAGTACTACAGCTAATGTGTCTTATGGTATCAGAGGTCAAGCAAACTCTACTCTTTTGGGTTCTGCTGGTATAGTAGGATCATCTGATAATGGTGGTAGTAATGAAATGGGAGTTATTGGCGATTTTGCTTCATCAGGAACAGGAGTTTTTGGTTTAGGATCTGGCGGTACAATAAATGATATGCCTGCTAACCCAAACATTGGTATATTTGGAACTGTTGGTAGTGCCACAGGAACAGGTGTTTATGGAAGAAATTCAAATACAGGTGCAACTGCTTTTGGTGTATATTCTGCAGGTAATTTTGCTGAAACAGGTACAAAATCTGCTTCTTTGCCTACCACTCAAGGCAATCAGTTAGTTTATTGTACAGAAAGTCCTGAAATATGGTTTGAAGATATGGGATTCAATAAATTAATAAATGGAGAGTCGCATGTTATATTAGACGAACTATTTCTTGAAACTATTTATATTGACGCAACTCATAAACCTCATATTTTTATTCAAGATTTGGGAGATACAAAAGGTTTAATTGTAACTATGGATTCTGACAATAAAGGATTTACTGTAAAAGAAAAGAAAGGTGGAATTTCAAATTCAGATTTTTCATATAGAATTCTAGCCAAAAGACGCTTTTACCAAAACCAACGTTTTGGTGTGGATGCCAATCAACCTTTTGAAAATAATTTGATTAAAGCCAAAAAAGTTCCTGCTAAAATTACTGATATAGAAACTATGACGCAATTTGTTGAAAAATCGAAAAAAGAGGAAGCAGTAAAAAACATAGAAAGTATTACAGAATAAATAACTAATCAATCTAAATTTGAGATTAAAAGATATATAATATGAATAATTTTGTCAAAATTATCGTTTTACTAGCTTTGTTTACATCAAAAACCTATTCACAAGTAGGTGTCAATGTAGCGGTACCAGATGCTAGTGCGGAACTTGAAATACTCTCAACAAATAAAGGGTTCATCATTCCACGTATGACGCAAGCTCAAAGAACAACAGCAATTGCAAGCCCTGCTAATGGTTTAATGGTGTTTCAAACAACAGCACCAATAGGTTTATTTTATTATAACGTGAGTACATGGGTGCAACTTTCAACCTGGCAAATAACGGGTAATACAGGTACAAATAAAATAGTTAACAAACTAGGTACGACTGACTCTAATCCAGTAATATTTAGAACAGAAGGCACTGAAAAAATGCGAATAGACGCTAACGGAAATGTAGGCATTGGAACCAATAATCCTAATTTAAGTCTTGATTTATTAGGCACCCTTAGAATAGAAGATGGTACACAAGGTGTTGGAAGAATATTAACAAGTAATGCTAACGGTTCAATAAAGTGGGAAAATTCTAGTGCTTTAGGTTTTTCAGGTTGGAGTTTGACTGGAAATACAGGAATTTCTCCAACTAACTATATTGGAACCTCTACTAATCAAGATTTTTATATTAAAACCAACAGTATTATTGATCCATCTGTAAAAATTAGAATATTAGGAGACAATTTAACAACCCCTTCAGCATCTGGAAATATTGGTATTGGGTTAACTGCAGCACCAACATCAAAAGTACATGTTCAGGGTAATATTCTTGGCGGAACACTTCCGACTAATACTACAACTGCAGCAATTAATGCTGTTAGCGGTAACACAACTATTGGTGCTGTTTCTATTGGTGTGTTAGGTCAAAGTAACTCGACTGGTCAAGGTTCTTCGGGTGTTTTTGGAAATAGTATTACACAAGCAGGTGGTTCAGCAGAAATTGGTGTTTTAGGTAGATATACTGGTGGAACTGCAGGAGCTGGTGTTTTTGGTTTGGCTTGGGCTGCAGCATATAGTGACATGGGCGCAACACATAATGGTGTATATGCAACTGTTAGCTTTGGAACTGGTAGAGGGGTTTATGGAAATAATCCTGACCTAACAATTGGTTCTGCTTATGGAGTGTACAGCCAAGGTGATTTTGCCTTAACAGGAACAAAATCAGCATCAGTGCCAACCACAAAAGGAAATCAATTAGTATATTGTAAAGAAAGTCCCGAAATATGGTTTGAAGATTTTGGCTTTGGCGAATTAGTAAATGGAACTGCTCATATAAGATTAGATGAAATGTTTTTAGAAACTATTACTGTTGATGAAAAAAATAAAATGCACGTGACACTACAAGAACAAGCTGAAACTCAAGGATTGTATTATGTAGTTGATACAGATAATAAAGGATTTACCGTAAAAGAAAAAAAGAACGGCCGCTCAAACGGTACTTTCTCCTATAGCATAATGGCAAAAAGACGTTTTTACGAGGATCATCGTTTTGGTATAGATTATAACCAACCACTTGAGGATAATTTATCAAAAGCAAAGTATGTAGAACCTACTACTACAGATCCAATGAAAATGAAAGAACTTGTTGAGAGTATAAATGCTGAAAAAATAGCGCTTTACAACAAAGAAAAAGAAACCCAAAAAGCTGATGAAAAATCTACTGAAAAAGCAAAAGGAATTTCAAAATAAAAAGAAAGGAGCAACTAAAAATTGCTCCTTTTTCTATTCTATTTCTTCATCACTTTTTTTACTACTTTTCCAAAATCACCTTCAAGGGTTATAAATAAAGTGCCTTTCCAATTTGGTTCTAAATCCAAAGTTAGAACTCTTTTATCGTTTTGAACAATTTTTGAATAAAGGGTTTGACCCAAAATATTCGTAATTCTTACGTTAATCCTTCCTGAAAGTTGATTCAAATCAATTGAAACCTTTTCGTTAGCAGGATTTGGGTAGGGATTAGAAATATACTTACTTGCCCAATCAGAGATGGCTAATGTTTCAACATTTATAGTCCAAAACCCTTCAGGCGCAACTATTGGACGATTCAAACTTTTTCCTGAAATAGCTTGTGCATGTATATAATATTCTATATCCAAACCAGAAATAGGAATTGTTATCGATGCACTCCAATTAGTATCGCTACTAAATGTCATTGGTGTTTCATTAAATGCTGTTGTTCCAGCAATTCGCCAAAAAACCGAAGCTGATTGAATCCCCGAAATATGTTTTATAGAAGCATTGATGATTATTGAACTACCCGAAATAGCCTCTTTAATTGGTTGATGAACTATCAATAATGGATCTGCAACACCTATTGTGTGCGTTATACAATGTATGGCTCCTAAACTTGCTATAAGATTTTCTCCAGGATTATCTACATCTATACCTACAATTGTATAACCCGGCATTAACTCCTGATAACGTGCAATTGCTACCGCATCAACTTCTGGTCGATACACAGGAACCAATATTGTCTTGTTTATTATAACCGAATTGCTATAAGTGCGGTAAAGTCCACCTGTATCTGGATAACTACCAGATGTACTTGGTGGTGCATCTATCCATTTTACTTTGTATGGCGTTGAAAATGCAGACTCAAAGTTGGATAAAATATAGTTTATATTGGCTTCTATTTGTGGCCCATCAGCTACGCCTGTTGGATATTTGCTTACTAAAAGTGTTTCTTCATCTAATAGCTTCATATGCATATCAATATGATGAATTTCATCATAAGGTAATGTCGGCATTTTTATATAATTTTCTATACCCATATAATCCATCATAATTTGGTCAATTTGAGTTTGGTTTTTAACAGAAACACCATAAGGATTTCCAGAAGCATTTTCTTCAAGAATTAGCTCCGAAGCGAAGGCTGTTCCTAAACCATCAGACATAAAATTACCACCCGTATTGACTAAATCATTTGTGCCAGAATTGGTTATATAAATTGGAATACCCGTTAAATTAGCATGAGCAGAAGGCATGGCATTATCTAATGGTCTTGGACGATTATAAATCCAATCGACTAGCGAACGTTGACCTACATCGTCTGAGTAAATAGTATTAGCAGCATAATCTCTTATCCAAAGACTGTTAGAGGGCGCATTCATAAAAATAACATTAGTCAAATCTATTCCAAAAGAACTCAAGTAGTTTGAAACCGACGTTTGGTTTTGAGTAGTGATAATTACTTTACATTCATTAACTGAGGCTGCCACAATCTGTCTTTGAATATTTTGATAACTATTCTGCCATGTTATAACCAAATACTCGACTTCTTCCCATTCGGCAGCTGTTCTTATTGCGCCAGTTGGTGGAGGTGTTACATAAGAACTTCTAAAATGAAACTGTGATAGTGTTTGTTTTTCATAATCCGTTAATTGTTTTGGTAAAAACGAATTTTCTTGAGAAAAAATTGCATTGAATGAAAATAGTAAAACTAACATCCAGCCTATATTTTTAATACTTATTTTCATAACCTAATTTTTAATTTATTAACTTTATAACACTTTCAATAGCTATTGTTCTCATCACATCTTCATAGTCTTCAACTCTTTTATTTCCATAAATTGAGGTTGGTAACAGCGGATACTTTTCTCTATCTGAAACCAAACAATTTTCTTCTAATTGATTGAACGGAGAAAACCCAGCAAAAGGATGTGTTGCTCCCCAAAGTGTAATTACTTTAATGCCTAACATTGCGGCAATATGAGCGTTACCGCTGTCCATAGAAAGCATTACATCAAGATTTGAGATTAATTGTAATTCTTTATTAAGTTCTAGTTTACCAGCAAAAACTATAATATTACTTCTATTCTTTGAAAAAGAATTTAGTTTAGCAATTTCTTTTTTACCACCACCAAAAAGGAAGATTTTATTGTTTGATTCAGAAGCTACTTCATCAATTACTTTTTGCATTAAATCTTTTGGATAAACTTTGCTTTCATATTTTGCAAAAGGCGCAATTCCAATCCATTTGAAATTCTCTTTATTGCCAGAAATTGACAAAATTTCATCAGACAAAATAGCTTTCTCAGGAAAATTAGGAGTGTTTAAATCAACCGAAAAACCAAGTTGTTTGAATGTATCAACATGTCTTTCAAACATAGATTTTAGAGGTTTAAAAATTTTATTTTTGGCTCGGATTAATTCGTTTTTTGCTTTTCTTCCTTTATCTGTATGAGCTACTTTTTTTCCGTTGACTAAAAACAATGTTCTTATAACCTTAGAACGCAAAACATTGTGCAAATCAGCAACAGCATCAATTTTAAGTTTGCTTAAATCAGAATATAATTTGAATAACCCAAAAAACCCTTTGTGTCGTTTTTTTAAATCTATTTCAAAAAAAGTTACATTTTCAATTCCATCAAAAAATGGTTTGAAAAACGGTCTAGATACAAAAGTGACTTTAACTTCTGGATTTTGCTTTACAAAAGCTCTTATAACAGGAACCGTCATTGCAACGTCGCCCATGGCAGAAAGTCGGATTACGACGATATGTTGAATTGGTTTTGACAATTTTTACTATTAATTTACTATTTTATAGTCTTTCTTTGGCCATTCTTTGGCCATTTCATTTTTAAAAAAAGTGTTGAAAATCAAGGTGTGAAACCAGGCTTATTAACAAAAAGCCTTATTTTTTAACAAATTATTGGTCTTTTTTTGGCCCTTTATTGGTCTTTTCATTTTGATTTAAAAAACTTCTTCCAATATCTATAATTTCAGCAATAAATGACATGCCTTCAATATAATTACTTGTTGCTTCGTAATAAGAGTTAATTCCTTCTCCTTTTAAAATCAAAATTTTATTTTCTAAAAGTTTTTCGATTTTAAGCCGAACTTGTTTTCTTGTTAGTTTAGCATCAAACAAATCAATAAAATCCTTCATTTTTGCAGTTTTTTCTTTTGACAAATATCTCATTATCATCGTAAAAACTTGATTGTCATCTAACTCTTGAAGATTGTAATACTTTGCTTTTTCATCTGTAAAATCATAATAATCTTTAGAAAGAATATAATAAATAGCGTTTGTTTTTCCTCTTTTCTCTATTAATTTCTTTTGCAACAGTTTAGTAACTATTTCTGTATCTAAATTATTCTTAGTAACACCTTTTTTTATCATGTTTAAAGTAATTACTTCTGAAACTGATAACTTTTTAGATTCAGGTAATTCATCTTGAACAGCAACTATAAACAATGCAAAAGCTCTATCTTCGAGCACAGCTGATAATTTTAAATCAACTTGAAAATAATCTGACTTGGAATAATCAGGTTCTGCTTTTCCTTCAATAAGTGTATTATAAAATATTTTATCTACACCTTGCCCTGAACGCTCAACAATTCCTGTTTTTTGTAAAACATCTGCCAACAATCGATTTCTTGGTGTACTTGGTGTTTTTAATAAATTCTCTAAATTAACACCAATAGGAAATCCACCTGCATTTATTATATCTAATCTTTGTGGAAATTGTTTTATTATTATTTCAGAAGTTATTCTATAATCTCTATGAGTAATAGCGTTATTTATAGATTCTCTAATTACTTCTTCGTTAAAAAAAGGAATGTTGAAAATATAAGCGCCATCTTGGATTGGAAAACTTCCATTTCTTAAATTAATAGTGCTCCAAAGTTCATTAATTAAAATAAAAAAAGGTTGAGAAAAAGTAATCCGGTTATCAAAAGGTATCTGGTTTTCTGAATTTCTATATTCTAACATAACTGCTGCTTGCGGAAGCTTTTGGTTTAAAACTTCTTTCTTTGCAAGAAGAATTAGTGCTGCATTTGTTAACTTTCCATTCTTTATAAGTTCTAAATCTGATAATAATTGTTCGTTAGAAAGTGTTTTGAAATTTGGATTATTTTGCTTTAACGAGTATTTTTCTTTTAGAATTAAAATTGCTCTTTCATCTAAATCTGATATTTGTAAATCTTCACAGAATTGTTGGGAAAAATCAGGTTCTTGCTCATTTATAATTTTTAAATAAACTTCATCAGACATTGGTTTTAATTCTTCTCCAACTCGCATTAAAGGTACGTCTTCAAATTTAAAAACCTTTCCAGCAGGACGAGAAGGAACTTCGATTACTAAAACTCTTTTCTCGTTTTCATATAATTGATAAATTATTGGTCTAATTTCTGTATCTCTATAAATATTTGATTCTAATTCTCCAATTGTTCCTAAATTCTGATTAGTTCCAACAACTTCATGTGGGTAATTATCTGTCATTCCTATTACCAAATATCCGCCTTCTTCATTACATAATGCTGTAACATAACCTAAAATACAACGCCTTCTATCGTTAGGATTTGGTTTACTTCCCCCATTATAGGAAACGTTTCCTCCTTCTCCTTTTTTAAATTCAACCTTGTCTTCTGACTCTTTGAGTTTCTTTAATTTTTCAATTGTTATCATAGACAAATCCTAATTTATAAAAATTATAAACGCTTATTTCTTATTTTGATACAAAACAGGATTCAAATCATCGTCGTTGTACATTTTCATTTGTTTGTAAACTTTCATGAATTTGTCTCCATTTTCAATGTCTATCAATAAATCATCAATGGCAGTTGACAAATCGCTTCTTTGTTCTAAAAGCACATTCAGTTTTTCTTGACATTTATCTCTGTGTTCTTGAGAAGCTTCTGTTCGAATTACTTCTTCGTTCATGTGATAAATTTTTAATGCTAAAATTGACAATCTATCAATTGTCCAAGCTGGAGATTCTGAGTTGATTTTGGCCGTTGGTTTAACAGCTACTTTTCCATATTTTTGAAGAAAATAGCTGTCAATATATTCAACCATATCGGTACGCTCTTGATTAGAAGCATCTATTTTCCTTTTTAAAACAAGCGCTGCAACAGGATCAATATTTGGATCACGAATGATATCCTCATAATGCCACTGAACTGTGTCAATCCAGTTTTTAAAATATAATAAATGTTCAAT
>NZ_JBILJG010000014.1:0-63511 GCF_044377315.1 Flavobacterium sp.
CCATTCCAAGAATACGTTCTGCCATACGATTTGGATAGAAAACATCGATAGCATCCATTTTTTCACCAGTTCCGACAAACTTAATTGGTTTATTTACAACCGATTTGATAGTAATAGCAGCTCCACCTCGAGTATCACCATCTAATTTGGTAAGGATAACTCCATCAAAATTTAATATATCGTTAAAGGCTTTAGCTGTATTCACTGCATCTTGCCCTGTCATTGCATCCACAACAAATAAAGTTTCCTGCGGCTGAATGGCTTTGTGAACATTGGCAATTTCGGTCATCATCTCTTCGTCAACAGCCAAACGACCAGCTGTATCGACAATCACGACATTAAAACCGTTAGCTTTTGCGTAAGCTATTGCTTTTAGAGAAATATCAACTGGGTTTTTATTTTCGGGTTCAGAGTAAACCTCAACACCTATTTGATCACCTACAACATGTAACTGATTAATCGCCGCCGGACGGTAAATATCACAAGCTACTAAAAGTGGTTTTTTGTTCTTTTTAGTTTTTAGATAATTGGCTAATTTTCCTGAAAAAGTAGTTTTACCCGAACCTTGTAAACCCGACATCAAAATTACAGTTGGATTTCCAGAAAGGTTTATTCCTGCTGCATCACCACCCATTAATTCGGTTAATTCGTCTTTAACCAATTTAACCATTAATTGTCCTGGTTGCAATGTTGTTAATACATCTTGACCAATTGCTTTTTCTTTTACTCTTGTGGTAAAATCTTTGGCAATTTTAAAATTTACATCGGCATCTAACAAGGCGCGACGCACTTCTTTGAGAGTATCAGCTACATTTACTTCGGTAATTTTTCCGTGACCTTTTAGTATATGAAAGGCTTTATCTAATTTATCGCTTAAATTATTGAACATAATTAATTGGAGTTTCTAAAAAATTAAAGTGCAAATTTAAGCATTTGAAATTGAAGTTTAAATAGATTTAAATAAAATTTAAAATTGAAACAAAACAACTAGAATTTCAATCTTAATTTATTACAATAAAAAATCTTGTCACAAGGTTGACAAAAAGTTAAAAATCAATTTTTTTTACAGTATTTTTGATTTTAATTATTTACATTTGTTGAAAATAAGAAAAATGATTCGTTTTATATTAGTCTTTTTAATCTTTATACCCAATTGTTTTGCACAGCAAAAATCTATTTTTGATTTAGCTCGAAGTGGAACATTACAAGAAATTGAACTGCTTTACACAGAAAATAAAAATTGTATAAACGAAATTAATGAATACGGATTTAGTCCCTTAATTTTGGCCTGTTACAAAGGAAATACAGAAGTTGCCAAATTCTTAATTGAAAAAAAATCAAATCTCGATTATGTTTCTGACGAAGGAACAGCGTTGATGGCATCGGTTGTAAGAGGAAAAAATGAATTGGTAAAATTGTTGTTAGAAAATGGTGCCAATACCAATTTAACCAATTTAGAAGGAACAACAGCCTTAATGTATGCAACTCAGTTTAAAAATGTAGAATTAGTAAAACTACTTTTGCAACACAAAGCAGATAAAACGATAGTAAACAAGGACCAAAAAACAGCTTTTGAATTTGCTGTTTTTAGTAATAATGACGAAATAATTAACTTACTAAAATAAATAACTTATGAAAAAAATTACTTTATTATCATTATTAATATTGAGTTCTTTAGGTTTTGCTCAGACTAAATCGACTGGTGTTGTTACTCTAACTACTGGCATTACCGCAAATTTAACATTAAATAACACAACATCTAAAGCAACCTTGGTACTAGCTGTTCCTTCTGACAGATGGTTTGCTCTTCAATTTGGATCTTTTACCGATGAAGAAGGTATGTTATCGGGTCAAGATGTTGTTTATACTAATGCTACAACTCTTATAGATGCCAAACATAATGGTATTAATAATGCTCCAACTGCTGAACCAACTAATAACTGGACTGTTTTGTCAGATACTACAGTTGGAACGACTAGAACAATAACTGCCGAAAGAAATTTTTCTACTGGTGATGTTAACGATTATACTTTTAATTATGCAGACACTTCAATTGACTTTGCATGGGCTAGAAGAAGTTCTGCTGGATATACAATAAATAATCATGGGACAAACAACCGTGGTTTCCAACTTGACAGAACATTTACAATACTTGGCGTAGAAGATTTCTCTTTGAATGCTTCTTCTGTTTATCCAAATCCTTCTAATGGAACATTTACAGTTTCAAGTAAAACCAACTTGACAGAAATAAACATATATAGTCAAACAGGTGCTTTGGTAAAAACTATCAACGTAGAAGATAGCTCAGAAAAAGCAGAAGTAATTGTAAACGGATTACAATCTGGAGTTTATTTAATTGAGCTAAAAAATGATTCTGACAAATCTTGGAAGAAAGTTATTGTAAACTAACAAAATATGACCAAAAAAACTAAACTAGTTTTAGCATCAATCCTTAGTTTAGGATTGGTGCTTTTTGTTTCTTATAAAATTATGTTGACATCTGGTGCAAGAGATTTAGAAACTGAAAAAACGGAGTTTACTGTTTCAACAAAAGAAATCGTTAATGAATTTGCTACCGACACAAGTGCCACAACTAAATATTTGAATAAAGCCATAGAAATAAAAGGTGTTGTAACTCAAATAGAAGACAAACAGCTTATTCTTGATGGCGTTGTAATTTGCGCAATGAAAAAGGCAGTAACACCCGAAAATAAAGACAAAAAAATCACCGTAAAAGGCAGATTTTTGGGTTATGATGACCTTATGGGAGAACTTAAGTTAGACGAATGTTCCATTATTAAATAAATTTATGAAAGTTACTAAAATACTATTTTGTCTATTATTCTTATCATTTGGAGTTACTTACGCCCAAGATGATTTGCTAAACGAACTAGATTCTGCCAGTTCAAACAAAAAAGAAATTGAAATTGCTGCCTTTAAAGGAATGCAAATTTGTACTATGCAATCGACCAAATTAGCTGCTAAAGGCGAATGGTACTTTGTAGTTTCACACAGATTTGGAGATTTAACAAACGGTTTAGATAATTTCTTTGGGTTGGATAATGCTTACACAAAATTGGGTGGTCTATACGGCGCAACAAATTGGCTAACACTAGGAGCAGCAAGACATACTTATAACAAAACCTATGAACTTACAGCCAAATACAAGCTTATAAACCAAGAAGTAAACGGTTTTCCTGTTACAATTGTCGGATTCAACTCAATGGATATTAACACGTTTCTTTCTAAAGATTTATACCCTGGATTATCAGACAGTAATAGATTGGCTTATACTTCTCAACTTATAGTTTCAAGAAAATTTTCTAATTCATTATCGTTAGAACTAAATCCTCTTTGGGTTCACAAAAATTTATACGATGAAGCATCAGAAAAAAGAGATCAGTTTTTGCTAGCGGCTGGTGGTAGATATAAAGTTTCAAAAAGAATAAGCCTAAACATGGAATATGCAGCTAGAATAAGTCAACCAAACGTCAAAACCTTTCAAAACCCGTTAACAGTTGGTATGGATATTGAAACAGGTGGTCACGTTTTTCAAATGGTTTTCTCTAATAGTCAAGCTATGAATGATGTAGCCTATTTTACCAATGCTCTTGGAAAATGGGATGATAAAGGCATCTTTTTTGGATTTAATATGTACCGTGTTTTTTAATTTTTTATTACTATGAAATTTATATCTAATTATATAGCAACTTTTATTGTTTTACTAGTTTTTACTTCTTGTGAATCCAATACCTATTCTGAAATTGAAGGCAATAAAGTAATTACCAATCCAACCTATCAAAAAGACATTAAACCTATAATTGATGCCGCCTGTATCAGTTGTCATAATAATGGCACAGGAATTGGTGGTTTTTCACTATTAACTTATGAAGAGGTAAAAGATTCATCGGAATCAGGAAGTTTAATTTTCCGAATTGAAAGTGCTACAGGAACATTATCAATGCCATTAAACGGACCAAAATTAAGTCAATCAAAAATAGATCTGATTAAACTTTGGAAAGCAAATAACTATCCTAATTAAAATTACTAGTATGAAAAAGTCAACAATCCTTTTTGTTCTTTTACTATCTGCTGTGACTGCTTTTTCACAAAAATTAAACACGCGATCAGGCGAAATAAAATTTGAAGCATCAATGCCTGCTCTAGAAGAAGTTGCAGCAAAAACCAATAGTGCCTCATGTGTTTTAGACCAATCTACGGGTGATATTGCAGCATTAGTTTTAGTAAAATCATTCAAATTTAAAGTTCCATTGATGGAAGAACATTTTAATGAAAACTATATTGAATCGTCAAAATTTCCTAAAGCGACTTTTAAAGGTAAAATTGCTAATTATGATAAGTCTAAAACTGGAAAAGCAACTTACGATTTAGAAGGTGATTTGACAATTCATGGTGTTACTAAAAAAGTTAAAACAAAAATTACAACTGAAACTAAAAGTGGAAAAGTAGAAGCTAAAAGTAGTTTTTCGATAAAAGCCGAAGATTATAATATTGAAATCCCGAATTTAGTAAAGAATAAAATTGCCAAAAATATAACTATTGATTGCTTCTTTTCTTTAGCAGCAAAATAACTAATTTATAATTTCAAATAGCTCAATCGTATAGCGAACTTTACCATCATTGGTGGTTATTATTTCTTCTTCAAAAGGATAATATAAGGTATTGATAGCTTTTAGCAGATACTTGGTGTTTGGTTTTGCTTTCAGAATAAATTCTGTTTTATTGCTTGACACCATTTCTGCTACTTTTATACCTTTCATATCTAACAAAACAACGTTTGTATTTGTCAATGGATTTTTGGTGTTTTTATCAATAACGTTTCCTTGTACAAAGAAATTCATTTCATTCTTTGTTCTTTTGAACGAATACAAATTTGTATTACCATTTTCTCTATTAGATGTCATATAGCCAGTATCTGTGGCATTAGAATTACTAAATCCAAAATCATCCCAATTACTATTTATAGTTCCGCCAAGATTTAGTACATTTTGATAGGCTTCTCCAAAAACATCACAGGAGTATATATCAAGTCCGCCCATTCCTTGATGCCCATTGGATGAAAAGTACAATAGTGAATTGTTATCTGAAATAAAAGGATATTTTTCGTCTTGAATTGTGTTTACACCATTACCTAAATTTACTGGATTGCCATAAGATCCATCACTATTAATGGTTACATAAAAAATATCAAACCCACCTACTGAACCTTCTCTATTGCTTGAAAAATAAAGCCTTTTGCCATCGCGACTCAAATTTGGGTTTTCTGTAGAAGACTTTTTATCACAAAATGGAAGTTTTTTTCCTTTAGTCCAAATACCATTAACTAATTCTGATTTATAAATTGATTTTGTAGCAAAATGAATTGAACTAGCTTTTGCTTTCTTATCTTCTGTTCTACAAAAATACACCACTTTACCATCGTATGAAAAAGTTGGATTAGTTTCATGTAATTTAGAATTTAATTCTTTAGAAAAAGATTTAGAGTCAATAATTAAACCAATTTTATTAATATCAGCAATAACCAAATCATAATTAGACCCAACATTTCCGGAATAATTGGGTGTTGAAACTTTTTTAACAGAAGCATAAATTACTTGATTATCAAAAGATTTCACACCAAAATCGCCATTAGCATTACTTTTTGACATCATTTGAATATCATAAGCATACGGAACAAGTGATTTTAGATTGAATAAAAAATTTGGAGTGATTATATTGTATTTCAAGTACAAGCTCATAATGGGATCAGACTTGGTATAATCACCCGTTTTCATCAATGCTTGAGCGTAATTGAAATAATTTTGAGGTTGAAGAGAATCTCCATAAGAAGTTACTAATTTTGAATAAACTACAATCGCTTCCTCAAGCTGATTTGAATACATCAAACAATCTGCTAGATTAGACAAGACAGTGTAAGATTCATTTAACTTTTTATACTCAATAGCAGCTTCATTATATTGCTTATTAATAAACAATTTATCTGCTCTTTTTGAATTACTATCTTGAGAAAATCCTTGAAAAGTAAAACAAACTAGTAAAAGAAAAGTGTAAAATATCTTCATTTGCTTTTTGTGGTAAAAATCATCTATAATATTACTGAAAACCAACCTTGAATAGTATTTAATTTACATTTGTTACCAACAAAATTATTAACACAAATTAAATACAATTATTTGTCTTTCTCAAGAAAGTTTTCGATATTATAAACCACAATTACATTATCTTGATTAATGTATAATTGCTTGCGATTTTCTTGTTTTTTTCGGGTAATTATAGAAATTGTAAAGGGAAGTTTGTCATTGTCTTCGCATACAAAATTGTAAATTATATCATCCTCATTTTCAATTTTTTCTGAATATTCAAGAATGTTATATAACTGAACTTCTTGTGAGTAAACAATAATTCTATTCTTGTTAGTATCAAGAGAAATAATAATTTTAGCCTTTTCCATATCAGACCATTTTCCCCATTTTCCTTTTTGATTTTTTTCCATTACACTAAAACCTGTTGTAATAAATTTATAGGTTTGTGCACTTCCTATTTGAATTATGAAAAGAAAAAAAATGGTAAATACTAAATATTTAATCTTCATTTGTTTTATTTTAAATTTCTGGAAAATTATTTTTTGTCAAATTAAATTCGGTTATCATGTCGTCTATTATTTCTTTTACAGGTTTAATTTCATTTATCAATCCAGCTATTTGTCCTATTTCCAGTTCACCTTCAATTAAATCACCTTCAAACATTCCTTTTTTGGCTCTTGCTCTTCCTAACAATGTTTTTAATTCTTCTGTTGTTGGACATTTTGCATAAAGTTCTTGTAAATCATTAAAAAATTTATTTTTGATTAATCGAACTGGTGCTAATTCTTTCAAAGTTACCAAGGTATCACCTTCTTGCGCTTCAACTATTGTTTTTTTAAAATTAGCATGAGCCGAAGATTCAACAGAAGCTGCAAAACGACTTCCTACTTGAACGCCATTTGCTCCTAGTACCATAGCTGCTAACATTCCTTTACCAGTTGCAATTCCGCCAGCTGCAATCAATGGAATAGAAATTTTTTCTTTCACCATAGGAATTAAGGTAAATGTTGTTGTTTCTTCTCTTCCATTATGTCCGCCTGCTTCAAATCCTTCTGCTACGACAGCATCAACACCTGCTTCTTGCGCTTTTAGAGCAAATTTTGAACTACTTACAACATGTACAACAATTATATCTTTTTCTTTGAGATATGTTGTCCAAGTTTTAGGATTTCCTGCCGAAGTAAAGATAATTTTAACGCCTTCATCAATGCAAATTTGTAAAATTTCTTCAACATTAGGATACAACATTGGGATATTTACTCCAAAAGGTTTATTGGTTGCTTTTTTACATTTTTGAATATGTTCACGCAAAACATCAGGATACATTGAACCTGCTCCTATTAAACCCAAACCACCAGCATTACTTACAGCACTTGCTAATTTGTATCCACTATTCCATATCATTCCACCTTGAATAATTGGATATTGTATATTGAAAAGTTGCGTGATTTTATTCATTTCTACTTCTTGCTTATTTTTCCAGTTTTAGAAAAATTATTGGCTTCAATTTTATAAATATAAACTCCTGATTCTAATTCTTCTAATGAAATTTTCGAGTTGTTATTTGAAAGCTTATTTTCTAAAACATTTTGTCCTAAAGAATTATAAACAGAAATTGAAGCATTTTCGATAGAATAAGGAAATTGAATTGTTATAAAATCAGTTACAGGATTTGGATAAATATTAAAATCTTTTGATTCATTTGAAATAAAACCCAAAGTTCCATTTATAAGTGCTTGATTAAAGTTTGGAATTCCATATCCTTTTTCATAATCAGGATTAGAATATTGGCTTGAAGATTGTTTTATTAACTGAATTAATTCTGCATTTGTTTTAGATGGTAAGGCTTGCCATAAACTCGCTACCATTCCAGCAGTAATAGGACTAGAAAAAGAAGTTCCATTTGCAGTTGCAATAGTTCCATTTGTATTAGACAAAACACTTGCAACACCTTGAGCAGCAACATCTGGCTTAATATAACTACTTGTTTCAAAACCCCGTGAACTAAACCCTGCAATAGCACCTGAGGCATTAACAGCGCCAACTGTAAGTGCATTTACGGCATCTGCAGGCGAAGAAACATAAAACCAAGGACTGTTTCCGGAGTTTCCAGCAGAATTTACTGAAATAATACCTCTTGAAAAAGCAGCATTTACGCCACGAGTACTAAAGTTTGTAAATCCATTCATATCAGTATATGTATGATTATAAGCCGGATTGTCAAATTCTGTATAACCTAATGAAGTATTAAAAATATCAACTCCTAATCTATCGGCTTCTTCGGCAGCTTCAACCCATAAAGATTCTTCTAATGGCTCTTCGTTTGCATCATCTTCTGTTATAAACAAATAATAAGCTGCATCTGGAGCAGTTCCAACTAATTGACCATCAACATAACCGCCCATTGTTGATAAAACCATTGTTCCGTGTGAAATACCAGCATAAAAATTGGGGTTGCGGTTTACATAATCATATCCTCCAAGAATTTTATTATTATTTCTCAATCTTGCAAAAGGAGCAGCTGTATCAACTCCAGGAAAACCACCATCCATAACGGCAATTATTTTTCCTTGACCTGTATAATTTTGTTGATGCAACAAATGTCCATTCAACATTTGAATTTGATTAGCCGAAGTTCCGTAGTTGAAATTTACTAATGTCTCCATAGTTTTATTTACCTTTCTTTTTTCGACTTGTGTTGAATTAGCTCCAGGTCTATTAAAGTTTACATTAGCATAATCAATAGAACTTACAAAAGCCAAATTAGAAAGCGCTTGTATATTTTGCAATGAATTTCCTCTTACGTGAACACAATTCATCCATTTTGACTTTGCTAAAACTGTAATTCCAGTCGATGCTTCCACTTGATTAATATAGGGTTGATGCACAGGAACATCCATAATATCTAATGCTATTCCTTGAGTAGTTCTTCTATCTAAAGAACGTTGAGTAAGCATTGTTAACGGATTATCTAAAAAAGATTGTGCATTAGGTTTTCCATTAAAATAAACCCAAGCATCTTCTTGAGCTATTGCTGAAAAACTTACTATAAGTAAACTAAAAAGTACATATTTTTTCATATTTTCTGTTTTTTGGTTTGTAAATTTATGAAATTACTCCCGAACCAACTAATTCGTCTTCACTATTCCATGCAACGAATTGCCCTTCGGTGATTGCTGATTGTGGCTCTTTAA
Organism: Flavobacterium sp.; assembly: GCF_044377315.1. Taxonomy (GTDB): domain Bacteria; phylum Bacteroidota; class Bacteroidia; order Flavobacteriales; family Flavobacteriaceae; genus Flavobacterium. The sequence goes on from NZ_JBILJG010000014.1 coordinate 9,299, forward strand.
ATAAAACATAAAGTCCTGATTCAAATTGATATAAAGTAGCTTTTTGCAACTCTTGTCGGTAACGAATTCGTGCCATTACTTCCATTTTTTCACCATTTTTTAAAGCTAAATCTTCACGAATCCAATGAATTTCTGACGGTTGCACTCGCAATGCTTTTCTGAATAACCCTGGATGATTATGACCTTGACCTGTATAAATTGTATTAGTCTGAACATCGGTAGCTATAATAAATAACGCTTCTTTTGTTCCACCAACATTCAAACCTTTTCGTTGACCAATTGTGAAATAATGCGCTCCTTGATGTTTACCCACAACTTTTCCCATTTGAGGACTGTATTTAATTGGTGTTGATTTAAAAACTATTTCTTCTTCTAACGAATTGAAAATTGGTTTTTCTTTTGAATATAAAGCATCACTAGCGTCGATCTCAATTATATTTCCTTCTTTTGGTTGTAATTGTTGTTGTAAAAATTCGGGTAAACGTACTTTACCAATAAAGCATAAACCTTGCGAATCTTTCTTTTCGGCTGTGACCAAATCAAGTTTAGTCGCAATTTCACGAACTTCAGGTTTAGTCAACTCACCTATTGGAAATAGTGATTTACTTAATTGTTCTTGAGACAATTGGCAAAGAAAATACGATTGGTCTTTGTTACCATCTTTACCGGCTAGTAACTGAAATATTTGTTTGCCGTCTTTTTCGATGATTCCTTTTCGGCAATAATGTCCTGTTGCCACATAATCTGCGCCAAGGCTTAATGCAATTTTCATAAAAACATCAAATTTTATTTCGCGGTTGCACAAAACATCAGGATTGGGAGTTCTTCCTTTTTCATATTCGGAGAACATATAATCTACAATTTTTTCTTTGTATTGTTCGCTTAAATCAACCGTTTGAAATGGAATTCCGAGTTTTTCGGCTACTAAAAGTGCGTCGTTACTATCTTCAAGCCAAGGACATTCGTTAGAAATTGTCACGGAATCATCATGCCAATTCTTCATAAAAAGCCCGATTACTTCATAACCTTGCTCTTTTAAAAGATAAGCAGCCACGCTCGAATCTACTCCGCCCGAAAGTCCAACGATAACTCGTTTCATTATTTAAGTATTATATTTAATGAGCAAAGTTACTCAGATAAAAATTAATTTTTGCACTTTTATGATTTTCTTAAAACAAAGTAGATGAATAAAAAAATAGTATCTTTGAATAAATTAAAATCAAATGAAACTTATTTTTCAAACAAAAGAAGAAAGTAATGCTAAGCAAAGGGAAGCGTTTTTAAAACTTTCTGGAGCAGAAAGACTTGTCGCTTTTTTTGAATTATCTAGAAAAATAAATAAATTTCCGTTAAAAGTTAAAGTTGATAAAACAATTGGAAACTTTATTATTGAAAAAAAGAAATGAAAATCTGGGAAGAAAATATTGATAATTTTATTCGACTTTCAAATATTCATGGTGTAAAAATGTTGATGGTTGGCGGAGCAGCAGTGAACTTTCATGGCTACCAAAGACATTCCGCAGATGTCGATTTCTGGATTGACACAACCTTAGAAAATTTCAAAAAGTTGATTTTCGTTTTCACTGAAATGGGCTATGAAATTGATGATTTTCCTGAAGATGTCAAAAATAAATTACAAAACATATCAATAAAATTTTCACCCATTGATTTGAATTTAGAACTTATAACCAACTTTTCAGTAAATAAAACTTTTGATGAAGCTCATGCAGATGCTGATGAAATGATAATTAACAATAATAAGTTTATGCGTTGCCGAATATTATCATTTGAAGATTTAATCACCAGCAAAGTAAAGGCTAATCGCCCAAAAGATTTACTTGATATTCAGCAATTAAGAGAAATTAATTCTAAATAAAAAAAGACTGCAATTAACAGTCTTAGATATATTTGGATAGATTGCATTCTAATTTTTGATTATTTTTTTGGTCAAAGTTTGATTTTCAGAAACTAACTTTAAGAAATAAATTCCATTTGATAAATCAGAAACATTTATTGTAAAATTTGAATCAACATTTAAAGAACTTTCTTTTATAATTCTTCCATTATTTTCAATTAAAACATAGCTTGACAATTTAATATTTTTGAAATTAGAAATTGAAAGAACATCACTAACTGGATTTGGAGAAACCAAAATTGAATCCGCTGAAAAAGATTCAGTACTTAGTGTTATACCTGTAACTTCAATATTATCAATACTTACTAAATTTCCATTTGTATAATTATTAACCCAAGCTAAATAAATAGTTTCACCTGTATAATTGCTCAAATCAATGATGGTTGGAGTTGTTTGCGAAATAGGAATATTAGGATTTGATGTAGAAGTATATAAATTGACAAAACTTGATTTAGCCGTATCTGTACTCGAAATTTTCAAATCAAAATTATCAGCAAAAGGCGGAACATCATGTGCTCTTGCTTTGAATGAAAGCGAAACTGTACCTCCAAAATAAGCAGATAAATCTATAGCTGGTGTAATCATCCAACGATCGGCTGGAGCAACAGATGTAAACCACGAAGTTGAAGATGCTACATAATTTGGAGATTCATTATTCCACTCAATGATTCCCCATGACTCGTTTAGAAAAGTTGCTTGATAAGTTCCAAATGGAGTGTTAGAATCATTATATAAAGTCCAACCTAAAGCATTAAGATTTGTTAATTCAAGAAATTCTTCTGAATAAATTGTAGTTTGAGCTATATTATTTTGGCTTACACCGAAAATTGCAACAATTAGTAGTACTAATTTTTTCATAAACAACATTTTTTTCAAAAATAAGGAAAAAGGTCTCTAAAAAACAACTATTTTTTAGCTTTATTAACTTTTTTTGGATAGCTCATATTTTCTTCACTGACCAATTTTCCTTGTTCATAGAATTGCCACATTCCAACTTTTTTTCCATTTTTGAATTTTCCTTTAGCAACTACATTACCTTCAGGATCACTAAAAATGGCGTCACCATGAAATTCTCCTTTTACATAATTAGATTCTTCTAACAAGATGTCATTTTCAGTGTAGTGCTTGTAGGTTCCTTCCTTTAAACCATTTACATAATTTACTTCTTCTGCAACTTTATTGTTTTTGAAATAAACAGTTTTTTTTCCGTTTAACTTTCCGTTTTTGTAAAACTCTCTTGCCATAATAGAAGGCAAATCTTCATGATAATATAGCCATTCACCTTCATAAACTTTGTTCACTACTTTACCTTCGCTAACTTTATTACTTTTTTGATTGTAAAAAATCGTGTAACAAGAATTATTCTTTTTATTAAATTCTCTAGTTGCTATAACTGTTCCTGCTTTGGTATCATCAAAAAATTTGAAGGTTCCAATTTCTTTTCCGTGTTCAAAAGTTCCTTCATAACGAGGTCTTTTTGATTCTTCGTAAAAACCTTTCCAAACACCATTTTTTAGACCTTTTTCATCTAATTTATTAAAATCATTTTGAGAAAAACTAGCATTTGTAGTTACTAAAAACAATAGAATAATTTTTAAGAATTTCATATCAAAACTTATTTGGTTACTAATTAATAAAACACAATTTTGTGAATTTTAGTATGCAATAATACAACTTTCTTGGTCAAAAAGCATGCCTGTTTTACTAGTCAAATGTTTCTTGACAGAATGTATTTAAATAAAATTTATAATCTGTTTAGCATTAAAACCGATTCTGGATTCAAAAAACTGATTAAAACAAAATAAAACACTAAAAAACAGTCAGTTAAAAAATAAAACATAAGTTAAATTTTTAGTTAAAATTCATTTTGTTTAGTTTTTATTAACAAATATTAAACAAAATGAAATTAATTTAGCAAAAAGTATTACTAACAATAAATAAACAAAAACAATGAAAAAATTAACAAAATTCAGAACATTTGCTTTACTAGCATTTATGGCTTTAGGTTTCACATCATGTAATGATGATGACGATGCTCCCGTTGTAACACCGCCAATGGATAATACGATAACAGGAATTGCATCTAGAACTCCACAATTATCTATTCTAGTGCAAGCTCTTACTAGAGCAGGCTTAGCTGATGATTTACAAAATAGCAACTCTCAACTAACAGCTTTTGCTCCTACTAATGATGCATTTAATGCGTTTTTCCTATCTATTTCGTCAACCACTAATGTAAACAATGTTGATTTACCTACTTTAACAAAAGTTTTATTAAACCATGTTATTGCAAGTGAAATAAAAAGTGCAAATGTACCTGCTGCTGGTTATGTCTCAACTTTATCGCCATTTGGCACGGGAACTAATTCACCGACTATCAGTATGTTTGTTCAAAAAGTTGGTCAAGATGTATTTATTAATGGTGGTACAGCAACAACTGGTGTAAAAGTAACTACTGCAGATGTTGATGCAAGTAATGGAGTTGTACATATAGTAAATAAAGTAATTGCAATACCAACAATAGTTGATCACGTGGTGGCAAATCCTGATTTTGATACTTTACAAGCTGTAGTTACAAGCACAGGTGGTACTTTTGGAGATCAAAGTGCTGTGCTAAACATCCTTTCAGGTATAACAGCTACTGCACCAGCAACCCTTTTTGCCCCTAACAATACAGCATTTACTAATGCAACTACAGGAACTGGGTTTTTAACAGGAGCTAATTTAACAGCTGCTAATGTTACGAAAACTTTACAGTATCATGCTACAACGGCTGATAATGTTAGATCATCAGCATTACAAAATAATCAACCTGTACCAATGATAACAAATCCTGTTCAAAATACAACTGTTATTTTAGGAACTAACACAGTAGATATAAGAGATACTGCTAATAATTTATCTAGAGTATTTCAAGCAGATATACAATGTTCAAATGGTGTAATTCATGGTGTAAACAGCGTATTAAAGCCAGTGTTTAATTAAACTGATTGTTAAGAATATATCTTATAAACTAAAAGAGCTCCTAAATTGGAGCTCTTTTTTTATTTTTTACCTTTTGCTTTTTGAGCTTCGGCTTGTTCCATCGCTTCTCTAAGTCGCTTTTGGAATTTACCTTCTTTTACAGGTTTGGTTTTGTTTTCCTGAATTTGGGCATGAATTTTATCGCTATCTATAAAATATTTTTTGATAACAATCATAATTCCAATTGTAATTAAGTTAGAAATTAAGTTGTATAAACTTAATCCAGAACCGTAATTATTGAAGAAAATCAACATCATTATTGGAGAAAGATAAATCATAATTTTCATTATTTTTCCCATATCTGGCATTCCTTCTTGAGGTGGTTGTGCCATTGCTTGGTCGCCAGAAGTCATTTTCATGTAAAAGAAAATCGCAATAGCTGCCAATAATGCAAACAAACTCACGTGATCTCCATATAACGGAATATTGAAAGGTAATTTTAAAACAGAATCAAAAGAAGACAAATCATCTGCCCATAAAAACCCTTTTTGACGCAACTCCATTGCTGATGGAAAAAACTGAAAGGAAGCATACATAAACGGAAGCTGAATCAATGCAGGAACACAACCAGCCATTGGATTTACTCCAGCTTTGCTATACAACTTCATTGTTTCTTGTTGCTTTTTCATCGGGTCTTTAGCGTATTTTTCACCCAACTCAGCAATTTCTGGTCGCAATACTTTCATTTTTGCTTGAGACAAGAATGATTTAAAAGTAATTGGAGACATCGCTACTTTTATAATTATGGTAAACAAAATAATAGCAATACCTAATCCCATAAATGAACTTAAGAAACCGAATAATGGAATAAATATCAATTTGTTAATCCAACCGAAGACACCCCAACCTAGTGGAACAATGTCTTCGATATTTTTTTCGTATTTGCTTAATAATTTGTAATCTGTTGGTCCGTAATACCAATTCATTTTATAATCTAGTTCACCATTTTTGAATGCTAGAGGCAAAGTTGATTTGAATTGTTTGGTAAAAATAGTATCTTTTTTATCGTCATTTACCAAGTCTGTTGAACTAACTTTTACATCATCAATTGGTGATTGTGTTAGTAAAATAGAAGTAAATAAATGTTGTTTGAAAGCTATGAAAGAGGCTTTTTCTAAAACCTCATCTTCTTGTTTTCCTAGACCAGCGTAATCTACTTTTCCACCATCATGTTGGTAATAAATTTCGGCATAACGATTTTCGTAAGAAATACTTTTCTCGTTGCGATATGATTTTAAATCCCATTGCAAGTCGGCAGGTTTTGCTGTATTTAAAGCTGTATTCAAACCTTGTGAACGCAGGTCAAAATCGACCATGTAATCGTTTGGTTTTAGGGCATATTTGTATTCTAAAAATTCGTTTGCTCCTGTTTTTAATTTCATAGAAAGAACTTGATTTTCGCCTACTTTAGTTAAAGTTGGTTCAAAAAACAAGTCTTTGGTATTAAGAACACGATTGTCTTTGGTATGCAATTCAAGATTAAAGTTAGCGTTGTTGTTTTTTATTAACGAAACCAATTCGCCTGAATTTTTTTTGATTTTATCAAAGTTTTTCAAAGTTGCTTCAGAAATGAAACCACCTTTGTTAGAAATTGTCAATTTTACCAAATCGTTTTCGATGGTTGTTGTTCCTTCTTTAGCTGTTGGTAAAGAAGCTGAGTAAGCAAAACTTCCTAATGTTCCTTGCAGTTTTTGAAGTTTTTCGGTACTTGTTGCTGTAGTATCTGCTACTACAACTGCAGCTTGTTTGGCCAATGCTTCTTTGGCTTTTTGCGCTTTTTGAATTTGTTCTTTTTTAGCTTTTTCGGCAGCAATTTCTTCGGGTTTTGGTTGGTTTTGATACATTATCCAAAGTAATATACCAAAGATTAAAATAAATCCGATAATTGAATTCTTGTCTAACTTCTTTTCTTCCATTATTGTTTTATAATTTATACATCAGTCGTTTGATGGACTGTATTGTTTCATGTTTTTTAAAAAAATGTTCTTAAAAAACGATTATTTAGTAACCAATAGCTCACTGTTTAGCCCTGATTGGAACGGCACCTTGTAGAGCGGAAAGCAGGAATCCTCCTTCGGCGGACAAGAATGGTTTACTGCCATTACTACTGTTTCGCTCCTAACTTTGATAAGTCGGTAACTATTTTTTATTCTTTACCATTGCGGCTACAAAGCTAACAAAAATTAGCTGAGGATTTGCAACGGTACTTTTATATTCAGGATGGTACTGTACGCCGATAAAAAACGGATGATTTGGCAACTCAACAATTTCGACCAAACCAGTGTCTGGGTTGATTCCGGAGCTTATTAAACCCGCGTTTTGCAACTCAGTAGCATATTTATTATTGTACTCATAACGATGACGATGACGCTCGGCTATTTGCGATTTTCCGTAAATTTGTTTTGCCAAACTTCCTTCTTTCAAGTCACATTTCCATGAACCTAGACGCATTGTTCCTCCTTTATCGATAATGGTTTTTTGTTCTTCCATAAGGTCAATAACAGGATTAGTTGTATCAGGATTCATTTCGGTTGAATTGGCATCTTTGTATCCCAAAACTGTTCTGGCGTACTCAATAACTGCCATTTGCATACCTAGACAAATTCCGAAAAACGGCAAATTATTTTCGCGTGCGTAACGAACCGCTTCAATTTTGCCTTCAATCCCTCTTTCGCCAAAACCTGGAGCTACAAGTATTCCATCGAGACCTTTTAGACTTTCTTTTGCCGTTTTGGCGTTGATAGATTCGGAGTGAATGCTTATTACGTTTACTTTGGTTTCATTAGCTGCACCTGCGTGTATGAAAGCTTCTAAAATAGATTTGTACGAATCTTGCAATTCGACATATTTACCAATAAGACCAACGTTTACAGTATGTTTTGGATTTTGCAATCTATTGAGAAAATCGTTCCATTGTGTTAAATCAGGAGTTGATTTTTCTGGAAGATTTAATTTTTTTAATGCCACTACATCTAGACCTTCTTCAAGCATTAAATTTGGTACTTCATATATTGTTTTGGCGTCGATTGATTGAATTACCGCTTCGCGTTTTACATTGCAGAAAAGAGCTAATTTTTGACGTAATTCTTCTGATAAATCATATTCGGTTCGACAAACCAAAATATCAGCTTTGATACCGCTCTCCATCAATGTTTTTACCGAGTGCTGTGTTGGCTTTGTTTTTAATTCGCCAGCTGCAGAAAGATAAGGAACCAATGTTAAATGAATTACGATTCCGTTATTTTCACCTAATTCCCAAACCAATTGACGAACGGATTCGATATAAGGTAGCGACTCTATATCGCCGACAGTTCCGCCGATTTCAGTAATTACTATGTCGAAATCGCCAGATTTGCCTAGTAACTGCATGCGCTCTTTGATTTCGTTGGTAATATGAGGAACAACTTGAACGGTTTTGCCTAAAAACTCTCCACGGCGCTCTTTTTCGATAACCGAAAGATAAACTCTACCAGTTGTAACATTGTTAGCTTGCGAAGTTGGAACGTTTAGAAATCTTTCGTAATGACCTAAATCTAAGTCGGTTTCTGCGCCATCATCGGTGACGAAACATTCTCCGTGTTCGTAAGGATTTAATGTTCCTGGATCGACATTAATGTAGGGATCGAACTTTTGAATAGTTGTTCGATAACCTCTAGCCTGAAGCAATTTTGCTAAAGAAGCTGCAATAATTCCTTTTCCTAAAGAAGAAGTCACACCGCCAGTAACAAAAATGTATTTTGTTTGATTCATTGTTTTTGTTGTTGTGTTGTTGTAAAAAACGATGCAAAAATACGATTTAATTGGTGAATGTACCAATTAGAAAATGAGAATTTTAAAAGAATATAAACTTACTTAAAGTGGTTTTGGATATTGCTTTTTTATATTGCGAACCAGTTCTTCTAAACCGTTTAATCGCAGTTCGTAAACCAATTGTAATTGTTCGCCTAATTTTCCTTTTGGAAGATGATTGTTTTTTATCCACACCAGATAATATTCGGGTAAGTCAATAAGAAAACGCCCCTCGTATTTTCCGAAGGGCATTTTGGTATGTGCAAGTTTTATAAGTTCTTGTTGTTGTGAATTTAGATTCAAAAGAAAATTTTATATTTGTTCACTATTATTACCAATATCGTCAATTTCACTGCTATTTCCTTCACCTTTAGGATTTAACCCATATTCATTTTCTCCATAATCACTTTTGGCAAATAGCATCCAAAAAATATAAAAAGGAATTATTAAATAAAAACCGCTATTTCCTCTATCATGACATCTTTTAGCTCCTTGCGCAAGCATAAACCATAAGACCGGTATAAATAATATTAAAAAAATACCTGAAGAACCAAATGATTCATCCAAAAACTGAATAAAAAGTAGTACTGCAAAGTAAATAATATAACTCAAACCAAATTCGAGTCTTCTAATTCTACCATCAAAAGAAAATGGGTTTTTAAACATAGTTTTTAGTTTTGGTTAGTTCTTATTTCCAATTAAAAGTTACTTCTTTTTCTATATCAGGATTAAGGCTTAGTAATACTGGACAAGTCATCGCACTTTTTTCTAAGATAGTTTTGTTTTTTTCTGAAGTTTGGATTGCCATATCAAGAATAACCACAATTTTTGCAATTTTTCTTGGTTCGGATTGCATAATTTTGGTAATAGAAACGGTTGAATCCTTCAGTTCAACTTCCAAATCTTTCGACTTTATAGCCATTATTGAAACCATACAACTTCCTAATGCTGTGGCAACTAAATCGGTTGGTGAGAAAGCTTCTCCTTTTCCATGGTTGTCGGTTGGTGCATCGGTTAGAATTTCGGTTCCTGATTGTAAATGAATGCAAATTGTTCTTAACTCGCCAACATAGGTTATTTTTGAAGTCATTAATTTACAGGCTTTATGGTTAAGTCTTCTTGATATTCTAAAATATAAATACCTTTATTTATATAACCTTCAGCATCTTTTTTGATATATTCAAATTTAGATTCCAATTGTTCGGTTTTATCTTCTTCCAAAGATTGTGTTATTGATTTGTCTTGTGATAAGCGTAACATGGTGTCAAAAGTTATATCAAAACCACGAGTTGCAAATTGATTAGGAACTGTTTTGTTTTTCTTTTTATAGTCAATTTCAAATAAATTTAATTCGTTTGAACCGCTATCTCTAGTTAATGATGGATAAAGTAATTTTAAATTTGCAATAGAATTTACTGAAATCTCTTCAAAATCAAGTGTTTCATTTGGTTCTAAAATCACTAACTGTTGTTCGTAAAAACGCATTTCTTTAGACATTAGTTTTAGAACTGATAGTATTGTTCCAGTCTTTTCGGTATCTAAAATTATATAATTTTTCACATTTGTATCATATAACGATTGAAAATTTCCGGTATCTAAAACTCCTGCAGCAGATACTTGAGCAAAAGTTGCATTTGGATAATTTTTAGAAATAAAATCTCTGTTAGCCGATTTTTTGACATCATTTACAACGATAATATTACCATTTTTGGCAACTAAATAATCGAGCATGAACTTTTTAATAAAATCGGCAGATGGCATCGATTGATATAAATTAGGATATGGTTTTCCAATTTCTTTAGATAATGGTGAAATTACTGGGACATTTTTCACCAATTCAGCAACTTTTTCGGCATATTGTTGGTAAAATGGTCCTATAATTGCATCTGCATTTTGAAGATTATTTTCTTTTATTACTTTTTCAACTGATGAAGACGCTTTACTTTCTTCAGAATCTAAAATTTTAACATCAAGATTTAAACCTAGAGATTTTCCGTATTCAATAGCCATTAAAGCACCTGAATAAAAATCTAAAGTCATATTAAGAAAGTTGTCTTTTTTTAATCTAACGCTTAGGTTATTAATTGAGTCACTTTGTATTTTTGCAGCATTAAAAGGGAACAACAATACCAACTGTTTTCTTTTTTGAGAGTTGATTGACTTAGTTAAATCTTTGAATTTTGAGTTTGTCAAAATAGTTAAAGAACTTTTTGCGGGAACAATAAGTTGCATTCCGTCTTTTACACCGTCTTTTAAAATTGGATTTAATTCGATTAAATCATCTTGTGTGATTTCTAAAGTTTGCGATAAACTGTATAAAGTTTCTTTAGCTTTTACTTCGTAACGAGCATAACCAGCTTTTTTTTCTGGAATACTAACTTCTTCGTCTTTAGTAACGATAGTTCTATTTTCAGATTCTTTACCCTTTGCTTCTTTTTCCATCGAAGTTTCAACTTTTGCTAATGAAACCTCATTAACTTTTAGTTTGAAACCTATTGGTAAGCCTGAAATTATTTTTGGATTTATTTTTTCTAATTCAGAAATAGTCATTCCGTATTTTTTAGCAATTCCAAATTTTGTTTCTTTAGGTTCAACAATATGAAATTTAAAATTTTCATTTACGGGTTTATCAATTACTTGAACCGTTTTGACAGGCTCAATTACTTTTACTTTTTCAGGAGTAAGAGGAACGTTAATTTCTTCTTTAACAGGAGTATTTACTTTTACAGAGGGAATTTTTATACTTTGACCAATCTTTAAGCCTTCAGTTAAAATAGCTTCATTAAGATTTTTTAAATCCCCAAAAGAAACTTTGTAATCTCTAGCAATACCGTAAAGCGTCTCTTTTGGTTTAACCACATGCACATTAGAAGACAAACTTGATGATTTTGTAATTACCAAAACATCATTTTCTTTAATTCCTGCCTTGGCTGTTGGGTTTAATTTAAAAATATCATCAACTTTAACTTTGTATTTTTTTGATATTTGATAAATTGTTTCACCACTAACAACTGTGTGACTAACTTCAGTTTCTTGAGCAAAAATAAAGGTTGTCATCAAAAACAAAAAACAAAGAAAAATTCTAAATATAGTCATGGTTTTGGTAAAAATAATTATTTTTTTGTAATCGTTAGTGTTTGCCCAATTTTGAGTCCATTAATCAATGAAGATTGATTTTGCTTTACTATCTCATCAACTGTAGTACCATATTTTTTTGATAAACTATATAACGTTTCTTTAGGTTCAACAACATGTGTAATAGCTTGAAATTGAGAAGCAACTTCTTTTTCTTTTGGTTTTGAAACTTCTGCTACTGGCGTTTTAGTTGAACCAATAGAACTTTCACTACTAGCAATTTTTTTAGTTCCTGGTATTTTTACAATCATTCCTATTTGTAGTCCCGAAACAGCAATTTGTTCATTGCTAAGTTTGATTTCGTCGGCAGAAATACCATATTTTTTTGACAAACTGTAAAGAGTTTCTTTTGCTTCAATAACATGGTCAATTTCAGAACCTCTATCTATAACAACTATTTCTTTTTCAGGTTGTTTAGTCTCAACTTTAGGTGCTTGAGTGACTTTTGCCACTTCCTTCTTTTCGGGAGATTTGGCAATAGGTTGTTTTTTAACCAATTCTTTAACTTTTTCATCTACCAATACTGGATCCTTTACAGGAACTGGAATTTGTAGTATCATTCCTTTAGAAATACCATCAATTGCAAATTTATTCAGTTGATAAATTTCTCCTGGATCAACTATGTATTTCTTTGAAATTAATTTCACTGTTTCACCAAATTCAACAACGTGATTTATCAATTCATATTCTTGATTTTTATTTTTCTGAGCATTTAAGTTTTGTAATAAAAAAACTACGATTAAAAAACTAAAAATTCTTTTCATTTATCAAAATATTTTAATTATTCCCATTCAATTGTTGCTGGTGGCTTAGAGCTTATATCGTAAACTACCCTATTAACACCTTTCACTTTATTTATTATATCATTGGATATTTTCATCAAAAAATCATACGGCAAATGTACCCAATCTGCCGTCATCCCATCAGTAGATTCAACGGCTCTCAAGGCAACTACCTTTTCATAAGTACGTTCGTCTCCCATTACGCCAACGCTATTTATTGGCAGTAAAATTGCACCTGCTTGCCATACTTTATCATACAATCCCCATAACTTTAAGCCATCAATAAACACAGCATCTACCTCCTGCAATATACGAATTTTTTCATTATCAATGGCACCTAATATTCTAATTGAAAGTCCCGGACCAGGAAATGGATGTCTTCCTAAAAGTTCATCATCTATTCCGAGTGTTCTTCCTACTCTTCTCACCTCATCTTTGAACAACATTCTCAAAGGTTCTACGATGCTCAACTTCATGTAATCTGGCAATCCACCAACATTATGATGCGATTTTATAGTAGCACTTGGTCCTTTTACCGAAACAGATTCAATTACATCTGGATAAATAGTTCCTTGTGCCAACCATTTTACATCTTCAATTATTTTAGATTCATCGTCAAAAACTTCAATAAAAACTCTTCCTATTGTTTTTCTTTTAGTTTCTGGATCAGAAATTCCTGAAAGCTCACTCAAAAAGCGTTCCGAAGCGTCAACACCTTTTACATTCAAGCCCATTCCTTTATATTGTTCTAAAACGTTTTCAAATTCATTCTTGCGAAGCAATCCATTATTAACAAAAATACAAAATAAATTTTTCCCAATAGCTTGATGTAATAAAACTGCTGCTACTGTTGAATCTACACCTCCTGAAAGACCTAAAACAACCTTATCATTTTGAAGCTTTTCTTTGAGTTCACTGATCATTTCTTCAACAAAAGCATTTGGTGTGAAACTTTGAGAAACTTCTGCTATTTTGACTAAGAAATTCTCCAATAACTTCAATCCATCGGTTGAATGATAAACTTCAGGATGAAACTGAATTGCATATGTAGTTTCGCCTTCAATTTTGTATGCCGCATTTTCAACATCATGCGTACTAGCTAACTTTATTCCGTTAGTTGGAAGTGTTTTTATAGTATCGCTATGACTCATCCAAACTTGTGAATTTTGAGAAATTCCATCAAAAAACAATTCATCTTCTTTGATATAATTCAAATTAGCTCTACCATATTCTCTAGTGTTGGATGAAGCTACTTCTCCACCGCTGAAATGAGCTAAATACTGAGCGCCATAACAAACAGCTAACATTGGTAATTTACCTCGAATCTTTGACAAATCAGGATGTGGAGCATCTTCGGCTCTTACCGAAAATGGACTTCCGGAGAGAATAACCGCTTTATAACTTGCTAAGTCGTCAGGAAAATGATTATAAGGAAAAATTTCGCAAAAAATGTTTAATTCGCGAACGCGTCTGGCAATAAGTTGCGTGTATTGTGAACCGAAATCTAAAATAAGTACGTTGTGTTGCATGTGCAAAAATACTATTATAGATTGAAAATAAAAATTCAAGTTAGACTATTTTGAAACAATCAAAACAAAAACTGATTATTTAATTGATTTTCAGACTTATATTAATTCAAGTGTACTAATTTTCATTTTGTTTTGTTTTCAACATTAGACAAAGAAACTTGCAAACTTTCATTCTATAAATTTTACAAACCAAACAGACAGAGCCATTTTTTTTGAAAAAAAAGGTAACGAACAAATAAACATTATAGAGAAATCCTTTCGGATAAACAACTATAAAAATTGGATTATTATAGTAGAGAGTTAGAAAAAAATCGGTAAATAATATAACTATGATTGTTTTTATTACCCTAGGAAATAATAAATTAAAAACAAGAAACAAGAATATTCTATCTAGGAATTAATCCTCTTCAATTTCAAACTCTGCATCTTTTTCCCAAATTTCCATTTCGCATGGTTTGCAATTGAATTTTAGTTTATACTCTAACTCGCCTTGTTTCAATACTAATGGTTCTTTTAACTTAGCTTCCATAGTATCCTTATGATATTTTGGACATTTTTCTAATTCGTATTTGATGCAATATTTAGTAGTCATTACACGAGATTTTCCGGGATCCCATTGCAATTCGAATGCTTTTTCTATTTCTGTTACGCCGTGTCTTTCGTAGAATTTACGAGCCGTTTTGTTAGCAACATTATACATAAAATCCAATTTAGTTTCTGGATAAGGATGTGATGTTTTAACGATTTGATGTTCTTCACGAACATAATTTGTCAAACGAATTTCTGACAATTGCTCATAAACCGTTCTACGCATTTCATTGATTTTTGAAATAGGTAAAAACCAATTTTGAGAGAATTCAATTAAAATTTCATCAGCATTATATGGTGTAAAACCTGTTTTGGCTAAATTTATTTTAAAATTTTGCTCAATCGACTCATTATTTTTTGTTTGCTCTTTTGGATGAACTATCGATACAACGCTAACATTTCCATCTTCATCGGTCGCTTTCAGCTCAAAACCATTTTCATTTTCCGATAAAAGTAAAGTGGTACTTATTTTTCGAACGGCACTATCTTCACGTTCAACAATTTTGATAAAAGCAGTGTCGTTATTTCTATATATGAAAGTTCCGTCTTTAATTTCTTTCAAAACATTTGGATAAATAAATCCATTTTCAGCTCGATTTACATAAATTCCATCGGCTTCATTGTTTTGGTTTATAAAACACAAACCATCACCATTATTTAGTAATTCTCCATTTTCAATTTCATACGAATTTCCAGCTGTTCTAATAAGCTTACCAATATACTGCCCTTTTGATTTTGGACTTTCCCATGAACCGATTGCTTGATGTCTTTCGTTTACAAAATAATCTGTATAACCCCGATTGAACGACTTGTCTAATGAAGATTCAAAAGTATAAGATGATTTTCCTGATGAAGCTTTGGTAAATCTATCACTATTTTGTTCTAAAAACGCATCTAATTTCTGACGTAAATACGATACATTATTTTTGACATAAACGATATCTTTCAAACGGCCTTCAATTTTAAACGAACAAATTCCTGCTTCAATTAAATTTGGAATCTGATCAGATACATCAAAATCTTTTATAGAAAGTAAGTGACTGTTTTTGATTAAAGTATCACCATTACCATCAATCAAATTATAAGGTAATCGACAGTTTTGCGCACACGAACCACGATTAGCAGAACGTTCACCATTGGCAACACTCATATAACAATTTCCGCTGAAAGAAACACATAATGCACCAGTTACAAAGAATTCCAATTCAACATCGGTTGCTTCACTAATTTCTTTTATTTGATGCAAATTTAATTCGCGCGCCAAAACAACACGTTTCATTCCGGCATCTTTAAGGAATTTTATTTTATCAGCGTCACGATTATTAGCTTGCGTACTTGCGTGAAGAACTATCGGCGGCAATTCCATTTCCATAATCGCCATGTCTTGAATGATTAAGGCATCAACACCAATGTCATATAATTTCCAAATTAATTGACGGCACGTTTCTAGTTCATTGTCATATAATATAGTATTAATTACTACAAAAACTTGAGCATTAAAAAGGTGAGCATATTTTACTAATTCGGCTACATCTTCAATAGAATTGTGCGCATTGGAACGAGCTCCAAATTGAGGCGCACCAATATAAACAGCATCGGCACCGGCATTTATTGCTGCCATTCCGTGAATTAAATCTTTTGCAGGAGCAAGAATTTCAATTTTCTTCTTCATATAATTCCTTAAATAAAAGTGTGCAAAGGTCTTATATTTATTGGAGAAATCTAAATTAAATTGAATTTTTAATCTAAAAGAAAATTGAATTTTTATTGAAAAGTTTTGATTTTGTCATTTCGACGAAGGATAAATCACATAAAAATTTAAGCTAATGTGATTTCTCCTTCGTCGAAATAACAAGTTGTAACATACTAATTGTAATGATATCTACATGAAATAATAATTAAATCCTCTTCAATTATCGTGTAAACCAATCTATGTTCACTATCAATTCTTCGTGACCAATATCCTTGAAGTGCATGTTTTAATGGTTCGGGATTTCCAATACCTTCAAATGGAGTTCTAACTGTAACTTTGATTAATTCATTGATTCTTTTAAGTTTAGATTTATCAATTTTTTGCCAATAAAGATAGTCTTCCCAAGCTTGAATTTGCCATGTAATCATTCTTCAATGATATTTTTTTTGATTGTTTTTTTGCTTTTAACATCTTCGACAGCTTTAAGCAAAATATCTCTGTTTTTTCCTGATAATAAGTAATTTGTTTCTGTCAAAGAATTATATTCATCTTGAGAAATTACAACTAAATTCTTATTGTTCTTTCTAGTCACGAGAACTTCTTCCATGTCATCAGTAACACTGTCTAACCATTTTTTTAGGTTCAAACGTAAGTCGGAGTAGTTGATTACTTTCATTGATAATAATGTATATATTTAATGCAAATGTAAATAATAAATAACGTAATTACGTACTTAATTACGTTATTTATTATTTACAAATATCATTTACAATTTTCAAATGATGGTTGGTATGTAATTTCAAAAACCACATTGTAGATTTTTTATTCAAATTCCCAAAAAATGGATGTGGAAAATAGGCGTTTTTATCAAAAGAATCCCATTCTTGAAGTGCTGATTTTACTTTTTGCAAACTTAACAATAGTGATTCTTCGGAAATAGTATCGTCAGGTAGAACTACTTTTGGAGCTTTGGCTTTACCTCTTGGAATAAAACCCAAAATTGAAATAAACAACTTGCTTTTATTAAACTTCCATTGGTATTCTTGAGGATTAGAGTTTTTAACAACTAAAACAATTTGATAAATAGTTTTCAAACTGTGTTCAATTTGCCAACCAACCGTTGCATTTGAAACAGAAGGATTGGTCTTTTCGTAAAAAGGAATTTTGGATTCTAGTTGTGAAATGAGGTTTTGTATGTTTTGCATACTTTAAAATTTGAAAAAATCCCAAAAACCGATTGGAATTTGGGATTTTGGTCATTAAAAATTTATTGTTTTAAACATTTTCTTCTTGTTCTTTATCCAAATAGGCTTGAACAATTTCAATAGCATTAGTAACTACGTCGCTTAATGCTATGATAAATGTTCCATCTTCGGCATTGTCAATTGCGTGTTTGATAGCTTCAGTTTCTTTAGAAATGATTTCATGAGTGACTGTTTTGCCAGAAGCTGCAATACCTTCCATGATTAGACCAATGATTTCTTCTTCGGTTCTTCCACGTAAATATTTTTCCTGACGAATGATGATGTGATCAAACATTCGAGCAGCAATTGTAGCACATTCTTTAATATCTTCATCTCGTCTATCGCCAACTCCGGCAATAATTCCGATTTTTTTGGTAGCTTCAACACTACTTAAATATTCTTCAACACCTTTATATCCTGAAGGATTATGAGCAAAGTCAATTAATACTTTGAATTTTTTGAACTCAAAAATATTCATTCTACCGGGTGTTTGTGCCGCACTTGGAATGAATGTTTGCAACGACAAACTAATATCTTCGGTTTTAAATCCTTGTAAATAGGCTGCTAAAGTGGCTGCCAAAACATTGGAAATCATAAATTTAGCCTTTCCTCCCATTGTTAACGGAACATGAGTGGCTCTCTCTACACGAATTTTCCATTCACCTTTTTTGATGGTGATGAATCCGTTTTCATAAACGGCTACAATTTTTCCTTCTTTTGCAAATTGAACTACTTTTGGATTGTTTTCATCCATTGAAAAATAAGCAACATTGCAACTCAATTCGTTTGCAATTTTCAAACATTGGTCGTCTTCTGCATTTAAAATTGCCCAACCATCTTTTTTGATACTGCGCACAACAGTAGCTTTTACACGAGCTAAATCATCTAAAGTGTGAATATCAGACAATCCTAAATGGTCAGCTTGAATATTGGTAATGATTCCGATATCGCAACGACTGAAACCTAAACCTGAACGAAGAATTCCGCCACGAGCCGTTTCTAGAACAGCAAATTCAACCGTTGGATCTTTCAAAATATATTCTGCAGAAATTGGTCCTGTGGTGTCACCTTTTTCCATCAAATGGTTTTGAACATAAATCCCATCAGATGTTGTGAAGCCAACACGGTAGCCATTATTTTTTACAATATGCGCCATTAAACGTGTCGTTGTAGTTTTTCCATTCGTTCCTGTAACGGCTATAATTGGAATTCTACTAGGTTTTCCGGGAGGATAAAGCATATCAATTACTGGAGCAGCTACGTTTCTTGGTAAACCTTCGCTTGGTGCTAAGTGCATACGAAAACCTGGTGCAGCATTAACTTCTAAAATACAACCGCCGTTTTCTTTTAGTGGTTGTGTTAGATTTTCTGCCATAATATCAACACCACAAATATCAAGTCCGATAACTCGAGAAATTCTTTCACAAAGGAAAATATTTTCTGGATGCATCATATCTGTTACGTCAACAGAAGTTCCACCAGTACTTAAATTAGCTGTTGATTTTAAATAAACTACTTCGTCTTTTCTTGGAACTGTTTCTAATGTATATCCCAATTTTTCTAATAAATCAGTTGTATCTCTATCAACATCAATCTGAGTTAGTACATTTTCATGACCATAACCACGTTTTGGATCTAAATTAGTTTCGTCAATAAGTTGTTGGATATTTTGTTTTCCGTCTCCTTTTACGTGAGCTGGTTCTCTTTTTGCAGCTGCCACTAATTTATTGTCAATGATTAAAACTCTAAAGTCATAACCTGTGATGAATTTTTCTACAATTACTCTATGACTGTATTTTTTTGCATAAGCCAAACCTTCTACAGCTTCTTCCCATGTTTTTACGTTGATTGATGCCCCTTTTCCATGATTACCATCTAATGGTTTTAAAACGATTGGATAACCAATTTTATTTACGACTGCTTCTAAATCTTCTTCATCAACACAGATTCCGCCACTTGCGACAGGAATGGATGCTGCGTGTAACATTTTCTTTGTTTGTTCTTTGTTACAAGCAATATCTACAGCAATACTACTAGTTTTACAAGTAATCGTAGCTTGAAAACGCATTTGATTTACACCATAACCTAACTGTACTAATGAATTTGTTCCAAGTCTAATCCAAGGAATATCGCGTGCAACGGCTTCCTCAACAATACTTCCAGTTGAAGGTCCAAGTCGAACTTGTTCACGAATTTCTCGCATTTTTTGAATGTCAACTTCTGGATTATAATCGGTTCCTTCAATTAATGCTTCTGCTATTCTAACTGATGCTTCTGCTGCATACAAACCAACATTTTCTTCGGTGTAACTAAAAACTACGTTATAAATCCCGGGAGTTTTAGTTTCACGAGTTCGTCCGAAGCCAGTTTCCATTCCGGCAAGGGTTTGAATTTCTAGAGCGATGTGCTCAATAACGTGTCCCATCCAAGTCCCTCTATCAACACGTGAAAAGAAACCACCACGACAACCTTCGGAGCAACGATGTTCTATCATTGTGGGAAACATAGCTTCAATTCGTTCACGAAAACCTTCAATTTTATTTGTAGGGCGTTCTTCTAAATCTTCTAAATCTAATCGCATTTGGATTAGCTTTTTTCTTTGTACACTCCAAATATTTGGCCCACGTAACGCTTGAATTTTATCAATCTTCATATTCTAAAGGTATTTCGTTTTGTAATGATTGTAATGGATTTGTTAAAAATAGAAAATATTTGTTACTCTGAAACATTTTTTTTGAGAAAAAATGCTTTTTTTATTGATTTTATTATAGTTATATTGACTTTCAAGGTTTTGAAATTAATAATTATAAATAATCTCAATTACAATATAATAAAAATCGTGATTTTGAGTATTAAATTACTAACACAAGTTTGTTTATCTTTGCATTTCAAAATTTTGTTTTTATGGAAACCGTTGTCAAAAATACACTTCCAATAGGAAAACCAAAATGGCTAAAAGTAAAATTGCCAATTGGTCAAAAATACACTGAACTTCGCGGATTGGTTGACAAATACCAACTAAACACTATTTGCACTTCTGGAAGTTGCCCGAATATGGGCGAATGTTGGGGCGAAGGAACCGCAACTTTTATGATTTTGGGCAATATTTGCACACGTTCATGTGGTTTTTGTGGTGTAAAAACGGGTCGTCCGGAAGATGTTGATTGGGCTGAACCAGAAAAAGTTGCTCGCTCTATCAAATTAATGAAAATAAAACATGCCGTAATTACAAGTGTTGACCGAGACGATCTAAAAGATATGGGGTCTATTATATGGTTAGAAACAGTAAATGCTATTAGAAGAATGAATCCTTCTACAACACTTGAAACATTAATTCCAGATTTTCAAGGAAACACAAAAAATATTGATCGAATTATAAAAGCAAATCCCGAAGTTGTTTCTCACAACATAGAAACCGTTCGTAGATTAACTCGTGAAGTTAGAATTCAAGCAAAATATGATAAAAGTTTGGAGGTTTTACGTTATTTGAAAGCACAAGGAATCCGTAGAACCAAATCGGGAATTATGCTAGGATTAGGCGAAACAGAAGCTGAAGTTATCCAAACCATGCAAGATATTCGTAATCAAGATGTAGATATTATAACCATTGGTCAGTATTTGCAACCAAGTAAAAAACATTTGCCAGTAAAAGAATTCATTACGCCAGAGCAATTTGAAAAATACGAAAAACTAGGAAAAGAAATGGGTTTCCGTCATGTAGAAAGTGGTGCATTGGTGCGTTCTAGTTATCATGCCGAAAAACACATTTTGTAAATACGAGGTACGAAGTTAGAAGTACGAAATAATGAAAATAAAAATTGCTATTAATGGTTTTGGGCGTATTGGACGAAGTCTTTTCAGATTACTTCTCAATAATCCTACTATTGAAGTTGTGGCGATTAATGATATTGCCGATAATCGAACGATGGCACATCTTATAAAATATGATAGTATTCACGGCGTATTAAATTACGATGTTACTTTTGATGACAATCATATTTTTGTAGATGGCAAAAAGTATTTGTTTTATCACCAAAAAGAGATTTCAAATTTAAATTGGGAAAATATCGATGTTGTTATTGAATCAACTGGAAAGTACAGAACTTTTGATGAAATCAATCAGCATATAATTTCGGGTGCTAAAAAAGTTATTCTTTCGGCGCCATCCGAAGTTGAAGAAATCAAAACTGTAGTTTTGGGCGTAAACGAACACATTCTAGATGGTAGCGAAACAATTGTTTCCAATGCAAGTTGTACGACCAATAACGCTGCTCCTATGATAAAAGTGATTAACGAACTTTGTGGCATCGAACAAGCGTATATTACAACTGTTCACTCGTACACAACCGATCAAAGTTTACACGATCAACCACATAAAGATTTGCGAAGAGCACGTAGCGCAAGCCAATCGATTGTACCAACAACAACTGGTGCCGCAAAAGCATTGACTAAAATATTTCCAGAAATGGAAGGTAAAATTGGTGGTTGTGGCATTCGAGTTCCAGTCCCTGATGGTTCGCTGACCGATATTACTTTCAATGTGAAACGCGCCGTAACAATTGACGAAATTAATGCCGCTTTCCAAAAAGCATCGCAAACCAACTTAAAAGGAATTCTAGATTACACCGAAGACCCAATAGTTTCGGTAGATATTATAGGAAATAGAAACTCATGCCTTTTTGATGCACAACTTACATCGGTTATTGACAAAATGGTAAAAGTAGTCGGCTGGTATGACAACGAAATAGGCTATTCGAGCCGAGTTATTGATTTGATTTACTACATTAATAAGTAGAATCGAATGGCTTGGGCATTTTTAGCAATGGTAATTGCCGCTATTGGAACTCGTCTAGCTCTAAAAAACGATACTCAAACAATTCAAGTTATTATTAGTTCCAACTTGTGTTCATGTAATAAGAGTAGAGTTGTTTCCTTGTTCAATTAGTTACTGCTTTTATAAACAAAGCTTTTTTAATAGCCCCGATTGCAGAGTAAATTCTTTTTTTTCTTTAAAAAAAGAAAAGATTACTTCACATTATTTTTATTTTTTATTTGAGTTCAGTGAACTTTGTTTGCAACGCAAAGCGGGACAATAGTTCTTTTAAACCAGAATTTGTGATACAAAAAATCCCACTCTTTCGAATGGGATTCATTATTTGTAAGTAAGTTAAACGGGTTGTACAAACGTTTTTTTATTTCACTTTTTTCACAACAGCTTTGAAAGCATCTGGGTGATTCATTGCTAAATCGGCTAATACTTTACGGTTCAATTCGATACCGTTTTTCTTAACTAATCCCATAAATTGAGAATATGACATTCCTTCTAAACGAGCTCCAGCGTTGATACGTTGAATCCATAAAGAACGGAAATTTCTCTTGTTTTGCTTTCTATCGCGATAAGCGTAAACCATCGCTTTTTCAACTGCGTTTTTAGCAACAGTCCAAACGTTTTTACGACGACCAAAGAAACCTTTGGCTTGCTTCATTATCTTTTTTCTTCTTGCTCTTTTAGCAACTGAATTTACTGATCTTGGCATAATTTTCTTGTTTTTTTGTAGCAGGCGTCCCGAATTTAATCAAGAGAACTTAAGGCCATACTCCAAGGTTATTTAAATTGATTTTTAACCTAAAGAATTTTTAGTTGTTAGTAAAAAGTGATTAGTGAATTGCAAAAAAAGCTAATTACTAAAAGCTAATTACTAGTTACTAATTATATAATTCTTAATTGTTGTTTAATGCTTTTCATATCTGTACTGTGAACCAATGCAGAGTGAGTTAAAGCTAACTTACGCTTTTTAGATTTTTTAGTCAAGATATGACTTTTAAAAGCGTGTTTTCTCTTTATTTTTCCAGAGCCAGTAACTTTAAAACGTTTCTTAGCGCTAGATTTTGTTTTCATTTTAGGCATAATTTCCCTAATTTATTTATATTTAACTTACTTACTTTTATATACAATCAGCTTACTGATACTGTAAACTTCTTACTTCTTTTTCTTCGGAGCAATGAACATTATCATTCTTTTTCCCTCAAGAACTGGCATAGCTTCTACTTTTCCGTGCTCTTCAAGATCAGTAGCCAAACGTAATAACAAGATTTGACCTTGATCTTTATAGATAATCGAACGACCTTTGAAGAATACAAATGCCTTCAATTTAGAACCTTCTTTTAGAAATTTTTCAGCATTTTTTCTTTTAAATTCATAATCATGCTCATCTGTTTGAGGACCAAAACGAATTTCTTTAACCACAATTTGTGTTGACTTAGCTTTTAATTCTTTGTCACGTTTTTTCTGCATGTAAACAAACTTTTTATAGTCTATAATTTTACATACTGGTGGTTCAGCATTTGGAGAAATTTCTACCAAATCCAATTCTAGTTGATCCGCAAGACGCATTGCATCTGCTGTTTTGAATACACCTGGTTCTACATTGTCTCCAACAAGACGCACTTCAGGCACACGAATAAAATTATTTATTCTGTGTTCATCTTTTTTTTCTACTCGAGGTTGATAACCTCTGTTGTTTCTAATTGCTATGGCTTTATTATTTTAATTAAACTTCAAATGTTTTTAACGTTTTGGCAATCTCATCGTTCACAATTTTGGCAAATTCTTCAATTGTAACTGATATATTTCCTTTTCCTTCTTGTCCGTGACGACGAACAGAAATGGTTCCGTTTTTCTCTTCTTCCTCACCAACTATCAACATAAACGGCATTTTTTGAACTTCCGCATCTCTAATTTTCTTACCAATTGTCTCGTTGCGGTTGTCAATTAGGGCGCGAATTTCGTGATTTTCTAGCAATTCTAAAACTTTTTTAGCATAATTTTCATATTTCTCGCTTAAAGACAGTATAATAGCCTGTTCAGGCATTAGCCAAAGTGGGAAATTTCCAGCAGTGTGTTCTAGTAAAATGGCTATAAATCGTTCCATTGAGCCAAATGGTGCTCGATGAATCATAACTGGACGGTGTAATTTGTCATCTGCTCCTTTATAGGTTAATTCAAAGCGTTCCGGCAAATTGTAATCAACCTGAATAGTTCCAAGCTGCCAACTTCTACCCAAAGCATCCTTTACCATAAAATCCAATTTTGGACCATAGAAAGCCGCTTCGCCATATTCAATAACGGTATTTAAACCTTTATCTGCTGCAGCATTGATAATAGCATTTTCTGCTTTTTCCCAATTTTCGTCACTACCAATGTATTTATCTCTGTTCTCTTTATCTCTTAACGAAATTTGAGCCGTAAAATTTTCAAACCCTAATGAACCAAATACATATAACACAAGGTCAATTACTTTTTTGAATTCAGAATCCAACTGATCTGGCGTACAGAAAATATGCGCATCATCTTGGGTAAATCCTCTCACACGAGTTAAGCCGTGTAATTCACCACTTTGCTCATATCTATAAACTGTTCCAAATTCTGCATAACGTTTTGGCAAATCTTTATAAGACCAAGGTTTTGTGTTGTATATTTCACAATGATGTGGACAATTCATGGGTTTCAGTAAAAACTCTTCGCCTTCAGCAGGAGTTGTTATTGGTTGAAAACTATCAGCACCATATTTAGCATAATGTCCAGATGTAACATAAAGCTCTTTTTGTCCAATATGTGGAGTCACAACTTGTTCGTAGCCAGCTTTCTTTTGAGCTTTTTTCAAAAATTGTTCTAATCTATCTCTCAAAGCGGCTCCTTTTGGTAACCACAAAGGTAAACCTTGACCTACTTTTTGTGAAAATGCAAACAAATCAAGTTCTTTTCCAAGTTTTCTATGGTCACGGCGTTTTGCTTCTTCTAATAGTTCTAAATATTCAGTTAAATCTTTTTGCTTTGGAAATGAAATTCCATAAACACGAGTCAACTGTTTATTTTTTTCATCACCACGCCAATAAGCACCAGCAACGCTCATGATTTTCATGGCTTTAATAATTCCTGTATTTGGAATGTGTCCACCACGACATAAGTCAAAGAAATTAGAATGATCACAAAAAGTAATCGTTCCGTCTTCTAAATTGGATATTAATTCTGTTTTGTATTCGTTACCTTTATATACTTCCAATGCTTCAGCTTTTGAAACTGGTCGCATTTTGAATTCATGCTTCTCTCTAGAAATCTCTAAAACTCTTTCTTCAATTGCTTTAAAGTCCGCATCAGTTATTTTATTGTCGCCAAAATCAACATCATAATAAAATCCATTATCAATTGCCGGACCAAGAGTCAATTTAATGCCATTGTATTTTTCTTCCAAAACCTGAGCCATAACGTGCGAAGTCGAATGCCAAAAAGCTTTTTTACCTTCTTTGTCATTCCATGTATATAGAATAAGCGAACCATCGGTCGTTAATTCCGTCGAAGTTTCTATAGTTGTACTATTAAAAGCTGCCGAAATCACATTTCGCGCTAATCCTTCACTTATGCTTTTTGCAACATCCATCGGAGTTGTACCTTGTGTAAACTCCTTAACTGAACCGTCAGGTAGAGTAATCTTTATCATTCCTATAATTTTAATGTCCCGAAACTTCGGATTGCAAAGATATAAGATTAACAAAACACTTACAATATATATTTTACAATAATATAAGGAACTATTTTAGATGTTTATTTGGAAATTTTTATGATAATTTCCTAAACATAAAATTAAAATATTACCCCAAAGGTTATCTGTAAAATGGTAAAATTAGTCGGCTGGTACGACAACGAAATTGGTTATTCAAGCCGAATTATTGATTTGATAATATCTAAATAACTAAAAGAGCGAATAACTTGGGCTTTTTTATAATCCATTTTCCCGCTTTCCGCTCTACTTCGTGCCACTCCAATCGGGGCTATATAGGTTTTGTATTGTTACTAAATTAGTAGTTCTTAATCAACTCACTAATAAGCAATCGAACATGCGGTTCGGCTTTTTGAGCAGCTTTTAATACTTCGGCGTGGTTTACTTCTTCAATGTTTTCTTCGTCACCCATATCAGTAATTACAGAAAGTCCGAAACATTCCATTTCCATGTGTCGAGCCA
The DNA here is from genome assembly GCF_044377315.1 of Flavobacterium sp. GTDB lineage: Bacteria > Bacteroidota > Bacteroidia > Flavobacteriales > Flavobacteriaceae > Flavobacterium. Next base: position 36,018 of record NZ_JBILJG010000014.1, read on the forward strand.
CAATAACTTCGGGAACGGTTGACATTCCAACACAATCAGCACCTAAAATTTTTACCATTTTGTATTCGGCTAAGGTTTCAAAAGTTGGACCTTGCAAACCAAGGTAAATACCGTCGTGAACAGTTACATTATTTTCTGCAGCCAGAATTTTGGCTTTTGCCATCATAGCTTTGCTATAAGGTTCGCTCATATTGACAAATCTTGGGCCAAAACGTTCTTCGTTTTTTCCACGCAAAGGATGTTCAGGCATCATATTGATATGATCTTTAATAATCACAATCGAACCTACTTTATAACTCGGATTCACGCCACCAGAAGCATTTGACACTACCAATTTGGTCACGCCAAGATATTTCATCACTCTAACCGGAAAAGTAACTTGTTTCATGTCGTAGCCTTCATAAAAATGAAAACGACCTTGCATAGCCACCACTTTTTTATCACCAATAGTTCCAAAAACCAACGCACCTTTATGACCTTGCACAGTCGAAACAGGAAAATTTGGAATTTCTGTATAAGGCAAAATATGTTCAATCTTGATATCATCAGTAAAACTACCTAATCCTGAACCTAAAATCACACCGTATTCTGGTGTAAAACCTGTTTTTTCTTTGATATAATTAACGGTTTCTTGTACTTGTTCCCACATAATTTGTTATGTTTTTGTCAAAATTATCACTGTTTGCAACAAAACTACTTTTGATTGGTAAATAGAAAAGTGATTTTAAATTGCTGTTTTTTAATCTAACATAATCCTTTTCGGTAGTGATAATCAACTTGTTATTTGCTCTATTTTGTATTTCTATTAAATCTTTTTCTGTAAAAAAATGATGATCTGGATAAACCAACGTTTCGTCTTTTTCAGCCTGCAAATATCCGAAAAAGGGTTCAGGTTTTGCAATTCCAGCCAAAAGTAATTTAGCTTCATGCTTTATTTCTTCAACCTTTTTACTTTCTAACTCGTTATAAACTTTGTCATCATAATCAATATAACTGAAAAATAACCTTTCAATATTGTCATTCTGACGAAGGAAGAGCCTCAATTTTCTTCTTATATTTTCTTGTGCAATTTCCGATAAATCTTTGGGACATTTCGTGACAATTATCACATCGGCACGATTGGCGCCATTCCTGCTTTCGCGAAGATTTCCTGTTGGCAACGTATAGTCATCGCAAAACAAATCATCATAAGCCGTTAGCAAAATGTAAAAACCAGCTTTTACTTTTCGGTGCTGAAATGCATCATCTAACAAAATCACGTCAGGTTTATCTTCCAAACTCAATAATTGTTCAATGCCATTTTTTCTATTGGCCTCGACCGCTACTTTTATTTCAGGGAATTTTTGATGTATTTGAAACGGTTCATCACCCAAAATTTCGGCAGTTGAATTTTCATTTGCCAAAACAAAACCTTCAGATTTTCGTTTGTAACCACGACTCAACGTAGCCAATTTATAATTGGGCGAAAGAAGTCGGATTAAATATTCAATTTGAGGAGTTTTTCCAGTGCCACCAACGCTAAGATTTCCAACTGCAATAATTGGTATATCAAACGAATACGATTTTAGAATTCCTTTATCAAAAAGAAAATTCCTGATAGAAGTTATCAATCCGTATAAAATGGAAAATGGGAAAAGGATTTTTCGTAGGAACTTCATCTTATTTATCTGAGTAATGTCCCATTGCAGAGATGACAAAAACGGTTACTATATCTTCATCAACTCTATATATCAATCTATCTTTCTGATTAATTTTTCTAGACCAATAACCAGAATATTCATATTTCAATGCCTCAGGATTTCCATAACCTTCATAAGGGTTTTCTAATAGATCTTCCAGAATTTTATCAATTGCTCTAATGGAAACTTTATTTCCTGATTTTAAATGCTTTTCAATATCTTTTTGAGCAATTTTAGTTACTTTAATCCTAAACTTCCCCATATATCGTTAGGATCAATAGTTATGCAATTACCATTTTTGATATTTTCTTCAGCTTTTTTAATTTTTTTAATAAAAGCTTCACTATATATACTTTTTTCTTTTTTTACAGCTTTTGAATCAGACTCAATTATTTCAACATCTTTTCCTTCATCAAAAAATGTTTTGGCAAACTCAAGAAAAGCTTTGCCTTTTTTGGAACGCTCGTTTATTTTTATGGTTAAAGTAGTCATATCCTAATAATTTTGAATTACAAATATACAAAAATCATGCAATATTAATTCCTTTTCAATTTGAATTGATAATCCAACATTTTACTATCTTTGGAAAGTAATTAAATTTTGAAAAATGAAGCTTTGTTTTAAATTAATAGTTTTTTTTCTTTTTAGCTCTCAAGCTCTATTTTCACAAGAAAAGAATGATGCTGCAATACTAAAAGTGATTTTAGCCAAATACTATTCTAAAGAAAAGGTAATTGTTAAAGACAGATTACAACTCTTAAGTTTTTATTGTGAAAAAGTACAAAACAACGAGGAGTTTTTTGAAATAATTGCTAAAAATGAAATTCTAAAAAAAAATTTAGCTGAAATTAAAAAGCAAATTAGTCTAAAAAAAATCGAGAATTGGTCAAATGATTTGGCAACACTTTTTGCAACAGAAAATCAGTATTTGAAAAGTAAAGTCAATAATTGTTTGTCGCTAGAAGAATTCCAAAAAAAGTCTAAACGGTTTAATGACAATAACCAACGTCTATTAATTGCTAATAAACCAATTTATTTTGAAAAAAAATATTGCTTAGTAAAAATCACTCTTTATCGAAACATTGAACATAACAATGGTTGCTTTTTAGTATTGGAAAAAATCAATTCCAAATGGGAAATAAAAGAGATTTTGAATGAATGGGCAACCTAAAAGATTATATAAAATGAAAATAAAACAAATACTCACAATACTAGAAGAAATGGCACCTTTGGCTTATGCTGAAGATTTTGACAACGTAGGATTATTGGTTGGAAATCAAGAAAATGAAGCAACTGGCGTTTTGGTTTGCCATGATGCATTAGAAAGTGTGATTGACGAAGCTATTACTAAAAAATGCAACTTGGTAGTTTGTTTTCACCCAATCTTATTTTCTGGAATCAAAAAAATTACTGGAAAAAACTACGTTGAACGCTCTATTCTTAAAGCTATTAAAAATGATATCGCCATTTACGCCGTTCATACCGCTTTAGACAATCATAAAAATGGTGTGAACAAAATTTTCTGTGATGCTTTGGGTTTAAAAAACACAAAAGTTCTTGTTCCAAAAAACAATTTCATTCAAAAATTAGTCACTTATACAATTCCAGAAAATGTTGAAAAATTGCGAAATGCTTTGTTTGATGCTGGCGCTGGAAAAATCGGCAATTATGAAGATTGTAGTTTCACTTCGCAAGGAATTGGAACCTATATGGGAAATGAAAATAGCAATCCAGAAATTGGCGAACGATTTGAATTTGTAGAAGCGCAAGAAACAAAAATCGAAGTAACTTTTGAAAAATATTTACAGTCCAAAATTATAAAAACATTATTCTCAAATCATGTTTATGAAGAAGTTGCTTACGAAATTTACGATTTACAAAATTCACATCAAAATATAGGATTGGGAATGATAGGCGAACTTGAAAAACCAATGGATGAACTCGAATTTTTAGCTTTTGTAAAAGACAAAATGCAATGTGGTGGCATTCGACATTCGGCATTATTGGGTAAAAAGATTCAGAAAGTTGCTGTTCTCGGTGGTTCGGGAAGTTTTGCTATCAAAAATGCAATTCAGGCAAATGTTGACGTTTTTTTAACAGCCGATTTAAAATACCACGACTTTTATCAATCTGAAAATCAACTAGTTTTAGCCGATATTGGTCACTTTGAAAGCGAAAGATATACAAAAAATTATATTGTTGATTTTCTTAAAGAAAAAATTACTAATTTTGCACCTGATTTGTCGCAAGACAGAATTGTTTTATCAGAAGAAAATACAAATCCAGTTAAGTACTTATAAAATATGGCTACTACAAAAGAATTAAGCGTTGAAGAAAAGTTAAGAGCGCTTTACGATTTACAATTAATCGACACTAGAATTGACGAAATTAGAAACGTAAGAGGTGAATTGCCTTTAGAAGTAGAAGATCTTGAAGATGAAGTAACTGGTTTGACTACACGTAACGAAAAACTAAAAGCAGATCTTGAAAGCATCGAAGAGCAAATCAAAGCCAAAAAAAGCGCTATTGAAGAGCACCAAGAAGCTATCAAAAAATACACTAAACAACAAGATTCTGTTCGTAACAACAGAGAATTTAATTCGTTGACTAAAGAAGTTGAGTTTCAAGAATTAGAAATTCAATTGGCCGAAAAACAAATCAAAGAATTAAGAGCTTCTATGGAGCACAAAAAAGAAGTGATTGCAAATTCTAAAGAAAAATTAGAGCAAAAATCAACACACTTAAAACATAAAAAATCTGAATTAAGCGATATTATGGCAGAAACTGAAAAAGAAGAAACCTTCTTAATTCAAAAATCTGCTGAGTATGAAGGACTAATCGAAGAAAGATTGTTAGCCGCTTACAAAAGAATTCGTTCTAGCGTAAGAAACGGTTTAGCAGTAGTTTCTATCGAGCGTGGTGCTTCTGCTGGTTCTTTCTTTACTATTCCTCCACAAACACAAGTTGAAATTGCTGGCCGTAAAAAAATTATTACCGACGAGCATTCAGGAAGAATCTTAGTTGACGCATCTCTAGCAGATGAAGAAAGAGAAAAAATGGAAAAATTGTTCGCAACAATATAATTTAAAAAAGTCCCGATTAGTCGGGATTTTTTTTGACTAATTCTGTAATCTTTTGCTTTTTTGAAACTCAAAAAAATTCAATATTATCTTCTAACCAAATCCATTGGATCGTATCTTAATGGACTTAGTTATATTGCTCCCAACAAAGCAACCCAAAAGGCTTACCAACTTTTTAGTCAACCACGAAAAGGTAGATTAAAGCACGGAGAATTACCCGAAGTTTTGAAAGATGCAACTCAAACAACTTTAGAGTTTCAACACCACAAAATCCAAACCTATCACTGGAAAGGAAACGAAAAAGTAATTTTGCTAGTTCACGGTTGGGAAAGCAATGCATCACGCTGGAAAAAACTTTTAGAGCATTTAAAACAAACACCTTACACCATCATCGCAGTCGATGCGCCTGCTCACGGTTTGTCGTCTGGCAACGAATTCAATGCGATTTTGTATTCGGAATTTATAAATATTGTCGCTCAAAAACACAATCCAAATGCCATTATTGGACATTCGGTTGGCGGCATGGCGAGTTTGTATTATCAGTCAAAATTTCAAAATCCAAACCTAGAAAAACTAGTATTATTAGGCGCACCATCAGATTTGGAAGTGATTTTCAACAATTATATAAAAATGTTAAGCCTAAATTCTCGTATTCAGAAAAATCTTGAAAAGCATTTTATCCAAAAATTTAACTTGCAACTCAAGGATTTTTCGGGATCTCATTTTGGAAAAAAAATCAACAGCAAAGGTATAATTGCACATGACCTAAAAGATAAAGTTGTACTGTTTTCTGAAAGCGAAAAAATTGCAAGTTCATGGCAACAAGCTAAGTTTATCAAAACCAAAGGCTACGGACATAGCTTGCACAAAACGGCTCTTTATCAAGAAATTATTGCTTTTTTAGGAGCGTAAAGGCTTGGGCATTTTAGGAATCCATATTCCTGCCGCCTTTCCAATCTTTTTTTAAAGAAAAAAAGGATTTCCACTCTGTCTGGGCTAGTTAGCCAATGTATTTTTGCAAAATCATTTTTCAAAATAAAAAATTATGTAAATTTACAGTTCAAATACAATCAAAAATGCAACAAAATCTTCATCCGAAAATCATAAAAGAATTAGAAAAAATTGTTGGTTCTGACTACCTTTTTTTAGACGAAGAAACACGTAATCATTACGGTCATGACGAAACCGAAGACTATGTTTTTCCACCAAATGTGGTTTTGAAACCAGCCAATTCCAAAGAAGTTTCCGAAATTATTAAGGTAGCCAATACACATAAAATTCCAGTAACGCCAATTGGTGCACGAACAGGTTTGAGTGGTGGTGCATTGAGTATCCATCAAGGAATTGGTTTGGCAATGGACAGATTCAACAAAATCTTAGAAATTGATGAACGGAATCTTCAAGTTTCTGTTGAGCCAGCCGTGATTACACAAGTGCTAAGAGAAGCAGTTGCCGAAAAAGGATTGTTCTACCCTCCCGATCCAAGTAGTCAAGGAAGTTGCTGGATTGGTGGTAATGTTGCCGAAAATGCGGGCGGTGCAAGAGCTGTGAAATACGGTGTAACCAAAGATTATGTGCTAAACCTCGAAATAGTTTTGCCAACAGGCGAAATCATTTGGACAGGTGCCAATACGCTAAAAAATTCTACTGGATATAATTTCACACAATTATTAGTTGGAAGCGAAGGAACACTTGGCGTAATTACCAAAATAGTTTTAAAGTTGATTCCGGCCGTTTCACATAATATTTTGCTATTGGTGCCTTTTTACAAAGCTAGTCAAGCTTGCGAAGCAGTTTCTGCTATTTTCAGAGCGGGAATTATCCCAAGTGCATTAGAGTTTATGGAACGAGACGCCATCGATTGGAGTTTGAAATTCATAGACGGATTAAACATACAAATAAAAGACGAAGTTCAAGCGCATTTATTAATAGAAGTTGACGGAAATTATCCTGATATTTTATTTCAAGAAGCTGAAAAAATTACAAGTGTTTTAGAACAATATGAAATTGACGAAATTTTATTTGCTGATACCGATGACCAAAAAAATGCCCTTTGGAAAATGAGAAGAAATGTGGCTGAAGCGGTAAAAGCTAATTCAATTTACAAAGAAGAAGACACGGTTGTACCAAGATACGAATTGCCAAAATTACTAGAAGGCATCAAAATAATTGGAAAAAAATACGGTTTTCAATCGGTTTGTTATGGTCACGCAGGCGATGGGAATTTGCACGTAAACATCATAAAAGGCACTATGTCTAACGAAAATTGGAACACCGAAGTTACCAAAGGAATAAGAGAAATATTTGAATTAACAGTTTCGCTAAAAGGAACTTTATCTGGTGAACATGGCATTGGTTATGTCCAAAAAAACTATATGAACATTGCTTTTACCAAAACGCATTTAGAATTAATGGAACGCATAAAATCTGTTTTTGACCCGAACAATATTCTAAATCCTGGGAAAATATTTCCTGATGTGGAATAACTAATATTTAAAAAAGCTCACTAAATTTATATCTAGTGAGCTTTTTTTAATCTCTTTTTGGACTATTTTTCTTTTCTCTTTTTTCCTCTTTCTTTTCCTTTGCAGTTTTAAGAGGTTCTTTTTTAACCGTTTTTTTTGCGTCTTGACTTTTTGCCATGGTATTTTATTTTAGGATTTCTTCTTAGTTATATGTAAATATACTATTTTATTTTCTACAAAAACAGAAATCTCTTAAAATGTAAATAGTTACTTTTGTAGCAAATAAGACTAAAATGAAAATAAATCTAAAAAACGGAATAGACGAATTGCTATTCGGAATGAAACAAACCGATGTCACTGAAATTTACGGATTACCAAACAAACAATTCAAAGACGAGGATGACAACGTAATTTATGTGTACAATACTAAAAGAGTTCGCTTAACTTTTTATGAAGATGAAGATTTCAAATTAGGCTATATTATTTGTTCTAATCCAGATTTGACTTTGTTTGATAAAAAGTTAATCAATCAAAATGTTGATGAAGTAAAAAATGAACTTTTAGAAAAAGGTTTAAAAACTTGGGAAAATGAAGATTTTGATTTGGCAGAAAATCATTTTAACGAAAGTAATTGGTTTATTTTGCAAACAGAATTTGGCGTAATTGCCAATATAGAAATGGGTGCTATTATAAACGACAACGACGAATTTGAATGGAAATTCAAAAAATAGATTTAAATTTTGAAACAAGTTCAGAATGACAAAAAAAGAAAAAGGCACAAAACTCATTGAATTTTGTGCCTTTTACATTATGTTTTAAACTTATTTCTTTTCAGCTTGTTTTATTGCAGGAACTGCAACTGGAGCTGGAAGTGTTTCTAACATTTCAACTTCAAAAACAATATTTGAATTTGGTGGAATAACATTTCCTGCACCTCTTTCGCCATAAGCTAAATTTGACGGAATAAACAAAACCGCTTTATCCCCAAAAGACATGCTGTTCAAACCTTCGACAAAACCAGGAATAAAGTTATATTTCCCAGCTTGAGCGGTCATTGGTTGGTAACCATTTGCGTCGGCTCTACGTTGGTCAAATTTTCCGTATTCTTTTGCAACCGCTTCAATACAGCTATCAAATAAAGATCCATCTTCTAAAAATCCTGCATAATTGATGTAAACGTTTGTTCCTTCTACAGGTTTTTTTCCTGAACCAACAGATATTACTTTAGTTTCTAATCCTGTTGCTGATTTGGTTGCTGTTGCTCTTAATTCAGCTAATTGCTTAACTTTTGCAGCTTTTACTGGCGCAAATTGTTCATTGTAAACTCTATTTTTTTCTGCATCAAGCTCAGCTTGTTTTTTTTGAGCTTCTGCTTTTAAGGCTGCTTGCTTTTTATCATCTTCAGCTTTGGTTGCATAATAATCTGAAAATATTTTTACAGCATCAAACTTATTAGCGTCTGCACCTTTTCTTGTGATTGTTACTTTATTTATAACATCATCTTGAACGATAGCATTAACAACATCCATTCCTGTAACAACATGACCAAAAACAGAATGTTTATTGTTTAGCCAAGAAGTTTCTTTGTGTGTAATAAAAAATTGTGAACCATTGGTTCCTGGTCCAGAATTTGCCATAGAAAGAATTCCGCCTTTGTCGTGAACTAAACTCGGGTCAAACTCGTCTTTAAAGCTATAACCTGGTCCGCCAGACCCATTTCCTGCTGGGTCACCACCTTGAATCATGAAATCTTTGATTACTCTATGAAATTTCAATCCATCGTAAAATGGTTTGTTTTTAAATTTTTCATTGGTTACAAATGATTGTTTCCCTTCTGCCAATGCAACAAAGTTGGCAACAGTAATTGGCACTTTTTTGTACTCTAATTGTACTACTATTTTACCTTTTGTAGTTTCAAATTCAGCAAAAATTCCTTCGTTAGAATTTGCAGTTGGTTTTGCTACCACTTTGGTACTTACTGCTTTTTTAGTTGCGGTAGTTTTCTTTTTTACTTGAGCAAAACTGCTCATCATTCCTAATAATAAAAGAACAACAATTTTTAATTTCATTTTTATCATTTTTAATTAATTTAACTTTATTTATAATTCTGTAAAATTTACATTTTCTCTACTAATTCAACTTCAAAAATAATGTTGGCATTTGGAGGAATTACACCGCCAGCACCAGCTTCACCATAACCTAAATTTGAAGGGATAAATAGTATTGCTTTATCGCCAAAAGACATTTTTTCGATACCTTCAATAAATCCTGGAATCATTCCTTGTTTGTTTCCAAATTGAAATGGGATTGGACTATAACCATTTTGATTGGCTCTATTTTCATCATATTTTCCAAACTCTTTAGCAACACTTGCGATACTTGTATCAAAAAGTTCGCCATTTTCTAAAAATCCTGCATAATGTATGAAAACATTTTGTCCCATAGTTGGTTTTTTGCCTGTACCTTTTTTAATAATTTGAAATTGTAAACCCGTTGCTGTTTTTGTTGCACCAGATTTCAATTTATACATTTGGGCAACTTTTGCTTCAATTACAGCTTTGAATTTTTCTTCGTAAAGTCTCTTGTTTTCTTCATTGATTGCTGCTTGTTTTTTTTGTAATTCGGCTTCTTTTGAAAAAAAGTTTGAGAAAATTTTCACAGCATCAAACTTTTTCACAGCTTCGCCTTTTCTAATAATTGTAACGGCTACAATGTCATCATTTTGTTCAATTTTGTTAACAACATCCATTCCTTCAACTACATGACCAAAAACAGTATGTAAACCGTCTAGCCAAGGTGTTGGAACATGTGTTATAAAAAACTGACTGCTGTTAGTTCCAGGTCCTGAATTTGCCATAGAAAGAACTCCTGGCTTATCATGTTTTAGGTCTGTAATTTCATCTTTAAACTTGTAACCCGAATCGCCAGAACCATTTCCAAGCGGATCGCCACCTTGAATCATAAACTCTTTAATTACTCTGTGAAATTTTAGTTTGTCAAAAAATGGTTTCCCTTTAAAATCAGGATTTACAAAAGTGTTTTTTCCTTCCGCTAATGTTACAAAATTGGCAACAGTTACAGGTGTTTTTTCATATTCTAATTGTGCAATAATTACACCTTTTGAAGTTTCTATTTTGGCATATAAACCATCTTTAAGATTGCTGTTATCATCTTTACAAGAAACAAATGTTGCAAGAATAAGAGCAACTAGTAAAATTCTTTTCATTTTTTGGATTAAATATTAATTAGTTTGACTTTTTGGGTTAGGATCTTCTTTAAAATCATTCAAGGTCACAGTGTACATCAATGGTTCGTTATGACCAATTTTGTTATTATCACCATGGTAACCAAATGCTATGTGTGAAGGAAACAAGAATGTTATTTTTTCATTTTTACGCATTAATTTAATACCATGACGTAAACCAATAATGATTTTTTGTTCTTTATCTACATGATATATCTGGGGTTTTAATTCAGCTTCCGAATAAATTATAGCTCCCTTTAAGTCTTTTACCTCATAATTATAATAGGCAATATCACCTTTTTTTGGAGAAACTGTATCATTCAAATTTCTGTTTTCGTAAGCATACCAATAACCTTTGCTAGAAGCAATAAATTTTTTATCAGGATTGTTTTTTATTATTGAATCAATTTTATCTTCTTCTGTAGCCACTAATTTTTTATTTCTTTCAACAGACTCTTTCATGAAAGTTCCCGAAGATTGTGAAATAGGCTTTCTAGCTTGTTGTTGCGAGCAACTTACTGCAAAAAAAGTCAAAATCAGGACTAAAATTTTAATTCGTTTCATATTATTGAATAGTGGTTTGTGTCAATATTTGTTCAAATTTAGCAACTGTTTCTTGTAAACTCAATTGCGATTTTCCTCCAGCAGCATTGATATGTCCACCACCGTTAAAATACTGTCTAGCAAACTGATTTACATCAAAACTTCCTTGTGAACGGAAAGAAATTTTAATAATTTTTTCATCAGAGTGCTCAATAAATATTACAGCAAATGTAATACCTTTTATTGTAAGTCCATAATTCACAATTCCTTCTGTATCGCCTTTTACATAGTTGTAGTGGTCGAGTTCTTTTTGCGAAAGCGTAATATATGCGGTTTTATATTGTGGCAAAACTTTCATATTCTGCAAAGCTTGACCTAATAATTGCAATCTTTCATACGAATTATTGTCAAAAAGTAATGTCGGGATTTCGGAATTTTCAACACCCAAATCGATTAATTCAGCAATAATTCTGTGGGTTGTTCCTGTGGTTTTTGGAAATCTAAACGAACCTGAATCGGTTAAAATACCTGTATAAATGCAAGTTGCAATTGTTTTATCGATAAGTTCTTTTTTACCAAGAAATGAAATGAAATTATAAATCATCTCACAAGTCGAACCAAATTTAATATCAGAATAAGTGTAAGTTGCAAATCCATCAGGTTCTTGATGATGATCAATCATTACAAATGGAACTTGAAGTTTGTTTAGAACATTTTCCATTTCTCCAGTGCGATGAAGTGCATTAAAATCTAAAACAAAAACCAATTCTGCTTCTTTTAGAACTTTTGTTGTTCCTTCTCTGTCGTTTTCATAAACCAAAACCGATTCTGAAGCTGGCATCCAAGCCAAAAATTCAGGAAAATCATTTGGCGCAATAACCGTTGGCTTATGATTTAATTTGAGTAAAAAATGATACAATCCCAATGTCGAACCCATGGCGTCACCATCAGGGCTTCGGTGAGGAATTATTGAAATATTCTTAGGTGTAGCGAGCAATAATTGAATTGCTTGAATGTCTTTTTCGTTCATAGACTGCGAAGTTACATTTTTTTCGCAAAAAGAAAAGAAATTAACATCGTCTTAATACTCTAATTTGGTTAAAAACAAACCCAACCAAACAGCAAATAATCCGACAATAACACTTAGTGCAATATAAATGAATGCTGTTGTCGAATTTTGATTCCCAAAAAGCATACTATTTTCGTATCCAAAAGTTGAAAACGTTGTATAACCACCACAAAAACCAGTGACCAAAAGCCATTTCAAATTTGAATTTGCCAACTGATTTTTTTCTAAAAAACCTAGTATTAATCCAATCAAAAGACAGCCCAAAATATTGGTTATAAATGTGGCTAAAGGAAATATATTGGAATAATGTTTTTGAACAAAAAGTGTAGTCAAATAGCGCAAAACACTACCTAATCCTCCACCAATTGCTATTAAAAAAATAGTTTTTAACATTGAAATAAGATTTACACAAAATTGCACCTTTTTTTGATATAATCACTATAACAAATTGACTTTTTGATTACATTCGATACAACAAATTAAAAGCAAAGTTATCTTATTATTTCATTATAGAAAATGAATTTGTAATTCTTATCTTTACACCAACAAACAACATACATTATGAACAAAAAAATCATACTATTCTTTAGTTTATTTATTGCGATTACTACTCAAGCGCAGTTAAAAAAAATAACTCTTGAAGAAGGCGTTTTACAACAAGGTAGAAAATTTGGTGCTGACAAATTAACTGGTTTTCAATGGATTCCGAACACTAACAAATATGTTTATTACACAGATGTTTGGACCAAAATGATGTCGGCAACCACAACCGATTCTAAAGCTTCTGAATTAGCAACTTTAGCCGATATTAATTTATCGTTAGGAACTAAATTGAGAAACTTCTTTGGTATTGAATGGATAGATGCTTCTACCATTTTAGTTTCAGAAAATGGAAAATATTTTACTTATTCTTTGACTTCAAAATCAGGAAAAAGTATTCAAGAAACTCCAGAAACTGCCGAAAATCAAACTTTTGATAAAACAAAACAAAAGCTAGCTTTTACAGAAGGAAACAATTTATTTTTCTTCAATAAAAACAAAGAAAAAGTTACTGTAACTAATGAAAGTAACAAAGGAATTGTTTCGGGACAAACTATTTCTAGAAATGAATTTGGAATAAATGGAGGCATCTTTTGGTCACCAAGGTCTTCTTATTTAGCTTTTTACCAAAAAGATGAAACTGAAGTTACCAATTATCCGTTATTAGACATTAATGAAACGCCAGGAAAATCAGTTTCGATAAAATATCCTATGATTGGTCAAAAATCGGAAAAACCTAGAGTTGGAATTTACAATCTTTCGACTGGGAAAACGGTTTTCATTAAACCAAAAAACAATGCTGATGATTATTTAACCAATCTTTCTTGGACACCAGACGAAAAATATGTTTTGATTGCCGAATTAAATCGTGGTCAAAATGACATGTACTTAAATGTTTACGATGCCAATTCGGGAGCGTTTGTTAGAACTATTTTAAACGAAACTAGCGACAAATGGGTTGAACCAGAACACGATGCCTTTTTTCCAAATGAAAAATCTAACAATTTTGTTTGGTTTAGCGAAAAAGACGGTTTTCAAAATTTGTACTACTACTCTATCGATGGAAAATTGATTAAAAAATTGACATCTAACAAATTTCCAGCAAGAGAAATAATTAGTGCAAATACAGCTGGAACCGAAATTTATTTTAAAGCAACAGGTCCAAATCCGACCAATATGTTGGTTTACAAAGTTGATTTAAAAGGAAAACAAACCTTGATTACCAAAGACGAAGGCGTTCATAATGTGGCAATTTCTTCTGATTATAATTGGATTTTTGATGAATTTTCAAATCATTCAACGCCTTCAAAATCATTGTTGTACAACAAAAGTTTGAAAGCTACCACATTGTTAGAAAGCAAAAACAAATACGACGGTTACGAAATGGGAACAGCCGAAATCAAAACGATTAAAGCAGCCGACGGAACAACCGATTTATACACACGATTAATCAAACCAAGCAATTTTGATCCTAACAAAAAATACCCAGTAATGGTGTATGTTTATGGCGGACCACATGCGCAGATGATTACCAATTCCTATTTGGATGGAGCGAATTTGTGGATGTATTGGATGGCAGAACAAGGTTATTTAGTATTTACTGTTGACAATCGCGGTTCTGACAATCGCGGATTTGCTTTTGAAAGTGTTATTCACGGTCGTTGTGGCGCTAACGAAATTGAAGACCAAATAAAAGGTGTAGACTATTTAAAATCATTGCCTTATGTTGATGGAAATCGTTTGGCGGTTCACGGTTGGAGTTATGGCGGATTTATGACAAGTTCGTTAATGCTTAGAAAACCAGACGCTTTCAAAGTGGGTGTTGCTGGCGGACCAGTAGTTGACTGGAAATGGTACGAAGTAATGTACGGCGAAAGATACATGGATACGCCAGCCGAAAACCAAAAAGGTTTTGACGAAGCAAGCGTTCTAAATTATGTAAAAGATTTGAAAGGAAAATTGCTACTAATTCATGGTACTAATGATGACGTAGTGCTGGAACAACACAATTTAGCATTGGTAAAAAAATTCGTGGAAGCTGGCAAACAAGTAGATTATTTTCCTTATCCAATGCACAAACACAATGTAACTGGAAAAGACAGAGTACACTTGATGACCAAAGTTTTGAACTATATAATTGACAATAACAAATAGTTTTTAGTAGAAGCTAATCCTGCTATCCGCTCTACCTGCCTTTCGGCAGACAGGTCTTTTCTTTTTTAAAGAAAAAAAGAAAAGGATGCCGCTCCAAACACGAAGTGTTCACCGAACACCAATAAAAAAATAAAAGCCTCAGTGAGGTAATCAGGGCTAAAAAATCCCAAATTCCAATACAATTTTAGTGGAATTTGGGGTTTTTAATATAAACGCAATAAACATTTTTAGTTATATTTGTAATTGACTGACTTGTAAATACTAAAAAACCGAATGATATATGGCTGGTATAAATGAGTTAGCGGTAATTCACCAAAAAAATAGCAAAAGCAACAGCCTTATGCAATCAAAAATTGACATAACCGAATTTAGAAAAAGATTGTCTAAAAATACACTAATTGGAAATCCAAATATTAACGGAACACCTTTGGTCGTTTTGTCATTGCTTTATTCTTCAGATCACAAATTTTTTGGAAGGATTAATGGAAACACATTTGAAATTACTAAACATAGTACTTTCAGTCCAATTCCTTATATATTAAAAGGTAAAATAAGTTCAGAAATAGATTCAAAAACTAGAGTTAAATATATTATAAAGCCAATTTGGTTTGGTTATTTATGGATAAGAATTATTCCGATAATTTTTGCTTTGTTTGTGATTTCGGGAATTATTTCGAATCACGATTTGATTTTTCCTTTGGGAATTTTTGGCTCAATAATTATGTTAATGTTTATACATAATATCTACCGAATTGAACGTAGAAAGAGAAACTTTGAAATAGATTTTAAAATGATGTTTGAAATAACATGAACTTTCGCTAACAGCAGTTACAAGAAATTGCTAGGTATGGGATTTATCAGAAATGGTAATTGCTGAATCTAAGTTTTAGTTATATTTGTAATTGTCAGTGAATGAAATACTCAACTTCATGAAGCAGCGAAACTTTCAAATCTCTGAATAACTGTTAGAAATTATCTAAACTATTCTACGTTTTTTGCTTTTTCTTTTTAGCAGCAGGAAATAAAACATTATTCAAAATCAATCGAAATCCTGGCGAATTTGGATACAAGTCTAAAACCGTTGGCTCATCACCTACTCTATGCTGGTAATCCTCAGGATCATGACCACCAAAAAAAGTAAAGAGCCCTTTTCCTTTTTGACCATGAATATAGCGAGCTTCAACATTCAATTCATTTTCACCTAAAACTAACACATTCGATTTGATTAATTCACTTTCAAAAGCAGTGGTTTGCCCCATAAATCCTTTTACCAAAGAAGTATGGTTTTGACACAACATACTCGGTATCACGTCCCATTTGGCTGAAAAATCCATCAAAGTGAAATAATCTTTCTCCATAGGAAGTTTTCTTTTTTCGGGCAAATCAAACTTATGAATTATAATAAAAACAAAAGTGATTTTGAATTTATTGCAAGCGAAGAATTAAAAACAGAATTTAATCAAAAAGAAGATTCTAAATGTAGAATTCAAATTATTGCTAAAATTACAAATGATACAATTATATCAATATTTCTAAAAAACAATTCTAAAAATTCAATTGGTTTAAGTAAGCAAAATTGGCATTTATATTAACACACAAATCATTAATTTTACTTAAAAATTTATCATAAAAAAAACCGCCTCAAATTATGAGGCGGCTCCTTTAACTTTATTTTATTCTAAATTAGAATTTGTATGCAACTGTAAGAGCGATGTTGCTGTTTGTTCCTTTTTCTTCTTTACCAGAGACAAGTTTTGTCAAATCTTTGTATTGGTTTGTGAATACATCAGAAAGACCAGCCGTGTAACGAAGACCAGCAGAAAAGTTGTTTGTAAAATCGTAGTTTGCACCAAAATTCAAACCAAAATCAGTTGAATTGAAAAAATCCTTAGTATCAATTGTTTTATTTGATTCCAAAGCAGCGTATTTTGCAGATGCTAAAAATCCAATTTGTGGACCAGCTTCAAGAGAAAATTTGTTAACTACATAATACTTAGCCATAACTGGTATAACTACATATCCTAATTCAACTGTATCGTTACTTCCTTTTCCTCCAGCACCTAACATACTGTACATTAATTCAGGTTGAATAGCAAATTTTTCGTTTAATTTGATTTCAGCAAAACCACCTAATGCTAAACCTGATTTAGTATCTGAATCTTGCAACCCATTGATTGCAGAAAAGTTCAAACCTAATTTAGCTCCAAATTTTACATCTTGAGCATTAGCAAAACCAAAAGCCATAACAGTAGCTAAAGTTAAAACAATTTTTTTCATTTTTAAAATTTTTAAATTTATATTAATTTGGCGCGAAAATAAAAATTTAAAACTATATTTAAAATAAAAAAAAGCATTTTTTTTGTTTTTTTTTTAAAACAATGATATTTTTAGAATTTACACTTACAAATAGATAAAAAAAACAAAAGCATAACGAGCTAAAATACAAATAATTACTACCGAAAATACAGGCTAGGTTGAAAAATGAACTAGATTTTCATCGATTTTTAACTTGATAAAACTTCTGTAAACTCAAGTTAAGCGAGGCTAAATTTTTATGTATTTTTATTGATTCCTATAATTATAGGAGCTAAAAGTCGGAAAACTTTGAGCAGCCGAGTAATAGTATTTTCGCTTAATTCCTTGTATATGGTGACAGGAGTTAAAATACAAAATTTCTATTTTTATTACAACTATTTTTCTATATTCTTTTGCGTAATTATGAGGTTTTTTTTCAGAGTCTGACGAACAAACATCTGAATAACTGTTAGAAATTATCTAAACTATTCTACGTTTTTTGCTTTTTCTTTTTAGCAGCAGGAAATAAAACATTATTCAAAATCAATCGAAATCCTGGCGAATTTGGATGCAAGTCTAAAACCGTTGGCTCATCACCTACTCTATGCTGGTAATCCTCAGGATCATGACCACCAAAAAAAGTAAAGAACCCTTTTCCTTTTTGACCATGAATATAGCGAGCTTCACCATTCAACTCGTTTTCACCCAAAACCAATACATTCGATTTGATTAATTCACTTTCAAAAGCAGTGGTTTGCCCCATAAATCCTTTTACCAAAGAAGTATGGTTTTGACACAACATACTCGGAATCACATCCCATTTGGCTGAAAAATCCATCAAAGTGAAATAATCTTTCTCCATAAGAAGTTTTCTTTTTTCGGTCATATCAATATCTGAAAACTCATAATGTTCAGGTTTTCTGTCCAAAATAAAATCTTTGAAAGCAAACGTTCTTGAATAATCAATTTTAGATTGGTAACTGGCTTCACTTGGATCGCCGTCAAACATAGGCTCGCAAATATCAACACCTTCGGCAGAAAGTGCTATATCAAAACTATCGGTTGCCGAGCACATGGCAAACATAAAACCACCACCAATTACAAAATCACGAATTTTTTTGGCAACAGCCAATTTTGCTTCCGAAACTTTAGAATAACCGAGTTTTACTGCTAAAGCTTCTGCATCTCTTTTCTGTTCAATATACCAAGGTGCGTTTTTATAGGCACCAAAAAACTTTCCGTATTGACCAGTAAAATCTTCATGATGCAAATGTAGCCAATCGTATAAAAGCAATTGATCTGACAAGACTTCTTCGTCATATATAGGCGTAAATGGAATTTCGGCATAGGTCAAAACCATTGTAACGGCGTCATCCCAAGGCTGTTTTCCTTTTGGAGTATAGACAGCAACTTTTGGTGCTTTTTCCAACACAACCGTTTCCATATTTTGCGATGGCGACGAAATATCTTCAAGAATTACATTGGCTTCACTATCAGAAAGTATTTCAAAACTTACGCCTCTAATTTGGCATTCTTTTCTAATTTCGGGTGCATCTGGCAATAAGAAAGAACCGCCACGATAGTTCAACAACCAACTGGCTTTGTATTGTTTATCCAAACACCAATACGTAATTCCGTATGCTTTTAGATGGTTTTTTTGAGAAACATCATCCATTGGCAACAAAATAAAATTTGCCTTTACAGAAAAGGAAATTAGTAAAAGGATTGCTAGTATTGATTTTTGAAATTGCATTGAAATGGATTATTTTTCTAAAAAAATTAAATTCAATTCTTTTATGTTCTTAAAATCTGCATCAGAAGTTAAAAATGGTAATTTATAAACAATTGCTGTTGCAGCAATGATTGCATCTGGAAGTTTTAATTTATATTTTTGTTTTAGAAGAATAGTTTCTTTCTTGATTTCAGGATTCATCTCAATAATAAAACAATTGTCTATCAAGTTTTGAGCATTTTTTTTATTTATCTTACTAATACTAAACGCTCCTAACAATTCTATCTCTGTGACATAAGATATAGCATATGAATAATCAAGAAAAGGAAACACCAATTCATTATTCAAAGAGATATTAATCAAAAAATTTGTGTCAACTAAAAAATCAATCCCTTTCATTTCTTAACTTTTTTTGATATGAAACAGGATCTAAATTTTCTAAATCAGCAATAGGTTTTCCTAAAAATTTACGAAAGCTTAGTTTCTTTTTTGGCAAAGAAAATTCTGCAAGTAATTTTTCAACTTCTAATTTGGTTGCATTTTTTTTTATAACTATTGTCATAATTCAAATTTTTATCAAATTTAAACAAAAATTAAACCAAAATTACACTTTAACAAAAAATCAACAATTGAATATTAAAACGGAACATCACTATCTTCATCGTTACTATTCAAATTGCTACCAAAAGCTTCATTTGCGGAAGGAAGATTTTTGGTGATAAAAGGATTGTCATCTTGTCCTAAATTCATTGTAGATGGTAGGTAATCATTTGCGTAATTATACTCATCAAGATTGTCGAATTTACCTAGGTTTCCAATAAATTTCAATCGGATATTTTCTAGTGAACCGTTACGGTGTTTTGCGATGATAAATTCGGCTTGACCTTGCGTTGGCGATTGTTCTTCGTCGTCCCACTCATCAATTTTATAATATTCTGGACGGTAAATAAACGAAACGATATCGGCATCTTGCTCAATCGCACCCGATTCACGTAAATCAGAAAGCAATGGACGCTTGCTCGAGCCACGAGTTTCAACCGCACGCGACAACTGCGATAATGCAATTACTGGCACACTTAACTCTTTTGCTAAAGCTTTTAAATTTCGGGAAATAGTTGAAATTTCTTGTTCACGATTTCCGCCTCCTTTTCCGTTACTTCCACCTGCTGTCATTAATTGAAGGTAATCGACTACTATCAATTTGATTCCGTATTGAGAAGCCAAACGTCTTGCTTTTGCTCTTAAATCAAAAATAGAAAGTGAAGGCGTATCATCAATATATAAAGGTGCTTTTTCTAAATTTTTAACTTTAATAGAAAGTTGTTCCCATTCATGTTTTTCTAGTTTTCCAGTTCTTAATTTTTCGGAAGACAACCCAGTTTCAGAGGAAATTAAACGAGTAATCAACTGAACCGAAGACATCTCAAGTGAGAACAAAGCAACAGGATGACCAAAATCGATAGCAATATTTCTTGCCATAGAAAGCACAAACGCAGTTTTCCCCATCCCTGGCCTAGCAGCAATAATAATTAAATCGGAGGGTTGCCAGCCAGAAGTTACTTTATCTAATTTTTCAAAACCGGTTGCCACACCACTTAACCCTTCTTTGCTTGCAATTTCTTCAATACGTTTTTTAGCTTGAATTACTAAACTTTGTGCCGTTTCTGAACTTCGTTTGATATTTCCTTGTGTAACTTCATATAATTTGGATTCGGCTTTATCTAATAAATCGAATACATCAGTAGTTTCATCATACGATTCTTCAATAATTTCAGAAGAAATTTTTATTAAACTACGTTGAATATATTTTTGAAGAATAATTCGAGAGTGAAATTCGATGTGTGCCGAAGACGATATTTTTTGCGTAAGCTGAATTAAATAAAAATCGCCACCTGCCAAATCAAGTTTTGCATTTTTTTTGAGTTGAGCTGAAACAGTTAATAAGTCAATTGGTTGCGTATCGGTAAATAACTGAACGATAGCTTCAAAAATATGTTTGTGTGCTTCTTTGTAAAATGCGTCTGGTTGCAAAATATCAATCACCTCATCTACCCCTTTTTTATCAATCATCATGGCGCCCAAGACAGCCTCTTCAAGATCTAATGCTTGAGGTGGTAACTTTCCTTTTTCTAGGTTGATAATTGTAGTTTTATCTACTTTAATTGGGTTGATATTTTTAAAACTTTCCATGTTGCTAAAGTAATTCAAAAAATGAAAAAAACGAAAATGACTTGTGAGAAAACCATGTTAATAAAAACTTAAAACATGTTAACAAGGCAAAAAAAATCCGAAGCAATAAGGCTTCGGATTAAGTATCTCAATTATAAGACTTTACTCTTTATATTCGCCCATTTTACTGTATTTATCCATTCTTTGCGCGACTAATTCTGTTGTTGATAAGTCTTTTAATTCATTAAAAGCTTTGATGATATATTGTTCAACTGTTTTGAAAGTTGTTTCTTTATCGTAATGAGCGCCGCCAAGTGGTTCTGGAATGATATCATCGACCAACTTTTGTTTTTTCATATCGGCAGAAGTTAGTTTTAATGCTTCAGCCGCTTGTTCTTTATATTCCCAACTTTTCCAAAGAATAGACGAGCAAGATTCAGGTGAAATTACCGAATACCAAGTGTTTTCCATCATTAAAACTCTATCGCCAACACCTATCCCTAATGCTCCACCAGATGCTCCTTCACCAACGATAACACAGATAATTGGCACTTTAAGACGGCACATTTCAAAAATATTTCTAGCAATTGCTTCCCCTTGCCCTCTTTCTTCCGCTTCCAATCCTGGATAAGCACCAGGTGTATCGATGAAAGTTACTACAGGAATTCCAAATTTTTCTGCCATTTTCATCAATCGTAATGCTTTTCGATAACCTTCAGGATTTGCCATTCCGAAGTTACGGTATTGACGCATTTTAGTATTAATTCCTTTTTGTTGACCAATTAACATGAATGATTGACCGTCAATTTTACCCAATCCGCCAATCATCGCTTTGTCATCTTTAAAACCTCTATCTCCAAAAAGCTCTAAGAAAGTACCTTTTGTTAAAGTAGTTATGTGTTCTAAAGTATAAGGACGATTAGGGTGACGAGATAGCTGAACTCTTTGCCAAGCGGTTAAGTTTTTGTATATTTTACGTTTGGTTTCTTCTAGTTTTTTCTCAATTTGTTTGCAGGTATTGGTGACATCTACATTTGATTCAAGTCCAATAACTTGACATTTATCTAACTGATCTTCAAGCTCTTTTATTGGTAATTCGAAGTCTAAATATTCCATAATAGTTTTGATTTAGTCGCTCTTGTTTTGATTTACAAATATAAAATTTTATGTTTTACAAATACTATTTTACTGTATTAGTTTTTCACTTTTTTAAGATTAAGAATTCCGTTGAAAACAACAGAAGTAATTATGATAATTGCTCCAACATAAAATAAAGAATTCATTTGCTCTGATTCTGTGAAGATTAGTAACGCTAATATGATTCCGTAAATTGGTTCCATATTTATAGTTAGCATTACGGTATAAGGTGATAAATATTTCATAACTTTTATTGAGGCAGAAAATGCATAAGCGGTACAAACAGATCCCAAAATAAATAACCAAAGTATATCAGATTTAGAAATGGAAAAGAAATTTTCAGAAAAGCTATCGGTAAAAAACATATAAATAGAAAAAAAGCATAAGCCACCTAACAATTCATAAAACGAAATTACATTTGGATTGTAATCTTTTGCAAATTTTCCATTAATTACAGAAAAAAGAGCTGATAATAAGGCGCTTGTTAAGGCTAGCAATACTCCTGTTATTTTTACATTAGAATCGCTAAAAATATTTTTGAAACTATTTACAAAACCATATTTATCGATGATTTCGGCGAAAGCCACAAAATACAAACCTAAGACAACAAAAAGCCCTAAAAACACATTAGTCCAGTTTATTTTTTGACAGTAAATTATTGGTTCTAAAATAGATGCAAAAAAAGCACCCGTTGACAAACAAGCCAATGTTATAGAAATATTAGAAACTTTGATAGCTTCATAAAAAGTAAACCAGTGAGCGGCAATTACAATTCCTGAAAATAAAAAACTAAAAAAAGTGTAAATTGAAATTTTTAATGATTCTCTTGAAAAAAAGAAATATAGCAACATAAATCCGAGAGCAAAAGCCATTCTATACCAAACTAAATCAATGGCTTGCAAAGAAATGAGTTTGCCTAAAACGGCAGTAAACCCCCAAATAAAAACTATCAAATGGAGATGTAAATAACTCTTTAGGTTATCGCTTTGCATTACGTAAAAGGTAAATGGCTAAAATTCCGAAAACAAAATTGGGAATCCATACTGCAATTAAAGGAGGAATAGCAGATTCTTCGGCTAAAACCCCAAAAATTTTATCAAAAAATATGAAAGCAAATGCAAGTAGAATTCCTATGGCTAGATTAATTCCCATTCCGCCACGACGCTTCATTGAAGAAACTGCTACTGCAATGATAGTAAGTACAAAAGCAGAAACAGGAACACTATATTTTTTATAGAGCACTACTAAGTACACATTAATATTAGCTGAACCACGTTCTCTTTCTTTCTCTATAAATTTTATTAAATCAAATAAACTAAGAGTTTCGGCAACATAAACTAATGGAGTTAAATCTTCCAAGTCAAAACTAAACTTTGCATTTTTTTCGTCAACTTTTTCTAGTTTATCTTCTAATTGTCCGACCGTTCGCTTTATGTAATTGTACATAGTATAAGTGCTGTCTTTTGGATTCCATTTTATTCTGTCAGCCGAAATCTTATATTCTAATTGGTCACCTTTGAACTTTTCGAGCGAAAAATTAAACGCCATTTTAGATTCGGCGTTAAAGTTACTAACATATATGTATTCATTATCACTAATTTGTCGGTACACGTCAGCGTTTTCACGCATTTCGTTTTGACCACCACCAATTAGATACATATACCTAAAATTTTTGAAACCAGCACTAGCTTTTGGCACCAAGAAAAGCCCCATTAACAATGCAAAAATTGATATTATAGTAGCTCCAATGATGTAAGGTCTTAGAAATCTTGTAAAAGAAATTCCCGAACTCAACATGGCAATAATTTCGGTATTATTAGCCAACTTTGAGGTAAACCAAATTATTGATAAAAATAAAAATATCGGAAAAAGAATATTGGCAAAATAAATAGTAAAATCAACATAGTACGAAGCAATTGCGCTAAACGGCACTTTGTTTTCGAGCATTTTATTTACTTTTTCAGAAATGTCAATTGTTATTCCAATAGGAATAAACAACAATATCATTACTGAAAATGTTGCTAAATATCTTTTAAGAATATATTTATCTAATATTGTTAGCATTTTTTTGTTCCAAGTTTAAAGTTTCAGGTTCCAAGTTTTGGGTTTCAAAATAAGATGAAACTTTAAACTTGAAACAAAATTATAACCTTTGACTCATATTTTTAACCATCATTTCTTTCCATATTCTAAAATCGCCTGCTAAGATATGTTTTCTTGCTTCACGAACCAACCACATATAAAAACCAAGGTTGTGAATGGTTGCAATTTGTTTTCCTAAATATTCATTGGCAGCAAAAAGATGCCTTAAATAAGCCTTAGTATATTCGGTATCTACAAAAGTGATTCCCATTTCGTCAACTGGCGAAAAATCGGCTTCCCACTTTTTATTTTTGATATTTATGGTTCCGTTTGCGGTAAATAACATTCCGTTACGAGCATTACGTGTTGGCATAACACAATCGAACATATCAACACCAAGAGCAATATTTTCTAAAATATTAATTGGAGTTCCAACACCCATAAGATAACGTGGTTTATCTTTTGGTAGTATATCGCACACCACTTCGGTCATGGCGTACATATCTTCGGCTGGTTCACCAACTGATAATCCGCCAATTGCATTTCCTTGCTGACCAGCATTTGCAATATATTCGGCCGATTGAATTCTTAAATCTTTATAAGTGCTTCCTTGTACAATTGGGAAAAAAGTTTGCTCATAACCGTATTTTAAAGGAACTTTATCCAAATGATTGATACATCTATCCAACCAACGATGCGTCATATGCATAGAACGTTGTGCATAGCGAAAATCGCAAGGATAAGGCGTACATTCATCAAATGCCATGATAATATCGGCTCCAATGGTACGTTGAATTTCCATTACATTTTCGGGTGTAAAAAAGTGATAAGAACCATCAATATGCGATTTGAACTTTACACCTTCTTCTTTTATTTTTCTATTAGCCGAAAGTGAATACACTTGATAACCGCCCGAATCGGTCAAGATATTTCTATCCCAATTCATAAATTTATGCAAACCACCCGCTTTTTCTAGAATTTCGGTTTGCGGACGCAAGTATAAATGATAGGTGTTTCCTAAAATAATATCTGGATTAATTTCTTCTTTCAGTTCTCGTTGGTGAACACCTTTTACGGATGCTACCGTTCCAACTGGCATAAAAATTGGGGTTTCTATAACGCCGTGATCGGTTGTAACTTTTCCTGCTCTAGCTTTGGAATTTGGATCGTTTTGTAGTAAATCGAACTTCATATACGTTTTCTATCTGTCATTAATTTTCCCAAAAGGGTTTGCAAAGATACTTTATTTGGGAAACTAGTTCTACAATTTAAAATATAAATAACATTTGATTTTAGGAATATCAAATTTAAAAAGGGTTAACAATTTAAAAAACAAAAAACCATCTTCTCGATTCTGAAAAGATGGTTTTTACTATTTTAAGCTTTAAAATTTATTCATGAACTACAACCCACTCACCTTTTGCCAACATGCTTTCAGCTTTTTTGTACTTCATAGTTTCTGTTTTGCCGCTTAGAACATGTTTTATTGTAACAGTGTCATTTCTATTGATTTTTGGTGCATCGCGAACAATTGTCTCTGTAACTTGGCGTTGTTGTGTTTGTCCGGCTTCACGATTTTGAGCCGATGCTTCATCACTATTTGGAATTTCGTCTTTAGAAGTGGTATATTCTTCTTTTTTGCGAACTTCTTCTCCAGCTCCTTGAATATTTGACGTTACTTGTTGTGGTAAATCGCCTTTGAACAAGAACGAAATCACTTCTTTGTTCACACCATTCAACATAGAACTGAACAAATTAAAGGCTTCAAATTTGTAAATAAGCAATGGATCTTTTTGCTCATGAACGGCTAATTGAACAGATTGTTTCAACTCGTCCATTTTTCGTAAATGTTTTTTCCAAGCTTCGTCAACTATTGCTAATGTGATATTTTTTTCAAAATCGGCTACTAATTGTTTTCCTTGAGAATCATATGCTTTTTTCAA
The DNA here is from genome assembly GCF_044377315.1 of Flavobacterium sp. Taxonomy (GTDB): domain Bacteria; phylum Bacteroidota; class Bacteroidia; order Flavobacteriales; family Flavobacteriaceae; genus Flavobacterium. The sequence continues at coordinate 62,150 of NZ_JBILJG010000014.1, forward strand.
ATCGGTAACAACATTTAATGTTTTAGCACCATCAGAAAAAGGAACAATAATTCTTTCGAATTGGTTATTTGGATTTTCGTAAACATTTTTAATAATTGGCAATGCTTCTCTTGCTGAACGTTCTGTTTTTTCAGTATAATATTGTAAGGCTGCTTTATAAACTTTTCCAGTTATTTCAAGTTCATTTAGTTTAGCAAAATCGCTTTCAGTTATTGGAGAAGTTATTGAGAAATAGCGAATCAATTCAAATTCGTAATTTTTGAAATTATTATCTTTTTTGTTTTCACTTACAATTAATTCGCAAGTGTCATATAACATATTTACGATATCTAATTTCAATCTTTCACCGTGTAATGCGTGACGACGACGTTTGTAAACCACTTCACGTTGCGCGTTCATTACGTCATCATATTCCAATAATCTTTTACGAGTACCGAAATTGTTTTCTTCTACTTTTTTCTGAGCACGTTCGATAGACTTGGTCATCATTGAATGCTGGATAACTTCACCTTCTTTCAATCCCATTCTATCCATTACTTTAGCCACTCTTTCTGAGCCAAAAAGACGCATCAAGTTATCTTCTAAAGACACATAAAACTGTGAACTTCCAGGATCACCTTGACGACCAGCACGACCACGTAACTGACGGTCAACACGACGAGAATCGTGACGTTCTGTACCCACAATTGCTAATCCACCAGCTGCTTTAACTTCTGGAGAAAGTTTGATGTCTGTACCACGACCTGCCATATTGGTTGCAATTGTTACAACACCCGCTTTACCAGCTTCTTCAACGATTTGAGCTTCTTGCTTGTGCATTTTGGCATTCAAAACGTTGTGAACAACACCTCTCATTTTCAACATTCGGCTCAATAATTCAGAGATTTCAACAGAAGTTGTTCCTATCAATACTGGTCTTCCTGCTTGCGACAATAGAGTTACATCTTCAATTACAGCATTGAATTTTTCACGTGTTGTTTTATAAATTAAATCTTCTTTGTCTTTACGAGCCATTGGTCTGTTAGTTGGAATTTCAACCACATCCAATTTATAAATTTCCCATAACTCGCCAGCTTCTGTTACCGCTGTACCAGTCATACCAGCTAGTTTAGAATACATTCTGAAATAATTTTGAAGCGTAATAGTCGCAAACGTTTGAGTTGCTGCTTCAATTTTTACATTTTCTTTGGCTTCAATTGCTTGGTGCAAACCGTCAGAATAACGACGTCCGTCCATGATACGACCTGTTTGCTCATCGACAATAAGAATTTTATCGTCCATAATTACATACTCCACATCTTTTTCAAAAAGTGTATAGGCTTTTAATAATTGTGTTAAAGTGTGAATACGCTCACTTTTTAC
>NZ_JBILJG010000001.1:0-151091 GCF_044377315.1 Flavobacterium sp.
GGTTTATTCACCGTTTTTGAAGCAGGATTATTACAATTAAAATGTCATATCATTGACGCACTTCCGCAACCTGGCGGACAACTTGCCGAACTTTATCCAAAGAAACCAATCTTTGATATTCCAGGTTATCCCGAAGTTTTAGCAGGCGATTTAGTCACCAATTTAATGGAACAAATCAAACAATTTCAACCAGGATTTACCTTGGCTGAAACGGCTGAAACTATTGATAAATTACAAGACGGAACTTTTATTGTTACTACAAACAAAGGAACAAAACATCACGCAAAAGCGGTTGCTATTGCAGGTGGTTTAGGAACTTTTGAACCAAGAAAACCACAATTAGAAAACATTGCTTTCTACGAAGAAAAAGGTGTTGAATATTTTGTAAAAGATCCAGAATTATTCCGCGATAAACGAATTGTAATCGCTGGTGGTGGAGATTCTGCTTTAGACTGGAGTATTTTTCTTTCCAATGTCGCTTCAAAAGTAACTTTAGTTCACAGAAGAAACGAATTCCGAGGTGCTTTAGATTCAGTTGAAAAAGTGCAAGAATTGAAAAAACTTGGAAAAATCAATTTGATTACACCAGCAGAAGTTGTTGCCATTAACGGAAAAGACCATGTTGAAAGTATTGTTTTAGAAAACGAAGGCGTTCAGCAAGTTTTTGAAACCGATTATTTTATTCCACTTTTCGGATTAACTCCAAAATTAGGAGCAATTGCCAATTGGGGATTAGAAATTGAGAAAAATGCCATCAAAGTAAACAACGCATTAGATTATCAAACCAACATCGACGGAATTTATGCAATTGGTGACGTAAATACCTATCCAGGAAAATTAAAATTAATTTTGTGTGGTTTCCACGAAGCAACATTAATGTGTCAAAGTGTTTACAACCGAATTAATCCGGGTAAAAAATATGTTTTAAAATACACAACAGTTTCAGGAGTTGACGGATTCGACGGAACCAGAAAAGAAGCAGAAAAAGCAGTTGTAAAATCGATTGATTAAATTTTTATATTTGTTTCATTAAAAGGAATTTATGGAAAATTTTAGAATGGATAGATCAGTTGTTACAAAATCTACTTTTGATGAAGCAGACGATCATGTTACTTACTACAAAAATAAAACACCACTTGAGAGACTAAATCATGCTTGTTTTATTATAAACTCTATTTTTAATGTAACTCAATTTACTAAAATTGATAGAAAAGTAACATTTGCACGAAAACATGTCAAATAATATTTTTAATGTAGATTTTTTAGAGTTCCTTGAGCTTTTATCAAAACACAAAGTTGAGTTTTTATTAGTTGGTGGATACGCTGTTGTGCTTCACGGTTATATTAGAAGCACAGGAGATATGGATTTGTGGATAGAACGAACAGATGATAATTATAAGAAATTAAAAAAGGTTTATTTAGATTTTAGTGCGCCCATATTTCCAGAGGAACAATTTTCAAATCCTAAATTTAATGTTTGGGGAATTGGAGTTGAACCATCTAAAATTGAAATTCTTACTCAAGTTGATGGGTTGCAATTTAATGAAAGCTATAAAAATCGCAACTATTTTAATATAGATAAATTGCAAATTCCTTACATCGATTTTGAAGATTTAATTAAAAACAAATTGGCATCAGGAAGATATAAAGACTTGGCAGACATAGAACAATTAAAAAAACTAAAAAAAGAATAATGCCACAAGATATTACCTTAAAAATAACCGACCGAAACGGACAAACTCACGAAATTCAAGCGCCAACAGACATGAATTTAAATGTCATGGAAGTCATTAGAATGTATGAACTAGCCGAAGAGGGAACCGTTGGTGTCTGTGGCGGAATGGCAATGTGTGCATCATGCCAATGCTATGTTTTAAACGATGTTATTTCATTAGAAAGAAATCCCGATGAAGAAGCCATGCTTTGGGAAGCCTATCATGTAAAAGAAAATTCTAGACTAGGTTGCCAAATACGAATTACAGAAGAAATTGACGGTCTAGAAATTCAAATAGCACCAGAACAATAATTCAAATCATTCATGCTTAGCTTTTTGAGGCATAATTGTTTTACAACCCCAAAACCACTTTCGCTTTAGGAAAAATTCTTTCCACAAATTTTGAGTAAGCAAGTTCTGACGGATGTAAACCATCACTAGCTACTAAATTAGGTTGTGCTAATCCTTGTCTTGTAATATCAGTAATGTTTACAAAAGTGATATTGTTTTGAATACAATAATTTTCTGCAAAAGCGTTGTAAGCGTCAATTTGTGACGAAATTGTTGTGTTTCCGTTTCCAAAGGGCGTGTAAGCATAGTCTGGTATTGAAACTACAATTACATTTGCTTTTATTCCTTTTACTTTAGTAACGGCAATGTTTACCAATTCAGGAAACTCTAATTCGTATAAACTAAATGGCCGGTTTTGATACTGATTGTTTACACCAATTAATAATGTTACAAAATCATAGTCATTTGAAGGACTCTGAGCAGAAATAGCCGATTTTAAATTGGTTGTCGTCCATCCTGTTTGAGCAATTATATTCGTTATAAAAACATCCTTGGGAGTAAGATTATTTTTAAGTTCTGTTTGTAATTGAATTGGGAATCGACAAGTTTCACAAACACTTTGACCTATTGTATAACTATCGCCAAGAGCTAAATACTTGATAATTTTGTTGGGCTCGGGATTGGTGGTAGAAATGTTTTCTGTGCTACAACCTATCAAGAGCAATACTAGAAATAACGTAACATTATGTTGAATTTTCATAATTTATTACTAAGTATTTGCAATTAAAAAAAATGAAATCTAGTTTTATACCATTTCCAATTTCTGTTCCACTTGCTCTTGTATCGCATTCCAAAGTCCGATTCTTTTTTCTAATGCTTGAACAGAAACTTCTTCAACTTCTTTCCATTTTTGTTCAGAATCACCGCAAAGCTCGGTTATCATTTGCATTGCCATTGGGCCATGTTCATCAGCATCTAATTCAATATGACGTTCAAAATAATAAATTAGTTTTGATAAATCGGTTTCAGGGAAATTATTCTGAAAGTTTTTTAAGATTTCGGTAAACATACTTGGAATCAAATCTTCTCTACCAAAAGTAAAAGCTGCAGCAATTTTATGAGGTTTTCCTTCGTCAATAATTCTAAAAGTGAAGTTTAAAAACTCTTTTACATTGAGATGCAACTCACTTTTTTTGATTGAAACGAAGATGTTTTTGGTTTCGTTTACATTTTCTAAAAATGCTAAAACTTGTGCTGTGTTGGCGCCACAATCTTCCATAGCATCCACGTACATTTCAAAATGCGAAAGGCGTTTTCCATCAAGTGTTAAATCGGTTTCTTCTGCAACAACAATTTCGTTTATTAAATACCTTGCTTCTGGGTTTGCTGTTGGCAACCAAGGTGTTGTTGTACAGGTTAACTTTTCTTGAAGTGCTTTTAGTAGCGACATAAAATCCCAAACGGCAAAAACGTGATTTTCTAAAAAGGTGTGTAAATGCTCAACTGTTTTTACTCTTTCATAAAGCGAATGTTGTAATAATTGGTCTTTTTGAGGTTGAATACTAGTATTTATAGTTTCAATTTTCATGGCTATTTTTTGGTTATTTACAAATTTATTGTAATTTCAGTATGTTATAAATACAAATGTAAAAAAGCTTCTCGAAAATGAGAAGCTTTTTATATCAATTTTATTTATTGTTTAATCTTTATACTTCCTAGTAACCAAAAGAAAACTCTTTAGCCCCGATTGTAGAGAAAATACATGCTTTTGGGCAAATGTTGTAACGAAAAGCGGGAAAATGGATTGCTAAATGCCTAAGCCACCTGCCTTACAGCAGGCAGGTTCGCTCCAAAAAAATTGGAATTTGGAATTTTACTTAAAAGCAGGAATTCCCGTGATATCGGCACCAGTAATCAATAAATGAATGTCATGCGTACCTTCGTAAGTAATTACAGATTCTAAATTCATACTGTGACGCATGATAGAATATTCTCCTGTAATTCCCATTCCACCAAGAATTTGTCTTGCTTCACGAGCAATGTTTATTGCCATATCAACGTTGTTTCTTTTTGCCATTGAAATTTGAGCTGTAGTTGCTTTTCCTTCGTTTCTAAGAACCCCTAATCTCCATGTAAGTAATTGCGCTTTGGTGATTTCGGTAATCATTTCGGCCAATTTCTTTTGTTGTAATTGTGTTCCAGCGATTGGCTTGTCAAATTGGATTCTTTCTTTTGCATAACGCAAAGCCGTGTCATAACAATCCATTGCGGCACCAATTGCACCCCAAGCGATTCCATAACGAGCTGAATCTAAACATTGCATTGGCGCACCAAGTCCAGATTTTCCTGGCATCAAGTTTTCTTTTGGAACTTTTACATTATCAAAAATTAATTCTCCGGTTGCAGAAGCACGGAGTGACCATTTGTTGTGCGTTTCAGGGGTTGTAAAACCTTCCATTCCACGTTCAACAATTAATCCGTGAATTCTTCCTTCTTCATTTTTTGCCCAAACTACAGCAACATCTGCAAAGGGAGCGTTTGAAATCCACATTTTGGCACCATTCAATAAATAATGGTCGCCCATGTCTTTAAAGTTTGTTGTCATTCCACTTGGATTCGAACCGTGATCTGGTTCTGTCAATCCAAAACAACCCATGAATTCACCAGTAGATAGTTTAGGTAAATATTTCATTCGTTGTTCTTCAGTTCCAAATTTCCAAATAGGATACATCACTAAAGACGATTGAACTGATGATGTAGAGCGAACTCCAGAATCACCTCTTTCAATTTCTTGCATAATTAATCCGTACGAAATTTGGTCTAATCCTGCTCCACCATATTCTTCTGGAATATAAGGCCCAAAACCCCCAATTTCTCCCAAACCTTTAATTATTTGTTTTGGGAATTCAGCACGTTGAGCATAGTCTTCTATAATTGGAGACACTTCTCTTTTTACCCATGCACGAGCAGAATCGCGCACTAATTTATGTTCTTCTGTTAGCAAATCGTCTAACAAGTAATAATCTGGAGCTTGAAATAAATCTGGTTTCATAATTATTGTATATTGTAATGTTTTATATTGTACATCGATTTTACGAAAACGTTTGCAAAGTTAATTAAACATATTTTAGAAAATGTTTAACAATTGTTATTTTTGGGAGAAATTTTTAAAAAAATCATTTATAAGCGATCAAAAGCTTCTTTTTTTTCAAATAAAAAATTTACTATTTTGAATTCATTTCCTTCTAGCGCCAACTTACTTGCATCTGAATCTGCTTCACAAAAATCTAAAAATCTAAAATAATCTTTTTCATCAAGTTTTAGTGTTTCAAAAAGAAAAGATTTAGTAATATTATCTGTTATATATTCTTTAAAATTGACAGTTATAATTGGTTTCTTTTTCTTGAATAGTTTGCCTATTAATTTTCCAACAGCAATAAAGTCTATTCCATTTATAGTTTCACCTGTATAAACACCAGTTTGATTAGCTCTCATAGTTGCATTGTAACTATTCATTCTTCCTGATTCTGCTATTTCAGTTGGCGAAACAAGCTGCTCTTTTTTTACAATAACTTCTTTTAATTCAGTTACTTTTTTATTTACAGATATAGAAAGTTTTTCTTGAGAAAGTAGATTTGATGTAATATAGATTTTTTTCTCAAAGTATTCCTTGGCAATTATTACTAATAAATCATTAATATTTACGGCAATAGTAAAATCTCCAAACTCATCAGAAACTACTACTTTTTTGGTTCTTATGTTTACGATTTCTGCATTAGAAAGTGATAAATTATCGCTAACTATTTTCCCTTTTAAAACAGTTTTAGACTGAGAGAAACTAAAAAAAGAAATTAAAAACCAAAAAAGAAGGAAAAATGGCTTTATCATTTACAAAAGTGTTTTAAAATACTAATGTAAGAATTATTGAATCAGTTACTTATAATAAAAAGTTAAAAGAATTTTTACATTTTCAAATAAAATTCCTTAGTCAACTCAATATATTCATCGGTATATTGATGTCTTGAAGTTTCAATAACCAATTCGTCAGCTGTTAAAACAGAAAGTTCGTAACGCTTAAAAGCAAGTAAACTTCTAACAATTGGAGTTGTGTGTGAACCTTTTACACGAGTAACTTTCACAGGAAAAAGTTCTAATTGTGAGCACAAACCAATAAATTTTTCTTCTTCTTTAAAAGGAATAATTACGGCAAAAATTCCATTTTCAGATAATAATAAATCAGCAGCTTCGACTAATTCTTCAAAAGGCAAAGCGTCTTGAAATCGTGCTAAATCACGCTGATAATCATCCGTTTTATAATTTTCAGAATAAAATGGCGGATTGGAAATGATTAAATCATATTCATCTTCTGGTTCGTCAACAAACTCATCCAAACCTGCGTGAAAACAAAACAATCGATCACTCCAAGGAGAACTCTCAAAGTTTTCTACACATTGTTCGAAGGCTTCTTCGTCAATTTCTAATGAATCAATTTGTTCAGCATTGCTTCGTTGAGCTAACATCAATGACAAAATCCCAGTTCCTGCTCCAATATCCAAAACCGAGAAAGGGTTATTATCAATCGGACACCAAGCGCCAAGTAAAACACTATCCGTGCCAATTTTCATTGCACATTTGTCTTGTCGAATAGAAAATTTTTTGAATGAAAACAAAATGATTGTTGATTGAAAATTAACGAATGTTGATTTTAGAATTCTGAGAACTGCGACTGAAACTATTTATAAGTACATTTCTACCAAACCTTCTGGTAAATCCATAATTACTTTCTTATTCTCTCTATCGATTTTAACTAAAAACTGATCAATCATAGGAACAAGAATCTCCACATTGCCATTAATCACCTCAAAAAGTGGTTGTGCTGAAGTATCATTAATAGAAACAATTTTTCCAAAAACACCTAAACGGTGGTCTTCAATTTCAAAACCAATAACTTCGTGAAAGTAGAATTTGTTACCCTCAAGTTTTGGCAACATTGTAAGCGGTAAGTAAACCTCGCAACCTAAAATTCTGTCAGCTTCTTCTTCGCTGTCAACATCTTCAAATTGTACACGAAGAAAATCATTCTTATGTAAGTTGCTATTTTCAATAAAAAATGGAACCAAATTCTTGTTGAAGTCAACAAAAACTGATTCCATATTTTCATATAATTCGGGTTCATCAGTATCTAAATAGATAAGCACTTCCCCTTTGAAACTAAATTTTTTAGCGATTTTGCCTAAGTAGAAACAATCCTCTTTACGCATTATCGCAATTTATTAAGCTTCTGTTTCTTCGCTAGCTTCTTCAGTAGCTGGAGCTTCTTCTACAGCTGGAGTTTCCTCAACTGCAACTTCTGCAACAACCTCTTCAGTAGTTTCTACTGCTACTTCTTCAATAGTTTCTTCTGCTACTTCTTCAGTAACTTCTGGTGCCTCAGCAGCTTTTGCAGCTTCTAAAGCAGCATTAGCACGTTTTTCATTAGCAACAGTTTCAGCTTTTAATGCTTTAGCTTTCGCTTCAGCTTGTTTTTTAGACAACCCATCTTTTTTAGCATCAACTTTACCAGATTTAGCTTCTAACCAGGCAGCTAATTTTGCATCAGCTTGTTCTTGAGTCAATGCACCCTTACGAACTCCACCATCAAGGTGATGTTTCAATAAAGCACCTTTGTAAGAAAGAATTGCTCTGGCAGTATCCGTTGGTTGAGCACCATTGTGTAACCATTGAACAGCTGATTCAAGGTTTAATTCAACAGTTGCAGGATTTGTGTTCGGATTGTAAGTACCTATTTTTTCTAAGTATCTACCATCTCTTTTTGAGCGAGCATCTGCCGCTACAACCCAGTAAAAAGGTTTCCCTTTTTTACCATGTCTTTGTAATCTAATTTTTACTGACATAATCTATTTGATTAATTTGAGGTACTCGACCTCGATTATTTTTAAGGGTGCAAAGATATAAATTATTTTTAATTATACCACAACTACTTAAATTTTTCGCGTTAATAAAGTTGTTAAAGTTCCAAAAAATAAATTTTATGATTTTTTTTAGAAAATTCTATTAAAAAAACTATTTTTGACAAATATTAATTAATTCAATAATGAAAAAAATTGCCTCATTCTTATTAGTCGTATTAATTTTAAGTTCTTGTTCTGAAGAAATTAAGTTTAATTATGTTGCCTTTCAAGGGCTAAAAAACAACAGTCTATGGAAAGCTTTTGACTATAATGCTGTAATAGCCACCAATGGCTCACTTACTCTACAAGGAACTTACTTGCAAGAAAATTTAACTATAAATTTAAATTCTGCCAACAAAGGTGTTTATACTTTTACAACTCTTAGCAACCCTAAAGCGACGTTTACATCTATACAAGAAGATTTTACTAATGTATTTAAGACCAATCAAACTAATAATTACGGTATTGGGGACGATATTATTTCCGGAGAAGGAACTTTACAAATTACCAAAAATGATGGAAAAACAATTTCTGGTAAATTTAGTCTAACACTTGTAAACGAAGATGAGGAGTCAGATTTAAGAAAAGTAGATTTTACCGAAGGAAATTTCAATAATATTCCAATAACAAAACTATAATTTTCTAAAAATAAACTAGTTATACAAACCGCTTTTTTAAGGCGGTTTTTTTATTTTAGTTAAAATAAATGACAAAAGAGCTCAAATAAATCTTTTGCTTTAAAAAATAGACTACATTTGTTTAATATTTAAAAAAATACATATGAACATTTTTGTTGGAAGTCTTCCATTCAGTATTGAGGAAGCAGATTTAAGAGAGTCTTTTGAGGCTTATGGAGCAGTTGATTCTGTAAAAATTATTAGTGATAAATTCACAGGTAGAAGTAAAGGTTTTGGTTTTGTTGAAATGCCAAATGATGATGAAGCACAAAAAGCTATCGACGAATTGAACGGAGCAACTGTTCAAGGTAGAGCAATTGTTGTAAACAAATCTGAGCCAAAACCAGAAGGTGAAAGAAGAAGTTTCAACAACAACCGTGGAGGTGACTCTAGAGGAGGAAACCGTGGCGGTGGTTATGGTGATAATCGTGGTGGAGGAAACAGAGGAGGTTACTAAATCTCACTTTTTCCCAATATAAAATAATAAACCATTCGTTTTCGGATGGTTTTTTTTGTTTTTAGAAGCGAACCTGCCTGCCGTTATGCAGGTGACTCGGGCTTTATCAGCAATCCACATTCTTGTCTCGTCAATTTTGACGAGAGGCTATTTAGCCATCCATTTTTACTTTTGTTAATAACTAAAATTCATAAATTATTTTGTAAATTGTACTTTTGAACAAAGTCAAAACAGCACTTTTTTGACATTGATTATTGCAATTGACATTGATTTTTGAAAAATATGTATTTAATATTCGACACCGAAACCACTGGTTTACCAAAGAAATGGGCTGCACCTATATCAGACACAGACAACTGGCCAAGATGTATCCAAATTGCTTGGCAACTTCATGACGATATGGGAAACCTTGTCGAACATCAGGATTATCTAATAAACCCTGAGGGGTTTAATATTCCTTATGATGCTGAGAGAATTCATGGAATTTCAACCGAATTAGCTCAACAAAACGGTATTGAGCTTAAAGAGATGTTGGAAAAATTCAATATTGCTTTATCCAAAACCAAATACATTGTAGGTCAAAACGTTGGTTTCGATGTAAATATTATGGGTTGCGAATTTTATCGTATGGGAATAGATTCGCCAATGACCCAAATACCTGTTTTAGATACTTGTACAGAAGTCACAGCATCACTTTTAAAATTACCTGGCGGTCGTGGAGGAAAATTCAAATTGCCAACATTAACCGAGCTTCACCAATATCTTTTTAACGAACCATTTGCGGAAGCACACAACGCAACTGCCGACGTTGAAGCTACAACACGTTGTTTCTTAGAATTAATTCGTACCGAAGTTTTCACCAAAGAAGAACTCGATGTAGAGCCTGAATATTTTGAAGATTTTCAACTTAAAAACTCAAGGTCAATTCAGTTAATTGGTCTAAAACACATTAATCTTAAAGAAGCGTCTGATGAAATCCGTCAGCAATTTGGTGAAAAAGAGAATGCTCCAATTTCCAAAGAAACACTTTCCGAAAACAAACAAATTTTAATCGATACCGATTTTGTTCATCTTCACAACCATACTCAGTTTTCGGTTTTGCAATCAACTGTTGCGGTAAAAGATTTGGTTGCTGCTGCTGTAAAAAATAAAATGCCTGCTGTTGCCATGACTGACATAGGGAATATGATGGGCGTTTTTCATTTTGTTCGCGACATTTTATATCACAATAAATCGGCTGAAGCCAAAAATGTTGCAGCTATCGAAGCTGGCGAAATACCAACTGAAACCGTTATAAAACCAATTGTAGGTTGTGAATTTTTTGTTTGCGATAACCACAAAGACAAAACCCGAAAAGACAACGGATATCAAATAGTCTTATTGGCAAAAAACAAAAAAGGCTATCATAATTTGGCCAAAATGGCATCAATTGCTTATACCGATGGATTTTATTATGTGCCAAGAATTGATAGAGAAATCATAAAACAGTTCAAAGAAGATATTATCGTTCTCTCTGGAAGTTTGTATGGTGAAATTCCAAATAAAGTTCTAAATCTCGGTGAAAATCAAGCAGAAGAGGCACTTCTTTGGTGGAAAGAACAATTTGAAAACGATTTGTACATCGAATTAATGCGACATAATCAAGAAGATGAAACTCGCGTTAATCAATCACTGATTTCATTAGCAAAAAAACATGATGTAAAACTGGTAGCAACCAATAACACATTTTACATTAATAAAGAAGATGCCAACGCACACGATATTCTACTTTGTGTTCGTGATGGCGAAAAACAATCTACGCCAATTGGTCGTGGTCGTGGTTACCGTTTTGGTTTGCCAAATCAAGAATATTATTTCAAGTCGAGTGAAGAAATGAAAAAAATCTTCGCTGATTTACCAGAAGCTATATCCAACATTACTGAAATAGTTGATAAAATAGAAATTTTCAATTTAGCTCGTGAAGTTTTGCTGCCAAAATTTGATATTCCAGAAGAATTTTTAGCAGAAGAAGATAAAAATGATGGCGGAAAACGAGGTGAAAATAAATACCTTCATTATTTAACTTTTGAAGGCGCCAAAAGAAGATACAAAGAAATAACACCAGAAGTTCAAGAACGCATTGATTTTGAATTGCTAACAATAGAAAATTCAGGCTACCCTGGTTACTTTTTGATTGTACAAGATTTCATAGCCGAAGCCCGAAAAATGGGAGTTTCTGTTGGTCCAGGTCGTGGTTCTGCTGCTGGTTCAGTAGTTGCTTATTGTCTCGGAATTACCAATATTGATCCATTACTATACAATCTGCTTTTTGAGCGTTTCCTAAATCCAGACAGGGTTTCACTTCCCGATATTGATATCGATTTTGATGATGAAGGAAGAAGTAAAGTTATGGATTATGTGATTCAAAAATACGGATCTAAACAAGTAGCGCAAATTATTACTTATGGTACTATGGCTGCAAAATCATCGGTTCGTGATACAGCGAGAGTTTTGGATTTACCGCTTTTTGAAGCCGATAAAATTGCCAAATTGATTCCAACCAATTTGAATTTGGCTAAAATATTTTCAATGGATGATGCTAAGCTAAAAGCGGCTTTACGTCCAGAAGATTTTGATAAAGTAAAAGAATTAATTGCACTTGGAAACGCTACCGATTTAGGCGGAGAAACCATTCAACAAGCTCAAATTTTAGAAGGAAATCTTCGAAATACAGGTATTCACGCTTGCGGAGTTATTATCACACCAGACGACATTACCAATTTCGTTCCAGTGGCAACAGCAAAAGATTCTGATTTATACGTTACCCAATTTGACAACTCGGTTGTAGAAAGTGCCGGATTGTTAAAGATGGATTTCTTGGGATTAAAAACCTTAACATTAATCAAAGACACCGTAAAGTTGGTCAAATATCGCACAGGAATTGAACTCAATCCTGACGAATTCCCGATAGATGATTTAAAGACTTATGAACTTTTTCAACGCGGCGAAACTGTTGGTATTTTCCAATATGAAAGTCCCGGAATGCAAAAATATATGAAGGAATTAAAGCCAACGGTATTTCCTGATTTGATTGCCATGAATGCACTTTATCGTCCAGGACCAATTGCATATATTCCAAGTTTTATTAAACGTAAAAACGGTGAAGAAGAAATTGTTTACGATTTAGATGCCTGCGAAGAATTACTAAAAGACACCTACGGAATTACCGTTTACCAAGAGCAAGTAATGCTTTTGTCGCAAAAATTAGCCGATTTTTCCAAAGGTGATGCCGACGTTTTACGTAAAGCAATGGGAAAAAAACAACGTGATGTTTTGGATAAAATGAAGCCAAAATTCATTTCGCAAGCAGCTGCCAAAGGACATTCGGAAGAAAAACTAGAAAAGATTTGGAAAGACTGGGAAGCTTTTGCCGAATATGCATTCAACAAATCGCACTCTACTTGTTATGCTTGGATTGCTTATCAAACGGCTTACTTAAAAGCCAACTACCCAGCCGAATACATGGCAGCGGTTTTATCCAACAACATGAACGATATTAAACAAGTTTCGTTCTTTATGGAAGAATGTAAACGAATGGGATTAAAGGTTTTAGGCCCTGATGTGAATGAATCGTATTATAAATTTACGGTAAATAACGAATACGCTGTTCGTTTTGGAATGGGTGCTGTTAAAGGTGTTGGTGCCAATGCTGTTGATACTATTGTTCAAAACAGAAAAGATGCCCCTTACAAATCGATTTTTGATTTAGCTAAAAAAATTGATTTGCGTGCTGCCAACAAAAAAGCATTTGAAAGTTTGGCTTATGCTGGCGGTTTTGATTGTTTTCATGAAACACACCGAGCACAATATTTTCATATAGAAGGCGAAGGAGTTACGTTTTTGGAAAAAGCAGTGCGCTTTGGTTCCAAGTTTCAAGAAAACGAAAATTCATCGCAAGTGAGTTTGTTTGGTGAAGCAAGCGATGTTCAAATAGCCGAACCAATTGTGCCACCATGTGAAGAATGGAGTACAATGGAAAAATTGGCAAAAGAAAAAGAAGTTGTCGGAATTTATATTTCAGGACATCCGCTTGACGATTATCGATTTGAAATGAAATATTTCTGTAATTCAAAGTTGGCACATTTAAAAAGCTTAGAATCCTTAGTTGGGAAAAATCTAACTTTTGCAGGTATCGTAACCAATGTGCAATACCGAACTGGAAAAAATGGAAAAGATTGGGCAATGTTTACTTTAGAAGGTTATGATGAAAGCCATGATTTTAGAATTTTCAACGAGGAATATCTAAAATTCAGACATTTTCTGGTAAACAATCAATTCATTTACTTTAAAATCAATGTAAAAGATGGTTGGTTAAATCGTGAAACGGGCAAAAAATCTGATCCGCAAATTAATTTTCAAGATGCTAAATTGTTAGCCGATGTATTAGCAATATTTGCCAAAAAAATTTCTATTCAATTGAATATTTACGATTTGAAACAAAATTTAATTCAGCATTTAAACACTGTTTTTCAAGCCAATAAAGGCGATAACCAAGTTAGTTTTGAAGTTTTAGAAATAGAAAAAGTCATCAAAAAAACAGAAGTAATTCCCGTAAAAGAAGTGCTTCCTGTAGAAAATGACACCGAAATCGACATAGACAATTTAGACATCGAAACCGAAATGGAGGATGATGAAGTAGTAATTGCTGAAACGCCATCAGAAACAGAGCACGTAAAAGTTATTACTTCGTTAGTGTTACCAAGTAGAAAAGTAAAAGTAAAAATCTCTACTGATTTGCTAAACGAACTTGAAAGATTACAAGTTAATTTCAAATTGAATTAAAAACACTTACTTTTAAAAAAGTAACATAAATGAAATTTGACAAGAAATCTAACTTCCGACCGAGAACTTCATAATTTTCAAAAGCATATTGATAGTTGTGAAATTATTTAACTCTAATCACAAAATAATTTTTCTTGCCACTTTGCAACAAAACAAACTGGTTATTGATTAAGTCGTTTGATGTCAATTTAAATTCCTCTGTAACTTTAGCTTTATTTACCGAAATCGAATTGGCACTCAAAGCGCGTCTTGCTTCACCATTTGACTTCATAAAACCAGTTTTTTCATTCAAAACAGTTACAATATCTATTCCAGCCTCAATATCCGCTCTTGAAATTTCTGCTTGAGGAACACCATCAAAAACTTCCAAGAAAGTCGCTTCATCTAAGTTTTTCAAATCATCAGCCGTTGCATTTCCAAACAAAATAGCCGAAGCGTGAATTGCTTTGCCTAACTCTTCTTTTTCGTGCACAAATACTGTTACTTCTTCGGCTAATTTTCGTTGCAACACTCTCAAATGAGGTGCTTCATGATGCTCTGCAATCAAAGAATCGATCGTGCTTTTATCTAAAAAAGTAAAAATCTTGATATATTTTTCAGCATCAACATCGGTTGTGTTCAACCAAAATTGGTAAAATTTATATACCGAAGTTTTATCAGCCGTTAACCATATATTTCCGCCTTCCGATTTTCCAAACTTAGACCCATCTGCTTTTGTAATCAAAGGACAAGTCATTGCAAATGCTTTGGCACCTTCACCATTCATTCTTCTCACCAATTCTGTTCCAGTAGTGATATTTCCCCATTGGTCGCTTCCTCCCATTTGCAACAAACAATTATATGTTTTATACAAATGATGAAAATCATAACCTTGAATCAATTGATAAGTAAACTCCGTAAAACTCATTCCTTCGCCTTCTCCAGCCAAACGTTTTTTTACCGAATCTTTTGCCATCATGTAGTTTACCGTAATGCGTTTACCAACATCGCGAGCAAAATTTATAAACGAGAAATCCTTCATCCAATCGTAGTTATTTACTAAAATCGGAGCATTTGTAGCAGTCGAATTAAAATCTAAAAAGCGAGACAGCACTGCTTTTATTCCAGCTACATTTTTATCTAAAGTCGCTTCGTCTAATAAATTTCTTTCATCGCTTTTTCCCGACGGATCACCAATCATTCCAGTTGCGCCTCCAACCAAAGCAATCGGTTTATGTCCAAATTTTTCTAAATGAACCAACAAAATAATCGGTACCAAACTTCCTATATGCAACGAATCGCTCGTTGGGTCAAACCCAATATACGTGGTGGTCATTTCTTTAGTCAGTTGTTCTTCGGTGCCAGGCATCATATCGTGCACCAATCCGCGCCATTGTAATTCTTCTACTAAATTATTCATCTCACTAAGATTATATTTATTTAAGGTGTTCGATGCAATTGCCTTCGGCTTCATGCCATCGTAAAAACTATAATTTGCGCAAATATAACGAAAGTCAATGGCAATGCCAATTTCAAAAAAAATTTAAAAATTAGGAGCGAACCTGCCTGCCGGCAGGCAGGTGGCTCGGGATTTATCAGTTATCTATTCCTGCCTGTCGGCAGACAGGTTCCTGCTACCTTTCCAAAGCTCGTCTCGTTCTTAAAAACGAGACGAGGCTTTTCCCTTGCATCAGGGCTAGTTAGTTTTTGTCTTTTTATTTGCTTTTTTTGGTATCTTAGCGGTTCATTACAGCACATTATGCATCCAAATTCAATCAAAATCCTTCATATCGATAGCAATCATCCATTGCTTTTAGAACAACTACAACAAGCTGGTTTTACAAACCATGAAGATTACAAATCAACCAAAGAAGAAATTGAAGCCAAAATTCAAGATTATACTGGAATTGTAATTCGTAGCCGATTCAAAATTGACAAAACATTTATCGACAAAGCCACTAATTTAAAGTTTATTGCTCGCGTAGGTGCAGGTTTAGAAAGCATCGATTGTGACTATGCCACAAGCAAAAATATCCATCTTATAGCTGCTCCCGAAGGCAATCGAAATGCCGTTGGCGAACACACCCTTGGAATGTTACTTTCATTATTCAACAAACTAAATCGTGCCGACAAACTAGTTCGCGAAGGAAACTGGATAAGAGAAGGAAATCGCGGTTACGAACTCGAAGGTAAAACGGTTGGTATTATAGGTTATGGAAACATGGGAAAATCATTTGCCAAAAAGATAAAAGGTTTTGATGTGACTGTTTTGTGCTATGATATTCAAGAAAATGTTGGCGATGAAAACGCACAACAAGTTTCGTTACAAGAATTACAACAAAAAGCCGATGTTATTAGTTTACATATTCCATGGACGCCAGAAACGGACAAAATGGTGGAGACCAAATTTATAAATTCATTTGCCAAACCTTTTTGGTTACTTAATACTTCCCGCGGAAAAAATGTTATTACTGCCGATATTGTAGATGCCTTAAAATCTGGAAAAATTCTTGGTGCTGGATTGGATGTTTTAGAATATGAAAAACTATCGTTTGAAAATTTATTCTTAGATTCTGAAAAACCTGCAGCCTTTCAATATCTATTGGATTCAGAAAATGTTATACTAACGCCACACATAGCCGGCTGGACTTTTGAAAGCCACGAAAAACTAGCACAAACAATAGTCGATAAAATTAAAGCCTACTTTTAATCTAAAATAAATGAACGTTTGTTAAAAATTTAACTTTTTTTTATATTTTTGAAAAACTAAATAAACTGGAGTATCCGAAAATCCATAAAGAGTAGGGCTAACCAAATAAATTAAATAATTATGATTCAATGGTACAAAAAAGTAGTTCTTGAAAACTACGCAAATTTTAATGGCAGAGCAAGAAGATCCGAATTTTGGTGGTATGCATTAGCTAACATTATTATGGCAATTATAGCCATGACACTTGATTCTGTTTTAGGAACAAACATTGAACCATTACCTTATGGCTATGCTTACATCATATACTCTTTAGCAGTATTTCTTCCTGGTCTAGCTGTTGGTGTACGACGTTTACATGATGTTGGAAAAAGTGGTTGGTTTTACTTTATTATACTTGTTCCACTTATTGGTGCAATTTGGCTTTTAGTATTATTTTTTACCGAAGGACAACATGGAGAAAACCAATATGGTCCAGATCCAAAAAATGAAAATGACGAAATCAATCAAATTGGTACTAACGAATAATTTTTATAAAAATCATATAATTAACCAAAACCATGGAAGTAACGAATCAATCAGAAAACTGGAACAAACAAACTCAACCACGGCAAGAAAATAAAAAAGTTTTAGCTGGTTTAATGGGAATATTATTTGGTCCATTGGGGATTCACAAATTTGTTCTTGGATATACACAAGAAGGAATTATCATGTTGGTTATTAGTTTGTTTAGTTGTGGTATTGCTTCAAGTCTAATCGGATTAATAGAAGGAATTATTTATCTAACTAAATCAGACGAAGAGTTTTATAACACCTATCAAGCCAACAAAAAAGGCTGGTTCTAATAAACAACAAATCCCAATTTCAAAATTGAAGTTGGGATTTTTTTATTCTATTTGATTTCTAAAATCTGAAATCTGCTAACTATTTTTCGCCTAACTTACGCTCCAATTCAGCCTGAAACTCTTCCATTACAGGTTTCATAGTGCTTTCAGGAATATCTGCAATTCGAATATACATTAATCCATCTACAGCATTATTGAAAAGTGGATCAACATTGAACGCTACTAGACGCGCATTTTGCTTAATATATTTTTTTATTAAAACAGGTAATCTTAAATTTCCAGGCTCTAATTCGTCAATAATTTTATCAAATTTATTTAAATCTGCTTCAGCTTCATCAAATATAAAGTCTTTGTCGGCATCTTTCAATTTTACTTTAAATTCTTTCTTAGGATGAACATATTGTGCAATATAAGGATCATAATAATTGGATTTCATAAATTCAATCATCAATGATTTAGAAAAATTAGAAAATTGATTGCTAATACTTACTCCGCCAAGTAAGAATTTATGTTCTGGATATCGCAAAGTAGTATGAATAATTCCTCTCCACAACAAGAAAAGTGGCATAGGTTTTTGTTGGTATTCTTTGATAATGAAAGCTCTACCCATTTCGATAGAATTTTTCATCATATCATGCAATTCCGATTCAAAACGAAAAAGATCATTCAAATAAAAACCTTCTATTCCATATTTTGGGAAAATTTCTGAACCCAATCCCATTCGGTAAGCACCTGCTATTTGATTGGTTTCGTCATCCCACAAAAACATGTGGTGGTAATATTGGTCATATTTATCTAGGTCTATTGATTCATTTGTGCCTTCACCAACTTCTCTAAAAGTGATTTCTCTTAATCTTCCAATTTCATGAAGTACATTTGGAATCATAGAAGCTTCGGTAAAGAAAACTTCGTAATTTTTACTTTGTAATAATCTAGAATCTGAATCTCTAAGTTTATTGACTTCTGCAATCATTTTTTCCTGATTGGCAGCAGTTACAATCGCTTTCGGGTTTTTTGGAATCATCAAATCTGCTTTTGAAGGCAAAAATTTAGATTCTTTTTCAAAAGGATTTGCTAGCATATAAGTTTTCTTTCTCAAAAACTCTGAATATTCTTCGATGGTTTTATGTTCATTTTGCTCAGCAACAGAAATAGGTTTCCCAATTCTAACCTTTATAATTCTATCTTTTTGAGTAAACACTTCCGAAGGTAACTTTGCAGTACGCAATGTGCCACCAATTTTAGATAAAACATAAAAAAGACGACTGTTTTTAGCGTGAAAATAAATTGGAACAACTGGAACTTGCGCTTTTCTAATCACTTTGATTGCACCTTCTTCCCAATCTTTATCAACCATTAGTTTTCCATCTTTGTAGGCAGAAACTTCACCCGCAGGAAACATTCCTAGAGGTTTTCCATCGCTCAAATGACGTAATGTTTCCTTAATTCCGATAACACTAGACTTGGCATCCTTATGATTTTCAAAAGGATTAACTGGCATTATATAAGGTTTCAAAGGAAGTATTCTGTGTAATAAAAAGTTGGCAATGATTTTAAAATTTGGCTCTCTTTCAAGCATTAATTTTAGTAGCAAAATACCATCAACTCCACCAAGCGGATGATTAGAAATAGTAATATAGGCGCCATCTTTAGGCAAACGCTTTAAATCTTCTTCTGGAATTTCAAATTTGATTTGTAAATCGTCCAAAATGGCATTTAAAAACTCAACATCATTTAAATGTTTATGTCTGTCATAAAGCTTGTTAAGCGCAGATATTTTAAGCACTTTCATCAGTAACCAGCCCGAAAAAGTCCCTAAAATCCCGTATTTATCAGTATTGATTGCTTTTGCAACTTCTTTAGCAGTAACTAACCCCATTTATTATTTTTCGTTTTTGAACAAGACACAAATATAGTAAATCTTATTGAAAGGATTTTGGCAAAATTCTATTTTAAGTAAAATAGAATAAAATTTACTATAATTTGAACAATATGCAGCAAATTATAGCCTTTTTATTTACTTTTGAAAAAACAATAATTTTTTTCAAATGAGAATCATCTCTTATAATGTAAATGGTATTCGTGCCGCCATTTCAAAAGGATTTTTAGATTGGTTACAAATGGCAAATCCAGATGTTATTTGCCTTCAAGAAATAAAAGCCAACGAAGACCAAATTCCGACAAACGAGATTACTGCTTCTGGCTATCCGTATCAATATTATTTTTCGGCAACCAAAAAAGGATATAGTGGCGTGGCAATTTTATCGAAAATTGAACCAAAAAAAATAGTTTACGGAACCGGAATTGAGCACATGGATTTTGAAGGTAGAAACATAAGAGCCGACTTTGAAGGCCTTTCTATAATGAGTTTATACTTGCCGTCAGGAACAAATATGGATAGATTAGACCATAAATTCAAGTATATGGATGATTTTCAAAACTATATAAATAATTTGAAAAAAGAAACGCCAAACCTTGTCATTTGTGGCGATTATAACATATGTCATCAAGCAATTGACATTCATGATCCGATAAGAAACGCTACCGTTTCTGGGTTTTTACCCCAAGAACGAGCATGGTTAGATGCTTTTATGAAATCAGGATTTATAGATAGTTTTCGCCATTTCAACAAAGAACCTCATAATTATTCATGGTGGAGTTATAGAGCTGGCGCAAGAGGCAATAACAAAGGTTGGCGTATCGATTACAACTTGGTTAGCGAAAACTTAAAAGACAAATTATCTAGAGCTGTAATTTTACCAGAAGCAAAACATTCTGACCATTGCCCAATATTGGTAGAAATAAGTTAAAAAATGTCAATAACAATGTCAATAACAATATTGGAATGCTTTTCAACCTATTGCTTGTTGAAGTAAATTTGTTTTACAATTAAACCTAAATAAAAATGATTAAGAAAATTTCTCTAGGATTGCTTGTTCTTTCCTTAACTACTTCATGTGTTTCTAAAAAAATATATGCTGATTTAGAAAATAAATTTACCGAACTTAAAAAAGAAAATCGAAAACTTGCCGATGAAAACGATGAGTTGAATAAATCTAAAAATCAACTTGGTTTAGACGGTGAAAATCTAAAAACTGAATTAGCAAAAACCAAAGCTGAAAGAGATAAATTGTTAGCAGATTATGCTGCTACCGATAAAAATCTTAAAACATTGCAAGCATCTTACTCGGCTTTAGAAAAAAATAGTGACGAATCGTTGCAAGCCAACATGAACAAAAATCGTGAGCTATTAGCGCAATTAGAAGCAAAAGAAAAAAAGCTTTCTGCCGAAAAAGAAAGATTAGACAAATTGAAAGCCGAATTAGATTCGAGTGCAAAACGTTTGAGCGAATTAGAAAGTTTGATTGCTACCAAAGATGCTGGCATGAAAAAACTTAAAGAAACGTTAACCAAATCGCTAAAAGCTTTTGACGGTAAAGGACTTACTGTTCACGAAAAAGATGGGAAAGTTTATGTTTCTATGGAAAATAAATTATTGTTTCAAACAGGAAGTTGGGCTGTAGGAGACGAAGGAAAAAAAGCGGTTGTTGCTGTTGCAAAAGTGCTTGGAGACAATCCCGACTTATCTGTTTTAATTGAAGGTCATACAGACAATGATAAATTTGGCGGTGCCGTTGGTGGTGTAGAAAACAACTGGGATTTATCGACAAAACGTGCTACAGCGATTGTAAACATTTTGACAGAAAACAAAAATGTGAACAAGCAAAACCTAACGGCTGCTGGTCGTGGAGAGTTTGCTCCAATTGCTTCAAATGACACCTCAGAAGGTAAAGCAAAAAACAGAAGAATTGAAATTATTCTAACTCCAAAATTGGATGAAATTTCTAAAATGTTGAATGAATTGTAATTTGATTTTTAAACAATTTTAAACATAAAAAAACCGTCTAGTTAGAAAACTAGACGGTTTTTTATTTATTTATTCTTTAATTTCATTTCCTTCTTTATCAAAAAAATGATATTCAAGATACGTGTAAGCGTCACGAGGTATTATTTTCACCCATTTTTTATGTTCAAAAAACCATTTTGAACGTAATGATGGAAATCCTTTTTTAAGATATGCTGCCACAAACGGGTGCACATTTAAAGTCACTTTTTTGTTGGCTAACAATACTCTTTCTAAATCAGAAGCTATTTTATCTATTATCAAAATTGGAGCTTCAATTTCTCCATTTTCGTTATTAGGATCTTCTTCTCTAGTTTTTATATTTACTTCTGGTCGAACTCTTTGCCTAGTAATTTGTACTAAACCAAATTTGCTCGGAGGCAATATTTTGTGTTTGGCTTTATCATCGCTCATTTCTTCTCTCAAGAAATCGAACAAGACTTTTCTATTTTCTGGATTTTGCATATCGATAAAATCGACAACGATTATGCCGCCCATATCACGCAAACGTAGTTGTCTAGCGATTTCTGCTGCTGCAATCATGTTTACTTCCATGGCTGTATCTTCTTGATTGGTAGCTTTATTAGAACGGTTACCGCTATTTACGTCTATTACGTGAAGAGCTTCGGTATGTTCAATAATAAGATAAGCTCCTTTACTCATTGATACTGTTTTACCAAATGAAGTTTTGATTTGTCTCTCTATATTGTATTTCTCAAAAATAGGCGTGTCTTTAGATTGATAAAACTTAACTATTTTTTGTTTTTCAGGAGCTATTTCTGCTAAATAGTCCTTGGTTTCGTTGTACAACTCTTCGTCATCTATCTGAATACCGCTAAAGGTATCGTTAAAAACGTCTCTAATAATAGAAGATGCTCTATTTAGCTCTCCTAAAACTTTAGACGGATGAGGAGCAGTTGGTAATTTTTTACACATCGCAGTCCATCTACTTAGTAGGTTCTGCAAATCTTTTTCTAATTCGGCTGTATTTTTGCCTTCTGCTACTGTTCTCACAATAACACCAAATCCTTTTGGTTTGATTGATTGTACTAATTTCTTAAGTCTTTCTTTTTCGCCTTTTATTTCTATTTTTTGCGAAATAGAAACTCTATCCGAAAAAGGAACTAAAACGATAAATCTTCCAGCAAGAGAAAGTTCTGCACTTATTCTTGGTCCTTTTGTAGATATCGGTTCTTTGACAACTTGTACTAAAATAGATTGATTGGCACTGAACACATCCGTGATTACGCCATCTTTATCAATCTCTTTTTCAAACTGAAAGTTTTTTAGGGAGAAATCTTTTATTTTACCTGCGCTTACAAGTTTTATGAATTTCAATTGAGAAGCTAAATTGGGACCTAAATCATGATAATGTAAAAAGGCATCTTTTTCGTAGCCAACATTTACAAAAGCAGCATTAAGTCCAGCAACTGGTTTTCTTATTTTGGCAATAAAAATATCGCCAACCTGAAAGTTGCTTGTTTCTTCTTCTTTATGTAATTCAATTAGTTTTCCATCTTTTAATAAGGCAAAATCTACGGTTTCTGAATTAGATCTAATAATTAGTTCTTTATTCACGCTGTAAATTTTTATCTGCAAGGTTAGATGTCAATTGAAAATTGAAGACTGAAAGAATTACTTCCAACTTCCAACTTCCAACTTCCAACTTTTTACAGATGGATTAAACAATTTTTAACAGGTACTTTACCCGAAGAAATCAGATTGCAAATTTTCAGGCCGCAGTGTGCAGTAAAAAACTGCTATCTGAATTCTGAAAAATACTATCTTTTTTCGTTTTCAATGAACGTTTAAAAAGAAAAAAGTAGTTTAGAACTACTTTTTCTTTTTGTGACGGTTAGCTCTCGCTCTTTTTTTACGTTTGTGCGTCGCTACCTTATGTCTTTTTCTTTTTTTACCACTTGGCATATTCGGTGATTTTAGTGATTATTACTATGTTATTTTGCTTCGTTGTTTGTTTTTACTCCTTCAACAAACACCTTAGCTGGTTTGAATGCAGGAATATTGTGAGCAGGAATTTTGATAGTCGTATTTTTAGAAATATTTCTACCTGTTTTTTCTGCTCTAGTTTTGATAATAAAGCTACCAAATCCTCTTAAGTAAACATTATCACCTGTTTCTAGAGAAGTTTTTACTTCTTCCATAAAAGATTCAACTGTTGCTTGAACATCTCCTTTTTCAAGACCTAATTTTTCTGAAATTTTCGCTACGATATCTGCTTTCGTCATTTTCGTTCGTATTTAATATTTATTTGTAATTTTTTTGAGGTTGCAAATATACAAATTAAAAAAAGAAATTATCAACCTAATTCATTAAAATTTAATCAACTAAACTTTTACATTTGTCAATCAATTTAATAAGATGCATTTTAGTAACTCATTAACGGCTTGGTATTTACAAAACAAACGCGATTTGCCATGGCGAAATACAAGTGATCCATACAAAATTTGGCTGTCAGAAATCATGCTTCAACAGACGCGAGTTGTTCAAGGATTGCCCTATTTTTTGAAATTTATTGAACGTTTTCAGACTGTTTTTGATTTAGCAAACGCTTCAGAAGAAGAAGTTTTGAAACTTTGGCAAGGATTGGGTTATTATTCTCGAGCAAGAAATTTGCATGCAACTGCTAAAATTATAGCAAATAATTATGATGGAAATTTTCCCAATAATTTTAAAGAATTACTAAAATTGAAAGGTGTTGGCGATTATACAGCCGCCGCAATTGCTTCTTTTTCATTTAATGAAGTAATTCCTGTTGTCGATGGGAATGTTTATAGAGTTTTAGCTCGTTATTTTGATATAGAAACCAACATTGCGCTTCCAAAAGCTAAAAAAGAGTTTTTTGAATTGGCATCAGAATTAATTTCGAGAGAAAATCCAGCTTTGTTCAATCAAGCAATAATGGAATTTGGAGCATTGCAATGTGTTCCTCAAAATCCTGATTGTTCAAAATGTGTTTTAAATTCGAGTTGTTTGGCTTTGCAAAAAAAGAAAGTAAGGCAGCTCCCAATAAAAGTAAAGACTTTAAAAATCACACATCGCTACCTTAATTATTTAGTAGTAGAAGATGAAGATCAAAAAACAGTAGTTTCAAAAAGAGATAAAAAAGGAATTTGGCATAATTTATACGAATTTCCATTAATAGAAACAGACAATGAAGTTGTTACAGAATATATTTATGAAAAAATAAATGAGACATTATTAATAGGAAATAAAATTATTTCAATAACCGAAATAAATGAAAATAAAGTTCTTCATAAGTTGTCGCATCAAACATTGCATATCAAATTTTGGAAAATTTTAGTTAATGGTAAAATTGCAAATGGGATTAGTTATAATGAGCTAATAAAATTCCCTTTTCCGATAGTGATTTATAATTTTATTGAAAAGCATTGGTAAATTTCTATAAAAATTGTATTTTTGAATTCATAAATTTTAGAGTTATGCACGGAACATTAAATAAAGTAATGCTAATAGGTCATTTGGGCGACGATATAAAGATGCACTATTTTGAAGGAGGCAACTGTATTGGCAGATTCCCATTGGCCACTAATGAAGTTTATGTGAATAAGACTACAAATGAAAAAATCACATCTACCGAATGGCATAATCTTGTAGTTAGAAATAAAGCTGCAGAAATATGTGAAAAATATCTATCAAAAGGTGACAAAATATATATAGAAGGGCGCATTAAATCTCGTCAATGGCAAGCTGAAGATGGAACTACTAAGTATACAACTGAAATTCAGGTAACAGAGTTTACATTTTTAACTGTAAAAAAAGATGCCGATTCTAACAAAACACCTGAACTAAAAAGCAATAGTCAAGATTCACATTTGCCAGAAAATGATATGCCTTATTAAATTGCATTTCATCACTATTCTAAACTTATAATGTTAAAAAAAATAATTCCTTTTTTAGTCTTAACTAGTGTCTTTTTTTCAATTTTTGGTTGCAAAGATGATGTTTTACCAAAACCATCCAGTCATTTACGACTAGATTATCCAGTGGCTGAATATGTGCCTTTTGAAAATAGTTGTCCGTTCACATTTGATTTGAATACTGATGCTGTTATTAAAGAAAAAACACCTTGTAACTTTGAGATTAATTATCCCAAAATGAAGGCTACTATCTATATAACTTACAAGCCAATCAACAATAATTTGAAACTCCTACTTCGTGATGCACAAAAACTTACATACGAACATGTAATAAAAGCCGACGCAATTACAGATCAACCGTTTATTAATGAGAATAATAAAGTTTATGGAATGTTTTATCAAGTAAATGGAAATGCTGCAACAAATGCACAATTTTATGCAACTGATAGTACAAAAAACTTTATAGATTGCTCGCTTTATTTTTATGCAAAACCTAACTTCGACTCTATTTATCCAGCGGTAAATTATGTTAAAAATGATATGCGAAGACTAATGGAAAGCCTAAATTGGAAGTAAAAAAGTTCGCTAAATCTTCTTCAAATTATATTAAAAAGCAAAATTTTTCGTTTTACACTATATTTGTATTCCAAAATTGCACTTGCTCAATGAAAAAAAAAATTGCTTTACTTTTTTTACTTACTTTTTCAACTGTTTTCTCTCAGAGTCAACAGTTATGGAAAGGTTATTTTTCTTATAATGAAATTAAAGATCTTTCTGAAAGTCCAGATAAAATTTACGCCGCTAGCGAAAATGCATTATTTACCAAAAACAATTTAAGTGGCGAAGTTAAAACCTACACTACAATTGATGGTTTATCTGGGCAAACAATTTCGGCAATTTATCACAGTGAAACGTCCAAAAAAACAATCTTTGGTTACGAAAATGGATTGATGGTTGTAAGAAACGAAATAAATGGTTCTATATTAAATGTGGTTGATATACTAAACAAAGCTATTCCTCAAAATATAAAAAAAGTCAATCATTTCATGGAATATCAAGGCATTCTTTATGTTTCATGCGATTTTGGAATTGTTCAATATAATTTAGCAACACTTCAATTTGGCGACACTTATTTTATAGGAAACGGCGGAAGTCAAATCATTGTAAATCAAACTACTGTTTTTGAAGACAAAATATATGCAGCAACACAAAACTTCGGGATTAGAAATGCTTCTATTTCTAATGCTAACCTAAACGACTTCAACCAATGGACAACAATGGATGGGAATGGATGGAAAGGAATTGTAAGTTTTGATGATAAATTACTCGCAATTACTTTAAATGGAAATATTCAAAAATTGCAAAGTGGTGTATTTGTAAATCAAAATTCTATAGCACAAAATCCAGTTGATTTTAGAGTAAATGACAATCATTTAATTGCAACAACACAAAATCATGTTTATGTTTACAATTCCAATTTGAGTCAAATTTTAGATATAAATAGCACTCAAATTGCTACTGAAAACAGTGTTGTTTTTTCTTGTGGGACAGTAATTAAAGAAAAAGTGTTTGTTGGAACTAAAGAAAATGGAGTGCTTTTAACATCAATCAATAACGGAGCAAATTTTGAATCTATACAACCTGATGGCCCGTCACAAAACACAATTTTTTCTGTAACTAACAACTCTAAAACTATTTGGATACTTTATGGTGGCCATACAGAACAATATATTCCATTTTACAAACTAAAAGGATTTGACAAGTATTCTGTTGAGACAGGTTGGAAAAGTTTTTCGGTTTCACAAACTAATAATTCACTAGATCTAACGAGAGTTACTATTAACCCTAGTAATCCTAAACAATATTTCATTAGTTCATATTATTCAGGCCTATTAAAGTATGATAATGATGTTTTATTAACTCAATATACAACCCTCAATAGTGGCTTGGAATCTTTAACTGCAAATTCAAATAATGACATTAGAATAGAACAAAGCGCTTTTGATTCCAACGGAAACCTTTGGATGACAAATGGCTTTATTAATAAGGCCATCAAAGTATTAAAAACAAATGGACAATGGCAAAGTTATAGTGTAGAAGGTGTTACTATATCCAAACGTTTTGGAAGAATGGTAATTGATAAAAACAACACTAAATGGATAACTTCAAGACAAGATGGGATACTAGGATTTAATGAAGCTGGTGGAACAAAATTTATTAAAATATCCGATGGGTCAAATGGCAATCTACCTGTTGTAACAACTCAAGCTATAGCTGTTGACAACAGAGGTCAACTATGGATTGGAACAACTAGTGGATTAAGAATATTGTCAAGTGTCGATAGTTTTTTAACCAATACAACATTATCAACTGAAGCCATCATTATCCTTGAAGACGGACTAGCACAAGAGCTTTTATTTGAACAAAATATAACAGATATAGTTGTTGATGGCGCAAATAATAAATGGATTGCAACATCAGATGCTGGGGTTTTTCAGGTGTCTCCTGATGGTCAAAAAACACTTCAGCATTTTACAACTACTAACTCTCCTTTGCCAAGCAATACAATCAATGATATAGAAATTGATTCTATTACAGGTGAAGTTTACATAGCAACAAATAAAGGAATGATTTCCTTTAAAGGTATAGCAACAGATGCGAGTGAAAATCTTGAAAATGTATATATTTATCCAAATCCTGTTCGTCCTGAATATACCGGAACTGTTAAAATTAGTGGTTTACTTGATAAAGCTACCGTAAAAATAACCGATATTGGTGGAAATCTAGTACATGAGACTACATCAGAAGGCGGAACAATAGAATGGGATACAACTGCTTTTAGCAAATATAAAGTAGCATCGGGAGTTTATATGGTGTTTATTTCTGCCAAAGATGGTGTTGAAACCAAGGTAAAAAAAGTTATGATTATTCGATAATGATTTGTCACGCTTAGTACATTCGAAGTACTTTTATTTTATGCTAATTAAAACCAAAGCAATAGTAATTTCTTCTATAAAATTTCAAGAAAAAAGCTTGATTGTAAAATGTTTTACACAAAGTGACGGATTAAAAAGTTACTTTGTTCAAAGCGCATATTCTGGAAAAAAATCCAATCAAAAAATTGCCTATTTTCAACCTCTAACTTTACTTGAAATTGAAGCCAATCACAAGAATAAAGGAACCTTAGAACATTTTAAAGAAATAAAATTAGCAACTGCCTATCAAACTATAAATACGGATGTTGTAAAAAGTACTATTGTAATTTTCTTATCCGAAATGTTACACCATAGCATCCACGAAGAAGAAAAAAACGAAGATTTGTTTACCTTCCTTGAAACGGCTTTAATTTGGTTAGATACTCACGAAGAAACCTCCAATTTTCATTTAATTTTACTGCTAGAAACAACAAAATTCCTTGGGTTTTATCCTGATAATTCAGAAACAGAATTTAATTTTTTCGAAATGACCGAAGGCATTTTTTCGCCCTTTCAAGGAATAAGTTGTCTTTCGGAACACGAAACTTTTTTATTCAAAAAACTAATCAATCTAAAATTTGATTCTAATCAAAAAGTCTTCGCTGGAATTGAACGTCAAATTCTTCTAAAAATACTATTAGATTACTATTCCATTCACCTTGACGGATTCAAAAAACCAAAATCTTTAGACGTTTTAAAAGAAGTTTTTTTATAAAATCTAACCACAAAATACACAAAGCTCTGAGAAACTTGTGGTTAAATTTTCTTGCGCAATCGCAAAAACTCATAACTCATAACTCATAACTCACAACTATTTATTACTTTCGCAAACTGATTTAAGATTTCGACAAAATGAGCACAAAATTTACTGAATACAAAGGACTTGACTTGCCAACAGTTGCATCAGAAGTTCTTGATTTTTGGAAGAAAAACAACATTTTTGAACAAAGTGTAACTTCGCGTGAAGGCAACCAACCGTATGTGTTTTTTGAAGGACCACCTTCGGCAAACGGATTACCAGGAATTCACCACGTGATGGCGCGTGCTATTAAAGATATTTTTTGTCGCTATAAAACTCAAAAAGGTTTTCAAGTAAAACGTAAAGCAGGTTGGGATACTCACGGTTTACCAGTAGAACTTGGGACTGAAAAAGAATTAGGAATTACCAAAGAAGACATCGGAAAAACTATTTCGGTAGAAGAATACAACGAAGCGTGTAAAAAAACCGTGATGCGATACACCGACGTGTGGAACGATTTAACCGAAAAAATGGGGTATTGGGTAGATATGGAAGATCCATATGTGACTTATAAATCCAAATATATGGAAACTGTTTGGTGGTTGTTGAAACAAATTTACAACAAAGATTTACTATACAAAGGTTACACCATACAACCGTATTCGCCAAAAGCAGGTACAGGTTTATCTTCACACGAAGTAAATCAGCCTGGTTCGTATCGTGATGTTACGGATACAACTGTAGTAGCGCAATTTAAAATCAAAAATGAAACGTTACCAAACTTTTTACAAGGTTTTGGAGATGTTCATATTTTAGCTTGGACAACAACTCCTTGGACTTTACCATCAAATACCGCTTTGACAGTTGGTCCAAAAATTGACTATGTTTTAGTACAAACATTTAATCAATATACTTTTGAGCCTGTAAATGTTATTTTAGCTAAGAATTTAGTAGGAAAACAATTTGGAAAAGGATTTTTTGCCTCTGTTGAACCTTCTGATTTTGAAAATTTTAAAGAAGGTGATAAAAGTATTCCTTATCAAATTCTAGCTGAATGCAAAGGTGCTGACTTAGTAGGAATTTGCTACGAACAATTAATGCCATTAGCATTACCGTATCAAAACCCTGAAAATGCGTTTAGAGTAATTGCTGGAGATTTCGTAACTACAGAAGATGGAACTGGAATTGTACACACAGCTCCAACTTTTGGTGCAGATGATGCTAAAGTTGCAAAAGAAGCAATGCCTGAAGTTCCGCCAATGTTGGTTTTAGACGAAAACGGAAATCCTGTTCCTTTAGTTGATTTACAAGGTAAATTCATTCAAGGTTTAGGAAATTATTCTGGAAAATACGTTAAAAACGAATATTACAACGATGGCGAAGCACCTGAACGCTCTGCCGACGTTGAAATTGCTATTCAATTAAAAGAAGAAAATAAAGCTTTCAAAGTTGAAAAATATGTGCACAGTTACCCACATTGTTGGAGAACTGACAAACCAATTTTATATTATCCATTAGATTCTTGGTTCATCAAAGTAACCGAAATCAAAGACAGAATGTTCAATTTGAACGAAACCATCAACTGGAAACCCAAAGCAACTGGCGAAGGTCGTTTTGGAAATTGGTTGAAAAATGCCAACGATTGGAACTTATCTCGTTCACGTTATTGGGGAATTCCATTGCCAATTTGGAGAACCGAAGACGGAACTGAAGAAATCCTAATCGGTTCAGTAGAAGAATTATTTGCTGAAATTGAAAAATCTATCGCAGCTGGTTTTCAATCAGAAAATCCTTTTAAAGGTTTTGTGGTTGGAAACATGAGCGAAGAAAACTACGATTTAGTTGATTTACACAAAAATGTGGTTGATAACATCGTTTTGGTATCGCCATCAGGAAAATTAATGAAACGTGAAAGTGATTTGATTGATGTTTGGTTCGATTCGGGCGCGATGCCTTATGCGCAATGGCATTATCCATTTGAAAACAAAGATTTAATTGACGAAAACAAGGCATTTCCTGCCGATTTTATTGCCGAAGGTGTTGATCAAACTCGTGGATGGTTTTATACATTACACGCCATCGGAACTTTAGTTTTTGATAAAATTGCCTATAAAAATGTAGTCTCAAATGGTTTAGTTTTGGACAAAAACGGACAAAAAATGTCTAAACGTTTAGGAAATGCGGTTGATCCATTTACAACTTTGGCAGAATATGGTCCGGATGCTACTCGTTGGTACATGATTTCGAATGCAAATCCATGGGATAACTTGAAATTTGATATCGAAGGAGTTGCAGAAGTGCGAAGAAAATTCTTCGGAACATTATATAACACCTATTCGTTCTTTAGTTTATATGCTAATATCGATGGTTTCAAATATGCAGAAGCCGAAATTCCTTTAAACGAAAGACCTGAAATTGATCGTTGGATTTTATCAGAATTACACACTTTGATAAAAACGGTTGATGAAGCTTACGCAGATTACGAGCCAACAAAAGCAGCAAGAGCTATTTCTGATTTTGTTCAAGAAAATTTAAGTAACTGGTACGTTCGTCTGTGCAGAAGACGATTCTGGAAAGGCGAATACGGAACAGATAAAATTGCAGCTTATCAAACGCTTTACACTTGTTTGTTGAATGTAGCTAAACTTTCGGCTCCGATAGCGCCATTTTTTATGGATAAACTTTACAGAGATTTAACGCTGGCAACATCGACAGAAAAATCAAACAGTGTACATTTGGCCCTGTTTCCAGTTTCGGTTGAAAACTTTGTTGATAAATCGTTAGAGAGCAAAATGATGAAAGCACAAACAGTTTCATCACTAGTTTTATCGCTTCGTAAAAAGGAAATGATAAAAGTGCGTCAACCTTTGCAAAAGGTTATGATTCCTATACTTGACGAAAATCAACGTGCTGAAATAGAGGCAGTTTCTGACCTAATAAAAGCAGAAGTAAACGTTAAAGAAATTGAACTTTTAGACGATGCATCGGGTGTATTAGTGAAACAAATTAAGCCAAATTTCAAAGCGTTAGGACCGCGTTTCGGTAAAGATATGAACTTGATTTCTAGTGAGATACAAAAATTTTCACAAGAACAAATCAACGAAATTGATGCTAAAGGTGAGTTATCGCTTGTTATTTCAGGAAATAGTATAATTTTAACATCCCAAGACGTCGAAATATCTTCACAAGATATTCCAGGTTGGTTGGTTGCAAATTCTAACGGAATTACAGTTGCATTAGATATCACAATTTCTGAAGAATTGAAACAAGAAGGAATTGCAAGAGAATTAGTAAACAGAATTCAAAATATTAGAAAAGATTCTGGTTTTGAAGTAACAGATAAAATTAAAGTTCAAGTTCAACGAAATGGAGAATTAGAACAAGCAATAAAAAATAACGAAAACTATATCAAAGACGAAACATTAACAGAAGAATTAAATTTTACTGATAATTTAGAAAATGGTATAGAAATTGAGTTTGATGAGATAAAAACAAGAATATTAATTTCAAAATAGTACAAAGATGATTGAAGAAATGATGAGATACTCTGATGCTGATTTAGCAGAGTTTAAAGAAATTATCTTAAATAAAATTGAGAAAGCACAAAATGATTTAGAATTAATCAAAAGTGCTTACATGAATGATTTGAATAATGGAACCGACGATACGTCACCAACATTCAAAGCATTTGAGGAAGGAAGCGAAACAATGAGTAAAGAAGCGAATTCACAATTAGCCATTCGTCAAGAAAAATTCATTCGTGACCTTAAAAATGCACTTTTCCGTGTGGAAAATAAAACGTACGGTGTTTGTAAAGTAAGCGGAAAATTAATCGGTAAAGAAAGATTAAAAATCGTTCCTCATGCAACAATGAGTATCGAAGCTAAAAATATGCAACGATAATAGTTTGAAAAAACAAATTACGCAATTCCAAATTCCATTCTTTTAATTAAATTTTGGGATTTGGAATTTCTTTTTTGGAATTTAATTACTTTTGCAAACAAATTTTATATAAATGAGACTTACAAAAGCCTATTTCTTTATTGTTTTTATATTAATCATCGATCAATTTTCAAAAGTATTTGTCAAAACTAACTTTATTCTGGGTGAAGATGTTGAAGTATTTCGTTGGTTTAAAATTCTTTTTATTGAAAACGAAGGAATGGCTTGGGGAACAAAAATACCTGGTGAATACGGTAAATTATTCTTAACTCTTTTCCGTTTAGTAGCTATTTCTGGAATTGGCTATTGGCTTTGGAAAGCAGAAAGAGAAAATGGCTCAAATTACTTGCTTGTTGCCATTTCATTAATATTTGCTGGAGCTCTAGGAAACATAATTGATTCAGTATTTTATGGAGTTATTTTCAATGATAGCCATCATCAATTAGCTACTTTTAATAACCCAAATCCATATGGAACGTGGTTTCATGGTAAAGTAGTCGATATGTTTTACTTTCCAATTTGGCAAGGAACTTTACCAAGTTGGATTCCTGTTTGGGGCGGAAAACCATTTACTTTTTTCAACGCAATCTTTAACGTAGCTGATTTTGCAATTTCGACTGGTGTTGGAATTTTAATTTTCTTCAACAAAAAAGCATTCGGAGAAAAACATTATTGGGCAAATTAATTCCTAAAAAGAAATAATTCTATTTGGAGTTATGCAAAAGTCCAGTTTGATATCTGTAACCGAAATATCTTCAATAGTTTCTTCTGATTCAAAGAAAGAGAAGCCGATTTTAATGGTTTCAGGATTACATTTTGAAAGAAATTTGTCATAAAATCCTTTACCATAACCTACTCTATTTCCTTTTTCATCATAAGCTAAAAGTGGAACAAATACTACTTCAATTTTAGAAACAGGCACTTCAATTCCATCTATTGGTTCTGCAATATTGTAGTTGTTTTTTTTGAATTTGGTATTATCGGTTAGCAGATAATGTGTCATTTCAAACGTTGCAAAATCACTTTTTGAAACCACAATTTCTTTGTCTTTTCCAGCTAAAACTTGCAGGATAAATTCAGTATCAACTTCTTTTTGTTCTTCTATAGTTAGAAATAAATGAAAATAGGTTTTACTCCACAAATCCATTTTTATCAAATGATTCGCAATTGCAAGGCTTTTTTCTTCAATTTCGTTGACCGAAAATGACTCACGCAACGATTTATATTTTTTTCTTAACTCCAATTTTGTCATGATTTGAACTTCTTATTCCAAACAAAAGTAAAG
Source organism: Flavobacterium sp. (assembly GCF_044377315.1). GTDB lineage: Bacteria > Bacteroidota > Bacteroidia > Flavobacteriales > Flavobacteriaceae > Flavobacterium. Next base: position 34,187 of record NZ_JBILJG010000001.1, read on the forward strand.
AATCATTTTTATACAAATCTATTTTTATATTTTTGATAAAAAAAAAGACACAAATTTCACAAATTAACACAAATTGTAATCAAACTAAACCGAATACACGAATTTTGAATTAGTGAAATTGAAACAGTAAATAATTGGTGTAAATTTGTGCCATTAGTGTAAAACTCAATTTAAGTAAAAATGAAAATCGGACTCTATTTTGGAACTTTCAACCCAATTCATATTGGGCATTTGATTATCGCCAATCACATGGCAGAACATTCCGATTTAGAACAAATTTGGATGGTCGTAACGCCACACAATCCGCTGAAGCAAAAAAACACCTTACTCGATGATTTCCAACGATTGCATTTGGTGTTTTTAGCAACTGAAGAGTATTCAAAAATAAAACCTTCTGATATTGAATTCAAATTATCACAACCTAATTATACCGTAAATACATTAGCGCATCTTAAAGACAAATTTCCGCAACATGAGTTTTCCCTAATTATGGGTGAAGACAATCTGAATTCGCTTCATAAATGGAAAAACTATGAATTCATTTTAGACAATCACGATATTTATATTTATCCAAGAATTTCAGAAGAAGCAGAAAATTTAGACTTGAAAAAACATCCAAGAATTCACAAGATAGATGCTCCGATTGTTGAAATATCATCAACTTTTATTAGAGAAAACATCAAAAACAAAAAAAACATAAAACCATTATTGTCCGAAAAAGTTTGGGAATATGTGGATCATAATAATTTTTATAAGAAGTAAAATAACTTAACATTCCTTTACCACTTGTTCCAGTAAGCGTTTTGTAACTTTGTAATCTAAATACAAACTACTTATGCTTAACTTCGAATTATACAATCCTGTAAATTATATTTTTGGTAAAGACCAAATCGCTAAACTTTCTGAACTTGTTCCTGCTAACAGCAAAGTGCTTATGGCTTTTGGTGGTGGAAGCATTTTCAAAAATGGTGTTTATGAGCAAGTTAAAAACGCTTTAAAAGGTTTTGAAATCGTTGAATTTGGTGGCATTGAACCCAATCCAAGATTTGAAACTTTGATGAAAGCCGTTCAAATAATTCGAGAACAAAAAATCGATTTTATCCTAGCAGTTGGTGGTGGAAGTGTTATTGATGGCGTGAAATTTATTTCGGCTGCTGTCAATTTTGATGGAAATGAAGAAGACATTCTTAGAAAAAGAATTTTATTTAAAGATACTAAAGCCGTTGTTCCGTTTGGAACGGTTTTAACTTTGCCAGCAACAGGTTCCGAAATGAATTCTGGTGCTGTTGTAACTATAGAAGCGACACAAGAAAAACTAACGCTTGGCGGAAGCGCATTATTTCCAAGATTTTCTATTGTTGATCCAACCGTAATTACTTCGTTACCAAAAAGACAGCTTCAAAATGGTGTTGTGGATGCCTTTACACACGTTATGGAACAATATTTAACGTTTCCTCACGATGCACTTTTACAAGATAGATTAGCAGAAAGTATTTTAAAAACTTTAATAGAAGTTGGTCCAAGTGTCGTAGAAAATCCTGGTGATTACAAATTGGCTTCTAATTTTGTTTGGTGCGCTACAATGGCATTGAACGGTTTGATTCAAAAAGGTGTTCCTTCTGATTGGGCAACACACATGATTGGTCACGAATTAACCGCTTTATACGAAATCGACCACGCTAGAACATTGGCGATTATCGGTCCAAACTTATACAAAGTAATGTTTGAAACCAAAAAAGACAAACTAGCACAATACGGTGAAAGAGTTTGGAATATTTCAAGAAACACAGTCGATGAAACGGCACATCAAGCTATTGAAAAAACAATAGAATTTTTCCACATAATGGGAATGAAAACCAAAATCTCTGAAAACGCCGAAAACATTGAAAATACAGCCGATTTTATTGTAAATCGTTTTGAAGAAAGAGGTTGGAAAGGTTTAGGCGAAAAACAAAATATCACTTTAGAAAAAGTACGTGAAATTGTCGAGATGAGCTATTAATTTTAATAATTCGATTACTCAACAATTTCAACTATTGGCGTCGGTTTTATTTTTTGCTTGATAATGACTGCGTCTGTTAATACAAAAGGCGTTGGAATCATCCAATTGCGTCTTTTTGCCATGCTAAATTGCGGATTGGTCATTAAATCGAACGAACTTTCAACCAAATTCATGTCTAATTTTTCCGAACTAGAAATCGAAAATTGAAGTTCAAGCGGTATATCATCTACCACATAATAACTCAACATTTTATTGCTAACTTTTCCAGAAATTTTACTTTCTAAATCAATCGATTTTACACCGTTTGCTTTCAAATTTGTAATTTCAGAATTAGAAAAAATGTCGTAACGATTTACTTTTCTATTAGGAGTAATCACAATTTTCAAATAACGTCGGCTTCCTATTGTTGAATCTTTTAAAAATTCAATGGTTGGTTTTGCTACATTCTTAACTTCGGCATTAGCCATAAAAGTATATTGTGAACCGTATTTACTGTACATTTTATTGGTGTTTAATGATTTGGCATCTTTTGGTTTTTCACCTAAATATCCTTTTGTCCATTCGTCTAAATTGGTGTCATAAGTTGCCCAATTTGCTTTATTTGTATCTGCGTTTAAAACATAAACCAAACTATTCGGTTTTGCTTTTCCATAAACATATCCTGATGATTGATGCGCTTTTACAAACAAACCTATCGAAAGAAGTAAGAACAACATTGACCAACGATTTTTATTTGTAATAGTCCCAAAAATTGGTAATAATAGTGTAAAACTTAAAACCGTCAAAACAGCACTGCCAACTAAAATTTTCAATCCTAATCCAACAGGAAACATTTGAATAAATGGTGGTAAAATTGCTAAAGTTGGTATTGCCAAAATGAGATTTAATAACCAACTCGACTTTTGCGTAAACACAAAATAAAGCAACATTATCAAACTAGAAATTACAGGAATTATCAAGAAACCTGCGCCTTTTAAATAAAATGCAATTGATGTATTAATCACCAACCAAATCAACATTGGCGCAATCATTTTATTCATTTCTGGATTTATATTTCCGCTATTTTTGTAAAAAAAGAAACAAATTGCCAAAGTCAAACTCACAAATCCGTAAATATAATCGTGACCGTTATAGGTGAATCCGTGTAAAATATCATTGTATTGTGGATATATGAAAAGAAACATTTTCCATCCAAAAAAAGTGATGCCGCCAGCTACAATAAGTGTCGCTAGAAGAGGTGAAAATCCTTTGATAATCAAATCTATTCGTAAAACTTGTTTGCCTAATCCAATAAATACTGCTCCAAAAAACAACAAAAACCCAACAATCAACATTGGAAAAATCCATGTAAATGGATAGTTTACAAATGTAAATGGAATATTGAAATAGATTTTGTCTTCGCCCGAATTCAAATTGGTCAAATCTGCATTTGAAAAATAATTAAGTAACGGAAATAAATACGTTCCTTGATGTGCCAAAGTTTTCGGATTCAAATTCTCATAAGTATCTTGCGAAGTATGATAGTCAAAATGGTCGTCAATAAAAGCAAAATTGTACCCTTGAATTTTTCCGCTTTCTCTAAAAACAGTCAAATCAGTATCATTAGGCAACATTTTATAAATACTGTACATCAACGAATTAGATGCTGGATAATCAACATTTCCATCACTAAAAGCATCTACCATTTTGGCATTTCCTTGGTTGGTCTCCATCAACATATAACTTGGCCCGCCCGAACCACGCGCTTCAAAATTTAACACCAATCCCACTTCTTTTGCCCATTTATGCTTGGTAACAAAAAGTGCAGCTCCGTTCAATCCCAATTCTTCCGCATCAGAAAATAAGATGATAATATCGTTTTTATGCTTAGTCTTGTTATGCAAAAAAGCCCGAACACTTTCCAAAATTGTTGCAACACCAGAAGCATCATCACTTGCACCTTTAGAAAAAGAATGCGGTGCTGAATCATAATGCGAAAGCAACAATAAAGCCTTTGTGTTGGCAGAACCTTTTATTTTTGTTAAAATATTTTTAGAATAAACCAACGTTCCTTTTTCAGTCATCGTAAAACCTTCTTGAAGGTTGGTTTGCAATCCTAAATCCTCCAATTCATTTACCAAATATTGAGCGACAACTTCATGATTTTTAGAACCAACATAATGCGGTTCTTTAGTCATTTGTTTCACTTTTACCAAAGCTCTTTTGGTAGAAAACTCCGAAAGTGGCGCTTCAGTAGTATCATAATCTTGTGGCATTATGAAGTAAAAGACACCTATCAAAAGTGCCAAGAGAACCAACATAGACTCAATTGAGTAATTTTTTTTCATTTATCGTAACCCTTTTATTTTGTACTTCATATATAGAACCTCGTACTTATTAATATTCTTTTTTTACCAACATATAATAATCATTTTCCAAAAAACGATAGCCTTGATCGTACACAAAATGATAAGTATTACCCGTATTTGTAGTCAACATATTGGTAAAATACTCAAAATCGAAACCTTTGCTTAGCAATTTAGTTTTGGTAATTTTCGATTTCCCATCCGGATTTGCATCCGACAAAATTCGGTAATTTTTACGCAATTTGTTATTCACATTACGCATATAATTATTGCTATCCTTGTTAATTTTGTTATTGTAAGCATTGCGACAACCATCGCTACAGAACTTTTTGTCCTCACGACCTACAATTTTTTCACCACATTCTAAACAGTTTTTGCTCATAGTTCTATATATTTTTAGGAGCGAACCTGCCTGTCGGCAGACAGGTGGCTCTGGTATTTTTGGTTACCTAATTCCTGCTTTTCGTTCTATCTCGTCCCAAAAGACGAGATGCCACTGCAAACAGGGCTAGATGGGTTTTGTCTTTTGTATTTCTTATAAATTTCTAAAAAAAATATAAAGATAATTTACCAGCCACAATTCTTTAAAAATCAAACAAATATATAAATTATTTTCCGTTTACAAACGCTTACAAACATTTACAACCGAAATTAAATGGTTATCAACCGAATAAAATTTGCAACTCGCCACAACTTTGCATCGTCGGAAATGAGAAACTGATAACTCACAACCGACAACAGATAATTAAAAATAATAACAATTAAATTTTTACACGCCATGAGAAACAAAGTACAATTAATCGGAAACGTAGGTCAAGAACCTGAAATCAAAACCTTTGAAGGTGGAAGAAAACTTGCCAGCATTACTATTGCTACAAGCGAAGTATATTACAAAGAAAACGGTGATAAAGCCGAAAAAACCGAATGGCACCGAGTAAGTGCTTGGGGAAAAACAGCCGACATTATCGAAAAATATGTAACCAAAGGAAAAGAAATTGCTATCGAAGGAAAACTAACGCACAGAAGTTATGACGACAAAGACGGAAACAAACGCTATATAACTGAAGTAGTTGCCAACGAACTAGTTTTGATGAACAAATAGTTTTCAATATCAATTGCAAAAATTAATTTCAATTGCAATGTCAAAAATCAATAATTTACATAACAAAAACAATTTTAAATTTTACACGCCATGAATGCATTAAAAAACAAAGTACAATTAATAGGACACGTAGGACAAGAACCTGAAATCAAAACTTTTGAAGGTGGAAAAAAGTTAGCAAACATTACGTTGGCTACCAATGAAAATTACACCAACAATAAAGGCGAAAAAGTGGAACAAACCGAATGGCATCGAATTACCGCATGGGGAAAACTGGCAGACTTAATAGATAAGTACGTTATAAAAGGTAAAGAAATTGCTATTGAAGGAAAACTAACGCACAGAAGTTATGACGACAAAGACGGAAACAAACGTTACATAACAGAGATTGTTGTTACAGATTTGTTGCTTTTAGGAAAATAGTCTAACGGAAAAAGTGTCACTATGAACATCAAAGTATTTAATATTCGATTAGATAAGGAAAACTGTCAAAACGATCAAAGCAAAATGAATGCGTTTTTAGATTCGGTAGAAGTAAAACTTACTTCCACAAATTTTGTAACCACAGGAACGGTTGATTTTTGGTCAGCGGTAGTTTTTTATGAACCAAAAAAAGCAAATTCAATTCAAAAAGAAGTTATCGAGCTTAACGAAAAAGAGGAGAAAATCTTCACTGCCTTAAAACAATGGCGACATGATTTAGCTCAAAAATTAGGTTGGTCGGCTATTAGAATTTGCCACAATTCACATTTAATTTCAATTGCAAAAGAGAAACCACAGAATTTGGACGAACTTAAAAAAGTGAAAAATTTTGGAGAAAGTAGAACATTAAATTATGGCGACGACATTATTTCATTGTTGAACGCTTTTTAAAGCAATTGTTCTTTACTTTTGAAAAGCGATAGAAGAAACATTCTGTCGCTTTTTTATTTTTACTAAAAAGACAAACTTACAACTCTAATAACTTTTTAACACGAAAACGATTTCGCGGAAATTTAAATAAGTAATTACTACATTTTTTAGTACCTTTATTTTAATTATAGCTAATAACGCACTATGTCTCATATAAAACCTTTCTTTTTAGTCATTTCTTTCTTTCTTTTTTATCAATTTGGCTTTTCTCAAGTTGGAATTAACACCTCAACTCCATTGAGCACATTAGATATCAATGGGAATTTGAATGTAAAAGAAATTGGAATTGTAAATCCAAATGTTGTAGGTTCAGCGATTTTCAATGGTGGAACTTTTGCCAATAAAACCCCTATTAATGACGGTGTTTATATTTCACTTTCACCAAGTGGTGCTAACAATGATTTTGAACTTCCAGATGCAGCAACAGTTCCAGGCAGAATTTACATAATTAGAAATATTGCTTCTGTAAATTGGGCGTTTTTATATTCGGCAGGAACGAGTAAATTTTTTCCAAAAAATTCAATGAATGCAACCTATCCTGATGGAATTGGCAATCCTTCTTATTTAAAATTACCAAATACAGGTGATTTAAAAACAATTATTGTAATAAGCGATGGTGAAAACTGGTCTTACTTTTTCTAATTGTTCATTAACTTTTGAAATAATTCAATAAATTCTCCAACATGATAACCATCCATCAATCCGTGATGCACGTGAATGGACATTGACATGGTTTTTTTGCCATTTTCATCCACCATTTTGCCGAAAGATATTTTTGGACAACTATCTGGCCACGAAAAACTTCTTGCATGTGAAAATGAAGTAAAGTTAATCCAAGGCAATGCCGAAAAATGAATTAGATTTTCTGAATATTCTCTTGTGAAAAGTCCAGTTGTAGATTGAATTCTTGCAATTTCATTTTTGGTGTTTTCTGCAAATTCATTTAAATATTCAGAAAATGCAATTTGTGAAAATCCAAACGTTTTATCTTCACGCAAAATCGTAGAGGAAACATCAATTCTATCAAAAATATAAACCTCATCATTTAAAATTCGATAACGAAAAGGTTCGATGGAATTTACTGCAACCAAAGTTTTATGCAAATAAAAGGTAAAAAACGAAACCCCTATTTCTTTGGCTTTTTCATAAGCTTTGGTACAATCAACAGTTATGGTTACGCCAAAAAAAGGTTCTTCCATTTGTTTGAAAAACAGAAAATGTTCTTTACGATTCCAGGTTTCTAGGTTGAGTTTTTGTTTCATGGAAAATAATTTTACCGCAAATTCGCAAATTTTCTTTTTAGTTAATAAAGTAATTTGCGGTAATACATTGTTACGTTATTTCAATAAAATTGGTAAAACATCTGAGATTTTTTCTAGTGATTTGAAATTATCGTGTTCTATTTCAAAATCAATTTTTTCGTATTCCCAAGTGGTGTGATAGGCAATATGATAACCATGCCCGCCAATTTTTAAAACAGGTAAGACATCCGATTTTAAAGAGTTTCCAATCATGATAAAGTATTCAGGTTTCACATCTAAACGACCTAACATTTTTTCGTAATCCAATTCTTTTTTGTCGCTCATTACTTCGATGTGATGAAAATAATGTCCAATTCCAGAATCGTGTAATTTTCTATGTTGGTCTTTCAAATCGCCTTTGGTTGCTACAACAAGTTTATATTTTCCTTTTAATTGTTGTAAAACATCTTCCACTTCGGGTAAAAGTTCTACAGGTTTTTGCAATAAATCTTTCCCAATTTTGATGATTTTCTCAATCCCGTTTCCTGATATTTGATGATTGGTCAACTCCAAAGCCGATTCTATCATAGACAAAACAAACGCCTTAATTCCAAAACCATAAAGCGGAAGATTTTTTACTTGATGATTCAAAATCAATTGCAAAATTTCTTGATTGGAAGCATAATCAGCAAAAAGTTCACAGAATTTTGCTTGCGCTTCATCGAAATATGGTTCGTTGTGCCAAAGCGTATCGTCGGCATCGAAAGCTATTATTTTTGGATTCATGAATAGTTATTTAGGAAATCAACACTCCATTTTCAACCCCATCAGCATCAGGATTTACGAAAACTAGTTTTCCTTCAGCATTATTGGTCATCAAAATCATGCCTTGACTTTCAACGCCGCGTAAAGCTCTTGGTGCTAAGTTTACTAAAACCGTAACACGTTTTCCAACCACTTCTTCTGGTGAAAAATGTTCTGCAATTCCTGAAACTATTGTTCTCACATCAATTCCAGTATCAACTTTTAAAACTAAAAGTTTGTTGGCTTTTGGCATTTTTTCGGCTTCCAAAATCGTTCCAACACGTAAATCTAATTTTGAAAAATCTTCAAATGTTGCTGTTTCTTTTTGTGGCTCAATCACTTTATTTTCTGCTTTATTAGCCACTTTTGTAGCTTCTAGTTTGTCAATTTGTTTTTGAATTTCGGCATCTTCTATTTGAGCAAATAAGATTTCAGCTTCACCTATTTTGTGCCCAGCAGGAATTAAATCACTTCTTTCAGCAACATCTTTCCAACTCAAATTCAAATCGGTTTTTAAAATTCCTGATAATTTGCAAGCTGTAAATGGTAAGAAAGGTTCCGACAAAACTCTTAATGCAGCTGCGATTTGTAATGCCACATACATTTGTGTTTTAACTCGTTCAGGATTTTCTTTTACCATTTTCCAAGGCTCTTCGTCGGCTAAATATTTATTTCCTAAACGAGCTACATTCATTAATTCTCCTTGAGCTTCTCTAAATCTGAATCTTTCGATTGATGAAGAAATTACCGCTGGATACGCTTTTAATTCGGCTAAAGTTTGTTCGTCAACTTGTGTAAAATCATTTGGCGCAGGAATAAATCCATCATAATATTTGTTAGTTAAAACCACTACACGATTAATGAAATTTCCAAAAATAGAAGCCAATTCATTATTATTTCTTGCTTGAAAATCTTTCCAAGTAAAGTCGTTGTCTTTGGTTTCTGGCGCATTTGAAGTAAGTGCATAACGTAAAGAATCTTGCTTGTCTGGAAAATCTAACAAATATTCGTGCAACCAAACTGCCCAGTTTTTAGAAGTAGAAAGTTTGTTGCCTTCCAAGTTCAAAAACTCATTTGCTGGGACATTATCTGGCAAGATAAAACTTCCTTCGGCTTTCAACATCGCAGGGAAAATAATGCAATGAAAAACAATATTATCTTTCCCAATAAAGTGAACCAATTTTGTGTGTTTATCTTTCCAATACAGTTCCCAATCTTTCCCTTCACGAGCTGCCCATTCTTTGGTTGAAGAAATATATCCAATTGGAGCATCAAACCAAACATATAATTTTTTCCCCTCTGCACCTTCAACAGGTACATCAATTCCCCAATCCAAATCACGTGTTACAGCACGCGGTTTTAATCCGTCATCTAACCATGATTTTACTTGTCCAAGAACATTTGTTTTCCAATCTTTGGCGTGACCAACTAAAATCCATTCTTTCAAGAAATCGTCGTATCTATCCAAAGGCAAAAACCAGTGTTTAGTCGATTTTAAAATAGGTGTTTCACCTGTAATTGTAGATTTTGGATTGATTAAATCAGTTGCATTTAAAGTCGAACCACATTTTTCACATTGATCGCCATAGGCTTCTTCGTTGCCGCATTTCGGACAAGTTCCAATTACAAATCGGTCAGCAAGAAACTGGTCGGCTTTAGCATCATACAATTGCTCGGTTACTTCTTCAATGAAATCGCCATTGTCATACAATTTTCTAAAAAACTCAGAAGCTGTATCGTGATGAATTTTAGAAGAGGTTCTTGAATAATTATCAAACGAAATTCCGAAATCAAAAAACGATTGGCGAATAATTCCATCGTATTTATCAATAACTTGTTGCGGCGTAATGCCTTCTTTCTTAGCTTTCATCGAAATAGCAACGCCGTGTTCGTCGCTACCGCAAATGAACGCCACATCTTTGCCTTGAAGTCTCAAATAACGCGCATAAATATCACTTGGGACATAAACTCCGGCTAAATGCCCTATGTGAATTGGTCCGTTGGTATAGGGCAATGCAGCCGTAATAGTATATCTTTTTGGATTTTCTAACATTGTAAATTCTATATATATGATGCAAAAATAAGCAATAGATTTTTTATTTGAAGCTATTTCCAGCTATCCGTTGCAATCTTTTCTTTTTTAAAGAAAAAAAGAAAAGGATTTTCACTGCTATCTGGGCTAGGGTAATCGTTTTCAATTCAACTTAATTTATATATTTGTAGTTCTGTTTTAAAATCAAAAATGAAGAAATTTATATTTTATATTCTAATCTCACTTTTCTCAATTAACATTCAAGCTCAAAAAAAGATGATTACACCCCCTTATTTACAAAAAGGCGACACTATAGCAATCGTTGCAACCGCTCGTAAAAACATTGAAGACAACTTGCAACCAGCTATTTCTTGGTTAAAAAATTGGGGTTTAGAAGTAGTTATTGGCAACACAATTGGATTAGACAAAAATCAATTAGCAGGAACAGATGAGCAACGTGCAGCCGATTTTCAAACACAACTTGACAATCCAAATATTAAAGCAATTTGGTGTGTTCGTGGCGGTTATGGAACTGTGAGAATGATTGATTTATTAGATTTTACAAAATTCAAACAAAACCCAAAGTGGATTGTTGGATTTAGCGATGTTACCGTTTTACACAGTCATTTGAACACTATGGGGTTTCAATCTATTCATGGAATTATGCCTGTTAGTACAAAAGCTTCAGAAGAAGCTAAAGAAAGTTTACGAAAAGCGTTGTTTGGTGAACATCTTGAATACACCGTTCCATGTGAAAACATGAACCGACTTGGAACTGCAAAAGGCGAATTAGTTGGTGGCAATTTATCTATTTTATACAGTTTGTTTGGATCGCCATCGGCCATTGATTGTTCCGATAAAATTCTTTTTATAGAAGATTTAGATGAATATTTATACCATATCGATAGAATGATGATGAATCTAAAACGCAATGGTTGCCTAGAAAGTCTTAAGGGAATTATTGTGGGGGGCATGACCAAAATGAAAGACAACGAAATTCCTTGGGGGAAAAATGCGCTTCAAATTATTGACGATATTACTAAAAACTACAATATTCCTGTAATTTATAATTTTCCAGCGGGTCATTTAGCCGATAATCGCGCCTTGATTTTTGGAAAACAAATTTTGTTAGAAGCAAATAATTTGGAAAGTAAAGTTATCTTTGAATAACTAAACACTGCGACTAATAACTGCGACTGAATACTAAAAAAATGGCAGAACACATCGAACTCGGAAAATTTGGTGAAGAATTAGCTGTAGAATTTCTGCAACAAAATGGCTATGAAATTCTAGAAACCAATTGGACTTTTCAAAAAGCCGAAATTGACATTATTGCTCAAAAAGAAAATATTCTTGCCGTTGTAGAAGTCAAAACACGTTCGTCGATAGAATTTGGATTACCTCAAGATTTCGTTAAACCAAAAAAAATCCAACTTTTAGTAAAAGCTATCAATGAATATGTGATTTCGAGCGATTTAGATGTTGAAGTTCGCTTTGATATTGTTTCCATTTATAAAGAAGATAAAGAATATAAGTTGGAACATATAGAAGATGCTTTCTTTCATTTTTAAACCTAAAAAAATCCGTTCGAAAATTGTGAACGGATTTTTGTTTTTTAAGAAAAAATATCTTTATTATTCTCTTCTTCCTAATATTTGAAAAGCCCAATATAATAATGATGCTAATGCTCCTAAAGCAGCCACAACGTATGTTCTTGCGGCCCATTTTAATGCGTCTTCTGCTCCCGCAAATTCTTCTTGGCTCAACATATTTTTGTTTTTTAACCAAGCCAAAGCTCTATTGCTTGCATCATATTCTACTGGTAAAGTGATAAAACTAAAAGCTGTCGCAATAGCCATCAACACTAAACCTGCAACTGCAACATATAGACCAATTGATGTTCCTTTTGAAGCAATCCCAAGTATTAATCCACCCATTATTAGCCATTGTGACATTGAAGATGATACATTTACAATTGGCACCATTTTAGAGCGCATTGTTAACCAACTATAAGCTTGCGCGTGTTGTACAGCGTGACCAACTTCATGAGCGGCAACAGCAGCGGCAGCGGCGTTTCTTTCGTTATAAACAGCTTCCGAAAGATTAACGGTTTTGTCCATTGGGTTGTAATGATCCGTCAATTGGCCTGGCGTAGAAATAACTTGTACGCCTCGAATACCATGATCGGCAAGCATTTTTTCAGCAATTTCTGCTCCAGACATTCCGTTTCTTAAAGAAATTTGGGAATAATGTGTAAACTTGCTCTTTAGTTTTGAACTAACCATCCAACTTGCAAGGGCAATAATTCCAATAATAATATAATACGTCATCATAATTTTTAAGTTTTAGAAATATAAAAGTATAAAGTAAATAGCAAAATACAAGCCAAATTTTGAAAATGACAAGTTGACATTTCTATCATTATACGTAAAAATTTAAAAATGTTACAAAAAAACCACAAATTCGTAGATTTTGAAAATTATTACTTTGCAAATCTGCGGTAAAATGTTGCTCAAAGTTTGTTATTTAGAAAAGAGTCCCTTTTGATATGAAATGCCTACAGAATGACAAAATGGTAATTACCCTACCAAATTAATCACTTTTCCTGGAACGATGATTACTTTGTTTGGTGTTCTTCCGTCTAATTGTTTTATGGTTCGTTCGTCTGCCATTACGATTTCTTCAATTTGAGCCGCTGTTAAGTCTAATGGTAACTTAATTGTAAATCGCATTTTACCATTGAATGAAACTGGATATTCTTTTTCAGATTCAACCAAATATTTTTCTTCAAATTTTGGAAAAGCAACTGTTGCAATCGAACCTTCGTGACCTAAAGCACTCCATAATTCTTCTGCGATATGAGGAGCATAAGGCGAAACTAAAATAGCTAAAGGATCTAAAATAGCTCGATGGTTACATTTTAATTGTTGCAATTCGTTTACGCAAATCATAAATTGAGAAACTGAAGTATTAAATGAGAAATTCTCGATGTCTTCGGTTACTTTTTTAATGGTTTTGTGTAACGATTTGTAAGCCTCCCCTAACCCCTCCGAAGGAGGGGAATCAGAAACGTAAAAAGAGTCATTTTCTCCAGAATGATATAATTTCCAAAGCTTTTTCAAGAAACCAGAAACACCTGTAATTCCAGCTGTATTCCAAGGTTTAGATTGCTCTAATGGCCCTAGGAACATTTCGTATAAACGTAAGGTATCTGCTCCATATTCATTACAAATATCATCTGGATTGACAACGTTGTATTTCGATTTTGACATTTTTTCTACAACTCTTTCTGTAATAAGTTTCGAATCATTCATCAAAATCTCCAAACTATGAAATCCTGAATGCCTTTTGAACAAATCCAAATTTTTTACAGCGTTTGAAGCATCAACATTATTAACATCAACTCTTATTGGCCAAGTATAAAAATTTAAATGTCGCTTATTATTTTTGACTTCCTCTATTACATCTGATGTGAAACCAGAATTTTCAAAAATATAATTTATCAATCTTGAATTTAAATTTAAATCATAAAATTCATGACCAAAACCTTCGCCTGAATATTCTTTTAAATCCTTTTTACCTAAAGCTTCAGCTAGCAAATCAGATGAAACAATTATATCGCTATTTGCACCTATAGCTTCACTGTGATATGATATTAATTTATGCCCTTTTTCATTTACATGGATTTCGTGTAACCCAAAAATTGAAATATCAATTCTGTAAACAATAGCAGACAATCCCAAAATCATTCCCTGATTAATCAGTTTTTTGAATGGTTCTTCGGTAGGCGCATACCCTCTGTCTTTTAAGAATTTATTCCAAAAACGAGCGTATAATAAATGTCCCGTAGCGTGCTCGCTTCCGCCTATGTATAAATCTACGTTTTCCCAATATTTTAAAGCGTCTTCGTTTGCAAACTCTTCTGTATTATGCGCATCCATATAACGCATCCAGTACCAAGAAGAACCTGCCCAACCTGGCATCGTGTTCAATTCTAATGGAAAAATATTCACGTTATCAATCAACTGATTACTAACCACTGAACACTGAACACTATCCCATGCCCAAACTGTTGCGTTTCCTAATGGCGGTTGCCCGTCTTCGGTGGGTAAGTACTTTTCTACTTCTGGTAATACAATTGGCAAGTGTTTTTTGTCAATCATTTGTGGTAAGCCATTCACATAATATACTGGAAAAGGTTCGCCCCAATAACGTTGGCGAGAGAAAACGGCATCACGTAAACGGTAATTTACTTTGGCATTTCCTGCACCTATTTCTTCTAAAGCTTCGATGGCTTTTTTCGTTCCGTTTTTGTAATCTAATCCGTTTAAAAAATCCGAATTTACCAACTCGAATACGCCTTTTTCACCATAAGCGGCTTCAGAAATATCTTGGTTGAAAATATTTTTTATTTCGGGCATTCCTTGTGTGCCTTTGAAGAAATTCGCGAAAGCATAATCACGCTCATCGCCACAAGGAACCGCCATAACCGCACCAGTTCCGTAACCCGCTAAAACGTAATCGCCAATCCAAACTGGAATGGGTTCTTTGGTAAACGGATGTTCGGCATATGCACCTGTAAATACACCTGAAATGGTTTTTACATCGGCCATACGCTCTCTTTCAGAACGTTTTGCTGTGGCTTCTACATAGGCTTCCACCGCTGCTTTTTGTTCTGGAGTGGTAATTTGTGCTACCAATTCGTGTTCGGGTGCCAATGTCATAAAAGTAACTCCGAAAATCGTGTCTGGTCTGGTCGTAAACACTTCAACTTGAAACTTGGAACCTGAAACTTGAAACTTAACAGTCGCTCCGACTGATTTTCCAATCCAATTTCGTTGTGATTCTTTGATAGATTCGGTCCAATCGATATCGTTTAAACCTTGTAATAAGCGTTCCGCGTAAGCAGAAATTCGCATACTCCATTGTGTCATTTTCTTACGAACTACGGGATGTCCACCACGTTCTGAAACGCCGTTTACAATTTCGTCATTCGCTAAAACGGTTCCTAAAGCGGCACACCAATTGACTTCGGTTTCAGCTAAATAGGTTAATCTATATTGTAATAAGATTTTTTGTTGTTGGTCTGATGAAAAAGCGTTCCATTCTGAAGCTGAAAAAAATGCAATGTTATCATCACAAACCGCATTTATAGTAACATTTCCTTCTTTTTCAAAAATTGAAATTAAGGTTGCAATATCTTCCGCTTTATCGCTATTATTATTGTACCACGAGTTGAATAATTGAATGAAAATCCATTGCGTGTGTTTGTAATAATCGGCATTTGAAGTGCGCACTTCTCTACTCCAATCGAATGAAAATCCGATTTTATCTAATTGTTCACGGTAACGTGCTATGTTTTCTTTGGTAGTTGTATCTGGATGTTGCCCAGTTTGAATAGCATATTGTTCTGCTGGCAAACCAAACGAATCGTACCCTTGCGGATGCAATACATTAAAACCTTTATGACGCTTGAATCTTGCCACAATATCGGAAGCAATATACCCTAGCGGATGCCCAACGTGTAAACCAGCACCTGATGGATAAGGAAACATATCCAAAACATAATATTTTGGTTTGTCGGAATTGTTATAGGCTGCAAAAGTTTGATTTTCTGCCCAGTATTTTTGCCATTTGGCTTCGATTTGTTCGTGGAAATATTTCATAAAAAGATTTAAAAGTTTATGAGTTTAAAAGTTTAAAATTGTTTCTTAATAAACCTCTAATCAAAAAAATTAAGGCACAAATTTACGTTTATTGTACTAAAGTCAAAACTTTAAACGTTATAAACTATAATTAAACAAATTCTTTATTATTTTTACACCTTAAAATATGTATATATGGCATCATCATTTGATAAATTTCAGAAGCGCAGGTTAATATCATCTTATTTTTCGGTGGTTTTAAGTGTTTTTCTTGTATTGTTTTTGCTAGGATTATTAGGGCTTTTCATTATCAATTCGAAACGTTTATCTGATAATTTTAAAGAAGATATAGCAATGACGGTTTTCTTTAAGAATGAAGCTACTGACAGCATTTTTAATGCTTTTGAAGCTGAAATTAAAGCGGCAAAATTTGCTAAAAGCTTTAAATATGTATCAAAAGACGATGCAGCAAAGCAACACAAAGAGGTTTTTGGAGAGGATTTTATGCAGTTTTTAGGTGTAAATCCGTTGCAGAATTCGTATGATATTAATTTGAAAGCTGCTTATGTTACCAATCCTGGGTTTTCGAAAGTAGAAACCCTTATTAGAAAAAATCCGATGGTCGCCGATATTGTATATGACAAACAACTGATTACGCTAGTAAATGATAATATTAAGAAAATAACTATGTGGGTTTTGATTATCAGCGGTATTTTTGCAATAATCGCTTTCTTACTGATTAACAGTTCATTACGGCTTTCAATTTATGCCAATCGATTTATAATAAAAACGATGCAAATGGTTGGTGCAACCAAAGCGTTTATCAGAAAACCATTTGTAAGAAAAAGCATTTTACTAGGTTTGATTGGTTCTGTTTTGGCGATTTTGGCAATTATTGGCGTGTTGGTTTATATAGAAACCAATTTCCCAGCATTGGATATTTTGAAAGATATTGAACTTACCGTTTTGGTTTTAGTTGGTGTTTTGGTAATAGGTATTTTAATTACTTGGATAAGCACTTACTTTGCTACACAACGATTTTTGAACTTGAGAACGGACAATCTTTATTAATGAAAGATTGCTGATTAACGATTTTAGATTTTTTGAATTATTAAAAGTACAAATGAAAAACGACGAACAACCTAAATCAGATTTTCTTTTTGATAAAGTAAATTATAAAATTCTTCTTATTGGTATTGCAGTTATCGCATTAGGATTCATACTAATGTCTGGTGGCGGAAGCGATGACCCAAAAGTGTGGAACGACGAAGTTTTTAGTTTTAGAAGAATTCGATTGGCACCAACAGTTGTGTTAATTGGCTTTGGAATTACTATTTACTCGATATTTAAAAAAAGTAAATAGTACTAAGTGAATAGTAATTAGCCTTTTTACTCTTCATTATAACTAATCACTAATCACTACTAAAAATGGATTATTTACAGGCAATACTTATTGCAATTGTTGAAGGATTAACTGAATATCTGCCCGTTTCTTCGACGGCCCACATGATTTTTACCAGTTCTTTTTTTGGTATTCAAGAAGATGACTTTGTAAAATTATTTCAAGTATCAATTCAGTTTGGTGCTATTTTGGCAGTGGTTGTTTTGTATTGGAAAAAGTTTTTTGATTTTTCTAAAATTAACTTTTATATTAAATTGGCTTGCGCGGTTATTCCTGCATTGGTTTTAGGAAAAATATTTGATGATA
Organism: Flavobacterium sp.; assembly: GCF_044377315.1. Lineage (GTDB taxonomy): Bacteria > Bacteroidota > Bacteroidia > Flavobacteriales > Flavobacteriaceae > Flavobacterium. The sequence goes on from NZ_JBILJG010000001.1 coordinate 51,978, forward strand.
AAATCGATGCAATTCTTGGAAATCCTATTCCCATTGCGATTGTGTTGATTCTAGGTGGAATAGTTTTGTTATTTGTTGACGGAAGATTTCATAATCCAACCATTGCAAATGAAGAAGACATCACGATTAAAAAAGCTATAACAATTGGTTTTTGGCAATGCTTGGCTATGATGCCTGGAACAAGTCGTTCGGCAGCTTCTATAATTGGTGGAATGCAACAAGGTTTGACACGCGAAACAGCTGCAGAATTCTCTTTTTTTCTAGCAGTTCCGACTATGTTAGCGGTTACAACTTATTCGTTATTTTTAAAAACATATGAGGTTTCTCAGCTAAAAGGTTACGAACTTTTGACGCAATCAAGTGATAATTTAAAAATGTTTGTAATAGGGAATATTGTAGCATTTATTGTGGCCGTTATTGCCATAAAATTCTTTATTGGAATTATCAAAAAATATGGTTTTAAACCTTGGGGTTATTACCGAATTGTGGCCGGAATTATACTTTTGGCTTATTTTTCTTTAAACAAATAAGATTTGAAAACACCAGAAGATTTTCTAGAAGGACAAATTATTTTGATAGATAAACCGCTGACTTGGAGTTCATTTCAAGCGGTGAATAAATTGAAATATATTCTGAAAAGAAAATTTGATTTGCCAAAAAAATTCAAAATTGGTCATGCTGGAACTCTTGATCCATTAGCAACTGGTTTACTGATAATTTGTACAGGAAAATTTACCAAAAAAATCAGCGAAATTCAAGCGCAAGCCAAAGAATATACTGGAACAATTAGCGTTGGAGCCACAACACCAAGTTATGATTTGGAAACCGAAGTCAACGCAACTTTTCCAACCCAACATATTTCAGAAGCATTAATTCTAGAAACAACCCAACAATTCATTGGTGAAATTGACCAAAAACCGCCTGTTTTTTCTGCCATAAAAAAAGACGGAAAACGATTGTATGAACATGCCCGCGCTGGTGAAGAAATCGAAATTGCTTCAAGAAAAACAACTATTTACGAGTTTGAAATCACAAGAATAGCCTTGCCTGAAATTGATTTTAGAGTCAAATGTAGCAAAGGAACTTACATTCGCTCACTAGCATTCGATTTTGGAAATGCATTAAATTCTGGCGGACATTTAACCGCTCTTCGCAGAACAAAAATTGGAAATTATTCAGTTGTAAATGGCGTTTTACCAGAAGAATTTGAAAAAACTTTGGAATAAATTTTGTAAAGTTTTACTTTTCAATTCATTAATTTCTTATTTTTACTTTTTATTCAAAATCTTTGCTATGAAAACTGCCAATAAAAAAACCAAAAATCTTGCAACTCCAGGCAAACCAATGTCACAAGATGAATTTGTTTCTTTGATAAAAGAAGCTGAAGAAGGCACTTTTTTAACTGAAAAAGAATTTGATAAAAAGTTCGAAGAATGGAGATTACAAAGAAAGAAGTAGTTCGTTCAATTTTTTATCTTAATGATATTCAAGATATTTTTGAATACGGAGAATCTACTTTTGGTGAAAAGGCAGCATTCTATTTTTATGAAGATTTAAAATTAAAGGTGCGTAATTTGGAAACAAATTATTTAGTTCATCCCGAATGTCGTCATCTAGAAACTAAAACCAAAATTTATCGAAATATTATTCTAGGTTCCTATTTAATTATCTACAGAATCAAAACCAACAAGATTGAAGTTTTAAGAGATTTTCACGGAAGTCGTTCTCCTAAAATCATCAAACAAGTTAGAAAAGTAAAAGTCTAAAACTACTTCATCAACTTCACAATTTCCTTTTGAGTTGAAATTCCTTTGTCTTGTAAATACCATTTTTGCAATTCTATTTTTGCTGTTTCATCCACAACTCCATGCTCTGACTTATAATCTAAAATAAGTTGTTTTGCTCCAACTGGTCTTGGTCCAAAATCGGTGATAACATCATTACTTTCTTTATCAATGATAATCAGTTTTGGAATTGATTTTGAGCCATTTGTCAAAAATTGATTCATCAACTCTTCATTATCATCTCTCAAAACAATTCTCAAATTTATTTTATCTGAAACAGTAGCCATTTTATTGATAATAGGCAAAATTTGAGCCGCATCCCCACACCAACTTTCACTAATAACTAGCCAAGTATATACTTTTTCTAAATTTTCTAAAAAACTTTGTACTTCATCTATAAGTTGTATGGTTTTATCTAAGCGATGCAAACGCGCTTCATTAAGCTGTGTATAATGAACTAGATCTTCTCTTTGCTCGTTACCAGTTGTTAAATTTTCATTAGCTAAATTGGTTACAAATGCTCTATATTCTTGATATGAATAACTATTTTCTAGACTTTTATTCAGGATTGATTTCATAATTGTTTTATTTATGCTTCAAAATTAGTAAATCTAAATTCTTTTAGTAGTAAGAAATGTTACACAACATGAATTTTGATAAAAAAAAATAAAAAACTAATGTTTATATTTGCAACGAAAATTTAGATTAACACAACTCCAAAACAAAATGACTCGAGCGTGAGCGACAGCATTACACAACTAAAAAAAAAATAAAGAGTAATGAAATACAAAAGAATCCTTCTAAAATTAAGTGGCGAAGCATTAATGGGTGAAAGACAATACGGAATTGACCCAAAAATTCTAGCCGAATATGCAGATGAAATTAAGCAAATTCACGACAAAGGTGTTGAAATTGCGATTGTAATTGGTGGTGGAAATATTTTTAGAGGTGTTGCCGGTGCAAGCAACGGAATGGACAGAGTACAAGGTGATTATATGGGAATGCTAGCAACAGTTATTAATGGAATGGCTTTGCAAGGTGCGTTGGAAGATAAAGGCATGCTAACTCGTTTGCAAACTGCCTTAAAAATTGAGGCAATTGCTGAACCTTATATAAAAAGAAGAGCTGTTCGTCACCTAGAAAAAGGAAGAATTGTTATTTTTGGAGCAGGAACTGGAAACCCATATTTTACAACGGATACAGCAGCAGTTCTTCGTGGAGTAGAAGTTCATGCCGATGTGATTTTGAAAGGAACAAGAGTTGATGGTATTTACACTGCCGACCCTGAAAAAGATAAATCAGCAGTAAAATTCGACTACATTTCATTTGAAGATGTGTTGAAAAAAGGACTAAATGTAATGGACACCACTGCTTTTACATTAAGCCAAGAAAATAAGTTGCCAATCGTAGTTTTTGATATGAACAAAAAAGGAAATTTATTAAAAATCTGTGAAGGCGAAAACGTAGGAACAGTAGTTAATATTTAGTAAACAGTCTCAGTTTACAGTCTCAGTTTTTAAATACTGAAAACTGCGACTGCGACTAAAAAACTTTAAAATAACATGGAAGATATAGAATTTATTTTAGACAGTACAAAAGAAGCGATGAATGGTTCGGTTGAGCATTTAGAAAAATCATTTTTAAATATTCGTGCCGGTAAAGCTTCACCTCAAATGCTTGGAAGTGTTTTTGTTGATTATTATGGTTCACAAACACCGCTTTCGCAAATTGCTAATATCAATGTTCCAGATGCGAGAACATTGACTATTCAGCCATATGAAAAAAGCATGATGACACCAATTGAAAAAGCAATTATGGTGGCTAATCTTGGTTTCAACCCAATGAATAATGGTGATGTTATTATTATTAGCGTTCCACCATTGACAGAAGAGCGTCGTCGTGACTTAGTAAAACAAGCCAAACACGAATCAGAAGAAGCAAAAATTGGTGTTCGTAACCACCGTAAAGATGCTAATACAGACATCAAAAAATTAGAAAAAGAAGGCGTTTCTGAAGATGTTTGCAAAACAGCAGAAGAAACAGTTCAAAAAATGACTGACAATTTCATCAAAAAAATTGAAGAACATTTGATTGTCAAAGAAGCCGAAATAATGAAGGTGTAAATTGCCTTACGTTAAAACTATATTAAAAATCCGTTTCTTCAATAAATAATTGATGAGACGGTTTTTTTTATTCTTACATTTGGAAAAACTTATTTTTTAATGCGAAATCTGCTTTTAGCTTTCTTTTTATTGATTTGTTCGGCAATGCAATCGCAAGAATTACTGCAAGGTCAAGTTATTGATATAGAAACTACTGTGCCGATTTCTTTTGCCAAAATATCCTATAACAACAAAACTATTTTATCCGATTGGGAAGGAAAATTTACCCTAGAAATCTTTCATAACAAAAAACCAATTATTGTTACTTACAAAGGTTATTATGATAAAAAACACTATCTATCGCCCGATGAGAATTTTTTATTAATAAAAATGGCGACTAATTATTCTGTAAAAGACGAACTCCTTTCTGAAGATAAATCGAATGCAATAATTAGAAAATTGGTTGAGAATAGACATAAAAACCAACCTGAAAAGGCATTTAAAAGTTTTCAATATAAAAATTATGAATCAGTTTTGGTTTCTGCAAATCCAGATTCAATTTCGAGTAAAATTGATACTATTTTAAAAAGAAATCTTTTGGGTCAAAGAAGAATTAAAATAGATTCGAGCAATTACAAATTCAAAAAAATTCTCAAAAAACAACATGTTTACCAAACAGAAAAGGTAAATCAAATTCAGTTTGACGGAAAAACAACCAAAGAAACTGTTATTGCAAGCAGAATGGCAGGTTTCAAAAAACCAATCTACGAATATTTAGGATTAAATTTGGTTTCGTATTCGCTTTATGAAAATCAAATAGAAATTCTAGAAAATGCCATGAAGAATCCGCTATCTAATTCAGGTAGAAAATTATACTATTACCGAATTGTAGATACTGTAATGGTAGATAAAAGACAAGTTTACTGTGTATATTTTCAGCCAAAAAAACTCACTGCCAATCGATTACGCGGACTTGTCTATGTTGATGCCGAAAATTATGGAATTGCCAAAGCGTTTTTCAGAATTTATGGTGTTGTAAATATAAATGCCGCGTTTAGTTACACCTATTTGAAAGACCAAAAAATATGGTTTCCTAAAAAAAGAAGTTTTAATGTTGTAAAAGGAAATAATACTCGAGATTTGAATATTCTTGGAGGAACAATCAAGTTTAATTCGAGTTTGGAAGGAATAAATCAAGACGCTTCTGATAGAGTTTTTATGAAATTGGAATCGACTCCTTATGATATCGAAATCAATAAGAATACTATAATTAAGCATCCGCAAATAAAAATAGATGTTCCAGAATCGGGAATGTCTAAACCAAAAGAGTTTTGGAAAACATTTCAAAAAGACACATTAGACATAAGAAGAATTCAAACTTACACAAGCTTAGACAGTCTATCAGAAGTAGAAAAAATTGAACATAGATTACTTCTTGGAAGAAAAATAATTAATGGTTATTTTCCAATTAATGTTGTTGATATTGACTTGAGAAGTGTTATAAAATATAACAATTACGAAGGTTTTCGACTTGGAATAGGTGGCGTTACCAATACTAAATTATCTGATAAATATAAAATTGGCGGTTTTGTTGGCTATGGATTTAAAGATGATAAATTCAAATATAACATTACGCCTTCTTACATGATTGACAAGGAAACAAATACATGGGTAAGCACGTCCTATTCTGATGAACTAAAAGAAATAGGTCAGATTGATTTTGCTACTGAATCGAAAAGGTTTAAAATTTATGATCCAAGACCTATTAATATTTCTACTTTTTACAATCATAAAACTTTTTCAACTTTTATTGAAAGTAAATATTTTGCCAAAACCGAAACTTATTTTAGTTTTTCTAGAAGTGAAATTCAACCTCTTTTTGATTATACTTTTAAGTTAAATGACAATTTTTATACCAACTATAATTTGACTACTTTTCAGTTTTCATTACAGTATAATCCGTTTAGTACCTATATGCAAACGCCAACTGGCAGACTCGAAATTGAAAAAAAATATCCCAAATTATCGCTACAATATACCAAATCAATTTCTTCATTATTAGGCAGTGATTTTGATTTTTCTAAAATTGATTTTAGGGTTGCACACGAAATTCCGCATCTAACAGGTCATACAACTTCTTTTATTTTGCAAGGTGGTTTTGCTTTTGGCGAAGTGCCTTTGACAAATTTATATAGTGTCGCCCCAAATAATCTAAACAGAGATTCATTGCTAAAAAGAATAACATTTGCAGGCAAAAACAGTTTTGAAACGATGTTTTTTAACGAATTTTTCTCTAGCAGGTATTCGTCTTTTCAAGTTCGCCATACTTTTAACAAAATTAGCCTAGCTAACAGAATTAATCCTTTGATTTCGGTTGTAACCCGAATGGCAATTGGAAGTCTTGAATATCCCGAAAGACATATTGGTTTTGCTTATAAAACATTGGAAAAAGGATATATAGAAAGTGGTGTGGAAGCCAACTCAATATACAAAGGATTAGGACTGACATTTTTCTTTAGATATGGTCCTAATGGTTTGCCAAAACTTGAAGATAACTTAGCCTTAAAAATTTCTTATACTTTGAATTTGGGATTCTAATTATGTTTGATAATCAATGTTGACGGAACTTTACTCAACCAAGAATGTTGCGAGTCAACAAGGTTTTTCCAGCTCTCTAAACCAACCATCATTAAATCTTGCTTTGCAAAAAAGCTCGAATTCATTCCTTTTTCTTCAAGAACAGAGAAATTATTTGGATATTTTTTCAGCAATGCATAAACCGAATTTTCCATGACAAAATTATTAACAATCAAGTTGTTAATATCAATAACTGTAACTTTAGTATCATTGTTATTAATCAGTTTTTGTGCATAATCAATCAAAAATATATCATCTGTACTTAAAATTGGAATAAATACCTCTTCAACTTTCTTTAAATTTTTTTCTATCAAAATTCCTAATGGATTTTTACTTTTAGAAATAATCAAACGTGTTCTATCGTCAAAAGGAGAATTTTCAAACAAGCCTTCTTTTCCGGTAAATTTATCTAAAAGTCTATCTGGATTGATAATTCTTGTGGTAAATCCGAGTACTTTGCCTAACAACGACCCTTCAAAAATAGATTTTCCTAAACCAACCAATACCAAATCATATTCGCCACGTGAGGCTATATCGGCTATATCGGTTTCAATATCAACAGTTGCCTTGAAAACTGTAGTTATCTTTTGATTCAATGCTTTAGATTCTCTTACAATTGGAGCAAAAACATCTTTTTCATATTCATCAAGATTGTAAGCGTGCATTTCATCGCTTAATGATAAATGAAGTAAGGTAATATTAGTATTTTCTTTTTGGTTTTTAACAAAACTATTTGCCAATCGAAGTAATGATTTTCCTTTTTCGTTATTTCCAAAAGGAATTAAAATTTTGAATTTAGTTGACACAACATCTGTTGGCAAAATCAAATCTTTCGATTTAAATACATAATTGATAATATCTAAAGCTGGACCAGTCATAAATGTTGTTACCAAAGCCATAATAACCATCATGGTAAAAATTTGTGGAGATAAAACACCTAGCTCGTAACCAATGTTTAGCACGACTAATTCCATCAAACCACGGGTATTCATAAGAGCTCCAATAGTCAAACTATCACGCCAATTTTGACCTATAAATCGAGCTGCCAAAGCGCTTCCTATAAATTTTCCAACAACGGCCACAAGAATAATTCCGGCAGTAACTTTCCACAAATAAGCATCATTAATTAAACCAATTTCTGTTCGCAAACCTGTAAATACAAAAAATAATGGAAGTAATAAAATTACGGCTACATCTTCAACTTTTTCTATAAAAACATTTCTAAACTTAGTAATATCTGGCATAATTGCGCCAGTCATAAAAGCACCAAACAAAGCGTGAATTCCGATAACTTCTGTCATATAGGATGAAATTATCAATGTCAACAAGAAAATGGCAACAACAGGTTTGCTCAAGTTTTCGCTTGACGAATATAAATCTCCCACTTTTTTCAAGAAAGGTTTTACCAAAAACAACATCATTACAACATAACCAGCAGCTAGCATTATTATGTATAACGAACTCACAAAACTTCCCGCTTTTACAATAGCAATTACAGCAGCAAGAATACACCATGCTGTTATATCATCGGCAGCGGCGCAAGTAATTACTATGGTTCCAAGTTTGGTTTTGTGAATGCCGCGTTCTTGTACAATTCTTGCCAAAACAGGAAAAGCAGTTATACTCATTGCAATTCCCATAAACAAACTAAACGATAAAAACTCAACTCCAGCCGGCGCAAATTGATGGTAAACAAAATAAGAAAGTCCGATACCAAGCGCAAAAGGAATTACAATACTAGCGTGACTAATAACAACTGCATCATTCGCTTTGTTTTTTAAGACTTTCAAATCCAACTCCATTCCAATAACAAACATGAACAAAATTAAACCTATTTGGCTTAAAAACTGTAAATTACCCAATGATTCAACAGGAAAAAGCAAAGCAGAATACTCTGGAAAATACATTCCAACTAAAGATGGTCCAAGAAAAATTCCGGCAATAATTTCTCCAATAACAGTTGGCTGCCCAATTTTTCTAAAAATCCAACCAAAAAAGCGTGCAACAATAATAATCGTAATAATTTGCAACAATAATATGGCTAGTGGATGTTGTAAATTATGTTGTAAAGAACTTAAAAATTGATTGAACATTGTGTCATTTGAAGTAGGTGTAATAATATTTCTGCCAACTTCCAAGGCTTTTCCTTTAGAAACAATCCAATACATTAAAGCAATGAATCCACCTGTTACACTTATATAAAAAATGCTATTCTTAAATTTTCCCATCTTACTAATTCTACTTTTTAAAAGTTGATACAAATATGAGAAAAACTTCATCATTATTTGATAAATGAATATAAAATTATTATTTACAATTTTGATAAAAATTTGATTCAAAAGATTTAGTTAAGTCCTTTGGTTTTGAGTGGTTTTGATTACCTTTGCACTCCGTTTTATGTTACTATGAAAAAGTTGTTAGGTATTGGGTTTTGGGAATTGATTGCAAGAATTATTCTTAGAAACAGAATTTTTATTTTAGTTGTAGTTGTCCTATTGACAATTTTAATGGCACTGCAATGGGAAAATATAAAGTTCACTCAAACAGAAGCCAATCTTATTCCTGCTGACGACAAAGTAAATGTTGATTACAATCATTTTCTAGAAAACTTTGGCGAAGAAGGCAATCTTATAGTTATTGCAACCAAAGACAAACGATTATTTACTCCAAAAGTTTTTCAAAATTGGAGCAAATTAATGCACAAAATTCAATCAAACAAAGAAGTTACACTTGTAATTTCGGTTACTAATTTACAAAAACTTACCAAAAATGATTCGCTTCAAACTTTTGAATTATCACCACTTGTTGACGGCAAAAAGATTCAAAATGAGAATTATTTAAAAGAAGTTAAATCAGAATTATTCAACAAATTACCTTTTTATGAAGGTTTATTGTTCAATAAAAAATCGGGAGCTGTTCGTTCTGCCATTTATTTAGAGAAGAAAATTGTAAATACAAAAGCCAGAAAAGAATATGTTTTATATAAATTTATTCCTGAAATAGAAAAGTTTAATGAAGAAAACAACATGCAACTTCATGTTTCTGGAATGCCTTATATTAGAACGCTTAACGCCAAAACCATTATTGATGAAATTGGCTTGTTTATTGGCACAGCATTGCTAATCACTTCATTACTCTTTTTCTTTTTCTTTAGATCATTTAGAGCAACACTAGTATCATTGATTATTGTAATTATTGGCGTAATGTGGTCTTTCGGAATCATCGGATTATTAGGTTATGAAATCACCGTTTTAACAGCTTTAGTCCCGACTTTGGTAATTGTTATTGGAATTCCGAATTGTATTTTTCTTATCAATAAATACCATCAGGAATATCAAAAACATGCTAATAAAGTCAAAGCATTACAACGTGTAATTACCAAAACAGGAACGGCAACCTTAATGACCAATCTTACAACAGCACTTGGTTTTGCAACTTTTATTGCAACAAACAATGTTTTGTTAACCCAGTTTGGTGTTGTTACTTCTATTAATATTATTGCAATTTATGTTCTTTGTTTACTGGTAGTTCCAATATTCTTCAGTTATATTCCTGCCCCTATTCCAAGACATTTAGGACATTTAGAAAGAGAATATCTAACTTCTTTTATGAGCTGGATTGTTCGCACCGTAAAATACAATCGTGTTAGCGTTTACATTACCGCAGTCATTCTTATGGTTTTTGGAATCATTGGCATATACGAAATAAGAATATCGGGAAGCATAATCGAAGACATGCCCAAAAAGACAGCTTTTTTTGAAGATATTCGCTTTTTTGAAAAAGAATTTGATGGTGTAATGCCGTTAGAAATAATGATAGATACCAAAAGAAAACAAGGTGTCATGAAATTATCCAACCTAAAAAGAATGGAAGAATTGGAAGAAACCATCATGGAAATTCCAGAACTTTCTAAACCGTTATCTATTGTAAATTTGGTTAAGTATTCTAAACAAGCTTACTATAACGGAAATCCTGATTATTACCAATTGCCAACTTCTCAAGAGCAATCTTTTATTTTGTCGTATGCTAAAAATGGTGCTAAAAACGCCAAAGATAATTTAATGAAAAGCTATGTAGATTCAACTGGTCAATATGCTCGAATTACCACTTTTATTAAAGATGAAAATGGCGAAAAAATGGAAGCAATTGAAACCAGAATTCGCGAAAAAGCCTCTAAATTATTTCCGGCCGAACGCTATAATGTTATCATAACTGGAAAAGCTTCTGTTTTTCAAAAAGGAACTAAATATTTATTAGACAATCTCTTATCTTCATTGCTATTTGCTTTTTTGATAACAGCTGGTTTGGTTGCCATTATGTTTCGTTCTTTCAAAATGGTGCTGGTTTCTATCATTCCAAATTTACTACCATTGCTAATGACCGCAGGTTTAATGGGCTTTTTAGGAATTCCCCTAAAACCTTCAACAATTTTAGTGTTCGGAATTGCCTTCGGGATGTCGGTTGACGATACCTTACGTTTCTTAGCACAATACCGTTTGGAACTTTCTAGAAACGATTGGAAAATAAAAAAATCGGTCTTTGCCACTTTCGAGGATGCCGGAATTAGTATGTTCTATACTTCAATCATATTATTTTTTGGATTCTCCGTTTTCATGCTATCAAGCTTCGGCGGAACGGTTGCTTTGGGTGGTTTAGTTGCTTTGACATTGTTTTTCGGAATGTTATCAAACCTAGTTTTGCTGCCATCATTAGTATTAACATTGAATAAAACATTGGCAAATGAGCAAGAATTTAAGGAGCCTAAAATAGACATTTTAGAACGTACCGACGAAGAATTGGATGATTTAGAAAATAAAAATAAATAGTTTTTTTAGAAGCTAATCCAGCTATCCGTTCTATCTTTTAATTTTTTTAAAGGAAAAAAATTAAAAGGATGCCACTTCTATCTGGGCTAAATCAGTAGAATAATTTATATTTGCAATTAGATTTATATCTAACATTTAAAATTTAATATCTAATATTTAAAATGAAACATACAAAAGTCAAAGACTTATTAAGCAGCTCAAAAGCGAATTATGAAGTAAATGCAAAAGGTTGGGTTAGAACTTTTAGAAACAATCAATTTATAGCGTTGAACGATGGTTCGACAATCAATAATATTCAATGTGTTGTAGATTTTGAAAACACACCCGAAGAAATTTTAAAAAGAATTACAACTGGTGCTGCCGTTTCTGTTATCGGAGAATTAGTTGAAAGCAAAGGTGCAGGTCAGAAATACGAAATTCAAGTTTCTAAATTAGAAATTTTGGGCGATTCAGATGCTGAGAAATTTCCGATGCAACCAAAGAAACATTCTTTAGAATTTCTTCGTGAAAATGCGCATTTAAGAGTTAGAACCAATGCTTTTGGTGCCATTATGAGAGTTCGTTCTGTTTTGGCTCATGCGGTTCATACTTATTTTCAAGAAAAAGGTTTTGTATATGTAAATACACCAATCATAACAGGTTCTGATGCTGAAGGTGCTGGAGAAATGTTTAAAGTTACGGCTTTACCATTTGACAACACACCAAGAACCGAAGACGGAAAGATAAATTACAAGGAAGATTTTTTCGGAAAAGAAACCAATCTTACCGTTTCTGGACAATTAGAAGCGGAAACTTTTGCCATGGCTTTAGGACAAGTTTATACGTTTGGGCCAACATTTAGAGCTGAAAACTCAAACACTTCACGTCACTTAGCTGAGTTTTGGATGATTGAACCAGAAGTGGCTTTCAATGACTTGAATAATAATATGGATTTGGCTGAAGATTTTATCCAATATGTAATTAAATATACAATGGATAAATGCCAAGACGATTTGAAGTTTTTGGAAGGTCGTTTGTTGGAAGAAGAAAAATCAAAACCGCAAGCAGAACGCAGCGAAATGGCTTTGTTAGAAAAATTGAATTTCGTTTTAGAAAATAATTTCAAACGTGTTTCTTATACAGAAGCTATTGATATTCTTAGAGATTCAACTCCAAATAAAAAGAAAAAATTCAATTATATCATCAATGAATGGGGTGCCGATTTACAATCAGAACATGAAAGATATTTGGTTGAAAAACACTTCAAATGCCCCGTAATATTGTTTGATTACCCTGCTAACATCAAAGCATTTTACATGCGATTAAACGAAGACGGAAAAACTGTTCGTGCAATGGATATTTTGTTCCCAGGAATTGGAGAAATCGTTGGTGGTTCGCAAAGAGAAGAACGCTACGATGTTTTAGTTGAAAAAATGAAAGCTTTAGAAATTGACGAAGAAGAACTTTGGTGGTATTTAGACACTAGAAGATTCGGTTCTGCAGTGCACTCAGGTTTCGGATTAGGTTTTGAAAGATTAGTGCTTTTTGTAACAGGAATGACCAATATTAGAGACGTAATTCCTTTTCCAAGAACACCACAAAACGCAGAGTTTTAAAAAAGTTTAATGTTGTTTAAAATTGTTTAAAGTTGTTTAATCACAACAAATTTAAACCCTTAAGCCTTAAGCCTTTAAACCATACTAAAAATGTTAAGACAGAACTTACAATTCAAATTATCTCAAAAACTATCACCTCAACAAATTCAGTTAATGAAGTTGATACAATTGCCTACTCAAGCTTTTGAGCAACGTTTATTGGAAGAGATGAATGAAAATCCGGCATTGGAATCGGGTAAAGATGAAGAAGAAGTTTTTGAAAAAGACGAGTTTGATAACAATGACGAATACGATGACTATGAAGGAAGCGACAATATTGATGCCAATGAAATCAATATTGACGAGTATCTGAGCAACGACGAAACACCCGATTATAAAACCCAAACTAACAATTATAGTGATGACGACGATGATAGAGAATCGCCATTGTCGGCACCAGTAAGTTTTCATCAAGATTTAATCAATCAGTTGAATACTTTTATTTTAACTGATGACCAACGTGATATTGCTGAATTTTTAGTTGGAAGTATTGATGATATGGGTTATATCCGCAGAAGCATTCAAGATATTGTTGATGATATGGCTTTTACGCAAGGTATTTATACCGATGAAAAAACAGTTAGCAAAGTGCTGCATATCATTCACGAATTAGAACCTTCTGGAGTTGGCGCGAGAGATTTACAAGAATGTCTTTTGTTACAATTGAAGCACAAAACACCAACTGAATATGTCGAATTAGCTATTGATATTATCGAAAATCAGTTTGATGCTTTTACCAAAAAACATTATGATAAATTACTTCAAAAATATGGATGTTCTCAAGAACAATTAAAAAAAGCTATTGAAGAAATTGAAAAATTAAATCCAAAACCAGGTGGTTCGTTTACTGGAAACAATAAAATAACTGAAAATATAATTCCCGATTTTGCCATCAGAATTATAGATGACAAACTCGAATTAACACTCAATGGTCGTAATGCTCCATCGTTACACGTTTCTAAAGATTATCAGGAAATGATGCAAACCTATAAGAATTCTAAAGACAAATCGCATTCGCAAAAAGACGCTGTGCAGTTTATCAAGCAAAAATTAGATTCTGCCAAATGGTTTATTGATGCTATCAAACAACGCCAAGAAACGCTTTATGTAACCATGAATGCCATTATGCATTTTCAAAATGATTATTTCTTAGATGGCGAAGAAACTAGCATGAAACCTATGATTCTAAAAGACATTGCCGATATGGTTGGTCTTGATATTTCTACCGTTTCGCGTGTTGCCAATAGCAAATATGTTGACACCCCTTACGGAACCAAATTGATAAAAGAATTTTTCTCTGAAGCCATGAAAAACAACCAAGGTGAAGATGTTTCAACACTTGAAATCAAAAAAATTCTTCAAAATACAATTGAAGAAGAAGATAAAAGTAAACCACTTCCAGATGATCAGTTAGCCGAAATCTTGAAAGAAAAAGGGTATCCAATTGCTAGACGAACTATTGCAAAATACCGCGAACAACTAGATATTCCGGTGGCGCGAATGAGAAAGAAAATATAATTTTTTATTCTTTTTAAATTAAAAATTGTAACTTTGATTTTAAATTTTTATCGAAAATGAATTTATTAGACCGAATTACAATGAATCCCGAAATTGTTCACGGCAAGCCTGCAATAAGAGGCATGCGTTGGTCTGTCGAAATGATACTAGATCTTTTAGGTTCGGGAATGACTTTTGATGAAATAATTGAAGACCATCCTGAACTTGAAAAAGAAGATATTTTAGCATGTTTAAAATTTGCTAGATTATATCTTTCTGGACAACCTTTGGAAAACATCAACTAATGAAATTTCTTTGCGATGTTCATATTTCAATAAAAATTGTAAAATTTTTAAATTCAAAAAATTACGATTGTATTCATGTAAACTCGATTTTAGATAAATGGTTTACTAAAGATAAAGAAATTGCAAAATATACAGATGCGACCGACTTAATCTTGATTACCAAAGATGCTGATTTTCGAGATAGTTATTTTCTAAACAATACACCAAAAAAATTAGTCAAAATCAATTTAGGAAACATTTCAAATTCTAATTTGATTTCCATAATCGATTCTAATTTAGATAAAATTGAAAAGCTAAATCAGAATAAAAATTTCATTATCGAAATTGATTCTGAAAACAGCACCTTTTCGGCATTGCAAATTGTTTAAAATCAACAAAAATTTGACTCACTTTCCAAAATCATTGGTTTCAAAACTAAAACTACGCGAGCAAACTAATTCTTTGAGAAGATTGCCGTTGTCCAATAATTGGGTTGATTTTTCATCAAATGATTACTTAGGTTTTGCTAAAAATGAAACTATTTTCAATCAAGCGCATCAATATTTGATTGATACTAATTTGAAAGTCAATGGTGCAAGTGGTTCACGCCTACTTACTGGAAATCACGCTATTTATCAAGAAACCGAAACCTTAATCGCTCAATTTCACCAAGCTGAAAGTGCCTTAATTTTCAATTCAGGTTACGATGCTAATGTTGGATTTTTTAGCGCTGTTCCGCAACGAAATGATGTGATTTTGTTTGATGAATACGTTCATGCTTCCATTCGTGATGGCATCAAAATGAGTTTTGCAAAATCATACAAATTTGAGCATAACGACTTGAATGATTTAGAAATTCTTATTCAAAAAAATAAATCCACCGAAAATGAAATTTACATAGTAACCGAAAGCGTTTTCTCTATGGATGGAGATTCTCCAGATATTGAAAAACTGGTTGCTATTTCGCAAAAAAACAACTGTTTACTGATTATTGATGAAGCACATGCTCTAGGAGTTTTTGGCAAAAATGGTTGCGGATTAATTCAGGAATCGGGTTTTCAAAATGAGATTTTTGCCCGAATTATGACCTTCGGAAAAGGATTAGGCTGTCATGGCGCAGCAGTTTTAGGAAGTAAAGAATTGAACAACTATTTGGTCAATTTTGCTAAAAGTTTTATCTATACTACTGGACTTTCGCCACATTCTGTCGCCACCATTTTAGTAGCCTACCAACAATTGGAAAAAGAAGCAGAAACCATCCAAAAATTACGTAAAAACATTCTTTTTTTTAATCAACAAAAAACATTGCTCAATCTGAAACCTCTTTTTGTTAGAAATAAATCGAGTATTCAATCGGCTATTATTCCCGGAAATGAAAAGGTGAAAACTATCGCCACTTACTTGCAAAAAAAAGGTTTTGATGCAAAAGCTATTCTTTCGCCAACCGTTCCTGAAGGTCAAGAACGATTGCGTTTTTGTATTCACAGTTACAATACTGAACAAGAAATTCAACGGGTTTTAGAATTGCTTTCGGAAGTTATACATGCATAATTTCGTCTTCTACCAACAAATCTTCTCTTCTTAAACGCAAGAAAACTTGTGCCACTGCAATAACATCTTTTTCGCAATACGTCACAATTCTGTCAATGTCTTTTTCTACATAATAAACATGACCAACCTGACTGCCGTCAATATCGCCTTTTGATGATGGAATCCCTAGAATTTTGGTTAGTAATTTTAATGATGTAAAGTGTTTATAATCTCCAAATTTCCATAATTCTAATGTGTCAAGATGCGGAATTTCCCATGGTTTTTTGCCAAAAAGATTCAACTTATTCGGAATTGCAATTTGGTTGATAATCATTCTTCGTGCTATAAACGGAATATCGAATTCCTTAGCGTTATGACCACACAAAACATGTTGGGTAAGATTAAAATGATTGTTGAGCAGATTAGTAAAATCTAACAGGATTTTCTTTTCATCACCAAAAAAAGAGGTTACTCTAAAGTTTCTAATATCACCTTTAGTCACAAAATACCCAACCGAAATACAGACAATTTTTCCAAATTCTGCCCAAATTCCAGCCCTGTCATAAAATGCTTCTGGCGTATAATCCTCTTTGCGTTGGTATTGCGTTTTGGTTTCCCACAAAAGTTTCATTTCATCATCTAACAGATTAAAATTTTCTTCTAGCGGAACGGTTTCAATGTCTAAAAATAGAATGTTGTCTAAGCGGATTTTCTCTATCATAATCAATTAGATAATTAGTGAATGTGAAAATTAGAAAATGATTTTGAGAAATCAAAATAAACTTTGCTGATTTGTAAGATTTTCATGTTCAAGCAGCCATTTTTTGCGCCATAAACCACCCGCATATCCGGTTAAAGAACCATCTGAACCAATAACACGATGACACGGAACTACTATCCAAATTGGGTTTTTACCATTGGCTGACGCTACTGCTCTAATAGCTTTTACATCACCTAATTTTTTAGATAAATCTAGATAAGATATCGTTTTGCCACAAGGGATTTGTGCTAACTCTTGCCAAACTTTCTGCTGAAATTCGGTTCCTTTAGGATTTAAATTCTGATGTAAAACTCCTTTTTTTCTCATAAAAATGCCCCAAATAGTGTCTAACTTTTTGGGGCATGTTCATTCGTATCAGGTTTTCATTTGCTCCCCCTATTGGAGAAAGTTACAATTTTGATGCTATGACTTCCTTAATAACTATCATAAAAACAAGTGTTTAGATATTTTCAATAGCCATCAGAAAAGCATATTAGATATTATAACTTTTTCTAACCATTAAAAAATATAATTTATCCGAAAGTAATTTTCTAAGTTTTAATAGTAACGGACCGGGTTTTCCAATAGCATATCGCATCTTATTACTATTATCTGTTGCGGCTATAAAAATTGTTTTAGCAACCACTTCAGGTCCTTCTGCATCTTTGATAACTTTTTCCGCAGCAACATTAAATTTTGAAATAAATACATCATAATCACTTGTGTAATCAGGCTTAATGAATTTTCTGCTTCTTCCATAAAAATCAGTTGCAATTGGACCAGGTTCAATAAGTTTTAATTTAATGTTGAATTGTGCTAATTCATAATGTATCGACTCTGTAAAGCCTTCAACTGCAAATTTTGTTGCATGATAAATGCTATATAATGGAAACGTTATTTTTCCACCCATACTTGAAATTTGGATAATTGTTCCACCACCAGATGGGCGCATCACTTTTATTGCCTCTCTTGTCACACGCATTAATCCAAATACATTGGTGTTAAATTGGTCTTCAATAACCTCGTCAGACATAGCTTCAAAAGCGCCATCTACTCCATACCCCGCATTGTTTACAACGACATCAATAGTTCCAAATTCTTCTTTTACTTTTTGAAATACTTTAGTGATACTATCAAGGTTAGTAACATCTAAAGGATAAAGTTTGACATTATTAAAGGTCTTAAAGTCAGATTCCTTTTCAGTATTTCTTTGCGTAGCAATTACATTCCATCCATTTTTTGCAAATTCAATAACGGTTGATTTCCCAATTCCACTTGAAGATCCTGTAATTAAAATTGTCTTTTTCATATGATTATGTTTTAATTTAGTGCAAACTTAGTAGTATAAAATCAAACCTACAACATTAGAGTATAGTCTATAGTTGTTATTTTTTTAATATTTTTTATATTTGCATTATGTTAATAAATGAAATAGCTAAGAAAACAGGGATTTCTGCCCACACGATTCGCTTCTATGAGAAGTCAGGATTGATTGAAGGAAAGCGCGATGAGTCTATCAAAACAAATAATTATTTTCACTATGATGAAGAAACAATTGAAAAATTAGAATTTATTAGCGATGCTAAATCTGTTGGTTTTACAATAAGAGAAATTGGGCAACTCATAGATGCTTGGTACAAAAATAGATTTAGCAAAGAGGAAAAATTAAATATTCTTGAGGAAAAATTACTATCGCTTGAACAGAAGTTGAAGGAAATAAAACAAATGAAAGACCAAATAGAAGAGTTCAAGAAAGATGTCCTGAACGATTTATGCTAACACTAAACAAAAAAAACCGACACTTTCGTATCGGGTTTTCATTTGCTCCCCCTATTGGAGAAAGTTACAATTTTGACGCTATGATTACTTACTCAATTATAATAAAATCAAGGACATAGACAATTTTTATTTTATTTTTAATATATTTACAATTAAATAAATTAAACAAAATAATTATGAAAAAAATTACACTCCTAATTATTTCAGTATTTTTAGCCGTTCAAACTATCAATGCACAAGTTGTATTAGATACTAACTTAATTACCATTAAATGGACTGGCACATCAGTTCCGTCACCCTCCTACTTTATTCAAGCAAACCCAAGAGGGACAGGGATAGAATGGTTTGCCATTGTAGATAATTCAACGACCAGTAATATTACTAATTATGCTAATAATATTCCTTCAGGCATAAGTTATTTTACACCTCCAGGCAGTACAACACCAATTCCATTTGATAATATTGTAACGACTCTTGTAACTAATACAACTAATTTATTTTATCAAGCAGTAACTTTCAACCAACCAATTGGGTCTTGGGACGTGAGTAATGTAACCGATATGAATTTTATGTTTTACACCGCTACTTCCTTTAACCAACCTATTAGTTCCTGGAATGTCAGCAATGTGACTATTATGGCTGGTATGTTTAGTCAAGCTACTTCCTTTAACCAAAATATTGGTTCTTGGAATGTTAGCAATGTGAACAGTATGAATGTTATGTTTTCAGGCGCTAATTCCTTTAACCAAAATATTGGTTCTTGGAATGTTAGCAATGTGAACAGTATGAATGGTATGTTTTCAGGCGCTACTTCCTATAACCAACCTATTGGGGCTTGGAATGTTAGCAATGTGCTTAATATGAGTGGTATGTTTAGTCAAGCTACTTCCTTTAACCAAAATATTGGGGCTTGGAATGTTAGCAATGTGTACAATATGAATGGTATGTTTAGTCAAGCTATTATCTTTAACCAAAATATTGGAGCTTGGAATGTTAGTAATGTAACTGATATGGGTAGTATGTTTAGTAACGCTCCCGCCTTTAACCAAAATATTGGTTCTTGGGATGTTAGCAATGTGACTGATATGAGTGGTATGTTTGCAGGCGCTATTTCCTTTAACCAAAATATTGGTTCTTGGAATGTTGGCAATGTGACTACTATGGCTGGTATGTTTTTTCAAGCTAATACCTTTAATCAAAATATTGGGGCTTGGAATGTTAGCAATGTGAATACTATGCTTTCTATGTTTGAAAACGCTGCTTCCTTTAACCAAAACATTGGGGCTTGGAATGTTAGCAATGTGACTAATATGTCTTCTATGTTTTCACACGCTATTTCCTTTAACCAACCTATTGGGCCTTGGAATGTTAGCAATGTGACTAATATGGGTGGTATGTTTGATCAAGCTAATATCTTTAACCAACCTATTGGTTCTTGGAATGTTAGCAATGTGATTGCTATGGGTTATATGTTTAGGCAAGCTATTGTCTTTAACCAACCTATTGGTTCCTGGAATGTGAGTAGTGTGATCTATATGTCTAATATGTTTAGTAACGCTTCCGCCTTTAACCAGCCTATTGACTCTTGGAATGTGAGTAGTGTTATCGATATGGATTCTATGTTTTTTAATGATCCTATGTTTTTTGGGCCTTCCTCATTTGACCAACCTATTGGATCATGGAATGTTGGTAATGTAACTAATATGTCATCTATGTTTGCAGGAGCACAACTTTCTATAAATAATTATGATGCGCTACTAATAGGTTGGGCAACAATAGCACCAAATGAGAATCCTTTAGAACCAAATGTTGTTTTTTCAGGAGGCAATTCTTATTATTGTAATGGCTATGCAGCAAGAACTTCTATACTTAATACTTACAATTGGACTATAACAGATTTAGGGTTAGCAATTAATTGTAGTGATTTAGCCACGGAAGTCTTTGATACAAGTAGTTTACAACTATATCCTAATCCTGCTTTAAGTGTGTTAAATATAAAGGTTGAACCTAGTATCGTTAATCAACCTTATACAATAATTGATAATCTAGGAAGAGTTGTTTTAAATGGAAAACTAAATGAAATTGAAACAACCATAAATGTTGAACAATTATCGGAAGGTATTTATTATTTAAAGGTATCAGATAGAACCGCTAGTAAGTTTATTAAAGAATAAACACTAGAAATTTTATTAAAAATAAAAAGTCCAACATTTCTGCTGGACTTTTGCTCCCCCTCTTGGGCTCGAACCAAGGACCCTCTGATTAACAGTCAGATGCTCTAACCAACTGAGCTAAGGAGGAAGGCGTATTGCCTTTTAAAGCGGTGCAAATATAGTGCGTTTTTTGCTTTTTGCAAATATTTTTTGATTTTTTTTAAATTATTTTGCCAATAAAGTTTCTGCAACCCATTGGTAAATATCTTTTCCAAAGGTTAATGCCATCAAACTCAGCAAGAAAATCATTCCACCCGTCTGTACATAACCCATTGCTTTTTCGCTCAAAGTTTTTCCTGTTACCATTTCGGCAATTGTAAATAAAGCATGCCCACCATCTAATCCTGGTATTGGAAGCAGGTTCATAAACGCCAATGCAATTGAAAATAAGGCTGTGAATCCCCATACAAATTCCCAATCCCATGTTTCTGGCAACATACGTGCTATTCCGATAGGGCTTTTTACTTGTTTATAGGCGCCTGTTTTGGGTTTTAAAATTAACTTAAACTGCTTTACGTTATAAACCAATAACTGCCATGATTCTTTAGCTGCTGCTGAAACAGATTCGCCTAAGGATAGTTTGTTTACTACTTCAAATTCCTCGTCAATTAAAGCTATTTTTGGCATAAAACCAATTTTGCTGTCTTTATTCAATTTTGTTTTTACAACAACTTCTGTCGAATTTCTATCAATTTTAAGTTCAATGCTATCGTTCGCTCTATTATTTAATAATGAATTTAATTCATCAAAATAGCGCACTTTTATTCCATCAACTGCTACAATTTTGTCCCCTTTAAGCAAACCTGCTTTTTTAGCTTCTGAATCAGCAGAAATTGAATCAACCGAAAAAGTTGTTCTTGGTGACATAAAACTTTTGCCTTCCATACCCAAAATTTTTCCAATGTTTTCATCGGTAAGTGACATGTCAACTTTTTTACCATCACGCTCAAGTGTAATTTTGTTGCTTAAAAGGACATCAATAGTTAGTCGGTTGAATTTTACATTTACTGGGTTTCCATCAACTGCTACAATCTTATCCCCATTTCTAAATCCTACGCTTTTTCCAACTTCTCCAAAAGCCAATCCGTTTTTTTGAACTACTTCTGTAGAAATATATTTTTGACCAACTGTTGAGTATAATGTTGTAAAAATTAACAATGCCAATAGAATATTTACAATAATTCCACCTAACATTATTATAAGTCGTTGCCAAGCTGGTTTAGAACGAAATTCCCAAGGTTGTGGTTCTTGTTTTAGTTGTTCGGTGTCCATACTTTCGTCTATCATTCCCGAAAGTTTTACGTACCCTCCTAAAGGCAACCATCCAATTCCCCATTCAGTTTCTCCTATTTTCTTTTTGATAATTGAAAAACCAACATCCATAAAAAGGTAAAACTTTTCTACTCTAACTTTAAACATCTTGGCCGCCGCATAGTGACCAAACTCGTGAAGTATTACTAAAACCGATAATATGAATAATATTTGTGCTAATTGTATCATTTAATTTTTGAATAGGTTATTGCTAAAAAAAGCAAAAGTAAGGTTTTCGCCTTACTTTTTTACAATTTATGTGCCGAGATTATTTTTTTATGAATTTTTTAAGAACCGAACCTTCAGAAGTTATAATTTTGAGAGAATAAACTCCGGCTGATAATGAGTTTATGTCAACAAATGTTGCCTTGCTTTCAAATACATTTTGACCTAAAGCATTATAAATAACAACTGCTTCTAAACTAATATTTGAAGGAATTTGAATATTTAGTTCAGTTGTAACAGGATTAGGATAAATACTAACTTTACTATCAAGTTCAAATGTATCGTTAGCAAGAACAGCTGTACTATTCTTAGAAATAATATCTTTCTTAGGATTAAAAACAACTCCTGTTACATTAAAAGGTACGCTAACTTGAAAGTTTTCCCCATTAACAGTATTATTCAAGATATAATCTTGTTGTTGTCCACCAGTACCAGTAAGTCTCACTGGAACTTGTCCTTCAAAATAACTTACAGAAGAGTGAGATTGTGTTTGATTAACAATAATTGTTGCCATTCCGGGTGAACTATTACCAGCTTGAATAGCATATATTGGATAACCTTGACCATAAACCCAGTCGTTAAAAAATTCTGTTAAATCTAATCCAGAAACTGTTTCTAAATGTTCTTTTAAATCTGGTGTAACTGCATAATTGAAAGCTAAATCAACATCGCTAAGATAACTTTTTAATGCTTGTATAAAGTTGGTAGTTCCTAATTTTAAACGCAACATATTCAAAACCATCGCTCCTTTATTGTAGGAAAGTCGGCTACTAAAAATTCTATTTACATTGGTTGCTTCCGAATTAGTCAAATAAACAGCACCACCACTTTGCGAAGTAATACTAGTAATTTTACTGTTCTTATCACTTATAAAAGCCGTTTCACCATCAAAATTTTCAATAACCATCGAAGCCAAATACGTAGCAAAACCCTCGTTCAACCAAATATCTTTCCAAGTTCCGCATGTTATTTTGTCTCCAAACCATTGATGCGCTAACTCATGTGCTATTAATCCTCTATCAAAACTTCCCATAAAAGAAACTGTTGTATGTTCCATTCCTCCACCCCAACCAAATTGGGCGTGACCATATTTTTCATTTCTATAAGGATATGGTTCAAAAGTAGATTCAAAAAAATTCATGATAGCTGGTGTTACAGCTAAATTGGCTTGACTTGAGGCTGCTTGTTCAGGGTATAAATAATTTACTATCGGAAAATATGGGCTTTCAGGTGTTCCTAAACCAGCTTGTTGGTTGTAGATAGAATAGTTTGTAACAGCAATTGCTATCAAATAGGCTGGAATAGGATAATTATGTTGAAAATGAGTTGTTGAAGTACCATCACCATTATTTACCTTAGCTTGTTGCATACCATTCGCCACTGCAACTAATGCTGTTGGTGAAGTAATAAAGACATCAATTGAATTTATTTTATCACTCAAATCTTGTTTACATGGCCACCATTCCATTGCGCCAAAT
The DNA here is from genome assembly GCF_044377315.1 of Flavobacterium sp. Taxonomy (GTDB): domain Bacteria; phylum Bacteroidota; class Bacteroidia; order Flavobacteriales; family Flavobacteriaceae; genus Flavobacterium. The sequence goes on from NZ_JBILJG010000001.1 coordinate 76,038, forward strand.
GGTTCTGATAAGGTCCACATAACTGGCTGACCTGCATGAGTTGTTACCTCAAATGAGCCAAAACCAGTAGATGGAGGTGCTCCTTGATAAGTGATTTCAACTGTAGCCGAAGTTCCAGTTGCTTGAACTGATGGTAAAGTGATTATCAATTCATTATTAGTGTTTTGAAAAAATGTCAAATTTACATTGTTCTTTTTGACAGAAAGCGCTGTTAATTCACTCGACAAATCAAATATGATAATACTCATATTTTCTAAAGCTGTAAATGTTGAAGTTACTTTTCCAGCAATATAATAATTTGATGGATCAACAGTAAATTCTAATTTATGATAAGTCAAATCATAATTTGCGGTGTTGGGGTTGGCAACAAAATTCATGATTTTAGAGGCTGACTTCTTTTCAATATTAGCAATTTCTTCAATTTCTTTGTAGGCATCATCCGATTGTGCAAAAGAAAAAGCATAAGTCAAAGCCAAAAATAGTAGGTACTGTTTTTTCATTTTATGTAAATTTTTATCAAATGTAAAGAATACTATTCGAATTATTTGATAACTAACTGTCAAAGTGAAATATTGCTGTTTTTTTTAAGGGTTGTTTGACTCTTTTTTGTTTTCGGTTTTTGATGCTTTTTTTACGAATGATTTTCCTAAATTTGCATTCTTATAAAATTAAAAATCATGTTACAGATAGCATTTATTAGAGAAAATCAGAAAAAAGTGATTAACGCTTTGGCAAAACGAAATATAAATGCCGAATCTATTGTTGATGAAGTAGTGCAGCTAGACGAAAAACGTAGAGCAACTCAAGTAGAAATGGACACTATTTTATCCGAAACTAATAAATTGTCTAAAGAAATTGGCGATTTGATGAAAAACGGCGAAAAGCAAAAAGCCGAAATTTTGAAACAAAAAGTTCTTCTACAAAAAGAAAAAAGTAAAGAATTAGCCGACAAAACAGATGAACTTGCCAAAGAATTAACTGAAAAACTTTATACGATACCAAATCTTCCAGCCGAAATCGTTCCTGAAGGAAAAACACCTGAAGATAATTTGAATGTTTTTCAAGCTGGTGAATTTCCGGTTCTACATGAAGGCGCAATGCCTCATTGGGAATTAGTAAAAAAATACGATATTATTGATTTTGAATTGGGTGTAAAAATAACAGGGGCTGGTTTTCCTGTTTACAAAGGTAAAGGCGCAAGATTACAACGTGCCTTAATTAGTTATTTTTTAGATAAAAATACTGATGCAGGTTATTTAGAATACCAAGTGCCACACTTAGTTAACGAAGCATCTGCCTACGGAACTGGACAATTGCCTGACAAAGAAGGTCAAATGTACCATGACGCAACCGATGATTTATATTTAATTCCAACTGCGGAAGTTCCTGTTACTAATATTTTTAGAGATGTGATTTTGAATCCGAATGATTTGCCAATAAAATGTACTGGTTACACTCCATGTTTCCGAAGAGAAGCTGGTTCTTATGGCGCTCATGTTAGAGGTTTGAATCGTTTACACCAGTTTGATAAAGTAGAAATTGTACGTGTTGAACATCCAGATAATTCATACAAAGCTTTAGACGAAATGGTGGAGCATGTAAAAACCATTTTGGACGAACTAAAATTACCTTATAGAATATTACGCCTTTGTGGCGGCGACATGGGATTTGCTTCGGCATTAACATACGATTTTGAAGTATATTCTACTGCGCAAGAACGTTGGTTAGAAATTAGTTCTGTTTCTAACTTTGAAACGTTCCAAGCTAATCGTTTAAAATTGCGCTACAAAGATGCAGATGGAAAAAACCAATTAGCACACACGTTAAATGGAAGTTCACTAGCATTACCAAGAGTTTTGGCTGGAATTTTAGAAAATTACCAAACAACTAACGGAATCGTAATTCCTGAGGTGCTTCGCCCATATTGCGGATTTGACATCATTAACTAATAAAGTTAAACTTTTGTATTAATGTACTATTTTGGCACAAATTGTGTTACTTTAGTACATTATTGTTTTAAATTTTGGAATGAAAAAAATTGTCTCTGTTGTTCTTTTTCTTTTTTCACTAACTGTTTTTGCTCAAAACGAACAGTTGGCTCAAAATTATTTTGACCGAGGCGAATTTGAAAAAGCGTTACTTTCCTATCAAGATTTATTGAAAATGAGTCCTTCAAACAGTCATTATTTTCAAAAAACAGTTGATTGCCAGCAACAACTTCAACAATATGATGTTGCCGAAAAAGCCATTCAAGAACGTTTTACCAAATACAAACAAGCTTCACTTTTTATAGAATTAGGATATAATTTTCAATTGAAAAAAGACGATGCTAAAGCCAAAAGTTACTACGAAGAAGCATTGAATAGGATACGAAAAAACGCAAACGAAGTTTATAGCATTGCCCAAGTTTTTGAAAAAAAATCTTTGATTAAATATGCGCTTCAATCGTATCAATTGGCTTTAGAAAAAGAACCAAAATTCAATTTCAATTTCCAAATGGCATTGCTTTATGGTCAATTGGGAAATACCGATATGATGATTACTGCCTTTTTGGACGAAGCTGCTACCAATCCTCAAAATTCTATTATGATTCAAAATCAGTTATCGCGTTTTATGATGGAAGATGCTGATGCTAATTTTAATGATGCACTTAGAAAAAACCTGTTACTTCGTTCGCAAAAAGATCAAAATATTTTGTGGAATCACTATTTAAGTTGGTTTTTTGTAAATCAAAAAGAATATGGAAAAGCTTTTATTCAAGAAAAAGCTATTTACAAACGTAATCCTGAGTCATTTGGAAATATCGTAAATCTTGGTCAATTAGCCATTGAAGAAAACGAAGACGAAACAGCTAAAGAGATTTTGACTTTTGTATTAGAAAATACCAAAGATTTGGATTTGTTAGTTCAATCGAACGCCTATTTGATGCAAATGAAAATAAAATCAGCTCCAGAAAAAGACTATCCTGTTATCGAAAATGAGTTGATTGCACTTTTGAAAGAATATGAAATTAGTCCATACACATTGTCGCTACAAATTCTTCAAGCTCATTTTTTAGCTTTTAATTTAAAAAATCCTGAAACAGCCAAAACCATTCTGAAAAATGCTTTGGAAATGCCTATTACCAATTACCAGAAGGCAGATGTTAAAATGGAACTAGCTGACATTCTGCTTTTTGAGGAAAAATTTAATCAAGCCTTAATATATTATTCTCAAATAGAAGAAGATTTAAAGAATGATATTGTTGGTCATGAAGCAAGTTTGAAAGCGGCTAAAACTAGTTATTTTAAAACCGATTTTGAATGGGCTTCAAAACAATTTAAAGAACTAAAATCGGCTTCGACACAACTGATTGCTAATGATGCTTTGGAATATTTCTTGCTGATAAATGACAATACAATTGCCGATTCAACTCAAACGGCTTTGAAAAAATTTGCACGAGCTGATTATCTTTTATATCAAAACAAAAGACAAGAAGCATTAACAACCTTTTTAGAGGTTTTAAAACTTGAAAAAGCAGATGAAATAAAAGCAATTACGTTGTTGCGCTTGGGTAAAATGTATGAAAAAAATGGAGATTTAATAACCGCTTTAGCTCAATATCAAGAAATAATCAACAAACATAAAGACGAAATTTATACCGATGAAGCTTTGTATTTTTCTGCAGAAATATACAATAATCAAGGTAATATAGAAAAAGCAAAGTCGCTTTATGAAAAAGTTATTATAGAACACGAAGACAGTATTTATTATGTAGAAGCAAGAAAAAAATACCGACAGCTTCGTGGAGATGCAACTTTGTAAACCTATCTAACAGCTGGGTGTTTTCAATAGAAAAAAAATTCAAGAGTATGATTTATTATAATGTAACTGTAAATATTCACGAAAGTGCACATGACCAATGGCTTGATTGGATGCAAAACAAACATATAAATGAGGTTATTGCAACTGGCAAATTTTCATCAGCTAGAATGGTAAAAGTTCTGGTTGAAGAAGAAATGGGTGGCTTGACATATGCCATTCAATACACAACCGATAGCAAAGAAACTTTACAACGTTATTATGATGAAGATGCACCAAGACTTCGTGAAGAAGGGGCAAAACTTTTTGGCGATAAAATACTAGCTTTCAGAACCGAACTAGAATTGGTTAGCGAACATTAAAAAACCACAAAGCCAAAAAGAAAAACTCATTCTAACTTTGTGATTCACAAAATAGAAATATGAAAAATTATTTTCCTTCGCTAAGGATATATTGTTCTAATGATTGACGTTCTTCGTTGGTCATTGCTTTTGTTATTGCAAAATTGGCTTTCATAACCTCAAATTGAGTTGAGTCAATAATTGGTTGCTCGTTACCTTTTAGAAATGTGGCGATACTTGCATTTTTTTCTTTGTAAATTTTGGCAATATCTTGAATACTTGGTCCAACTACTTTAATGTCTAGTTTATGACAAGTAACACAAGTTCCTTTACCTTCAAAGATTTCTTTTCCTTTTTCGGCTAAAGGAAATTCTATTGCTTCTGCAGTTGCTTTTTGGTTAGAAGTAGGATTGCCAAATTTGTCTTCTTTTTTGTTTTTGCCACAACTTACTATAGTTATTACTGTTAGTAATATTAGTGATTTTAGAATTGTTTTCATTTTAAATTTTTATTAAAACATGACCAAAGGTAATCTCGAAAGTTTGCACAATATATGATTTTATCAGATAACAAAAAAATCAATACAAATGCTATTTAGCCCCGATTGAAACGGAAATCAACTCTGTCAAAGTTTTGAAATTTGACAGAGTTATTGGAGAGAAAAGCGGGAACTTGTCTGCCGACAGGCATATTACCATTACTGATAAAGCCCGAGCCACCTGCCTAACGGCAGGCAGGTTCGCTCCTATTTATTTAAAATAATTGCTGCTTCTTTGGCAAAATAAGTCGAAATTAAACTCGCTCCTGCACGCTTGATGCACATTAATTGTTCCATCATGATTTTGTCATGGTCAAGCCAGCCTCTTTCGGAAGCGGCTTTAATCATTGCGTATTCGCCCGAAACGTGAAAAACGGTAACGGGAACATTAACAGCATTCTTGACTTCTCGAACGATATCAAGATAGGCAATTCCTGGTTTTACCATAACCATATCGGCGCCTTCTTCAACATCCATTAAGGCTTCTTTGATGGCTTCGATGCGGTTGGCGTAATCCATTTGGTAGGTTTTTTTGTCTTTTGGCACTTCGACATCGGCTTCTTTTGGTGCACTATCTAAAGCATCACGAAATGGCCCGTAAAATGCTGAAGCATATTTAGCAGAATAGCTCATAATGCCCACATTTGGAAATCCTGCAGCGTCTAAACCTTGGCGCAAACGAAAAACACGCCCGTCCATCATATCGCTTGGCGCAACAAAATCGGCTCCTGCTTGGGCGTGCGAAACCGCCATTTTTACTAAGGCGTCGTTTGTAGCATCATTTGCAACATCACCGTTTTCGATAATTCCATCATGACCGTAAATTGAGTATGGATCTAAGGCAACATCTGGCATCACAATCATTTCTGGACAAGCCAATTTGATTGATTTGATGGCTCTTTGCATCAATCCATTAGGATTCCAAGCTTCTTTTCCGGTGTTGTCTTTTAGAGATTCGTCTACCTTTACGTATATGTTTACGGCACGAATTCCTAAAGCAAAAAGTTCTTTTACTTCTTCAACAGTCAAATCTATTGAACGACGGTAAATACCTACCATTGAAGGAATTTCAATTTTTACGTTTTCGCCTTCTGCAATGAACATTGGAAACATAAAATCGGATGGACTTAATGTTGTTTCGCGAATTAATGAACGAATGGATTCGTTAACGCGTAATCTTCTGCCTCTTTGTAATGGGAACATAATCAGCCCCCTAACCCCCAAAGGGGGAATTCCTATTAGGGGTCAATAGGTTTTAAGTTAATACATAATTTTATTTATAGACAAAATATCAGTTTGCTTGGCGTTCCCCCTTCGGGGGTTAGGGGGCTATCCAATCAATAGGATTTTCTAATACTTTAATTAATTTTTCTTCTTCGCCGCCAACTTCTGGATGATGGTCGTAAACCCATTGTACATTTGGTGGTAAACTCATCAAAATACTTTCAATTCTTCCATTGGTTTTTAATCCGAATAACGTGCCCTTGTCGTGTACCAAATTGAATTCTACATAACGACCACGGCGGATTTCTTGCCAAGTTCGTTGTTCTTGTGTATAAGGTAACTCTTTTCTTTTTTCTAAAATTGGAACGTAGGCTTGAAGGAAACTGTTTCCGACTTCGGTTACAAAATTGTACCAATCTTCCATTTTTATTTCATCCGTTTCTTTGCAATAATCGAAGAATAATCCGCCTAGGCCTCGAGCTTCATTTCTGTGTGCGTTCCAAAAATAAGCATCGCATTGTTTTTTGTATTTTGGATAAAATTCGGGATTATGTTTGTCGCAAGCGGTTTTACAGGTTTGATGAAAATGAATCGCATCTTCTTCAAATAAATAATAAGGTGTTAAATCTTGTCCGCCACCAAACCACGAATTTATAATTTCACCATTTTCGTTATACATTTCAAAATAACGCCAATTTGCGTGAACTGTTGGCGCCATCGGGTTTTTTGGATGAATTACCAAACTCAAACCACAAGCAAAAAAATCGGCTTCGCCAACGTTGAATAATTTTTGCATCGAATCAGGTAATTTTCCGTGAACTGCTGAAATATTTACACCGCCTTTTTCGATTACGTTTCCGTTTTCTATAACACGTGTTCTTCCGCCACCGCCTTCTGGTCGTTCCCAAATGTCTTCACGGAATTTGGCAACACCTTCCACTTCTTCTAGTTTGGAAGTGATTTGGTTTTGGAGAATTTGGATATATGTTAGGAATTTATCTTTCATTATTCTAATTCTTTTTTGCTATTTAAAAAATCCGAAGCCTTTAGTTTATTCACTACTTTTTTACCTGTTTTTTCTTCTATTTGTTTTCGGGTATTTCCTGCAATGGTGCCGCCTTGTTTGGCAATTTTTTTGTTTTCTGAAAAAGTTTTTGGCTTCTTTTCTTTACTAATTTCAGTAGTTGTTGCTTCTGCTAACATATTTAAAACCAATTCAAGATTGCTCATATTATCACGCAAGTTTTCTTTTTTTAATCCTTTGTGATTTTTATATTGTTTAACCGATAAGCCACTCCAAGCTTTAGTGATTTCATCAGTTAAAATGGCATATTCTTGTCCTTTTTTCACACCTCGATTATCCCACTCATCGGTAAGTTCTTTTCTTACTTCAATACTTTTTAATCGTTGATTTACCCATTCTTTGGAATATCCTTTTTTAAGATAGGTTTCCATAAGTCTATCAAAACCTAATTCTGGATCTTCAATTTCGTCAATTCTTTCTCTACCAACTTGAGCCAACCAAAGTTTAAAAGGTTCTGCTTTTTTGGACGGAACAGATTGTATTAATCGAAATAATTGTTCGGTATCAGCAACATCGGTTAATCGCATTTTACCATCAGCGGCTTCCATTTTCAACTGGTGACAATTTGACACCGTTTGATTTCCTTCGGCTACTAGTCTTTCTTTAAGTTTATTCCAATATTTTCTAGCCGTTTGATATTCCGCTTGCTCAGTAAGAACTTGAATAACATCAACAATTGAAAAATACCATTTCTCTTCATCTTCATTCCAAAAGGAACGAACTTGCTTTTGTTCAAATAGTTTTATGGCGGTTTCTTTGGTCATGGGTTAGAAGGTTTTTATGTAGGTGTAGAAATTTGTTTTTCATTTTAAAAGCTATTAGCTGAAGGCTGTTAGCTTATTTATTGTATTCTTTCACCGCTTCCACAAATGCTTTCGCATGATCTACAGGAATATTTGGTAAAATACCGTGACCAAGATTTACTATATAATTGTCTTTTCCGAATTCGTCTATCATTTCGTGCACCATTTTTTTGATGGTTGGAATTGGTGATAACAATCTTGATGGATCGAAATTTCCTTGTAATGTGATTTTTCCGCCTGTTAAATAACGCGCATTTCTTGCTGAACAAGTCCAATCTACACCAAGTGCTGATGCTTTAGATTGTGCCATTTCATTCAATGCAAACCAACAACCTTTTCCGAAAACAATAACTTTAGTTTCTTCAGCCAAAGCTTCAACTATTTGGTTGATGTATTTCCAAGAGAATTCTTGATAATCTACTGGCGATAACATTCCGCCCCAAGAATCGAAAATCTGAACTGCATTTACTCCTGATTTTACCTTTTCTTTTAAATATAGAATAGTTGTATCGGTGATTTTTTGCAATAATGTATGTGCTGCAATTGGATTTGAAAAGCAAAAACCTTTTGCCGTATCAAAGCTTTTGGAACCTTTTCCTTCCACACAATAGCAAAAAATAGTCCAAGGCGAACCTGCAAAACCAATAAGCGGAACCTCATCATTCAACATTTGTTTGGTTAATTTGATGGCATCAAAAACGTAACCTAAAGTTTCGTTTACATCTGGAACAATTACTTGATTTACTTGTTTCATAGTGCGAATTGGATTTGGAATAATGGGTCCCAAATTGTCCTTCAATTCTACATGAATTCCCATTGCACGTGGCACAACTAAAATATCTGAAAATAAAATAGCTGCATCTGGTTTTACAATTCTAATAGGTTGAACGGTGATTTCTGCTGCTAATTCAGGTGTTTCGCAACGTGTAAAAAAATCGTATTTGTCACGCAAAGCTCTAAATTCCGGTAAATATCTTCCAGCTTGACGCATCATCCAAACTGGTGGACGTTCAACAGTTTCATTGTTTAAAGCTCTTAAAAATAGGTCGTTTTTAATCATTAGTTTAAAAGTTTATGAGTTTAAAAGTTTAAAAGTTGTTGCCTTTGAAACTTAAACTAATTTTTATAGTGTTCTATAACTTCTATAATTACATTTTCAACTGTTGGTTTAACTGCAATTATGATATTCTTTGTTTTTTTGTTTTCCAATGCTTCTGCTGTGGTTTCGCCGATGCTAAAGCAAATTTCATCTTTTATGGTATTCAGTTTTAAATAACTTTCAACCGCTGATGGACTGAAAAATAGTATTCCGTCTATCTTTTCTTTAATTTTTTTTGAAGTGATGTTGGTTTCATAAACTTCAATTTCGTTGATTACTATTCCGTTTTCTTTTAAGGTGTTTGGTAATACATCTCTACGTAAATTTCCGCTGAAAAAGGTGTAACTTTCTTTACTGTAAATCAATGAAATTATTTCAGCTAAATCGGATGCGTAACCAGTGTATGCGATAACATTAAATCCGTTTTCAGTTAATAAATCTTTGGTTTTCATTCCTACAGAAAAGACATTTTTGCTTTTTAGTTCGTTGCATTTTGGATGTTGTAAAATACTTTGAATGGCATTCTGGCTTGTGAAAATTAGATTATCATTTACTTTAGAAAGTTCAAAATTCTTGATCTTAGTTTCAATGAAATCCTCTTCTATCAGATGAATATTGGCGTCGAATAAATATTGCTTTTGATTTGGTAAAAGCATTTTGGTGGATACTATGTTGATTTGTTTTGTCATTATTTACTATAAAAAACGGTGTCAATAAAATATAAAATACCATCTTGTGTTAGTACATTTTCGTCATGTAAATCTTCGAGAATAATCCCTAAATCAGGATGAAAATAATCGTGATTTCTAGTGTTTTCAAAACCGTTAGCAATCATAAACTCTTTAACTTTAAATAAATCAGTTGGTTGATTTGCTTTTACAAAAGGTTGTTCAACCAATGCATAAAGAGCTTCTTCAATTCTACAAAAACCAACTAATGTGTATGAGGTTTCAGGAAAAAAATAATTATTTAGCAATAAATTTTTGAAATAATCCTGCCACGAAGAATAGTAAATTGAATCGTTAAGTTTATATACGGTTTTTTCATTTTTAATATAAACTTTTTGTTCAGCACCTTCAGATACAAATAAATCAAAATTTACTTTATTATTAGCCCAAAGTTTATTTTGATTGCAAAATTCAATTATGCTCTTTGTTTCTTCTTGTTTGAAGTACTTATCGATTTTAACCATTGAGCTTGCTGTTTGGCTTGCTCCAAGGTAACTGGCGATTGTTTGGATAAGAGTTTTTTGGCTATTTTGGCTCTTTCCTTGAATGATATGTTGTAGTTCATCTTTTATGAAATTTATATCCATACAAATATAATGCTTTTTTTATAAATTGAATTTATCATAAATAAACACTCTATTTCTTCAATTGTTTCTTTATTTCAGTCATCAATTCGCTACCTCCATTATTTAAAATTTCTTGTGCTGCATTGAAACCTAGTTTTTTCCATTCTGAAATATCTACTCCTTTCTCGATTTCTAGTTTTTGTTTTCCGTCGATAGACAGTAAAACTCCTTTGAAATCTATAGTGTCTTCCTTTTCATTATAGTTTGCAATTGCTCCGATTGGCGCTGTACATCCACCTTCTAATGCTTTTAGAAATTGTCTTTCAATATAGGTGCAAATCTCAGTTTCAATATGATTTAGTTGCGAAAGAGCGTCTAATGTAAAATTGTCGTTTGCCATAGCAACCACAACCATAGCCCCTTGTGCTGGCGCTGGAATCATCCAATCGAGATTGATGTAATTCTCTGGTTTTAAGTTGATTCTTTCTAAACCTGCTGCCGCAAAAACAGCTCCGTTCCACTCATTTTCTTTTAGTTTTTGCATTCTAGTATTTACATTTCCGCGTAAGTCAACAACTTTGTGATTTGGATATTTATTCCACCATTGTGCTTGACGACGTAGGCTTCCTGTTGCGATAGTAGCTTCGGTTTCAAGAAAATCGGTATTTCCTTTGTGAACTAATATATCTAAAATGTTAGCTCTTTCTAAAACGGCTGCTTGCACAATTCCAATTGGTAAAGCAGTTGGAACATCTTTCATCGAATGCACGGCAATATCCACTTGACCGTTTATCATTGCAATGTCTAATGTTTTGGTAAAAATCCCAGTGATTCCGAGTTCGTAAAGCGGTTTATCGAGAATGATATCTCCTTGCGATTTTACGGCTATAATTTTGGTTTTGTAACCTAAATCGTTGAGTTGTTTTTGAACGGTGTTTGCTTGCCAAAGTGCTAATTCACTGTCACGAGTTCCTATACGTATTGTTTTTTCAGACACTATATTGTTGATTAATTTCTCGCAAAGACGCAGAGACGCAAAGTTTTTTAATTAAATATTTTCTCTTGTTCTAGTTGAAAGACTTTTTCAATCCATTCAATTCCTTCTTCCATTGAGTCGCCATCTTTTAAATGATTAACAAAATGATTCGTGATTTTTTGAATGATTCTATTACTGATTAATTCGGCTTGTTCTTCGTCAAAATTAGCTAATTTTTTACGTTGAAAATTTAACTCGCCGTCTTTGATAGAATTTAATTTTTCTTTTAGAGCATGAATAGTCGGCGCAAACTTTCTATTTTTGGTCCAAGCTATAAATTCTTCTTTGATTTCCTCTATAATTGCTTCGGCTTGAGGAATATGTAGTTTTCTGTTTTCCAAAGTTTCATCAGTCATTTGCGACAAATGATCCATATGAATTAAAGTAACGCCTTCAATATCTTTTACATTTTCGTTTACATTCTTTGGAATAGATAAATCTAAAATCAACATTGGTTTTTTAAGATTCAAAATTGCTTTGTCAATTGTAGGATTTTGGGCGCCCGTTGCCACTACAACCACATCTGCTTTTTGTAATTCCAATTGTAAATCGGCATAATCTTTTACAATAACATTTAATTTTTGAGCTAGTTTTTCTGCTTTATATTTGGTACGATTTATTAAAGTAATTTGCTCGTGTTTGGTATGTTTTACAAGGTTTTCACAAGTATTTCTTCCAATTTTTCCTGTTCCAAAAAGTAAAATGTTTTTATTGGCAATATCTTCAACATTTTTGAAAATGTATTGCACCGATGCAAAAGAAACAGAAGTTGCCCCTGAAGAAATTTCAGTTTGTGTTTTAATTTTTTTACTCGCTTGAATAACCGAATTAACCAATCTTTCTAGAAATGAATTAACCATTCCGTTAGATTTACTTTCATTAAATGCAGTTTTTATTTGACTAATAATTTCAAAATCACCAAGAATCTGACTATCTAAACCTGTTCCAACGCGAAACATATGATTGACTGCTTCTTGATTTTTATAAATATAAGCAACTTCTTGAAATTCTTCTACAGAACCTTGACTGTTAGCGCATAAAAGTTTTATTAATTGATACGGATGTTGTGCAAAACCATAAATTTCAGTTCGATTACATGTAGAAGAAACTATTAAAGAATCAATTCCTTCGGCTTCAGCTTGTATTAGTAAAGTTGCTTTGGCTTTAGCATCTAAACTGAATTTCCCTCTTATTGCTGCATCAGCTTTTTTGTAGCTTAAGCCCAATACATAAAAAGTGGTGTGTTTCGACATGTTAAAATTTTCCATATTTTTACTTTACCTAAAAGTTCAACAAAAATATTACTATACTATTTATAAAAGTAACGCTCAAAGTACTTTTTGTGTCGCTATGCGTTTTTTTAAGCGTTATTTGACTTTTTAGCGTTATTTATTATAAATTTGCAATAAAATCAAGTCTTTTAAACTAAATTATGTAGATTAATTCTAAATAATAAAAAGACAAGATTCCAACATCAGATACGAAAAAATATCGCTATGGGTTCACAAGAGGAAATAAAAATTGAAAATGATTTTACATTAATTCGTTTTCAAAATGATGAAAATGAGAGTTTTAACGTGAAAAGACATGTAAACCAAGGTCTTATTCAATTTCATTTTGGCATTAAAGGAAAAGCAAAATTTGTCTTTAATGATGGAAATTATGCTTTAGATTTGAGAGAAGAAAAAGCACTTTTATTCTACAATCCGCAAAAAGAATTGCCATTAAATTTGAAAATTTCACCAAATTCGTGGATAATTTCAGTGATTATATCTATCCAAAAATTTCACGGCTTATTTTCTTCAGAAGCCGAACATATTCCGTTTTTGAGCACAGACAATAAGGATAAAAAATATTATAAAGAAACTGACATCAGTCCGTCAATGGCGATTGTTTTAAGTCAATTGTTTCATTATAATTTGAATCCATCCATAAAAAATTTATACTATAAAGGTAAAGGATACGAATTATTAAGTTTGTATTTCAATCGCTCGGAAGATCCAAATGCTGAACAATGTCCGTTTTTGATAGATGAAGAAAATGTTTTAAAAATCAAAAAAGCCAAAGAAATTATCATTCAAAAGATGTCAGAACCGCCAGGTTTAGAAGAATTAGCAGAACAAGTTGGGTTGAGTTTGAAAAGACTAAAAATGGGGTTTAAACAAATTTATGGCGATACAGTTTACGGATTTCTATTTGATTACAAAATGGATTATGCAAGACAATTATTAGACAGCGGTTCCTATAATGTAAACGAAGTTGGGTTAAAAATTGGATACAGCACCGGAAGTCATTTTATTGCTGCTTTCAAGAAAAAATTTGCCACAACGCCCAAAAAATATTTGATGTCTATAAATCCGAATACATAGCCCAATAAATTTCGTATATCAAACAATCGATAAAAAAAACATAAACATAAAATCTTAAAAAAGTAGATTAGTTACTTTTACAAAAAAAATTGCAACAATGAAAGGAGTATTATTAGTAAATTTAGGTTCGCCAGAAAGTCCAACAGCTAAAGATGTTAAGCCGTATTTAGATGAATTTTTAATGGATAAATACGTAATTGACGTTCCGTTTTTATTGCGTGCCTTATTAGTTCGAGGTATCATTTTACAAACAAGACCAAAAAAATCGGCAGAAGCTTATGCTCGAATATGGACAGATGAAGGTTCGCCTTTAATAGTAATTTCTAAAAGAATGCACCAGAAAGTTCAAAAAGTAGTTGATATTCCTGTGGCTTTAGCGATGCGTTATGGAACGATGACAATTGAAAAAGGGTTGCAAGAATTGAAAGATAAAGGCGTTACTGATGTTATGCTTTTGGCATTGTATCCACAAAACGCAATGGCTTCAACCACAACTATTTGGGTTTTGGCAGACGAATTAGTGGCAACAAAATTTCCGGAAATGAAATTGACAAAAGTTCCAGCTTTTTACAACAAACCCGATTATATTCAGGCATTAGCCAATTCAATCAAAAAACATTTGAAAGGATTTGATTACGACCATTTATTATTTTCGTATCACGGAATTCCAAAACGTCATATTCGTAAAACAGATGTAACCAAATCGCATTGTAAAATGGACAGAACGTGTTGCAATACGCCTTCGCCAGCTCACGAATTTTGTTACAGTCATCAATGTTATGAAACCACAAAACAAGTAGTAAAATTGTTAGGAATTCCCGAAGGAAAATACAGTCAAACTTTTCAATCTCGATTAGCCGGTGACAAATGGTTAACGCCTTACACAGATGTTGAAATTAACAAAATGCCAGAACAAGGAATTAAAAAATTAGCGGTTGTAACACCAGCATTCGTAGCCGATTGTTTAGAAACTTTAGAAGAAATCGCAATGGAAGCTAATGAACAATTTTTACACCATGGTGGCGAAGAGTTTATGGCAATTCCATGTATGAATGATGAAGATGAATGGTGTGGTGTTGTGGCAAATTGGATTGAGGATTTTAAACGTAGTAATTAGTAAATAGTGATTAGTAAATAGCTTTAAAATGTACGAATACATAAAATCACTTCACTTAATTTTTGTAATCACTTGGTTTGCAGGATTATTTTATATTGTTCGCTTGTTTGTTTATCAAATTGAAGCCAACAAAAAACCTTCGCCAGAAAGAGAAATTTTATTAAACCAATACAAAATTATGACTTACCGACTATGGTACATCATTACTTGGCCAAGTGCGGTTTTGGCAACATTATTTGCGGTTTGGTTACTAATTTTGATGCCTGCTTGGTTACAAATGCCATGGATGCACGTGAAACTCGGATTTGTTTTGGCGTTGTTTTTGTACCATCTAAAATGTCATCAAATTTATAGGCAATTGCAAAACGACAAATTCAATTATACTTCCAATTTTATGCGCCTTTGGAATGAAGGTGCCACAATTATTTTATTTGCTGTTGTTTTTTTAGTAATTTTAAAAAATGCTTTTAATTGGATTTATGGCGTAATCGGAATCTTTTTATTTTCGATAATAATTATGCTCGGATTCAAATTTTATAAAAGAATAAGAGAAAAATCTAACCACTAAGTTCACAAAGCTTTCACAAAGCACACTAAAACCTTGTGAACTTCGTGTCTTCTTAGTGTCTTTGTGGTAAAAAATATGTTTAAAAACTTCAAAATGTCAATGCTATCACTTCGAATTAGGATTTTCCTATCGATGATTGTATTGATTTTGATTGCTTCCATTTTGATGGCTTCTATTTCGGTGATTCAGTTTAAAAATGAAGCAAGAAGATACCATCAAGACCGATTAGAACGTAAAGAATACGCTATCAAAGAACATATTAACTACGTTTTAGTTACGACAACTTATCCTTTGACAGAACATAATTTACCTTTAATTTTCAAAGATAAAATTCACGAACTGGCCGATATTCACAACCTCGAAATCAATATTTACAGTCTAAATGGTAAGTTACTAAAATCTTCAAAAGCTTCTTTTTCGGTCGATGATGTTTCGCCACCAATTCCCAACTATATCATTCGTTTGGTGCAATCTTCTATCGAAAAAAGATATGTCGATATTAAAAATGTTGACGGATTAAAAAATCGTTCTTCGTATAGTCAAATTAAAGATAATAAGTTCAAACCACTTGGAATTTTGAACTTACCTTATGTAGAAGACGATAGTTTTTATGAAGATGAAATACAAGAGTTCTTAATTCGTTTGAGTCAAGTTTATGCATTTATGTTATTGATTGCCTTTGCATTAGCTTACTTTTTAGCTTCGTATATAACCAAGTCTCTAAAAACTATTTCTGACAAGATCAATGAAACTAGCTTGAATCAAAAAAACGAAAAAATCGTAATTGAAGCCAATAGTCGAGAAATTAATTCATTGATAAAAGCGTACAATGACATGGTTGACAAACTAGAAGAAAGTGCTTCTATGCTGGCGCAATCTGAACGTGAACAAGCATGGCGCGAAATGGCAAAACAAGTGGCTCACGAAATCAAAAATCCGCTAACGCCAATGAGATTGACCGTGCAAAGTTTTCAAAGAAAATTTGATGGAAATGATCCAAATTTAAAACAAAAATTAGACGATTATTCCAAAACTTTGATTCAACAAATCGATACTATGAGTTCGGTAGCTTCGGCATTTTCTAACTTTGCTTCTATGCCAGCACAACAAAATGAAACGCTAAATGTTGTTGAGGTTGTTGAGTTTTCATTAGATATTTTCAACGAAGACTACCTTGTATTTGAAAGCGATTCATCCGAAATTATCACCAAAATGGACAGAACGCAGTTGGTTAGAATTATCACCAATTTGGTCAAAAACGCCATTCAAGCCATTCCAGAAGAGCAAGTGGAAAAATCGATTATTGTTGCCGTAAAACAGTTTGAAAACAACGTAAATATAACCGTAAAAGACAACGGAATTGGTATAGAAACCGAAAATGTCGAATATATTTTTGAGCCAAAATTCACTACCAAAACCAGCGGAATGGGACTTGGTTTAGGAATTATCAAAAACATTATCGAAAATTACAAAGGAACTATTACATTTGAAACCAAATACGGAAAAGGAACAACGTTCACGGTTTCGCTTCCTATAATTGAAAAATAAAAAATTGTAGAGCGAATGGCTCGGGCATTTTTAGTTAACCATTTTCCCGCTTTTCGTTGCAATCTTTTTCTTTTTAAAGAAAAAAGAAAAAGGATTTCCACTACAATCGGGGCTAAAAGATAAACTTATTACAACAAAATATGAACTTCGAAAACATACTTATTACATCCGAAAACGGAATTGGACAAATTACTATCAATCGTCCATCAAAACTTAATGCATTAAATGTGGCAACTATTCAAGAACTTCATGATGGTTTGGAGAATTTAGATGCTAATCCAGAAATTAGAGTCATCATCATCACTGGTGAAGGCGAAAAAGCATTTGTTGCTGGTGCCGATATTTCAGAGTTTGCCAATTTTTCTATCGAAGAAGGCGCACATCTTGCAGCAAAAGGGCAAGAATTATTATTTGATTTTGTCGAAAAACTAAAAACACCTGTAATAGCAGCCGTAAACGGTTTTGCGTTAGGTGGCGGATTAGAATTGGCAATGGCATGTCATTTCAGAGTTGCCTCCGACAATGCCAAAATGGGTTTGCCAGA
Source organism: Flavobacterium sp. (assembly GCF_044377315.1). GTDB lineage: Bacteria > Bacteroidota > Bacteroidia > Flavobacteriales > Flavobacteriaceae > Flavobacterium. The sequence continues at coordinate 93,404 of NZ_JBILJG010000001.1, forward strand.
AGTTTCTTTGGGTGTAATTCCAGGTTATGGCGGAACGCAGCGTTTACCTCAACTAGTTGGAAAAGGCCGCGCAATGGAAATGATTATGACCGCCGGAATGATTGATGCCGAAACTGCAAAATCATACGGATTAGTAAATCATGTTGTGCCACAAAATGAACTTTTAGAATTTACAAAAGGTATTGCTAACAAAATTATGAGAAATTCTCCAGTCGCAATTGGAAAGGCAATAAACGCAATAAACGCTAACTTCAAAGATGGTGTTGATGGCTACCAAACCGAAATAAGAAACTTTGGAAAATGCTTCGGAACAGAAGATTTCAAGGAAGGAACAACTGCTTTTTTAGAAAAAAGAAAAGCAGATTTTAAAGGGAATTAATTCAGTGTTTAGCAGTTAGTTTTTGATTAAACAATACTTTCAAATATCAAATTATTATATTTTTTTGATATTGTAATATCAAATTATTATGTATTTGCATTTTAAAATGATAGCAAGAATTCAGCAAACCGAAATTGATTCTTATCTTTTTAAAGGAAAGGCCATACTTGTATTTGGCGCACGTCAGGTTGGGAAAACGTCTTTAATACTTTCTACTTGCTATAATTATTCTTTTTTATGGTTGAATGGTGACGAACCCGATACGCAACTTTTACTTGAAAACATCACTAGTGATAGGCTAAAAGCTATAGTTGGCGACAACAAAATACTCGTAATTGACGAAGCGCAAATGATTCACAACATCGGATTATTGATTAAACGAATGGTCGATAATTTTCCTGATATTCAAATAATTGCTTCGGGCAGCAGTGCTTTTGAACTTGCCGATAAAACCAAGGAAAGCATGGTTGATAGAAAAGAAGAATTACAACTTTTCCCTTTGAACTATAAAGAAATGGTAACTCACACTAATTTTGTAAAAGAAACTCGTTTGATTCCGCATCGATTGGTTTTTGGCTATTATCCTGAAGTTGTTACAAACCCCTGGAAAGGAAGAAAAAATACTCAATGATTTGGTTGATGGCTTCTTGTACAAAGACATTTTGAACTTAGAAGGAATAAAAAAATCATCTACATTACAACGTTTGGTTCAAATGTTGGCTTTCAGAGTCGGTTTAGAAATAAGCACAACTTCACTTGCCAACGAATTAGGAATAAATAGATTAACGGTTGAAAAATACATCGATATTCTCGAAAAAAATTTCATTGTTTTCAGCTTAAAAGCCTTTAGCAAAAATCAAGATAACGAAATTAAAAAAAGTCGAAAAGTCTATTTTTGGGACAATGGTTTACGAAATCGAATTGTCAAAAATTTTAATCCCATTGAGCTAAGAGACGATGTTGGTTCGCTCTGGGAAAATTTTATAATTAGCGAACGATTGAAAAAACTGTCTTATGAAAATCAATTTAAAGAATCGTTTTTTTGGAGAAATACACAACAAGCAAAAATCGATTATTTAGAAATAAAAAACACTGAAATTGAAGCTTTTGAAATAAAATACAATCCAAATGTGAAGGTTAAATTTTCAAAATCATTTACAGCTAACTACCATCCAAAAACAACTCAAGTAATCCATAAAGAGAATTTTTGGGATTATTTACTCTAATTCTTCAGGAGATTTTTTGGTGTCTTTATTCTGAACTGGATTCAATTTTTCAGTATCAGCTACTAATTTTTCTTTTACTAGTTCATACATTTTTTTGTAGTTAGAAACATCAGAAGCATAATATTGATTGCTATTTACAAATTGAAGACTATCGATTTTATATTTCTTGAAAATATATTTGTTTGGTAAACCTTTGTAATGCTGTTTTTCTTGCGGAATTTGTGTTCGCACTGCTTCTAGCAAAGCTAAATCGTAAAAAATTTCGACCATTTTATCTTCGTCAATCAAATTTTTTGGTTTAGAAACAGTCGAATTTGAACAACTTGCCAATAGAATAAAACTCAAAAAAACTAAAACTTTTTTCATATTAAAATTATTATCTATCAAAAAGTAAACGTTTTCCGCAACGAATATCTTTTACTTTAGCGTTAAAATAAACCAAATTTCCATTTACAAAAGTATGCGTAATTCTTGATTTAAAATTGATTCCTTCAAATGGTGACCAACCACATTTAGCCAAAATATTTTCTTTCTTTACACTCCACGGCGAATTAGCATTTACAATCACCAAATCGGCATAAAAACCTACTTTTATAAAGCCTCTCTTTTCAATTTTAAAGATTTTTGCAGGATTATGGGCCATTTTTTCAACGATTTTTTCAATTGAAATTTTGCCTTTATGGTAATTCTCAAACATAGCCACAATAGCATGTTGCACTAATGGTCCTCCAGAAGGTGCTTTTAAATATGATTGTTGTTTTTCTTTAATTGTATGTGGTGCGTGGTCGGTGGCAATAACGTCAATTCTATCATCGAGTAATGCTTCCCAAAGTGCATTTCTATCATTTTCGGTTTTTACTGCTGGATTCCATTTGATATAATTGCCTCTTGTTGCATAATCTTCATTAGTAAACCAAAGATGATGTATACAAACTTCAGCAGTAATTTTCTTCTCTTCAAGCGGAATTTTATTAGTAAACAACTCCATTTCTTTTGCTGTCGAAAGATGAAACACATGTAATCTTGCTCCCGTTTTTTTAGCCAAAGCAATAGCTCTTGACGAAGATAAATAACATGCTTCTTCACTTCTTATCAAATGATGAACATCAACCGGAATATCTTCTCCGTATTGCTTATTATATAATTCTAAATTGTTTTTTATAGTCGTTTCATCTTCACAATGAACGGCAATAAGCATTGGTGTACTTAAGAATATTTTTTCTAAAACGGCTTCATTATCAACCAACATATTTCCGGTTGAAGAACCTAAAAATATTTTGATTCCAGCAACATTTTTGGGATTGGTTTTTAAAACTTCTTCCAAATTATTGTTGGTAGCACCCATCATAAACGAATAATTGGCATATGATTTTTCGGCTGCAATTTGGTATTTTTCCTCAAGAAGTTCTTGCGTAACCGCATTTGGAACAGTGTTAGGTTGCTCAATAAATGAAGTAATCCCTCCAGCAACAGCCGCACGAGATTCTGAAGCGATATCGGCTTTGTGTGTCAATCCTGGCTCTCTAAAATGTACTTGATCATCAATAGCGCCTGGAATAAGATAATTTCCTTCGGCATCAATAATTTCTACTCCTGGCTTAGGACTTATTTGGTAGGCAATTTCAGTAATAATTTCATTTTCAATTAAAACATCACCTTCAAAAATAGTTCCTTCGTTAACTATCTTGGCATTTTTTATTACTATCTTATTCATTTTTTTAACGTTTATAATCGGTTAAAAAACTTTCTAATTCGCAACGAAATAACACCTAAAACTGCTTCTTTAAAAATAGCACTGCTCATTTTAGATTGGCCTTTGGTTCTATCTGTAAAAATAATGGGGACCTCAACTATTTGAAAACTTTTGGCAAATGTTCGGTATTTCATTTCTATTTGAAAAGCATAACCTATAAACTTTATTTTATCGAGATTTATACTTTCTAGAACAATTCTTTTGTAGCAAACAAATCCTGCAGTGGCGTCGTGAATTTTCATTCCTGTAATCATTTTTACATAAACCGATGCAAAATAGGACATCAAAACTCTGCTTAATGGCCAGTTAACAACATTTACACCTGTTACATACCTTGAACCAATGGCTAAATCAGCATCCCCTAGATGGCACGCATTGTATAATTTTTCTAAATCATTGGGGTTGTGGGAAAAATCAGCGTCCATTTCAAAAATATACTGGTACTTATGTTTTAAAGCCCATTTAAAACCATGTACATATGCGGTTCCTAAACCCGCTTTTTTTGCCCTTTTTTCAAGAAAAAGTTTGCCTTGAAACTCTTGTAGTAATTCCTGCACTTTTTGGGCAGTATGATCTGGCGAATTATCATCAATGATCAACACATGAAAATCCTTATGCAAGGTAAGTGTTGCTCTAACAATACTTTCAATGTTTTCAATCTCGTTGTAAGTTGGAATTATGACAATGCAATCGCTCATTTTGAAATAGAAATTTGAGACAAAAATAAACTTTTTATTATTGTTGATTCATAATAAAATTATAATAATCGAATGTTGAGAGCAATTTTTATTCAATTTGAAATTTGAAATTGATTGATAAACAATAAAAATTAGTAATTTTACACCGTTATGATTGAAACTGTTTTTCATCCAAGAGTAATTGAAAACAAAGACTGGGCAACGATTCTTTTCGTGATTGCTCTAACAATGGTTGCAATTACGAAATCAGCTTATGGAAATCGTTTTTATGATTTTATGAAACTGCTATTTTCGGATAAATACAATAAAATTTATCGAGATACCAATAATTTGATGAGTGCCTTTACTGTAATAATGTTTATTATTAATATGATTTCGTTGGCATTTTTCATTCAACTTGTATTACATAACTTAGGCTATGTGTCTAAAAATGATTGGATTGTGTTTATTCAAATCATTACTTTTTTATTGGTTTTTGTGCTTTCTAAATATTTGATAGAAAAAATTATAGCGACATCATTTAACATTGAAGAGTTCGTTGAGCAATATAATTTACAGAAAGTCAACTACAGAACATACATTGGATTACTAATTTTGCCTCTTGATATTATTTTATTTTATAGCAAATACACATCAAAAACTCTAATTTTTTTAATAATTGGTATTTTTTTGATACTAAATTTTATAAATTATTTTATTTCTTTAAAAAATTATCAAAATTTACTATTTCGTAAGTTGTTTTATTTTATTTTGTATCTTTGCGCACTTGAAATTGCACCCTACTATTTCATGTTCCATTGGTTTACAAAAAGTTAGTTACAAAAAGTAATATATGAAAGTCAAAACAATTTTGGTTTCGCAACCAGAGCCTAAAGTAGAAAATTCTCCCTACTTTGATTTGCAAAATAAGCATAAAGTAAAAGTTGATTTTAGACCTTTTATACATGTTGAGGGCGTAAATGTTAAAGACGTCAGACTTCAAAAGATAGATTTAAATAATTATACCGCTATAATTTTAACGAGCAAGAATTCTGTAGATCACTTTTTTAGAGTGGCGGAAGAAATGCGTTATAAAGTACCCGAAGGATTAAAATATTTTTGCCAGTCGGAAGCTATTGCATTTTATCTTCAAAAATATGTGGTGTATAGAAAACGTAAAATTTATGTAGGTCAAAAAGACTTTGTAGATATGTCAACGTTGTTCAAAAAATATAAAGAAGAAAAATATCTTTTACCATCTTCAGACCAATTAAATGCTGATATTCCGCAAACATTAAACAATTTGAAAGTAGATTGGACACCCGGAACTTTTTACAAAACTGTAATGAGTGATTTGTCTGATTTAGCAGATGTTTACTATGATGTTTTAGCGTTTTTCAGTCCAACTGGAATAAAATCATTGTTCAAAAATTTCCCTGATTTTAAACAAAACGATACGAGAATTGCCGTTTTTGGAAGTACAACTCAAAAAGAAGCGCTTGAACATGGGTTGAGAATTGATATTCTCGCTCCAACACCAGAAACACCTTCTATGACAATGGCATTAGAAAAATATGTTTCGGAAGCCAATAAAGGAAAATAAGGAATCAACATATGTTAAAAGTCCGTTTAAAGTTATTTTAAACGGACTTTTTTTATGTGTAATCATCTCAAAAAGCTATTTTTGCAATAGAAAATTAGCTACGCATGAATTATACTTTTCTACCAAATACCAATATAAAAATTAGCAAAATTTGCCTTGGCACAATGACTTTTGGTAATCAAAATTCAGAAACCGAAGCACATTCTCAGTTAGATTATGCTTTTGAACGTGGCATAAATTTTATTGATACAGCCGAAATGTATCCCATAGGTGGAAACAAACATATTTTTGGAAGTACTGAAAGACATATTGGGACTTGGCTAAAAAAAGTGAGTTCGCAAAGAGAAAATTTAGTAATTGCTACAAAAATTGCTGGTCCGAATCGTGGAATGGATTACATAAGAAAACCACTTGATTTTTCTAAAAAAAACATACATGAAGCTGTTAATTTAAGTTTAAAAAATCTTCAAACGGATTATATTGATTTGTATCAAATGCATTGGCCAGAACGTGTTATGAATATGTTTGGTCAACGCGGATTAACAAAAATTGATACTAATTGGCAAGACAATTTTTTTGAAGTGCTTACGGTTTATGAAGAATTAATCAAAGAAGGAAAAATAAAACATATTGGTGTTTCAAATGAAAATCCTTATGGTGTTATGCGTTTTCTTCATGAAAGTGAAAAACATAATTTACCACGAATTGCTACAATTCAAAATCCATATTCGTTATTAAATAGACTTTTTGAAGTTGGTTTATCAGAAATTTGCATGCGCGAAAAGGTTGGATTACTAGCTTATTCACCGCTTGGATTTGGGGTTTTATCTGGAAAATATTTGGGAGAAGTTAAACCAACCTTTAGAATGGCAAAATTTCCTCAATTCACGAGATATACGGGTGAAAACACAACAAAAGCAACTCAATTATATAAAGAATTAGCAGAAGCAAATGGATTGACTTTGGTTCAATTGGCAGAAGCTTTTGTACACCAACAATCGTTTGTAACCTCAACTATTATAGGCGCCACTTCGCTCGAACAATTAAAAGAAAATATTGATGCGTTTGAAGTGATTTTATCAGATGAAATTTTAAACGAGATTGATAGAATTCAAGCTTTAATTCCTAATCCTGCTCCTTAATTTTTAAAAAAATAACTCTGTCAAAATTTTGAACTTTGACAGAGTTAAATAGTAGTATTTATTAGTATAATTTATTCAATTACAAGTTTAGTAGTATAAAAAGCCCCTGATTTATCTTCAATTTTTAGCAAATATATTCCAGAAGATAATACAGATGTTGCTATTTTATTACTTTCATTTTCAACAGATTGAGAAAGCAACATTTTTCCTGAAACATCAAAAACAGTTACCTTTAAAGTTGAAAAACCATTTAACTTTTTGATAAAGAATTCATCATTGGCAGGATTAGGGAAAATGGAATATCCAGCTTTTTCAAAATTGGAATTTGATAAGGATATATCAACAATTTTGTAAATAGTGCTACTTTTTGCCACATATAATTCTCCGTTTTTATCTTCTCCAAAAGTTGTAAAATTATTTGAACCAGTAAAATTTGATGTGTAACTAATAACTCCAGATTCGTCTACAATACCTAATCTATTTCGACAGTAATCAGCAAAAACGTATTTGTTTAGAAGGTTTGGATAAAGACTTCCTGTATAAAGATAACCGCCTGTTATGGAGCAACCATCAGAATGAGAATATTGTGCAAAAGGCATTGTCAAAGTTCCAATAGCTGGACAGCCAGTAGTATTGAAGGGCACATTACCTTCGTAACATCTCCATCCAAAATTTAAACCTGCTGGAATAGGGCTTGAAACTTTATTTATTTCTTCTGCAGCATCTTGACCCACATCGGCAATCCATAAATCGCCATTTAATCGATTAAAAGAAAACTTCCACGGATTTCTAACGCCTGTTGCCCAAATTTCATCGTTGCCGGTAATTCCAACATAAGGATTTGTTGGTGGAATTCCGTAATTGAGTGGTGCAACAGGATTATCAACATCAATGCGAAGCATTTTGCCTAAATTATTAGTGATATTTTGAGCTCTGTTTCCAGGATCGCCGCCACTTCCGCCATCGCCCATTCCGATATATAAATATCCATCTGAGCCAAAACGGATGCATCCACCATTATGGTTTGCAAAAGGTTGTGCTATGGTCATCAAAACAGTTCCAGCCGTATTAGCCACATTTGGGTTTCCAGCACTTACATTATATCTAGCAATAACAGTTGCTCCATCGGATGCACGCGTATAGTTAACAAAAAATAGCCCATTTGTTGCATAATTTGGATGAAAAGCCAATCCTAAAAGCCCTTGTTCACCACCAGAAACTACAAGAGAAGAGAGATTTATAAACGGCGTTGCATTTATAGTTCCGTTAGTGTTTACAATTCTTATTTGACCTGCTTGTTGCACAACGAAGAGTCTTTCGTCTCCTGACGGATGTGCTATATCAACCGCGCCAGAAAGTCCCGTTGCAAATGATTGAATTGTAAGTGTTTGCGCTATTGAAACATTCAATAATAATAGCAGATTAATGTAGATTATTTTTTTCATAAGTATTGGATTAGTCTTGTAAAAATACTCTTTTTATTCAAATAAAAAAACCTGACACTATTAAATATCAGGTTTTTAACATTTTACGACACAGTCCTAAAATAATAAATAGAATTACTTTTTTTGAAAATTGTTTTATACAAAATATGCTATTTTATTGATGAATTTGATTGTTGTCAAAAGCTAGAAGCTCGCGCAAGCTGAAAACAATATAAAATCATTTAACCATTCTTTTTAAAAACCTTAACCAATCCAAAAACACTCACCATTGCCCAAGTGGCTTCTAGGATTATAAAAGGTAAATAGTTGATAAGAATAGAAGCATAGCAAGCAATTGAAGCACCCATGATATTCATAACATAAAACAGAACACCGTCCTTTTTTATAAAAGAAAAAATGTTCATGAAATAGGCAATCAGAATAATCCCAACACCAATCGTTCCCACAATGTCATTATAACTCATAGTTGATTTTCTTTAAATTGATAACCTAAAATATTTTCTGTTTTTTTACTCAAAATCAATTTGCCAACAGATGGTTTTGAAGTTTCAAATTCAGGTAACGGCAACTTTAGTTCCATTGCTTTTTGCGTGTAATACTCTTTTCTTGTAGGATGAAATGGAGTAACAGCATTGAAAATTTCAGCATAAATTCCTTTAGAAATAATAGCTTCAATAATTCCGATACAATCTTTTTGATGAATAAGATTAATCGGAGCATCAGGATTTTCGATGTTTTTCCTACCGGAAAGCATTTTAATAGGATGTCTATCTTCGCCAATAAGTCCACCAAATCGAACAACAGTAGTTTGAAAATTTGAGTTAGAAAACAGCAATCTTTCTGATTCTAAAAGTTGTTTGCCAGATTCGGTTTCGGGTTGAGGTTTTGTGTTTTCAGTTATTTCAGTTATTTCAGAATTAGAATCTGCATAAACCGAAGTCGAACTAACAAAAAGGACTTTCTTAACAGTTGATTTTTCAATCAAGGGAATAAGATTTTTAATTTTTGAAACAAAACTTTCTGAGAAACCGCCTCTTAATTTCGGTGGAAAATCAATAATTAAAATTTCAGAATTCTCTAAAAAAGCATTGAAGTCGCCAACAATTTCATTTTCACTAACAGAAATTAAATAAGGAAGAATCCCAACAGTTGAAAAAATAGAAAGTTTACCCTCAGAAGTTGTTGAACCTCTAACCAAAAAACCTTTTTCTATTAATGATTTAGCCAAAGGAAAACCCAACCAACCGCAACCTAAAATACTAATTTTCATAGTTGTTTTTCAAAAATTTCTACCAAACTTTCAACATCAATTTTACAAATCTTTTGCAATTCATCAACCGTTCCATGTTCCATAAAAGCATCAGGAATACCAAGTGTTTGGATAGTGTTTTTAAAATTATTTTCAGAAGCAAATTCAATTATCGCCGAGCCAAATCCGCCTTTTATAGCGCCATCTTCAATAGTGATAATCGTAGAAAAGGTTTTACAAATTTCACCCAATAAAACAGTATCAAGTGGCTTTACAAATCCAAAATCATAATGCGCAATAACATTAAGATTTTTCATTTTATCCAAAGCCAAACTAACATTATTCCCAATAAATCCAGTAGATAAAACCGCCACTTTTGTTCCCTTTTTCAACAAATGCGCTTTTCCAATTTCAATATTCAAAAATTTGCTTTCTTCCATCTTCCATCTTCCATCTTCTATCTTTCCTCTACCACGCGGATAACGTATAGCAATAGGATGTTTCAATCCCAAAGAAGCCGTGTACAAAATATTTCGCAAATCAATTTCGTCTTTTGGCGCATAAATAATCATGTTAGGAATACATCTTAAAAAAGCCAAATCAAACACGCCGTGATGCGTTGCTCCATCTTCACCAACCAAACCAGCTCTGTCTAAACAGAAAATAACGGGTAAATTCTGTAAAGCCACATCATGAATTACTTGGTCGTAAGCGCGTTGTAAAAAAGTGGAGTAAATATTGCAAAAAACCACCATTCCTTGCGTTGCCATTCCAGCCGCTAAGGTAACCGCATGTTGTTCGGCAATTCCAACATCAAAAGCTCTTTGGGGAAATTTTTCCATCATAAACTTTAACGAACTTCCACTAGGCATAGCGGGTGTAATGCCGATAATTTTTGGATTTTTTTCGGCCAATTCAACCAAAGTTAACCCAAAAACATCTTGAAATTTCATTGGTAAATTTTCTTCCGATTTAGGATGGATTTCACCTGTTTTGGCATCAAATTTTCCAGGTGCATGATACTTTACCTGGTCTTCTTCTGCCAGTTGCAACCCTTTTCCTTTGGTAGTAATTACATGAAGAAATTTTGGCCCTTTTACCTTTTTGAGGCGTTCTAATTCCGAAATCAATTTTAGTAAATCATGACCGTCAATTGGACCTGAATAATCGAAATTCAGAGACTTAATCATGTTGTTCTGCTTCGGATTTTTTCCTTCTTTAACCGACGTTAAATAATTCTTTAAAGCACCAACACTTGGGTCAATTCCGATAGCATTGTCATTCAAAATCACGAGTAAATTGGCATCAGTTACACCAGCATGATTCAATCCTTCAAAAGCCATTCCGCTTGCAATAGAAGCATCGCCAATTACCGCAATATGATGTTTGTTTTCGCCTTTGAGTTGCGAAGCAATCGCCATTCCTAACGCCGCCGAAATCGAAGTTGAAGAATGTCCAACGCCAAAAGTATCATAAATACTTTCGCTACGTTTTGGAAATCCAGAAATGCCACCAAGTTGACGATTGGTATGAAATTTTTCTTTTCTTTCGGTTAAAATTTTATGTCCGTATGCTTGATGGCCAACATCCCAAACCAATAAATCTTCAGGAGTATTAAAAACATAATGAAGTGCAATAGTTAGTTCAACAACGCCAAGACTCGCACCCAAATGACCTTCTTTTTTGGAAACAACATCAATAATAAAATCGCGCAATTCCTTTGCTACTTGAGGTAATTGAGGAATTTCCAATTTTCGCAAATCGGTTGGAGAAACAATATGTTGAAGTAAATTTTCTGACATGTAGCAAATGTACAAATTGAATTCCTATTTTTGTGTAATGGAAAACATTTTCACCGACGAGTATTTTATGAAAAAAGCTTTGCAAGAAGCCGAAATCGCTTTTGAAAAGGGTGAAATTCCCGTTGGCGCCATTATTGTAGTCGACAATAAAGTGATTGCCCGAAGCCATAACTTAACCGAAATGCTCAATGATGTAACTGCTCATGCCGAAATGCAATCGATAACAGCAGCAGCCAATTTTATAGGTGGCAAATATCTTAAAAACTGTACTTTGTATGTTACGCTTGAACCTTGTCAAATGTGTGCTGGTGCATTGTATTGGAGTCAGATTTCTAAAATTGTTTTTGGTGCAAGAGATGACCAGCGTGGTTATCAAAAATTAGGAACGCAGTTACATCCCAAAACTACCGTTATTTCTGGAGTTTTAGCTGAAGAAGCAGCCAATTTAATGAGACGTTTTTTTGCTGAAAAAAGAAATAAAAATTAATGCCTTATTGGTACATTTATTGTGCTATATTTAAAATAAAAACAAATAAAATTATGGAAGACAACAAAGTTAAATCATCAATTATTATTGGATTAGCCGTAATAATTACAGCTTTTATTTTAGGAATGGCTTTTAAAAACAGAAATGAGAATTTAGATTCGATTTCGGTAATTGGTTTAGGTACAAAAGATTTTGTTTCTGACGAAATTCTTTGGTCAGGAAGTTTTACGACGAAGAGTTTTGACATTAAAGAATCGTATAACAAGATGATTTCCGATCAAAAGATTGTATCCGAGTTTTTTGTTAAAAAGGGATTTAATCCAAATGAATTTTCTTTTGGAGCAGTTCAGTTTAACAAACGTTTTAGAGAAGTAAGAATAGAAAATGGGGAGAATGCCTATAATAACAAATATGAACAAGTTTTTGATGGATATGAGGCAACTCAAACCATTTCATTTTCTGCAAAGAAAAACCCTGATTTGATGAAGCGAATTGAAGCTGTTTCTAGTAAAACTTCTGAATTGATTAATTCTGGTATTGAGTTATCTTCAAATTCTATTCAATATACTTATTCAGATTTGCCGAGTTTGAAACAGAGTTTAATTGAAAAAGCGACAAAAGATGCTAGTGAAAGAGCTAATAAGATTGTAAATACTGCAGATGGCGATTTAGGAAAGCTTAAAAACGCAAGTATGGGTGTTTTTCAAATAACAGGTCAAGGTTCAACAGAAGATGATAGCTATGGTGGAAATTTTGACACTTATAGCAAAAATAAAACCGCTAGAATTACTGTTCGTTTAGAATATGAGCTTGAATAAATAGAATTTAAAATTATTAAAAAAACCGTCTAGTAATAATAACTAGACGGTTTTTAATTTTGTTATAAAACGCTTCTTATAAACTTGAAGGAAACTGAACTCTATATTTACTAATATCTACAGGTTTCAAGTTAGAACCATATTTTTTGTTTATGGCATCCATAAATGCATTAGCAATCAAAGCATATCCTCTAGGAGAAGGGTGTACTCCGTCCATTGAAAAACCACCACCTGTAACATACGTCGATCTTACAGTGTAACCATTAGAAGAAACACCAGTAGTAGCTACTTGAGACATTAATTTTTTAGCATCAAAAAATGCTAAACCTTTTGAAGTGGCAAGTGTTTCAATAGTTGCATTATATGCGTCAACTGCAGTTTTAATTTCTAAATTTTCAGCTTCTGTTAATACCCAATTATCTGCAAGAGGAGAAGTAATTCCATTTCCAGCAGCAATATGTACTTGAGCAGAAACTCCACCCGAACTTAAGAGGATTAAATCTTTACTAGTTGCCATTCTCATTTTTGGAACAGTAGGCCCTAAATTAGATAATGCCTCATCTATAATAACTAAAGCATTTTTACCTTCAACAAATGTTATAGTTCTTTTGGCTTTTTCTTCAGCAGAAATTGGAGCTCCGGCAATGCCAATATTATAAGCGTTGTAAGCTGTATTTAAAGCAGTTGCATTAGCAAGAGGTAATGTTGCAGCATTATAAGCTACAGTAGTGAAAAAAGGAATTGAACTAACATAAGGAATATTTGCTACAACACCTTTAGCACCACCAGATGTTAAAGTTGTTACTAAAGCCCCATATGTACCATCAAAACCAACGCCTGGCGCACCACTTGGGGGTGTTATGTCTCCACCATTAATTGGATCTTGAGCAGTTGTTACTCCGCCTGCAGTTGCATATCCTAACACATCATTATTACCTATCCATAAAGAGAAAAAAGTTGGTTCTTGCGCCATTGCATCTTGTAATATAGATTTGTTTGGGGCTGAAGCAAAACGAACAAAATATGGGTTTGCTAACCCTAAAGCTAAGTTTGCAGGATTTCCATATCCATCAAATAGTAAATGATAGCTTTTAGCGCCTGGAACACCCATGTTATTATAAGGACCTCCAGTATTTGGAGCAAAAACTTCAGTTGTTGATGTTCCAGAAACAGGAACTGGTCCTGCTCCATTAAAATATAATCTTCGTCCAAATCTAGGGTTTGCTGCACCGCCAAATAATAATCCTCCAACATTATCCGCCATAAATGGAATTTTAAATTCCCCACCTCCAACTTTTGCAAATTGTTGCGCTAGTATGTTTGTGTATGATCCTTTCTGCCCTTCGATAAATAGTGCATTATCACTAAATCCTGCTGTAAGTGAATTACCCAAAGCGACAAATTTAGTAAAATTTGCACTACCTGCAGTTAGTGGTTCTTCAACTACGGCTGTTGTTTTATCATCACTCTCACATGCTATAAAGGTTGCTGCAACCAAAAATAGCCATTTGAAATTTTTTATCATATTTATAAAATATTATATTTTTTTAAAATTAATTAAGGATTGATTGTCCATGAAGCAAAATATTGTTGACCAATAGCACCTGCTCCCAAAACTTGTATATATTCTCTTCCACCAAGATTAGTTGCACCAAGTTTTATAGTGGATTTTAATTTTGAAACGGTATAGCTTATTTGTGCATCAATTACAGTTGCAGCATCTATCATACCATCAGCAAAAGTTGATTCCCATTTATATTCATCATTCCATCTTGCACTTAGGTTAAATCCAAAATTTGGGAATAATTTATCATTACTTATTGAACCTTTTATTCTATGTTTAGGAGTGTTAAATCCTGCTTCAAAGCTAGGGTCTTTTGATTGATCAAAATCAAATTCTGCATAGTTATAATTACCACTTAGTTCAAAGTCTTTATATACTTTTTTAGAAATTCCTGCTCCAAAACCAAAAGAATTTATCTCGATATCAGTATTTGTGTATAATTGATAAGCTCTAAAGTTTCCTGTTGATAATGCATTAAGTGATTGAACGGCAGGATTGCTTAAATAAGGAACTGCATCTGTAGCACCTTGAGTAAAGTCAAAACTATCACTTGCTTTTCCATATAATGGAGCAATTACGGTTAAATTACCAATAAAGTCATTATAAATATTATAGTAACCATTTAAGTCTATATTAAATCCTTTTATTGATCCTCTATATCCTAATTCGATAGCTTTTACAGTTTCTGGTTTCACATAATCAACATTTGTTTTTCTTAAAAGAGCGGCTGCTCCGGGTGTATTTCCAGGATTTGCAGCTGCAAATTTTCCAAATTCAGTTACAGAAGCAGAAGTATACGAGTTGAAGTAGGCGTTTTGACCAGTCAGGGTAGCGTTTGAAACTGGCGCCAATGGATTTCCGCTTGCATAAATCTGTCCAACGCCCGGAGCTATATTTAAAACTTCTGAAAAACGATCTAAGTTATCTGGCGCAGAACCTATTAACACAGCATTACCTACGTTAAAACCAATATACTGGTCTTGAGTTGTTGGATTACGAAATCCTGTTTGAAAAGATGCTCTAAAATTATGATCTTTATTTGTTCCTGCAGAGTAAACAGCCGATATTCTTGGAGAAACATTTCCGTCAAAATTTTGGGCTTTATCATAACGCATAGATCCAGTAAATTTTAAACGATCGTCTAATAGTTTCTTTTGAACTTGAGTATATGCGCCATATTCATTATAATTAATTTGGCTATTAGCATCAGTATAAATTCTACCGCCTGAATTTAATTCGTATAATCTATAAGAACCACCAACTTGAATTTCAGCAAATTTTACTATGTCTTTAAAATTATAATTTGCATCAGAATGCCAAATTCTAGAATTATCTTGTAATCTTGAACCTGTTCTAACATCTGCATCTGCAGTTACTTTTTTAAAGGCTTCTTTAAATTGTGGTGAGCCAGGCTCAAATCTTGGTAAACCATTTGGCGTTAAAGGCAATCCAGCTGTAACGTTATAATCGGCAAAATTTCTTGCAATAGAATGAGCGTCATCACTAGTTGGTACCCCACCTATAGTAGAGGCTAATGTATATGCGGTAGCGTAATCTTTAAACCAGTTTGCGTCTGATTTTGCTTGTCTATTTATATTTAATGCTGTAAAAGTCATGTCATAAGAACGACCGCCATCTTCGGTAGTAGTGTATCCTCTAATGAAGAAATTTTTTCCTTTTAATTCTAATTTATGCTGTTGCATTGTAAAATTATTAAGGTAATATCTATTTGCACCTTGGTAAACTGTGTTTCCACTACCAAATTTACTTTGCCAGATTAATTCGGTATCACCAGCCCAAGGCTTGTAGTGTAATGAAAAATCTACTTTTGTGTTTTTTACTAAATTATCTGTCAAATCTGTTTCATTATAACCAGTTCTAGAAACAGCTTCATTTGCACCAATAGGTAAAACAGTTGAAGCTTCGTCACCGTATGTATTTACTCCATTATAACCATAATGACTTCTAGTTCTTCCTGCTACCGTTTTATCATCATAATTTGTGGCATACCAATCGGTTCCTTTCATAAAAGTGAAGTTGGCTTTTGCAGCAAATTTTGGTGAGAAAGCATGAGCTATACGAACACCATAATCATAAAAATCATTGCTTCCTGCGGCTTTTTGGCTTGTATTACCATATTTTGCATATGCGGTGATTCCTTGACTTGTAAATGGACTCTTGCTATTCATAAACAAAATACCATTAAAAGCATTTGCTCCATATAAAGCAGAAGATGCGCCAGGTAACAATTCTACGCTTTGAACATCAATTTCAGAAATACCAATTAAGTTTCCTAAAACGAAGTTCAATAATGGAGATGAATTATCCATTCCATCAACAAGCTGCATAAATCTAGTATTGGCAACAGTTGCAAAACCACGAGTGTTTATCGACTTAAACGATAAACTACTAGTGTTCATGTGTACTTCTTTTAGGTTTTCTAAACCATCATAAAAACTTGGTGATGCTGTTTTTTTGATGTCTCTAATAGACATTCTTTCAATAGTTACAGGAGATTCTTTAACTCTCTCGGGAGTTCTTGAAGCTGAAATTACTATTTCATCAAGCTCTTTTGGTTGCTCAGACTCCGTTTTTTTAGGATCTTCTTGTGCGTAAATTACTCCACAAAACAAAAAAGATAGGGTAAATAACTTTAAATTCATTAGTTAGGGTTTTGTTAGTTTATCGTGCCAAATTACAAATATTTTTGATATTAATAAAAAAAGCTTCAATAAATTTAATATTTATTAGTTTATTTTGATGTATTTTGTTTATTCTAAATTTTCTTTCTTTTACATTAAATTTGAATTTTTTTAAATTTATTTGAGATAAATATTATGCATGCCTATTAAAATTATAAAAATTTATAATATCTTCAAAAATTGCGACTATATCGTTTTCGTGAATGTAAACAATAAAGGCGGTTTATTAAAACCGCCTTTATTGAATTTTGTACTATTTTTTTTATTCCACCGTAACAGACTTTGCTAAATTTCTAGGTTGATCTACATTACAACCTCTTAAAACTGCGATATGGTAAGATAACAATTGCAAAGGAATTGTTGTTAGTAAAGGAGTCAATGCTTCTGCAGTATCTGGAATTTCAATTGAGTAATCTGCTAATGATTTTACTTCGGTATCACCTTTAGTAATTATAGCAATTATTTTTCCGCTTCTAGATTTAATTTCTTGAATGTTACTTACCACTTTGTCATAATGCCCATGTTTAGGAGCTACAACAAAAACAGGCATGTGTTCATCTATAAGCGCTATGGGACCATGTTTCATTTCGGCCGCAGGATAACCTTCTGCGTGGATATATGAAATCTCTTTTAACTTTAATGCGCCTTCAAGTGCAACAGGGAAATTAAATCCACGACCTAAGTATAATGCGTTTGGTACATCTTTAAAAACTTTTGCAATTTCAAGAGCAACATCGTTTGTTAAAAGTGTTTCTTCTACCTTTTCTGGAATTGCTTCTAATTCTTGTAAATATCTATGGAAATCTGAATTAGAAAGTGTTCCTTTTGCTTTAGCAAGACGCAATGCAATCATTGTTAAGACTGTAATTTGTGTTGTAAATGCTTTTGTTGAAGCAACTCCAATTTCTGGACCAGCGTGTGTGTAAGCACCAGCATGTGTTTCACGAGAAATTGAGGAACCAACCACGTTACATACTCCAAAAACAAAAGCACCTTTTTCTTTCGCTAATTTTATTGCGGCAAGTGTATCTGCAGTTTCTCCTGATTGTGAAATTGCAATTACAACATCTTTACTAGTAATTATAGGATTTCTATATCTAAATTCTGATGCATATTCAACTTCAACAGGAATTCTGGCAAACTCTTCAATGGTATATTCTGCTACCAAACCAGCATGCCATGAAGTTCCGCAAGCAATAATTAATATTCTATCTGCATTAAGAAACTTTTCAATATTATCTTCAATCCCTGCCATTTGGATAATTCCTTTATTTGCAAGTAATCTTCCTCTATAAGTATCTTTGATAACGGTTGGTTGCTCGTAAATTTCTTTAAGCATAAAGTGATCATAACCACCTTTTTCTATTTGCTCTAAATTCATTTGAAGTTCCTGAACGTATGGATCTACAAGTGAATCGTCTTTTATTTTTCTAATTTTTAATGGTTTGTTTTGTCTAACAATTGCCATTTCTTCATCTTCTAAATAAATTGCATTTGAAGTGTATTCAATAAAAGGAGATGCATCTGATGCAATAAAGTATTCATTTTCACCAACACCAATTGCCAATGGACTTCCTAATCTTGCAACTACAATTTCATTTGGTTTCTTTTTGTCAAAAACACAAATAGCATAAGCTCCAACTACTTGGTTTAAGGCAACTTGTACTGCTTTTCCAAGCTTTAAATTATCTTTTTTCTGAACATCTTCTATTAAATTTACAAGAACTTCTGTATCGGTGTCAGATTTGAAAGTGTAACCTCTTTTTTCTAATTCTTTTTTAAGCGGCGCATAATTTTCAATAATTCCGTTGTGAATAATTGATATTTCACCTGAATTTGAAACATGTGGGTGCGAATTCACATCATTTGGCACCCCATGAGTTGCCCAACGAGTATGTCCCATTCCTATTGTTCCACTTTGGTCAATTTCTTTAGCTTTTTCTTCAAGATCAGATACTTTACCTTTGGTTTTGGCAAGTTTCATATCTTTTCCATCATAAAGCATTATTCCTGCGCTATCATATCCTCTGTATTCAAGTCTTTTTAGACCTTTTATTACAATTGGGAAAGCTTCTCTGTAACCGATATATCCAACAATTCCACACATAATTTAGGTATATTAATTAGGTTTTGTATAAAAAATTTCAAGTTTTACTCTTTTAGACTCTTCAATACTTGTATCACTTCCGTATAATATTGTACCTAATGGATTTATAACCGAAGATGTTGGAATGCGATTGTAATATTTATCAGAAGCAACGTTTTTTAAAAATTGATTTCTTACGTTGTTAATATCTTCGGTGATTACAAGCCCTAACCTAACAATAGTTGAGTCTTTATTAACGATATTTTTTATATGATTGGTAATTCTAATTTTATATTTTGTTAAACCATTTTCAAGGTACTTTATTCCGCTATGAGTAATTTTATTATATTTAGGTTTTGAAGCACTCGCAGAAGGATCGGTCAAATAATCAATTAGAGGTCTTTTATTTTTTGCATCGAAAAGATATAATCTATTAGGCCTTTCTTTATGTGTTTTATTGTCTGTTGCTGTAAAGACTATATTTGCTTCGTTAATTATCCATCTATTGGCTTTAATTTCATCTAGTTTAGCTTTAACACCATCAATTCTTTCAACTTCTCCGTGTGCATTTGCCGTTCCGAATAGATCTATATACGAATGAAAACCTGCTCCTCCTTTTAAATAAAGATTATTGGTTGTTTCAACAGGAGAAGAACTTGTTGGAAGTCCGGTTGCAGTATATGAATTATTGTAAAAATTCACTCTATTTCCAGCTAAATTTAGAGTAAAAATTTTTCTTACAGCATCAGTTTCAAGTAATTTATAGTATATAATTATTCTACCTTTTGAAAAATCCAATTGAGCTAACGATTTTTCGTTTTCAAATTGTTCAACTTTAAATAATAACCCTCTAAAATATTCTTTAAAAACTGAATTTGAAATCATTTTTGAAGCAGGTATAGTACCAACAAGTTTATTTTGAAAATGATTTTTATTTAATTTAAGTTTCATTCTTGGCGAAACAACGTTTGTTTTTTCAGCTGTAGTAGTTACGTTGTTATTAGTTACTTGTTCTAACACTACCTCTGTTTGTTGAGTGTTACTAAATATAAATTCGGAGTTTTCAGAAAGGGTCTGTGAATCATTTAATATATTTCCTGCAACTAATGAAGAAAAATCATTTAATTGATCAGAATAATATTTTTTGTTTTCAATACTATTTCCTTCCAGTGATTCAAGAAATTTAGTTGTTTCGTAAATACTCAATTTTATTTTTCCATTTCCTGATATTGAATCGAGAGTATAAGCATCGGTTGAGCCACTATTTAACTTACTAAAATATGGAACCGAAAGTATAACTTCATCAATAATAGCTTCGGTAGGCATTGGAGCATTTAACACGCCATTAGTTGAAGGGATTTCTAATTGAGTTACAAAGCTTGATATTGAAGTGCCAAATGAATCATGCTCATAAACCCCTAGACTATTTATTGGCAAATTATCTGTTTGAACCACCTCATCAAATTGATTGAAGCATTTAACTGTAAAATCATCACTTCTCTCAAAAATAAAACTATCATCACCAACAAGGTTTGCTCCTATCTCGTTAAAATCTTTGTCGCAAGACAGAACAAGTATAAAACCAAAAGCTACTAATAGGGATTTAAAAACAGGAAACTTATTCATATATAATTTTAAAAAATAGTTTTAAAGAAGCATTTTTTTGTAAAAATCAGTATATGCTTCAGCGAATTTATCTTTCGAAGCGAAAGGTAAAAAAGGTTTTTTTGAAGATTCTATAAATTTTGTTAAACTTGGCGAAAGAGCTTCTGATGCAACAATAACAGCATCCGAATGTACTATCGAAGCTTTTATAATGTTTTCATAATTAGGCGTTTCTAAGTCTTTTATTGCTTCTGCCGGAATACCGTCAAAAGAAACTTTATTCATCAACTCTATATCTAAATTTCCATCAAAAGATTGTTTGTAAACCGAAGTAACAATTTTTGTATTTGCAAATAGAGCTTCGTCTTTGTAAAAATATTTCATGTAAACTGGAAGCAAAGCTGCCATCCATCCATGTACATGAATAATATCTGGAACCCAATTTAGTTTTTTTACAGTTTCTACAACACCTTTTGCAAAAAATATAGCGCGCTCATCGTTATCGGGAAATAAAACACCCTCTTCATCAGTAAAAGTAGCTTTTCTCTTAAAATATTCGTCGTTATCAATGAAATATACTTGAATTCGCTCTCTCGGAATTGAAGCAACCTTGATGATTAAAGGCATATCTAAGTCATTTACCACCAAATTCATACCCGACAAGCGAATAACTTCATGTAACTGATGTCTTCTTTCATTAATATTTCCATATCTAGGCATGAAAATTCTTATTTGTCCTCCTTGATCATTAATCATTTTTGGCACATCATAAGACATCGTAGAAACCTCATTTTCAGAAAGGTAAGGAACCACTTCAGATGACACGTACAATATCCTCTTATCTTCCATATTTAAATTTTACGTTTATTATTGACAATAAAGTGATGCAAAATTACAAAAATTTATGCAGATAGTAACTAAAAATCTTAAGTTTGCATCTTATTTTAATAAATTATAGATGTTTATTTTCAATAATCAAGTGGCTTTATCTAGCCATTTAAAGGAAATTGCAAGTGAAAATTCTTCTGTTGGATTTGTTCCAACCATGGGAGCATTGCATAAAGGTCATCTTTCATTGTTAGAGGAATCTATGAATAATAATGGCATTACAGTTATTAGTATTTTTGTAAATCCTACGCAGTTTAACAACCCCGAAGATTTAGCAAAATACCCAAGAACACTCAATTCAGATGTTGAAAAAATAAAAGCACTTTCTAAAGAAATAATTATTTATGCTCCAACTGTTGAAGATGTATATAATGGAAATACAGTTTCACAAAATTTTGATTTTGACGGATTAGAAAATCAAATGGAAGGAAAGTTTAGACCAGGACATTTTGACGGTGTTGGAACGATTGTAAAACGCCTTTTTGAAATTGTAAAACCTCAAAAAGCTTATTTTGGCGAAAAAGATTTTCAACAATTACAGATTGTAAAAAAAATGGTGAGCAAACAAAAATTACCTGTAAAAGTAATAGGTTGCCCAATATATAGGGAGGCTAACGGATTGGCAATGAGTTCAAGAAATGAAAGACTTATGCCTTCTCAAAAAGAACATGCGAGTATCATTTATAAAATATTGTTAGAGGCAAAAATTAAATTTGGCACGAAAACTGCAAAAGAAGTTTCAGATTGGGTTGTAAAGAAGTTCGAAAACAATAAAGAGTTTGAATTGGAATATTTTCAAATTGCTGATGAAGAAAGGCTTTTAACATGCATAAAAAAATCTAAAAAAAAGAAATACCGTGCGTTTATAGCCGTTTTTGTTAACAAAATCCGATTGATTGATACTATTTCATTAAATTAATTAACTTTGCCACATGCAAATTCAAGTTGTAAAATCTAAAATTCACCGAGTAAAAGTAACGGGCGCCGATTTAAATTACATTGGAAGTATTACTATTGACGAGGTTTTGATGGAAGCATCTAACTTAATAGAAGGAGAAAAAGTTTCTATTGTAAATATCAATAACGGAGAACGTTTTGAAACATATGCCATTAAAGGGCAAAAAAATTCTGGTGAGATTACACTTAATGGTCCAGCTGCCAGAAAAGTTCATAAAGGAGATATTATTATTATTATTTCGTATGCAACTTTAGATTTTGAAGAAGCTAAAACCTTCAAACCTTGGTTGGTTTTTCCAAATGAGAACGATAACACTCTGACTTAAAAATCTTTTGAAAAATCAATTACGTAAATGGTTGACCCTAATTATTCCGTTGCTTATTGGAATAACAATTGTGTATTATCAATATACAACTTTGACGTTTGAAGAAATAGAAAAAATAAAAGTTAGTTTTCAAAAAGCTAATTATTTATATGTTTTTATTTCCTTGATTATTGCAATGATTGGGCATTGGTCAAGAGCCTATCGTTGGAAATTTGCACTAAATCACTTAGGCTATTACCCTAAATTTTACAATAACTTTTTGACTGTTTTAGTATCTTATTTTGTTAATTTGACAGTCCCACGTTCAGGTGAAATTTCTAGAGCAGCGTTGATAAAAAAATACGAAGAAATACCTTTTGACAAAGCTTTTGGAACCATTGTTGCTGAAAGAATTGTAGATTTACTAATTTTTTTACTATTTGTTATAATTGGGGTTGTTTTTCAATTTGAAACCCTACATCAATTTCTTATAACCAAAACTATTTCTTTTCAATCAATTATTCTTTTTTCAATTGCATTATTTATACTTGGCGTTGTGTTTCTATTAATTTGGATATATGCTGAGTGGAAAATAATTGTAAAACTTAAAAAGAAGTTTGAAGGTTTAATACAAGGTATGAGAACTGTGCTTGAAATGAAAAATAAATGGTATTATCTTTTTCATTCATTTTTCATTTGGTTTTGTTATTTAGCCATGTTTTATGTTGCCGTTTTTGCCTTACAAGAAACTTCCGTTATTAGTTTTGACATAATTATAATGGGATTTATTTTTGGGAGTCTTGCTATTGGATTTTCAAATGGAGGATTGGGTGCATATCCGGTTTCAATTGCGTTACTATTTTCACTTTACGGAATTTCTAATGATATTGGCACGGCTTTTGGGTGGTTAGTTTGGACATCACAAACTGTTTTAACGATATTTTCGGGGATTTTATCGTTTTTATTATTACCAATTTTAAATAGAAATAAATAAAATATA
The DNA here is from genome assembly GCF_044377315.1 of Flavobacterium sp. Classification (GTDB taxonomy): domain Bacteria; phylum Bacteroidota; class Bacteroidia; order Flavobacteriales; family Flavobacteriaceae; genus Flavobacterium. The sequence goes on from NZ_JBILJG010000001.1 coordinate 117,092, forward strand.
TCTTGCCGTCGATTGCGTGCCTTACTAATGTCACAATTCATGAAAAAACTAGTCTTATTTTTTGTTTTATTATTTGTATTGCCAACTTTTTCTCAAAAAGAAGTTGAAACTTTCACATCTGCCCGACTCGGCGAAGTAAGAGAAATTACCATTAGCTTGCCGCCATCTTATACAAAAGATTCTAAGAAAAAATTTCCGTTGGTTTTGTTATTAGATGGTGATTATTTAATGGATCCATTTTTAGGAGTTTTAAATTATGGAACCTATTTTGAAGATTTTCCAGAAGTTATTGTTGTTGGAATCACTCAAAATTACAATCACGAAAGAGATACCGACTGTCAAACCGAAGAAGCAACTGGTTTGCCAATAGGCAAAGGAAATCACTTTTTTGATTTTATTGGAATGGAATTAATGCCTTATATTACCAAAAAATATAGAGTTGCGCCATTCAAAATTATTGCAGGTCATGACATAACGGCTGCTTTTGCCAACTTTTTCCTTTATAAAGACAATCCTGTTTTTGATGCCTACATTTCTATGAGTCCAGAACTGCCTGTTGGGATGGAAGAACAAGTTCCAGATCGATTACAGCTTGTTGAAAAACCTATTTTCTATTACCAATCTGTTTGTGATAGTGATATTAAGCAAATGCAAGAAAAAATTAAGCTTCTTGATGAGCAAGTAAAAGTGTTAAACAAACCTACTTTGTATTATAAATTTGATGAATTTAATAATCAGTCTCATTACTCTATGGTTTTGAGTTCTATTCCAAGCGCATTGTATCATATTTTTTCATTTTACAGACCAATTTCTCCATCTGAGTTTCTAGAGAAAATTGCTCCAATGACTGAAAATCAAACTACTTATTTAATCAATAAGTATGAGATGTTAGATAAATTATTTTCTATAAAAATAGCTGTTCGATTAACAGATTTCAAGGCAATTGAACGAGGAATATTAATAACTAGTAATCTACAAGAGTTTGAAAATTTAGCAGCTTACGCAAAAAAGGTATATCCTAAAAGTATGTTGTCTGACTATTATTTAGGAGTTATGAATGAGAAAATTGGATTACTAGAGAGAGCAAAAAAATTTTACAAAGACGCCTATTCAAAAGAACCTATTGGTGATTTGACTAAAGAAATGATGATGAATAAAATATACGAATACAAAGAACAGTAAATTTTATGTCTAAAGTAAAAACTTCTTTTTTCTGTCAAAACTGCGGTGCTCAATATGCTCGCTGGCAAGGGCAATGCAATTCGTGTAAAGAGTGGAATACTATTGCCGAAGAAATTATTCAAAAAGAAGAAAAAGTTTCATGGAAACCAAGTTCTCCAGAATCTAAAAAAGCGCCAAAACCATTAAAAATTAACGAAATCGATTCTGCTCAAGAAATCAGAATGGATACATGCGATGGCGAATTAAACCGTGTTCTTGGTGGCGGAATTGTACCGGGCTCATTAATCTTATTAGGTGGTGAACCTGGCATTGGAAAGAGCACACTTTTGCTTCAAATTTCGTTACAGTTACCTTATAAAACGCTATATGTTTCGGGCGAAGAAAGCCAAAAACAGATAAAAATGCGAGCCGAAAGAATCACCTCTAAAAGTGATAACTGCTATATTCTTACCGAAACTAAAACACAAAATATTTTCAAACAAATTCAGGAAATTGAACCTGAAATCGTCATAATTGATTCTATTCAAACACTTCATACCGAATATATTGAAGCATCTCCAGGAAGCATCTCGCAAATAAGAGAAACAACGGCTGAACTAATAAAGTTTGCCAAAGAAACCAATATACCGGTAATTCTAATTGGTCATATTACTAAAGATGGCACTATTGCTGGTCCAAAAATTTTGGAACACATGGTAGATACCGTTTTACAATTTGAAGGTGATAGAAACCATGTTTATAGAATTTTACGTTCGTTAAAAAACCGTTTTGGGTCAACTGCCGAATTGGGAATATACGAAATGCTAGGTTCCGGATTAAGAGAAGTTTCCAATCCATCTGAAATATTGATTTCTCATAAGGAAGAAGAACTTTCGGGAACGGCAATTGCTTCTACACTTGAAGGAATGCGCCCGCTAATGATAGAGATTCAAGCTTTAGTGAGTACGGCAGTTTACGGAACACCACAAAGAAGCACAACTGGTTATAATGCCAAAAGACTGAACATGATTTTGGCAGTTTTAGAAAAAAGAGCGGGTTTTCGACTTGGGACAAAAGACGTTTTTTTGAATGTAACGGGCGGCATTTCAGTAGATGATCCAGCAATTGATTTGGCAGTTGTAGCCGCTATTTTGTCTTCCAACGAAGATATTCCTGTTGGGAAAGATTTTTGTTTTGCTGGCGAAGTCGGACTTTCAGGCGAAATTAGACCTGTAAATCGTGTTGACCAACGCATCCTAGAAGCCGAAAAACTAGGTTTTGCTACCATTTTTGTATCCAAATACAATAAAGTAACGGTAAAAAACACCCTCATCAAAGTGCGATTGGTTTCAAAAATTGAAGATGTTGCAAGTGAACTTTTTGGATAATTTTGCTTACTTTCGTTTTTTTTTAATCCAAATATTAAATGCGAATTCGTAAACAAAAAATAGTTTTAGCACTTAAAATTCTAGTTGTTTTTTTTGTACTAGCTATTGGTACTTTCTATTATTTCAGAGAAGATATTCTAAGAAAAGTTATCGATAAAGTTTCTGCCAAACTCGTTACCGAATATGATTGTAAAATAAACATAAAATATGCCAAATTTGATGGTTTAACAACAGTTGTACTAAAAGAAGTTTCGCTGGTTCCAAATAAAGCAGATACATTGGCAAAATTCAAAGACATCAAAACCAGTTTGAGTATTTGGGGGTTTGTTACTGGCGATATTCAACTTGGAAGTTTGCAAGCAAAAGAAGGATTTATACATCTTATAAAAACCAAAGACGGCAGCAATTATCAGGCTTTTTTACCCGAAAAATCAAAAGACACTATTTCTGATGCTACAACCAATTATGCCAAATTAGCTTATAAGTTATTAAATAAAGTTTCCAATTTAGTTCCGACCGATTTGGATATTGAAAATTTCCAATTTGTTTTTGATGATAACGGAACTATTTCAACACTTTCTACCGACAAATTGGTGTTAGATGATGAAGATTTAGAAACTGTAATTCTCATAAAAACAAAAGCATTCACTCAAAAATTAAAAATAAAAGGAACAGCCGATCCAAGAAATAAAGAAGCCGATTTACAGTTTTCTAATTTTGATAAAGGTAAAATCAATATTCCTTATATCGATGAAAAATACGGTATTGTTTCCAGTTTTAATTCTATTCAAATAAATGTTGAAAATATCGATATGGATGGTAATGAACTTCGTATTGATGGCGCTACATCGGTTACCAATCTTATTGTAAATCATCCAAAAATAGCTAAAAATGATGTAATTCTGAAAAATGTAAAAATGGATTACAAGTTTCTTTTTGGTGAAAACTTTGTGGCGGTTGACGAAGGAACGGTAGTAGAATTAAACAAAATTATTGTACATCCATATTTGAAATACGAAAAAGACAAAAGCAAAATTTATACGCTAAAAGTACATATTCCCGAAATGGAAGCCCAAGATTTTATAACGTCATTGCCAGACGGATTGTTTAATAATTTTAAAGGAATGGAAGCCGAAGGAAGTTTTGATTACACCATGAATTTCAAAATGGATAAAAGTCGTCCATGGGCATTGACATTTAATAGTAAAATAAATAAAAGCGGCCTTAAAATTCTAAAATACGGAAAAGCTAATTTGTCTAAAATCAATTCAGATTTTGAATATGCCGCTTTAATTAATGACAAGCTTCAACGTCCAATATTTGTTGGCAAAAAAAATCCTGATTATTACACTTTGGCTAAAATTTCACCTTATCTAAAAAAAGCCGTCATTACTTTTGAAGACCCTAATTTTTACAAGCATAAAGGTTTTGATATAAACGCTTTTAGAGCTTCTATGGTAAAAAACATGTCTTCCAATCGCTTTGAACGAGGCGGAAGCACCATAAGCATGCAATTGATTAAAAATCTTTTTCTGAAAAGAGAAAAAACAATTTCGCGAAAAGTTGAAGAAATTTTGTTAGTTTATTTAATAGAAAACAACCAAATTGTTAGCAAAGATAGAATGTTAGAAGTTTATTTTAATATTATAGAATGGGGACCAGATGTATATGGAATTGGGGAAGCAAGTAGATTTTATTTTCAAAAAACCCCGGATAAATTGTCTGTAAACGAATGTATGTTTTTGGCAAGTATTGTACCAATGCCTAGAAGATTCATGAACCAGTTTGATGGAGCATCTTGGAAATCGAAGTTTTCTAATCGCGCTTTTTACATGAAAAAATTAATGCTTAAAAACGGAATCATCACACCAGAAGAAATGGATTCTTCCTCCTATTTTGGTATTTCAGGAGCCGCAAGAACCTATCTTAATTCAAATGTTGCAATTCCAATTCCAGAAGTAGAAATTGATTCGACTTCTATTGAAGAATTTGAGTTTTAAATTGACCGTAAATTTATTTTAGCTAACGCCAGCTTCAAGTTTGTGAGCGTTTTTATTCCTTTAATTTATAAATTTAAGCTTTATAACAGCACCATGCGAAAGGAATCTCGAGGGGTCTTAAAATATTTGCAAAACTAGTTATTTGATGTATTAAAAAAGCCTTAAAGAAAATCCTTAAGGCATTTTACTTCTACCAAATTCTAACTCTATCCTCTGGTTTTATGAATAACTTATCCGTTTCTGAAATGTTGAAAGCTTTGTAAAATTCATCAACGTTTAACAATGGTACGTAAGCACGATACATCCCTGGTGAATGCGGATCGGTTTTTACTTGGTTTTTGATAGCCTCGTCTCTCATTTTGGATCTCCAAATCGTACCCCAAGAAATAAAGAAACGTTGTTCTGGTGTGTAACCATCAATCAATCCTGGATTCCCGTTTTCTTTTAAGTACAATTGCAATCCGTCGTAAGCTGCGTTTACACCACCTAAATCACCAATGTTTTCACCTAGTGTGAATTTTCCATCAACGAAAGTGCCAGGCAATGGCTCTAAGGCGCTGTATTGTGACGCTAGCGCACCACCTAATCCTGTAAACTGCTTCAAATCGTCTTCTGTCCACCAGTTTACCAAATTTCCATCGGCGTTATAACGAGAACCTGAATCGTCAAATCCGTGAGAGATTTCATGTCCAATTACCGCTCCAATTCCTCCATAATTAACCGCTTCGTCTGCTTTGTAATCATAAAATGGTGGTTGCAAAATTGCGGCTGGAAACACAATTTCGTTATAAGAAGGATTGTAATAAGCATTTACCGTTTGTGGCGACATTCCCCAACGGGTTTTGTCAACTGGTTTGTTTAAGTCCGCAATGTTTTCGTTGAAGCCCCATTTGGAAATATTTTTCATGTTTTCATAATACGTTCCGCCATTTTCTTTGCTTTTGATTACCAATTTAGAATAATCTTTCCATTTGTCAGGATAACCAATTTTAACTGTTGATTTTCTTAATTTATCGATAGCTCCTTTTCTAGTTTCTGGCGTCATCCAAGGCAATTTGTTAATTCTACTTTCAAAAGCAAAGAAAACATTTTTGATCATTTTGTTTGCTTTTTCTTTAGCTTCTGCAGGAAATTTTTTCTCAACATATAGTTTTCCTAATGCTTCTCCAACGGTACCGTTTACAACTTGAAGTGCTCTTTCTTCACGTGGTCTTTGTTTTTTGGCACCTTGTAAAGTTTGGCTATAAAAATCCCAATTTGTCTTTTCGATTTCGGTTGTCAAAACATCTGAAGCATTGTCTATCAACATCCAACGCAAATAAGCTTTCCAATCTTCTACTTTATTTTCTGTAAAAATAGTTTGAAGCGCTGCCATATATTTAGGTTGAGAAACATTTATAGAATCTAATTTGATAATTCCTAATTTGGTGAAATAATTATTCCAGTTAACGGCTGGTGTTAGTTTCTGCAAATCGGCAACCGACATCATGTTGTATGTTTTTCTTCTATCTCTGCGTTCAACCCTGTCTAACCTCGGAGTTGCCATTGCGGTTTCTAATGCTAATACTTTTTTGGCGCTTTCTTTAGCTTGAGCTGGTTTTTCTCCAACATATTGTAGCATTTTTTCAACATGAAGTACATATTTTTCTCTTTTTTCTTTAGAATCTGCATCATCAGAAACATAGTAATCTCTATCTGGTAAACCAAGACTTCCTAATGTAACATTTACGATATTTCGAGTGCTATTTTTAGCATCAGAACCAATATACATGCTATAAAAGCCTATTGATCCTTCTGGTTGTAGTTCCAAAATTAAATTGTTTAAATCATCAACATTTTTAATAGCGTTTATTTTCTCTAAAGTTGGTTTGATTGGTTTGATACCTAATTTATTTCGAGAAATTGTATCCATATAAGTTACAAAAACGTTTACAGCTTTTGCTTGGTCAGAATTTGGATCTAATTTTTTATTGGCAGTTGCTTCTTTCAAAATGGCTAATGCATCAATATCAGTATTTTGTCTTAACTCGTCAAAACTTCCCCAACGAACTCTATCGCTTGGTATTTCGGTTTTATCAAACCACGTTCCGTTTACATATCTGAAGAAATCATCTCCAGGTTTAACGGTTTTGTCCATTAAATCTACGTTGATTCCTGGTGTTTTTTGTTGAGCATTTGCTGTATTTAAAATAGTAACTAGCCCAACAAAAAAGGTTTTTTTAATGATTTTTGAAACTTTCATTTTGTTATTTTTTAATTAATTTTTTAGTTGTTGATTGATTATTTGATGTTATTTTGGCAAAATAAATTCCATCAGAAACCGCATTCAAATCGATAACGGTTTGTTCTTTATTGGTTTTAAAACTAATTTTTTTACCCGTCATATCGTATAAGTCGATAGAATCGATAGAAATGTTACCTGACGATATAGTAAAAATACCGCTAGAAGGGTTTGGATAAATGGCGAGTTTCTCTAATTGGAAGTTGGTTGTGGTCAAATTTGTTCCTGAAATTAAAAAATCATCAACAACAACTCCCGTTGCGGTCACACTTCCATCAGAATGAAAAACAAATCGGAATATAACATTATTTGGATATCCAGAGAATGAATTTAGTGAGTACGTATATTCGGTTAGAGTTGTATTAGTTCCTGTCCATTGTCCGCCAACACAATTTGTACAATCTTCACCTGATGTTTCTGGAGTTCTATCGCTGTTGTACCAATTTGATGCCGTCTCTCCAAGTTTGAACCAGTTAGCGCCATTATCTGTTGTATATTGTAAATACAAAATATCCCAATTGTTCTCAAGATCATATGCCATTTTGAAAGACATAACAGGATTTGTGATTTGTGAAAAATTGTAACATTCAGATACTAAAAATGCCTTTCTATTATCGTCATAATTTCCGGTAAGATTTGATGCATATACGTTACTTGTACCAGTGTTTATGACACCATTAGCCGTTCCTCTTTGCCAAGTAGAAAATAATCCTGATTCATCATAAGATAATAAACTATCTTCTGGAGTTTCAAATGTATTCAAGTCGTTTAATGTTCCTACGTTATTTAAAACAAATGATTTACTTGAAGTATTGTTTTCAGACACTTCATCGTTATTTATTACCGCAGTAACATTAAAATTATATAAATTTTTTGGTAAACTTATTTCTGGTAAAGAAACTATTGCGTTTTGATTAGGGTTTAGCGTTCCAATCCAATTGTATTGGAAGTTTGAGCCGTTGTAACTATAATTAAAATCTATATTATTGATAACAGTTGCCCCACTATTTTTTACATTGATTTGTGGTGAAACAAGACTATTGGTACATTCTACATTTGTAGATGATAGATTTAAAATTTCAACAATTTTGACATCCTTTTGTGGTACTTCAACCTCAATTGCTGCTTGCCAAATTCCTCTTCCGTAGGTTGCAGCAATTATTTTTTGATCTTCTAAATTTATTTCTAAGTCGGTTACAGAAACATTTGGCAATCCAGTGTCAAAAGGTTGCCATTGGCTCATAGTATCATCTTTGTAATAAACCCCTAAGCTTGTTCCAACAAATAATGGATTTGTTGCATTTCTTCCTTGATGTACAATTACGTTTTTACCTATAGATGGTAATCCAGAACTTATAGAAGTAAAGTCCAATCCGCCATTAACTGATTTTAATACTTGACCGTTAGTTCCTTGTGTTGTGATATAAATTATATTGCTATTAGAGGAATGTACCGCAATAGAAGTAATACTTGCGTCAAAAATGTTTTCAAATGTTATTCCTTTATCAATACTTTTTAAAAGTTGACCGTTTCCGGAAATGTATATATTATTGTCATTACTTGGGTCTATTGTAATCAAATCAATATTTCCTATTCCTAATGAAGTGGTGTTTTGTTGAATCCAATTTCCTGAATCTAGTTTATACAAACTACTATAACCCGCAAAAACTTCTCCTATTGAATTTGTAACCAATGGCGTTACCCAATTTCCACTTTCTCCACTTGGCGAACCAACTCCGCCAGATGATGAGTTTCCAGCATTACTACTAATGTAAAGTGATCCTCCATTTTGAATAAAACCATAAAATAAATTACTGTTATTTGGATCGATTGCAGTATCCATTCCGTCTGCTCCATAGTAATTTTTCCATTGATTATTGCTTAATGCATGCCCCCCATTATCCTGCAATCCACCAACCATTTTAGAGGCAGATTGTTTAGAAACGGCTATTTTATAAAACTGACTAATCTGTGCAGAAGCTGTTAAATCGGTAAACGAATTTGTATTATTAGCCGAAACATAAATTCCTCCATCGCTACCGCAATAAAGTTTACTGCCAAAATAGCGCAAATAATGAATATCCGCGTGTGTATATCTTGGACTTGTAGGGTTGTTCCACACGTTTCTTCTTGTAAAACTTGTTCCGCCATTTAATGAACGCCAAATATTTAAACATCCTGTGTAAAGCTCATTCGCATTGGTCGGAGAAACGGCTAAAGCAAGGTCAAACCAAGCTTGGTCAGATTCAAATATATCAGTTGTAGTATTAGTAGCAACAAAACTATCTCCTCCATTGGTTGACTTATAAAGTCCTTGAAATCCATAAGAAGTATTGGCACTCAAAATATAAATTACATTTTCATCGGCAGGAGTTACATCTAAAAGCATTCTTCCAGAATTTGAAGGTAGTCCAGTTGTAATTGTAGTAAAAGTGGAGCCAAAATTAGTTGAACGAACAAAACGATTTTCAGAAACCGCATAAACAACATTAGGATTATTGGGTTTAAGTCTGATGCTTCCTTGCGAAAAATTGCCTGTTCTAACTAGGCTCCAGGTTGAACCTGCATTTGTTGTTTTGTAAATTCCGTTTGATGTTGCTACCAAAAGTTCATTTACATTGGTTGGATTAATTACAATATCGCCTGCAAACGAATTGGTTCCTGTAAATGTTAAACCCGTTGAATCCCAAGTTGAGCCGCCATCTGTAGATTTCATAATTCCCACCGAATAAGAATCTGCTGCGTCTCTATCGCCAGTTGATATATATATTATATTTGTATTGGTAGGGTCAACCGCTATACCTGAAACACCTATTTGTGGCAAATTGTCTGAAAGTGGAATCCAATTTGTTCCACCAGTTGTAGACTTCCATATTCCACCAGCTGGAGTTCCAATATATATTGTGTTTTCGTTTATTGGGTCAACGCAAACAACATTTACTCTTCCTTGACCACTTGACCATGAGCCAGTATTGATATGATTTAAAGGGCCAACTGGTTCCCAGATACTTGTAGGGACAGAGCTTGAACTATTTTTTTTTACCTCTTTTTTTTGGTTAAAAGCTTCCCACATTTCTTGGGGCGTTATTAGATATCCTTGTGAATTGCTCTTGTTTCTCCAGTGATATTCCCAACGCATAAATGGTTTGTATCCGCTTCCTTTTTGGTTTTTATCTCGAGTTAACCAGTAATTATTGAACTCATTTTTTAATTCATCAATTGAAGCATATTGTTTGTTATTTCTATTAATTTCTTTCATCCATGGTGCAGATGGAACAAATTGACTAAATCCTAAAAAATTGATTGCTAATGATACTAAAAGTAGTATTTTTTTCATTTTGTGGAAATTTTTCCAAATTTAATTAAATTTTAATCATTGAAACAATTTTTAACTTTTGTTTGATTCAAATGTTTACTTAATTTCTACCTTTGCATAAAATACTACAATCATGATTGCTGCTCTAAAAAAATACAAATTATTCCTTCTCTTTTTTGTGCTTTTTTCTATTATCACAATTTCCCTTTTTTATAATGCGTTAAATCCGAATAAAATCTTACCTATTTACACCCCGAGTGATGTAAATCCTGAAATGGTTGATTCTACTGTACAACATATTGCAGCCAATCACACTATTGCCGATTTTAGTTTTACTAATCAAAATGGCAAAATTGTTACTCAGAAAGAGTATGAGGGAAAGATTTATGTAGCCGATTTTTTCTTTACAACTTGTCCAACTATTTGCCCAAAAATGACTAAAAATATGGCATGGTTGCAAAATCGAATTAAAGATAATCCTAAAGTTATGTTGTTATCTCATAGCGTAACTCCAGATATTGACAGTGTCCCTGTTTTGAAAAAATATGCGATAGAAAAGGGCGTCATAGATAGCAAATGGAACTTGGTTACAGGTGATAAAAAAAATATTTATTACATAGCCCGAAAATCATATTTGGCTGTAAAAACTGGTGAACCATCAGCATTATACGATATGGTTCATACAGAAAATTTTGTGTTGATTGACTCCAAAAAACGTGTTCGAGGATTTTATGATGGCACCAATCTAGACCAACCTACAAATGATCCAAAAGTTAAAAATGTAACCCAACTTTTAGAAGACATCAACTTTCTTTGTAACGAAGAAAAATAGTTTTCAAAAGGTTTATGAATGGCTAACTAGCCCTGATGCAAGGGAAAAGCCTCGCCTTTTTTGGCGAGCTTTGGAAAGGCAGCAGGAATATGGATAACGGATATTGCCCAAGCCATTCGCTCCAAATCTTAAAATATGATAATTATCATGCAAATTTCTTTGTAAATAGTTACTTTTGTATTTTAATTCAATCTAAATAAAGCTGTGAAAACTTCAATTGCTCAATTAAAAATTGGTCAAAAAGGAACGATTATCGATTTTAATATCGATGAAATCCCTATGAAACTACTCGAAATGGGCTGTTTGCCGGGAAATTCTGTTGAGTTAATTCAAATCGCCCCCTTTGGTTGTCCGCTATATTTTAATGTGAATGATTCGCATGTGGCAATTAGATTAGAAACGGCAAAAGAGATAAATGTAGTCATTGAAACTCAAAATTAATGGCTCAAAAAGAAATCAAAGTTGCGCTAATTGGTAATCCGAACACGGGAAAAACTTCTGTTTTTAACCAACTTACAGGTTTGCATCAACAGGTTGGAAACTATCCTGGAATTACGGTTGAAAAGAAAATGGGTGTTTGCAAACTTTCGGAAGATGTAAAAGCTACTATCATTGATTTACCTGGAACTTATAGCTTAAATGCTAGTTCAATTGACGAAAATGTGGTAATTGAACTGATGATGAATCGAAAAGATGAAAACTTTCCAGATGTTGTTGTAGTTGTTACCGAAGTAGAAAATTTGAAACGAAATTTGCTTCTTTTTACTCAAATAAAAGATTTAGAATTGCCAACGCTTTTGGTTATCAATATGAGTGACCGAATGAGATTGAAAGGAATTGAACTTAACGTTCCTTTTTTAGAAAGTGAGTTGAAAACGTCAATCGCATTAGTTAGTTCCCGCAAAAATATTGGAATTGAAAAGATTAAAAATCTGATTCTAAATTATAAAAATCTTTCTACTGAACCTTGTTTAAATGCTTCAAGTATTGATGTTGAGTATTTTGACAAGCTTAGAAAAGCATTTCCAAATCAACTATTGTACAAACTTTGGTTGGTAATTACGCAAGACGTAAATTTTTTGAATTTAGAGCGAAAAGAATTAAAAAGTTCATTTACCAAATCGCATGCAGATTTAAAAAGATTGCAACAAAAGGAAACCATAAAAAGGTACCAATTTATAAATAATACTTTAAAAATTGGGCAAAAAATCGATCATTCAAAAGCAACTGATGTTCGAGCAAAATTGGATAGAATTTTGACTCATAAAGTATTTGGCTACTTGATTTTCTTTATTATTTTGTTTGGAATATTTCAATCTATATTTGAATGGTCTAAATATCCTATGGATTTTATTGATAGTTCGTTTGCCAACTTGGCTTCGTATGCAAAAAACAGTCTTCCAGCTGGCGAGTTTACTAACTTGATTAGCGAAGGAATTATACCAGGAATTGGCGGTATTTTGATTTTTATTCCACAAATTGCCTTTCTATTTTTATTTATTTCTGTCTTGGAAGAAAGTGGTTACATGAGTCGTGTGGTTTTTTTAATGGATAAAATTATGCGCCGTTTTGGGCTTTCAGGAAAAAGTGTTGTACCTCTAATTTCGGGAACTGCTTGTGCTATTCCTGCTATTATGAGCGCACGAAATATTGAAAATTGGAAAGAACGATTAATCACTATTCTAGTCACGCCATTTATAACTTGCTCAGCAAGATTACCAGTTTATGCCATTTTGATAGCACTAATAATTCCAGACGAAAAATTATTTGGGTTTATGAGCTTACAGGGTTTAACCTTGATGATTTTATATCTTTTAGGTTTTGGTGTTGCTATTTTCTCAGCTTATATTTTAAATAAAATTCTGAATATAAAATCAAAATCATATTTTGTGGTGGAAATGCCAAGTTATAAGATTCCGATGTTCAAAAATGTTTCTATAAATGTTTTAGAAAAAACGAGAGCTTTTGTTTTTGGAGCTGGAAAAATCATTTTAACATTGTCAATTGTACTTTGGTTTTTGGGTTCGCATGGATTAGGGGAAAATTTTAATAACGCAGATCAAATTGTAAAACAACAGCTTACCGCAAAAAATGTTATTTACAGTCAGAAATATTTAGACGATCAAGTTAGTGCATACAAACTAGAAAATTCGTTTATTGGAATTGTCGGAAAATCAATTGAACCAATAATAAAACCATTAGGATACGATTGGAAAATAGGAATTGCGGTTGTAAGTTCGTTTGCAGCTCGAGAAGTTTTTGTTGGAACCTTGGCAACCATTTACAGCGTTGGCAGTCACAGTGACGAAGAAGACACCATAAAAAATAGAATGGCAGCCGAAGTTCACACCGATGGATCAAAGGTTTTTAACTTTCCTACGGGAATTTCATTATTGCTTTTTTATGCCTTTGCGATGCAGTGCGTTAGTACATTGGCTATTGTAAAAAAAGAAACCAACTCATGGAAATGGCCGATAATTCAGTTGGTTTTTATGAGTGGCTTTGCTTATCTGGTAGCATTTATTGCCTATCAAGTGTTGAAATAAAATAAGTTGTAACTTTACAATATAAAACTACAAGAAATATTAGTTTAGGATACAGTAGCAATTGATTTGATTTTTCTATTATAAAAAGTTCTTAAGAAAAAACTAAGAAAAATTGTGGTGATTAGATTGTGGTTATAATTAATCACTAAAAAAACCTATATAAAATACTTTTTGGGTTAATCTCTTCACCCTCTTTTCTAATTAGGTATAATGAAACACTTTTTATTTTTTTAGAAAATAATTTCTCAAACCACTTGTTGTTTTCTTCACTGTTTCTAGAATTGAATGTCAGTGTTTTCCCTTCAACCATTTTTTGTCTATGTAAATTTCTAAAATTACCGATACTTCTCCAGTAAAAATACAATCAAAAAACCTTATGAAAATCTTGAGCAACTGAAAAAAACTACAATAAAAATAACTTGTAAAATTTTATTATTTTTAATTTGTCTAAATAAGAATTAATTTATATTTTTGCTGTGTAGAATTAATCTAAATAAAATGAAGAACTATATATTAGTCATCGTAAGCTTTTTTGCTCTGTATTCAAACGCACAAGAAAATGATTTAGCTTTAAACGATACTATTAAAAAATTAAATCCTGTACTAATAATTAGTAAACAACAAAGTCCGGAGCGAATGCCTGAAATTAAAGAAAATGTTTTGTTTTCGGGTAAAAAGAACGAAGTGTTAAAGTTGTCTAATATTAATGGAAACTTTACTACTAACAATGCCAGAGAGATATTTTCTAGAGTTCCTGGTGTAACTATCTGGGAAAACGAAGGTTCTGGCATTCAAATTAATGTTGGTGTTCGAGGGCTTAGTCCAAACAGAAGTTGGGAACTAAATACAAGACAAAACGGCTACGATATTTCATCTGACGTTTTTGGTTATCCAGAAGCGTATTATAATCCACCATTAGAAGCTGTTGAAACGGTTGAACTTATACGTGGTGGTTCTTCATTGCAATTCGGACCACAATTCGGCGGCATGTTGAACTATCAATTAAAAAGGGAAACAAAAAAGAAGTTTTCTTTCGAAACACAAAATACAGTTGGTAGTTATGGCTTAATGAGTAGTTATAACGCTATTGGTGGGGCCTATAAAAAATTTTCCTACTACGTTTACAATCATTCTAGAAGTGCAGATGGATGGAGAGAAAATAGCGAATATACTGTTAGAAATACCCATGCTTTTGTGGAATATCGATTTACTGAAAACACAAAATTATCGGCAGAATACACCAATATGGATTATAAAATGCAACAAGCCGGAGGTTTAACCGATGACCAATTTACTGCAAATTCGAGACAATCACTACGAGAAAGAAACTGGTTTGGAACTCCATGGAATGTGTTTTCAATCAATTTTGACACTAAAATCAATGATAAATTTTCATCTAATACTAAATTATTCGGATTAATTGGAGAGCGAAATAGTGTTGGAATTACAGCAACGCCAAATACTATTGACGCTATAAGTACAACTACAAATAATTATTCGAATAGAAAATTAGATAGAGATTATTACAAAAATTTTGGTGTTGAAAATAGAAACATTCTTAAATATGAAATTGGAAAAATAAAAAGTAATTTGGCATTTGGCGTTAGAATTTATCAAGCAAATACACAACGATTACAAGAAGGAACAGGAACAAGAGGGTCAGATTTTGATTTGTCTGTTGAAGGACGATATGCACGAGATATAGATTTTACTACAGAAAATGTAGCTGTCTTTGCAGAAAATCAATTTAAAGTAACCGAAAAACTTAGTATTACACCAGGAATTCGTTATGAATACATTAAAAACACTGGCGAAGGCAGATTTGGAGTTAGTGGCGCTAATGATATAGCTTTTCCAAATAAAACAATTTCACGAAGCAAACCATTATTTGGATTAGGTTTGGAATACAAATTCAGAACTACAAATATTTATGCTAATATTACACAAGCGTATAGACCCGTATTGTTTTCTGATTTAACTCCGCCTGCTGTAACCGATGTAATCGATACAAATTTAAAAGATGCAAGCGGATTCAATGCGGACTTAGGTTACAGAGGAACATTCAAAAAGTATTTAAACTTTGATTTTAGCTTATTTTATTTGAGTTATAATAACCGAATTGGTGGTACTAGACAATTTTTAAATAACGACCCAAACCAAGGCACATTTATTTACAGAACGAATCTAGGTGAAACAGTAAATAAAGGAATAGAAGGTTTTGCAAACATAAATGTTACAAAATTATTCAACGTTGACAAACCTTATGGTAATTTAGATGTATTTGCAACAGTAAGCTTTATCGACAGTCGCTATACTGATTTTGCAGTCTTCACAACCTCAGGAACCGCTCCAAATATTGCAATTACAGAAACCAATTTAAAGGGAAACAGAGTAGAAAACGCTCCAAGATATATTCATAACTTTGGCATCTCATGGAGTAACAATAATATATCTGCAACAGCACAATATAGAATGTCGGGTAAAATTTTTACAGATGCCAATAATACTGTTGCGCCATCTGCAAATGGAATAACAGGACTTTTAGAAAACTATAATGTTTTTGATTTATCGACAGAATACAAGTTTTTGGAAAACTATAACATTAGAGGTGGCATTAACAATCTTTTTAATGAAAATTATGCAACTAGAAGAGCTGGAGGTTATCCAGGACCAGGAATTTTACCAGGAGAAGGCAGAACTTTTTACATATCAATTGGCGCTAAGCTTTAATAATATTTAAAATGACACAAACGGTTTTAGTATACATAGCACTTGCAATAGCGGTATTTTTTATACTAAAACCGTTATTTTCAAAAAAGAAAAAAAACAACTGTGGTGATGATGATTGTGGTTGTAATTAATCACTAAAAACAATATTTATAAAATACTTTTTTGGGTTAATCTGTTCGCCTTCTTTTCTAGTAGGCATAACTGAAACACTTTTTATTTTTTTAGTAAAATAATTCTCAAACCATTTGTTGTTTTGTTCACTGTTTCTAGAATTGAATGTAAGTGTTTTCTCTTCAACCAATTTTTTGTCTTTGTAAATTTCTACAATTGCCGAAACTTCTCCAGCCCAAATACAATCAACAACTTGTGGACATCTTGAATCATTAAAAACGTTTTTTAATTTGAAATGCAATCCTTTTTTTGGAATACATTTTTTGGTCGTAATTTTTTCAGAATTTTGCGAAAAAAGCGAAAAACTGAAAAACAAGATTGAAAGTAAAAATAGTTTTTTCATCTATCAAAGATACGAATATTAGCCTAAAGCTACATCAAGAGTCATCATTACAATAAATCCTCCTATCAATCCTAAAGTGGCAATATCGGTGTTTTTATCTTGTTGGGTTTCGGGAATTACTTCTTCAACCACTACAAATATCATTGCTCCTGCTGCAAATGCTAAAGCATAAGGTAAAAGTGGTGTAAAAAATGTAACTGCAACCGCACCTAAAACTCCTGCAATTGGTTCAACTAAAGCTGATGATTGTCCGTACATGAAACTTTTCCAACGGCTCATTCCCATTCTGCGTAACGGCATTGAAACGGCGATTCCTTCGGGAAAATTCTGAATGCCAATTCCGATTGCCAAGGTTACAGCTCCAGCAATTGATGCTTCGGGAATTCCGGCAGCAACTCCACCAAATAAAACTCCAACGGCTAAACCTTCGGGAATGTTGTGTAGTGTAATTGCCAAAACTAATAATGTAGTTCGTTGCCATGGCGATTTTACTCCTTCAGTTTCTTGAAAATTAATGTGCAAATGTGGAAGAATTTTATCCAATCCAAAAATAAAAAGTGCTCCTAATCCAAATCCAACTGCAGCTGGAATTACTTTTACAAATCCTTCACCTTCACTCATTTCAATTGCAGGTGCGAGTAAACTCCAAAAACTTGCCGCAATCATAACACCGCCAGTAAAACCTAGCATTCCGTCAAGAACTACTCGATTCATATTCTTAAAAAAGAACACGAATGATGCTCCAAATGCTGTTAAAAACCAAGTAAATAATGTAGCGTACAAAGCCGCTAAAATAGGGTCAATACTTTCGAAATAATCTAAAATTGTTTGAAACATAATTAGTTAACGTATATATTATTTGCAATTTTATTAGATATTGTTAATTCTCTTGAATCAATCTGAATTAGTAAAGTATCGTCAAAACTTTCCTTCTCCTTGACCTTAATTTTTGAACCTAAGGCAATTTTTTGTTTGTCTAAATACTGTAAAAATTCTGACGAAGAATCTTTAACTCCAACACATTGATATTCTATATTTAATTCCGTTTCGGATAATAATAATTTAATGACTTTTTTAATCTCACCAGCAGCATTAGGAATAGGATCGCCATGAGGGTCAAACGATGGAAAATCTAAAAATGCATCTAATTTATTTATCAAATTTTCCGATTTTATATGTTCTAATTCTTCTGCGATTTCGTGAACCTCATCCCATGAGAAATTTAATTTATCAACTAAAAAAACTTCCCACAAACGGTGCTTTCTTACAATCATTTTTGCCGAATGAAAACCTTTCTCTGTCAAAGTAACTCCTTGATATTTTTGATATGCAACCAACTCTTTTTCGGATAACTTTTTCAACATATCTGTAACTGATGATGCCTTTGTTTCTAACATTCCTGCTATAGCATTAGTATTTACGCCTTTTGGAGAAACATGCGATAAATGAAAAATAACTTTGATGTAATTTTCTTCAGAAATGGTCATTTTTGATTAATTATTTTCGACAAATATACATTTTTTTATAAAATATTAAAAAATATTTTTAGATTTGTCTAAAATTAAATTTATGAAAACTAAAATATTACTTTTTCTAATCTCATCTTCAACATTTATTTATTCTCAAGAAATTGAACCTATTCAAGCGGATAGACCTGATCAAACGGAAACTCCTGCTCTTGTACCTAAAGGAATGTTTCAAGTGGAAACCGGTTTTACTTTTCAAAAAAATGATGCGTTTAGTAAATCATTAAGTTTACCTTCAACGTTATGGAAATATGGTGTAAATGAAAATTTTGAGTTGAGATTGATAACCGAATTTTTTTGGGAAGAAATAAAAAATGAGAAATTCAACGGATTATCTCCTATATATGTTGGTTTCAAAGTGAAATTGACTGAAGAAAAAGGCATAATCCCTAAAACATCATTTATTGCTCATATTTCCTTACCAAATATGGCTTCAAAAAACTTTAAAACTGAGTTCATCGGGCCTGAATTTCGATTTGTAATGCAACATACTTTATCAGAAAGAATGTCGTTCAGTTATAATCTTGGAGCAGAATGGGATGGGTTTTCTGCTGAGCCTACATTTATTTACACAACAGCAACAGGATATTCCATCACTAAGAAATTGGGAAGTTACTTTGAACTTTTTGGATTTATACCGCAAAATCAAAAACCATATCACAGTTTTGATGGCGGAATTACCTATTTGATAAACAACAATTTTATGTTAGATTTGTCTTCGGGATTTGGAATCTCTAAAAATGCTCCCAACAATTATTGGGCATTTGGATTTTCATTCAGGATTTAAGATGCAACACTATCACTACATTTTCACTGGGTCAGGATTATCGGCTTTAATGACCGTTTATGAAATGATTTTATCTGGAAAATTTAAAGATAAAACCATTTTATTATTGGATGAAGATCCAAAAAAATCTAATGATAGAACTTGGTGTTTTTGGGATAATTCTACTCAATTTGATGAAATTGTATCCAAAAAATGGGATATTGCTCTTTTTGCAGATGAAACCTTCCGACGAGATTTAGATTTGAATCCGTATCACTATAAAATGATTCGCGGATTGGATTTTTACAATCTCGTTTTCGACTTAATTTCTAAACAAGATAATATACATTTTGTAAATCAAAAAGTAATTGACTTCGAAGAAT
The DNA here is from genome assembly GCF_044377315.1 of Flavobacterium sp. Lineage (GTDB taxonomy): Bacteria > Bacteroidota > Bacteroidia > Flavobacteriales > Flavobacteriaceae > Flavobacterium. The sequence goes on from NZ_JBILJG010000001.1 coordinate 136,535, forward strand.
TAGGAAATCATTGCATCGTAAAAACAGAAAATCAAAATTATACTTGTAATAAAATTTTTAATTCTATTTACAATCCATCTCTTGTAAATAGTCAGTCAAAATATCCATTATTACAACAACATTTTATTGGTTGGTTTATAAAATCTAAAGAAGAAGTTTTTGATAAAAGTTCGGCAACTTTTATGGATTTTTCTGTCGAACAAAGAGGAAATACTCGTTTTATGTACGTTCTTCCAACTTCTTCAACCGAAGCATTACTAGAATATACGTTGTTTTCGAAAGATTTACTTCCAAAAGAAGAATACGAAAATGAAATCCAAAAATACATCAAAAAGTTAGGAATTACTGACTACGAAATCATCGAAAAAGAACAAGGAAATATCCCAATGACGAGTTATCATTTTTGGAAACACACCACCAAAAATATCATAAATATTGGTTCTATTGGCGGTTGGACTAAAGCAAGTACAGGTTATACATTTAAAAATACTACCAAAAAATCAAAAGCACTAATTCAATTTTTATCGAAAGAAACCGATTTCAGGAAATTTCATAAAATAGATAAATTTTGGTTCTACGATTTGTTGTTTATAGATGTTTTATTCAAAAGAAATGATTTGGGTTCTAAAGTTTTTTCTACTTTATTCCAAAAAGGAAATCCAACTTTAATTTTCAAATTTCTCGACGAAGAAACTACGTTTTGGGAAGATTTACAAGTAATTTGGAAATGCCCAAAAGATCTTTTTATTAGAGCATTATTTGAAAGGCTTTTTTAGTTTAAATTCTCTATCAAACGATAACAAATCTTTATGATTAGAATCATTCTAAAAACCAGAATTCTATTTATCTTTGCAATGATTTTATAATCAAAATTCAGAAATCGTTAACCTGCCTGTCGATAGACAGGTCTTAAATCATAAATAATTATGTATCCAGAAGAAATGGTAAAACCAATGCGAGCAGAACTTTCTGAAGCAGGTTTTCAAGATTTATACAGTGCAGAAGAAGTGAAAAATGCTATCAAAGTAGAAGGGACAACACTTGTGGTTGTAAATTCAGTTTGTGGTTGCGCTGCTAGAAATGCTCGTCCAGGAGCAAAAATGAGTTTGGACGGAGCAAAAAAACCAGATCATTTAGTAACGGTTTTTGCAGGAGTTGACAAAGAAGCAGTTGATGCGGCAAGAGAAGAAATGTTTCCGTTTCCTCCATCGTCACCAAGTATGGCATTGTTCAAAAACGGAGAATTGGTTCACATGCTAGAACGTCACCACATTGAAGGTCGTCCGGCTGAAATGATTGCAGAAAACTTAAAAGATGCTTACGCAGAATTCTGTTAGTTTTCTAACCACTAAGTTCGCAAAGAAGGCACAAAGAGCACTATTAATTTAGTGCTTTTTCTTTTTTTATACTTTGTGAACTTAGTGCATTCTTTGTGTGCTTTGTGGTTAAATAAAAATTTTTAACTTTGCACCCGAATTCTTCCATTTAGAATTCAAAACATATTTCTCACTTAAACGTTTATAGCATGCAACTGTATAACACCTTAAGCGCAGAAGAAAGAGCTCAATTAATTGATGAAGCCGGACAACAACGCCTAACATTATCTTTCTATGCGTATGCCAAAATTGAAGATCCCAAAAAATTTCGCGACGATTTATTTATCCAATGGAACCAACTCGACGCACTTGGTCGAACTTACGTTGCCAAAGAAGGAATAAATGCTCAAATGAGTGTTCCAGCCGAAAAATTTGAAGCTTTTAGAGCAACTTTAGAAGCTTATGATTTCATGCGAGGAATTCGTTTGAATGTTGCCGTAGAGCACGATGATCATTCATTTTTGAAATTAACTGTGAAAGTTAGAGATAAAATTGTAGCCGACGGATTAAATGATGAAACGTTTGATGTAACCAATATCGGTGTACATTTGAAAGCTAAAGAATTCAACCAAATATTAGAAGACCCAAATACCATCGTTGTCGATTTTAGAAATCATTACGAAAGTGAAATCGGACATTTTAAAGGCGCAATAACTCCAGATGTAGAAACTTTTAGAGAAAGTTTACCGATTATCAACGAGCAATTAAAAAGTTTTAAAGAAGATAAAAACCTAGTGATGTATTGCACCGGCGGAATTCGATGTGAAAAAGCGTCAGCCTATTTTAAGCATCAAGGTTTTAAAAATGTGTTTCAATTAGAAGGCGGAATTATCAATTATGCCAAACAAATAAAGGAAGAAAACATAGAAAGTAAATTCATAGGAAAGAACTTTGTTTTCGACCATAGATTAGGTGAAAGAATTACCGACGATATCGTTTCGCAATGCCACCAATGCGGAAAACCGTGCGATAATCACACTAATTGTGAAAACGATGGTTGTCATTTATTGTTCATTCAATGTGATGATTGTAAAGCTACAATGGAAAATTGTTGTTCAAAAGAATGTTTAGATACCATTCATTTACCATTGGTAGAACAAGTAAAATTAAGAAGAGGAAAACAAGTTGGAAATAAAGTCTTTCGCAAAGGAAAATCAGAAAATCTATTATTTAAACATTCAGGTGAACTATCTGATAAATCCTTAGCGATTGCTCAAAAACCAAAAGACATTCGTCAGAAAATAAAAATCAAAAAAGCACTTATTGGTAAAGCCGAACATTATTATCCAAAACCACAAGTTGGATTATTTATCATCGAGAATAACATATTAAATGTTGGTGATAAAATCTTAATCTCTGGACCAACCACAGGAAACGAGGAACTAATTTTAGACAAAATGATGGTAAACGGAAGTGAAAATTCGGTTGCTAAAATTGGTGATAAAGTCACTTTTATTTTACCTTTTAGAGTAAGATTATCAGATAAATTATTTAAGATATTAGAGTAACTGTTTTAAAAATCAACTATATAAAATCCCAAATTTTAACTGTTTTTTCTAACTTGGAATTTGGGATTTTTTTATTGGAATTTATTTTTTAAAAATACTATCTTTACCGATTAATCGTTTTATGAACTTAAATTGCTTTTTGGCAATACTACCTATAAAATTATGGCATGTACAAGTTGTTCAACTTCTGATGGTGGTGCGCCTAAGGGTTGTAAAAATAATGGGACTTGCGGCACCGATAGCTGCAACAAATTAACCGTTTTTGATTGGTTGGCAAATATGAGTTTGCCTAATGGCGAAGCGCCTTTTGATTGTGTAGAAGTTCGTTTCAAAAACGGGAGAAAAGAATTTTACCGAAATACCGAAAAACTTACTTTAAGCATTGGCGATATCGTTGCTACCGAAGCTTCACCTGGTCATGACATTGGCATTATAACTCTTACGGGCGAATTGGTAAAAATTCAAATGAAGAAAAAAGGGGTTAATCATACCAGCAACGAAATTACTAAAGTGTATCGAAAAGCTTCTCAAAAAGACATCGATATTTGGAGTGATGCTCGCGATAAAGAAGAACCAATGAAAGTAAAAGCACGTGAAATTGCTATTGCTTTAAAGTTGCAAATGAAAATTTCTGACATCGAATTTCAAGGTGATGGTTCTAAAGCTATTTTCTATTATACTGCTGAAGATAGAGTCGATTTTCGTCAATTGATTAAAGAATTTGCACAGGTTTTCAAAACCAGAATCGAGATGAAACAAGTTGGTTTTCGTCAAGAAGCTTCCCGCTTAGGGGGTATTGGTTCTTGCGGAAGAGAATTGTGCTGTTCAACATGGTTAACCGATTTTAGAAGTGTAAATACATCGGCAGCGCGTTACCAACAATTGTCGTTAAATCCACAGAAATTAGCAGGACAATGCGGAAAATTGAAATGTTGTTTGAATTATGAATTAGACACTTACCTTGATGCTTTAAAAGATTTTCCTGAATTTGAAACCAAATTACACACCGAAAAAGGAGACGCAATTTGTCAAAAACAAGATATTTTCAAAGGATTAATGTGGTTTGCCTATACCGATAATTTTGCTAATTGGCATGTGCTAAAAATTGATCAAGTAAGAGAAATTATTGCTCAAAATAAAGAGAAAAAACGTGTTTCTTCATTAGAAGATTTTGCATTAGAAATTACACAAGAAGAAGTAAAAGACTTCAATAATGCGATGGGTCAGGAAAGTTTAACTCGTTTTGACCAGCCTAAGAAAAAGAAAAATAACAAAAACAAGAATAGAAAACCTAACGGCGATAGACCTCAGCAACAAAACGCGAATCAAAACCAAAATTTGACGAATCAAAATAGTGAAAAGCCACAACAAAATGGCACTCAAAAACAACCAAACAAAAATCATCGTAACCCAAACAACAAAATAACTCCTGTAAACAAAAATGAGCCTAAAAAGTAATTTTTTATTTATATTGATGGTTTTTCTACTTTTTTCTTGCGATAAGAAAAGAGTTTTTGATGATTACAAATCTGTTGGGAATTCTTGGAATAAAGATTCTTTGGTTTCATTTGATTTGCCAAAACTCGAACCAAAGAAAGAATACAATTTGTTCTTAAATTTGAGAGGTAATAATGACTATCCGTTTAATAATATTTTTCTAATTGTTAGTATGAATTATCCAGATGGTATTACCAAAATTGACACTTTAGAATACCTAATGGCTGATGTAGAAGGCAATTTACTTGGAGATGGTTTTTCAGATGTAAAAGAAAGCAAACTGGTTTTTAAAGAGCGAGTTAAGTTTAAAGCTGGTAAACATAAAGTTACTATCAAACAAGCGGCAAGACAAACAGGTAAAGTTACCGGAATTGACAAATTAGAAGGAATAACCGAAGTAGGTTTTAGAATAGAAACATTAGAATAATTCGTATGGCCACAACAAAATCTAATACTGCAAATCAGATAAAAGACATTAATTACTATAAAAAGAAATTTTGGAAAATCTTCTTGTACGGACTTGGAGGCATCTTTTTATTCTTTCTTTTTGCATCTTGGGGACTTTTTGGTTCAATGCCTTCGTTTGAAGATTTAGAAAATCCTAATTCAAATTTGGCAACCGAAATTATTTCTACCGATGGTGTTACTATTGGTAAATTTTACAACGAAAACCGTACTTCAATAAAATATAGCGACTTGCCAAAACACCTAGTTAACGCATTAGTTTCCACCGAAGACGAACGTTTTTATGACCATTCAGGTATTGATGGTCGCGGAACATTACGAGCCATGATGAGCTTAGGCTCTAAAGGTGGTGCAAGTACACTTACTCAACAATTAGCCAAACTTCTTTTTCATGGAGAAGGTTCTAAATTTTTACCTTTTAGAATTGTTCAGAAAGCAAAAGAATGGATTATCGCTATTCGTTTAGAAAGACAATATACTAAAAATGAAATCATTGCAATGTATCTCAACAAAGCCGATTTTGTGAATACTGCTGTTGGAATTCGTTCGGCAGCAAAGGTTTATTTCGGAAAAGAACCTCGCGATTTATCTATTGAAGAAAGCGCAATGCTTGTTGGAATGCTAAAAAATCCTTCACTATTTAATCCTGTTCGCCGAATAGAAAAAGTACAAGATAGAAGAAATGTTGTGTTTGGACAAATGGTAAAAAACGGATTTCTTAAAGAATCAGATAAAGAAAAATTAGAAAAAAAACCTATCGTTTTACATTTCAAACCAGAAAGTCATCATGAAGGAATCGCAACTTATTTTAGAGAATATCTTCGTGATTTTATGAAAAAATGGATGGCAGAAAACAAAAAACCAGATGGTTCAGATTACGATATCTATAAAGATGGTTTGAAAATATATACCACTATCGATTCGCGCATGCAAACCTATGCAGAAGAAGCGGTTACTGACCATTTAACCAATCTACAAAAAGAATTTGACGCCCAACAAAAAGGCAATAAAAACGCACCATTTGTAAATATTTCTGATGCTGAAACTAAAAAATTGATGATGCAAGCCATGAAAAACTCCGAAAGATGGAGACAAATGGAAGCACAAGGAAAAGACGAGGATGTTATTATCAAATCATTTGCAGTCAAAACCAAAATGAAAGTTTTCACATGGAAAGGCGAAAGAGATACCATAATGTCGCCAACAGATTCTATAAGATATTACAAACATTTTCTACAATCGGGCGTGATGGCTATGGAACCACAAACTGGTCATATCAAAGCATGGGTTGGCGGAATCAACTACAAATATTTCCAATACGACCACGTAGGGCAAGGCGCACGTCAAGTTGGATCAACATTCAAACCTTTTGTGTATGCAACAGCTATCGAACAATTAGGTGCTTCACCATGCGATACTATTATCGACGGTCCATTTATGATAAGAAAAGGGCGTCACCACGTAACCGAAGATTGGGAACCTCGTAATTCTGATCAACGTTATCGCGGAATGGTTTCTCTCAAAAAAGCATTGGCAAATTCTATTAACACCGTTTCGGCCAAACTAATCGACAGAGTTGGTCCAGAAGCAGTAGTCGAACTAACGCACAAATTAGGCGTTAAATCTGACATACCTGTTCAACCATCTATTGCACTTGGAGCCGTTGATATTACAGTTCATGATATGGTGGCGGCTTATAGCACATTTGCCAATCAAGGTGTTTACATCAAACCACAATTTATTTCAAGAATCGAAGATAAAAATGGTGTTGTAATTTACGAACCAATTCCCGAATCGCATGATGTATTGAACAAAGACATTGCTTTTGCTGTTATCAAATTGCTTGAAGGTGTTACCGAAGGCGGTTCAGGAGATAGACTTCGTACCGATGGTGGTGGTCATGGCTACAACCGTGTAACAGGTTATCCGTATGTGCTTAAAAATCCTATTGCTGGAAAAACAGGTACAACACAAAATCAATCTGATGGTTGGTTTATGGGAATGGTTCCTAATCTTGTAACAGGTGTTTGGGTTGGCTGCGAAGACCGTTCGGCTCGTTTCAAAAGCATTACCTATGGTCAAGGAGCAACGGCAGCCTTACCTATTTGGGGTATTTTTATGAAAAAATGTTATGCAGACGAAAAGCTAAACGTTTCTACCGAAGAATTTGAAAAACCAGTCAACCTATCTATAAAAGTAGATTGTTGGGAACCAAGAGCCTATACACCAGCCGAAAACGATACCATTCAGGCCGAACAAGATATTGATGAATTTCAAATTGAATAATTTAGGAGCTAATCCTGCTGTACGCTATATCTTTATCTTTTTAAAGAAAAAAGATAAAGGTAATTGCGAGAGCAATTCGACCATCAGGGCTAGACTATCAGAATGTTTAGGAACAAATAAAAGTTAGTGAAAATATAAAAAACATAGTTTCAAAATATGATTAACAAAAAAGTAAACTCTGTTCAAGAAGCACTTCAAGGTATTGAAGACAATATGACCATAATGCTAGGCGGTTTCGGACTTTGCGGAATTCCAGAAAACAGCATTGCCGAATTGGTTAAAAAAGGAACTAAAAACCTAACTTGTATTTCCAACAATGCAGGTGTTGACGATTTTGGTTTGGGATTATTATTACAACAAAAACAAATCAAAAAAATGATTTCGTCTTACGTTGGTGAAAATGCCGAGTTTGAACGTCAAATGCTTTCAGGCGAACTCGATGTAGAACTAATTCCACAAGGAACTCTTGCGGAACGTTGTCGTGCTGCTCAAGCAGGAATTCCGGCTTTCTTTACACCTGCTGGTTACGGAACCGAAGTTGCTATTGGAAAAGAAGTTCGCGAATTCAACGGAAAAATGCACGTAATGGAACACGCTTTCAAAGCGGATTTTTCTATTGTAAAAGCTTGGAAAGGTGACGAAGCAGGAAATTTAATTTTCAAAGGAACCGCAAGAAACTTCAACCCATGTATGTGTGGCGCAGGAAAAATAACCATCGCCGAAGTAGAAGAACTAGTTCCAGCTGGTACATTAGATCCAAATCAAGTTCATATTCCTGGCATCTTGATTCAAAGAATTTTCCAAGGAGAAAAATTTGAAAAAAGAATTGAGCAGAGAACAACACGAAGCAAAATGTAATAATTAATCAATTTTATAGTGTAACAATTATGGAAGAAAATGTAATACTTACTAAATCTATTGAATTCAGTTTAGAAATAATAACTTTTTGTGAATTGTTAGAAGAAAAAAGAAAATATGTTATCGCAAATCAATTGCTAAAATCTGGAACAAGTATTGGAGCAAACATTCATGAAGCGCAAAATGCAGAGAGCAGAGCTGACTTTATTCATAAGATGAAAATTGCTGCAAAAGAAATTGAAGAAACAAAGTATTGGCTTTTATTATGTGAAAGAGCAAAATCTTATCCTTTTAATGATGATTTAAAAGAACAAATAAGAGTAATTTCGTTAATTGTATATAAGATTATTTCATCAAGTAAATCAAATAAATAATATAACAATTGGTTAATGTAGCAATTAAATAATTTACAAATTAATACATTGGTACATTAATCAATTGTTACATTTTCACATTAACAAATTTTTACATTAACTATGTTAGATAAAAACGACATTGCAAGACGAATAGCTAAAGAAGTTAAAGACGGTTATTATGTAAACTTAGGAATTGGTATTCCAACATTGGTTGCCAATTATGTCCGTACTGATATTTCGGTTGAATTTCAAAGTGAAAACGGTGTTCTCGGCATGGGACCATTCCCGTTTGAAGGCGAAGAAGATGCCGATTTAATCAACGCTGGAAAACAGACCATCACGACTTTGCCTGGTGCAAGTTTCTTTGATTCTGCTTTTAGTTTCGGGATGATTCGCGGTCAACATGTAGATTTAACAATTCTTGGTGCCATGGAAGTTTCAGAAAACGGCGATATTGCCAACTGGAAAATTCCGGGAAAAATGGTAAAAGGTATGGGTGGCGCAATGGATTTGGTAGCTTCTGCCGAAAACATAATTGTAGCCATGATGCATGTGAACAAGGCTGGCGAAAGTAAAATTCTTAAAAAATGTTCATTGCCGCTAACGGGTGTTGGCTGTGTGAAAAAAGTAGTTACTGAATTAGCCGTTTTAGAAATCACTCCAAAAGGATTTAAACTATTAGAACGTGCACCAGGAGTTTCTGTCGAACATATTATTGCCTCAACCGAAGCTGATTTAATTATTGAAGGCGATATTCCTGAGATGAATATAAACTAGAAATTCTTTTTAGAAAAGAAAGCCACAAAATTCAATAGAGTTCTGTGGCTTTTTTAATTTTGAAATTTATTTAATTTTTTGATTCTAAATACTCTATAATCACAGGCGATGCATGAGCAAAACTTGGAAATTGTTCCACCATACTTACTGCTCGTTTTTTATTTAATTTATAAGTCAAATCAAATTCGGTAGTAAATAAAATTGCAGATAAAAACGGATTATTTATAAATTCCAACAACCTAGAAAAAGCATTTTCTATCGTATGAATTTCAATAATTTCTTCCTGCTGAAACTTAAATTTTAACTCCAATTTCAAAACATCGTCATCCATTATCGGACGAACGTAAATATTCATCAATTCGGCATTTCCGATGGTTTTTGCTAAAGTTAATTTGGCAAAAGTTCCATCATCTAAACTCGATTTAACTTTGGTGTAAAATTCTGAAAATGTTTCTTTAAAAGGCATATTAAGAGTATTTGTAAAATAGTTAACCGCAAATTCACAAATTATCTAAATCTATTTTAGACTAAAAATTTGCGAATTTGCGGTAATCTTTAAATTATAAATTAGCAAAGATATCGTTTCCTTTATCATCATTAATAATTAATGCAGGGAAATCTTTAACTGTAATTTTTCTCGCGGCTTCCATTCCTAGTTCTTCAAAATCTACAACCTCAACTTTAAGATATTATCTTGAGCCAAAATTACCACAGAACAACCTATTGAATCAAAATAAAAACCATCTTGCTTGTTCACCCTTCTATTCATTTTTGACATCTATTTATTTTTTTGAAAGACGCAATCACATTCTCCTTCTTTGACAAAACTATTACAAGAAAATAAATAATAAAATAATCTTGAAAGCGTTTACTATTTAATATTTGAAAGTTTATTTGTTTGTAAACTAATTTTTAGTAGTTACTGTTATCTTTAAAATATTTCAATTTACGCAAAATTTATACACAACTTCAGAATCTCTTATTTTCCCATTAACAACTTCATCACAGCAATTTGCTCTTTTAACGCCTGTATGGTTTCTTCGTATTGTTGAATCAGTTTTTCGGGATATAATATGTTATTGTAACCATTATTTCCTGTTGAATGACTGATATTAAAAATTTTCTTATCATCAAACCCTAAAACTTCCATTGGTTGAACTTCTAGGATAGCACTAATTTCGTTCAATCGATTAATCGTTAATTGTGTTTCTCCAGTTTCAATTTTACTATACGCACGGGTAGATAGCCCTAATTGTTGCGCGACATATTCTTGCGTAAAATTCTTCAATTCACGAATTTGTTTAATCTTAATTTCAGGTTGCTGTATCATACTATGAGAATTAATAGTTCAAAATTAGAATAAATTAATCAAATTAAGAAATTTTTTAGAGATTTTTTTTTGAGGTGGTGTGGTATTTTTGTTTAAAATATAATTTTTTATGGAACAATGTAAAACATTAGGTAAAGAAACTTATTTTCTATTTAGCTATTGTCCCGACAACCTAGTTCTAGTTTATGGGTTTTCAAAATCAAAACAAAAATTAAAAATTTTAAAAGATGAATTTATTTACAAAGTAATTTGTCGTATGCAATTTTTAGTAGAACAAGACAAGCTAAACAACACAAATAATTATAGAAAATTATCTTTTTATAACGATCCCAAATGGATGGAAGCAGGAGTTGACAGAATTCTTAGTCCATATGTTGCTAAACTTGTTTTAGATGTATTTCCAAATGAAATACTGGAAAAAATTATTAATCAAAAAAAAACTAGTTTATTATGAATACATTTATTTTAATTCTTCAAGTTTTATCTGTAATTATTGGATTACTTTTTTTATTTAAATCATGGAATAAAGAAACACAGACCTATGAGAAAGAATCGTTAAAGGCATTCATTAGTTGTGTAGCATTTTTTATTTTATTGAATTACTTTAAAAGTTCAGATATTCAAATCAATAATATTGAAGAGGCTAATAATTTATTATTAAACAAATCTAAAACAGAAATTTTTGAACTGATTGGAAAACCAGATTCTGATTTAACGAGTTTTTATGGAGAAAAATATTTCATTTATAATTGTAGTAAAAGAGGAGTTTTTTATCAATTAAATGATGCTGATGATTGTAAAGATTTACGTTTATATATTGATGAATCAGGTTTTTGTTACAAAATAGAAATTTTTTAGAATTTAATTTTTATGTAAAACTTCTTTTTTTTCTCATAAAAATGCCCCAAATAGTGTCTAACTTTTTGGGGCATGTTCACTCTGACAGGATTTTTTTTATATTCTTTTCTTCATCCTAATGACTTAATACCGAGAAGAAATCATTCCCTTTATCATCCGTAATAATAAAAGCAGGGAAATGGTTAATTGTTCAAAATATAATTTATTGGGGTTTAAACCCTAAAAAAATATAATATTTTGTGATTTTAGACATTACTATTTTGATTGACCGCCAAATATAATATCTTAAAATCAAGAGATTAATATACCTACAAGGTTTTGGGAAACCTTGCAGGAGAGCAAAAAACCTTCTTAGAGTTCATAATAGTGAGAGGGTTATGTTTTTATTTAGTCAACAAACGTTTCTTTAATTACGTTTTTAACTTTCACTACTTCTTTAGCTGTTAAGGTTTCGAAGCCTTTTACTATTCGAGCTCTGTCTATTGTTCGTATTTGGTCAATAGCAATCCAACCCTTTGTTTGATTGTGTTTTATTTCTATTCTTGTGGGGTAGGGTTTAGAACTCGTTGTCATGGGAGCAACAACTATGGTTTGTAAATATTTATTCATTTCATTTGGAGACAAAACCACGCAGGGTCTTGTATTTTTCATTTCGCTTCCCATCGTAGGATCAAGATTAACCAATACGATATCATATTGATTTATTTCCATTCTTCAAAAGTTTCGTCTTCAAACACGTCATTCATAAATAGTTGGTCGTCTCCGTTTTCATGCATTTTTTGGAATGCTTTTTCCCAACCAACTCTTGGTTCAGTTTTAGGTTTTAAAACAATAAACCCTTTTTCTAGAATGACTTCTATTTTATCATGAATGTTATATTTTTCAAGGATTGTTTTAGAAAGCCTAATCCCTTTTGAGTTTCCGATGTTTATTACTGAAAGTTCCATGTCTGTTTTTTGTTATTACAAAGTAATTACAATTATTTTAATTTTCAAAATTATTTTAATATATTTTTTAGGACAATATCAAATCCATAATTTTTAAAGTAAAAAAAACTGCAAGTCTTTCAACTCACAGGTTTGTCTATTTTCTATATTCTATTCTCTTTGTTCTAAGACTAAAGATTCATAAAAAAATCATTTCCTTTATCATCAGTGATAATAAAAGCTGGGAAATCTTTAACTGTAATTTTTCTCACGGCTTCCATTCCGAGTTCTTCGAAATCTACAACCTCAACTTTTAAGATATTATCTTGCGCTAAAATTGCTGCTGGACCACCTATTGAGCCTAAATAGAATCCGCCGTAGGTTTTACAAGCGTCCATTACTTGTTTGGTTCGGTTTCCTTTTGCCAACATAATCATGCTTCCCCCCGCTTTTTGGAATTCTTCTACATAAACATCCATTCTTCCTGCTGTTGTTGGTCCGAAACTTCCTGATGGCATTCCGTCTGGAGTTTTTGCTGGTCCAGCGTAATATACGGGATGATTTTTAAAATACTCAGGCATTGGTTTCCCTGCATCTAAAAGTTCTTTAATTTTTGCATGAGCAATATCTCTAGCAACAATTAAAGTTCCGTTTAACTTTAAACGCGTTTTGATTGGATATTTAGATAATTCAGCTAAAATTTCAGTCATCGGACGATTCAAATCTACCTCAACTGCAGCCTCCAAATGCGGTGGGACTACTGGTAAAAATTGCTGCGGATTTACTTCCAATTGTTCTAAGAAAATTCCGTCTTTAGTGATTTTTCCTTTGATATTTCTATCGGCTGAACATGAAACCCCTAATCCAACTGGACAAGAAGCAGCATGTCTTGGCAAACGAATTACACGAACATCATGCGCAAAATATTTTCCTCCAAATTGTGCACCAATAGCACTTTCTTGACAATATTGCAGCACTTTTTGTTCCCATTCTAAATCGCGAAAAGCCTGGCCAGACATGTTTCCTGTAGTTGGAAGATGGTCAAAATAGCCTGCAGAAGCTTTTTTAACAGCTGCTAAATTTGCCTCGGCAGAAGTTCCTCCAATCACTAAAGCTAAATGGTAAGGTGGACAAGCAGAAGTTCCTAAATCTTTAATTTTTTCACGAACAAACTCTTCCATTGATTTTTCATTCAATAGTGATTTTGTTTTTTGATATAAGAATGTTTTGTTTGCTGAGCCGCCACCTTTTGTTAAAAACAAAAACTCGTAAGAAGCTCCTTTTTTGGCATAAATATCAATTTGAGCTGGTAAATTTGATCCTGAATTCTTCTCTTCAAACATCGAAATCGGGACAATTTGTGAGTAACGAAGATTTTTATTTTGAAACGTATTGAAAATCCCTTTTGACAACCATTCGGCATCATCAGCACCTGTAAAAACACTTTCGCCTTTTTTTGCCATCACAATTGCTGTTCCTGTATCTTGACACGATGGCAACTGTCCTTCAACAGCTACAGCTGCGTTTTGCAACAAATTATAAGCTACAAATCGGTCGTTATCAGTCGCTTCTGGATCATTCAAAATATTGTTTAGCTTTTGTAAATGAGCTGTTCTCAACATAAATGAAACATCGTTCATGGCTTCTTGCGCTAACAATTCTAATCCTTTTGGGTTAATAGTTAGAATTTCTCTGTCTCCAAATTGCTCAACTTTTACGTAGTCAGACGTAAGTTTTTTGTATTGCGTATCGTCTTTTAAAATTGGATACGGATCTTGGTATATAAAGTCCATTTTAGAATTTTTTTGAACTGTAAAGTTAAGGAAAGTTGATGATTTATTTAAACGAATAAAAGAGAATAAATGCTAAAATAATTACGGTTATAAATCCTAGAAACGAGTTGTCGTTTTTAGCAACTTCTTCAATTGTTTTTTTGCCACCATAAAAGATCCACATTGCAATATTTCCAACGAAATGATTTATTAATTTATGAAACAAATTCATTTTGAATTTTTAGAAAAAGCCTCTATATAAAAATATTAGAGGCTTTTACATATATAAAATATTATAATTTACTTCACAATCAAGAACTCGCTTCTTCTGTTTTGCGCGTATTGTTCTTCGGTGCATGTTTGTCCGCAATCAACTTTTGGTTCTGTTTCTCCAAATCCTTTTCCAGAGATTCTGGCTCTATCGATTCCTTTAGAGATTACGTATTGTACGGTTGATTTTGCTCTTCTGTCTGATAAGTTTAGGTTGTAGGTATCACTTCCTCTGTTATCTGTATGCGATTTGGCCAAGATTACTAGTTTTGGATTGT